>JAYRPG010000174.1:0-101762 GCA_041911275.1 Ferruginibacter sp. | reverse complement strand
CTGCAACCCGAAGACCGGTTTGTGGAAGCGCACCAACTCGATGCAGCTGCTTTCCGGGCCCTGCGGCTGCGTGGATTGCAGCAGCTCAAAACGGCCCGGGAGGCGCGGGTGCGCCCGGGCCTGGACGACAAAATCATCCTGGGCTGGAATGCCCTGATGGTACAGGCCCTGGCCCGTGCTGCAGTGGTGTTCCGGGAGCCGCGTTTTGCTGAGCAGGCCCGCAGCGCCATGCAGTTCCTGCAGCGGCATCTTTGCCCGGGGGGCGGGGCGGCAAACTGGAAGCACACCTGGAAGAACGGGCAGGCCCGGGTACCGGCATTCCTGGACGATTATGCCCTGCTCACGGCGGCCTGCCTCCAGCTGTATGAACTGGATTTCAACCGCGACTGGCTGCAGCAGGCCGGGGATTTGCTGCGGCATACGGTGGCCGCCTTCAGTGACCCGGAAAACCTGTTTTTTTATTACACCCCCGCCGGCCAGGAGGATGTAATCCTGCGGAAGACCGAAGTGTATGATGGCGCCACCCCCTCCGGCAACAGCGTTACGGCTTTGAACCTGCTGCGGCTCGGCATACTGCTGGATGAGCCGGCCTGGACAGCCCGGGCGGCCCGGATGACCGACCACCTGCAGCAGGCCCTGGTACGCTATCCCTCTTCTTTTGGGGTATGGGCCTCCCTTTACCTGCAGCTGCGCCGGGGCACCACCGAACTGGCCCTTGTCGGCCCCGGGGCAAGCGGCATGGCGCATGAAATATTATCGAAATATTACATAGATAAAACCCTGCTGATGGTGGCAGAAACGGCCGATCCTGCATGGCCCCTGCTGCGGGATCGGCCGGGGGGTGATCCGGCCCTGATTTACCGTTGCCGGAACCAGGTCTGTGAGCCTCCGGTGGCTGATCCTGTACTGCTTTTTGGCCATCCCGGGCGGCTTTCGGGGGATTAACACAATATTTTCATCAGCCCGTCGTTTTTGAAAGCGTGTTTCTCTATTTTTACCAAAAAAATACGTGTAACTATGCACACGGTGTGCATAAATCAAAATAATCATTACATTTGCCAATACCCTCAAAGTTTAAAACGATGAAAAACACGTTATGCGTTTGTGTAGCTGCGTTAGCCGTTGTGTCCATTACTGGCTGCAGTAAGAAGAACAAAGGCGGCGCATTGCCTCCCAACGACGGGCAGTTACATGGTGTAGCGCCCGGTGTCCGTCCCGGTATTTCCCGTCCTTTTGGTATGGTGTACATTCCCTCCGGAACCTTCCACATGGGTCCCAGTGATGAGGACATCAACTATGCGTACACCGCCCGCAACAAGCAGGTTTCCATCAGCGGCTTCTGGATGGATGCCACCGAAATCACCAACAACGAATACCGTCAGTTTACCAACTGGGTGCGTGACTCCATTGCCGCCAAGCACATGGGTTTCATCAAGCAGGGTAAAGACGGCAATGAATACATCGACTGGAAAAAAGCCAGCACCATCAAATGGGGCGATAAGGCCACGCTGGAAAAGATCGATGCAATGATCTATACGCCGGACAACCGGATCTTCAACAAAAAGGAAATTGATGCCACCAAGCTGGTGTATCATTCCGAGACCTTCGACTACAAGGAAGCTTCCCGCCGTGAAAACGCGGGTGTTCAGCGCTCCAAGTTTATCGTGAAAAAAGATGTAATGATTTATCCCGATACCCTCTGCTGGGTTAGGGATTTCGCGTATGCCTACAACGAGCCCATGTCCAAAAAGTATTTCGGTCATCCTGCCTTCGGCAACTATCCGGTGGTGGGCGTGAACTGGAAGCAGGCAACGGCTTTCTGCGAATGGCGCACGCACTATCTCAACTCCTTCCTCGAATCTAAAAAGAAAGCCACCGAAACCGATTTCCGTCTGCCTACCGAGGCGCAATGGGAATATGCAGCCCGTGGCGGTCGTTCCCAGTCACCCTATCCCTGGGGGGGGCCTTACCTCCGCAACAAAAAAGGCTGTTTGCTGGCCAACTTCAAACCCGGCCGCGGCAACTATCCCGAAGACGGGGGTTTCTACACCGTACGTGCTGATGCTTACTGGCCCAACGATTTCGGCCTGTACAACATGGCGGGCAATGTGGCTGAATGGACATCCTCCCTCTACTACGAAGGTGGTTACACTTTCCAGCATGACATGAACCCCGATATCCGCTGGAACGCGAAGGACTCTGATCCTCCCCGTATGAAGCGGAAAGTAACCCGTGGCGGCAGCTGGAAAGATGTGGGTTATTACCTCCAGACCAGCACCCGTAATTATGAGTACCAGGATACATCCAAGTCATACATTGGTTTCCGTTGTGTGATCGACCTGCCTCCTGTTGCAAAACGTGGCAAATAAGCACGCGTGCTCAGCTTTCACTCCTTGACTGACTCGTTCATGAGATTCCCGCAATCCCGGCTGTAAAACAAGCAGTGGCCGGGACGGGCTAAGTATTGTGTAAACATTTTTTAAATAACCCCCAATCAAAAACTGTAAAAATCATGGCTGCTAGAAAAAGAACCTTCTTAACCCTGATCGACGTATTAGTAAGTGCCGGCGCTGCTGTAATCATCTTCGCCGCCTGGGCAAAAATTACGCACCAGTCTTACGCGAACAGCATGCTCACCATTGGTATGTGGACGGAGACTGCCATCTTCGTGGTATATGCCATCATCGAATGGGTTAAGCCCAAGTCGCACGACGAAGATGTGCCGGCTCCCGCAGCTGTGGCCGCAGGTAATCCCGCACTGAAATCACTCGACAAAATGATCCAGGAAGCCGATATCACTCCGGTGAACCTGAAAAAACTGGGTGAAGGTTTCCAGAAGCTCGGTTCTACGGTAAATGGTCTGGCTGATGTGAGCGATGTGGTAAAATCCACCGGTGACTTCGGTTCCAAAACCAAGGAAGCTACTGCCGCTGTAGGCGCCATGGCCACTGCCTTTACGAACAGCGCCACCACCATGGCTTCGTTCAACAGCGCTTCTGAAAGCGCCAAAGGTTTCCACGAGCAGGTGCAGGTGCTCACCAAAAACCTGGGTTCACTGAACACCATTTATGAACTCGAACTGAAAGAAAGCAACAACCATCTCAAGGCCCTGAATACTTTTTATGGAAAAATGGCTGAAGCCAGCCAGGCTATGATGTCCAGCGTTGACGACGCCAACCGTGCCAAAGAACAAATTGGTGCCCTGGCCGCTAACCTGGGTAAACTGAACTCCGTTTACGGTAACATGCTGAGCGCTATGCAGGGTAAATAAGCCCCGTGCTCCGTTACAGTAACCTAGTTCAGTCAGTTTATTCCAAAATTAAAATTCCATAAAATCAAAGTATTATGGCTTTACCTAAAGAGCCCCGGCAAAAGATGATCAACATCATGTACCTGGTGTTGACCGCTATCCTTGCCCTGAACGTGTCGGCTGAGATTCTGAACGCCTTTAAAGTGGTGGACAGAAGCCTGGCGAAATCGAATGAATCCATCGATAAGTCCAACGCCACACTGTTCAAGTCGCTGCAGGATAAGATGAAGAAGCCCGAAACCGCCGAAAAAGCCACCTACTGGAACGGCATCGCGGAGAAGGCCAAAACCATGTCCGAAGCATTATATGCCCGGATCGAAACGTACAAAGACAGCCTGAAGCGCGCTTCCGGCTGGAATCCCGAAAAAGGAATCAATGAATACAAGGAAGATGACCTGGATGCAGCCACCCGCCTGTTCATTGACAACAAAAAAGGACCTGAACTCTACAACAGCCTGAAGCAGCTGAAGGAAGACCTGCTGAAGCTGGATCCTGAGGTGGGTAAGGAATTTGCCAGCAAGCTTCCGATCGATCTGGAAGTGCCCAAATCCACCACCGGCAGCAGCAATACCTGGGAGTACAATTACTTCCACATGACACCCACCACCGCCGCGATCACCATCCTCAGCAAATTTGAGAATGACATCAAGAACGCGGAAAACCAGGTGGTGACTTACTGCCACAACAAAGTGGGTGCGGTAGAAGTGGTGTACGATAAGTTCCAGGCCATCGCCGCTGCCAACTCCACTTACCTGATGCCCGGCCAGGAGCTGGTGGTAACCGCCGGTGTGGGTGCCTTCAACTCTCAGGCCAAGCCTACCGTTTCTATTGACGGCGCCAGCATTCCCCTGAATGAAAACGGCGTTGCTGAAAAGAAATTCCAGGTATCCGGCGCCGGTAGCCGTAAGGTGCATGTGGTGATCAATTACCTGAAGCCCGACGGCAAGCCCGATCAGCTGGTGAAGGACATCGAATACACCGTGGGTACGCCCGGTGGTGTGGCTGCTTCTGCAGATAAGATGAACGTATTCTACATCGGCGTTGAAAACCCGATCACCGTGGGTTCACCCACCGGTTGGGATAAAACATCAGTGACCATGGCCGGTGCCGCCTCTATTGCATCCGGTTCCAACGGCAAATACATTGTTAAGGGCAACAGCATTGGCGAAGCCACGCTGAGTGTTGTGGCCGACGGCAAGAAAACTGAGTTTAAATTCCGTGTAAAAAGAATTCCGGATCCGGTGTTCAAAGTGGGTCCGAGTTCAGGGGGCGCCATCCAGGCTGCCGTATTCAAATCGCAGCAGTACTGCCGCGCTGAACTCGAGAACTTTGACTTCGACGCACGCTTCCAGGTAGTAGGTGCTACAGTATACTTCACCGGTGCCGGCTTCCCGGTTCCCCAGCCCGCTACCCTGCAGGGTAACAACCTGGGCGCCCTGGCACAGATGGCACAGTGCAAACCCGGTACTTCTGTGATCTTCGACCAGATCCAGGTAGTAGGACCGGATGGCAGCAAGCGTACCATCACGGCGCCTGGCTTCTTATTGAAATAATTTATTTTAACTGTTATATCTATGAAAAAGACATTCTTCCGGGTATTTTTTCTCACCCTTTTCGGCCTGGCGGTGGTGAACATCGCTGAAGCGCAGAAAAAAGGTGCGAAGCGCAGCGCTACCAAGCGGGGCAATACCTCCGTACGGAAAAACACCAAGGGTAAAACCAAGGCCACGGTAAGTCCGGCCCAGCAGGTTGACTCTACGGTGACGACTGCTGCGGTAGCCACCCCGGAGCCGGCCAAGAAATCCGACAGTTTGCCGATTCCCCGCGTGAAAAAATCGCTGCGGCCGGATGAAGCAGTGGAAACCAAGGATATCCGTGACCGTAACCCGCTGGCGTATGAGCACCTTCGCGTAGACGACGCCGTTTACCGGCACAAAATCTGGCGCGAGATTGATGCCCGGGAGAAAATCAACCTGCCCTTCCGTTATGCGGCGGATGAAAACAACGGCAACCAGCGTTTCATCTCCATCCTGCTCAAAGCGATCCAGGATGGTGAGGTTACCGCCTTCAGCAATATTGATGACCGCTTCACCACCCCGCTCACCCTGGCTGAGGTTTCCAAGGCCATCACCGGCGGTACCACCATCACTCCGGTGTACGACTCACTCGGAAACGTGATCGGTGAAAAAGAAGTGGTGAATGAGGTAAACCTCGATTCGTTCTACAAATTCCAGATCAAGGAAGAAGTGGTGTTCGACAAAGAAGCATCCCGTCTTTTCTGGCGCATCCTGGGTATCGCCCCGGTGAAAAAACTGGTTACCTCTTCCGGTATCCAGATCGGTGATGCCGCTGTGCCCCTGTTCTGGGTTTATTATCCCGACATGCGTTCCATCTTCGCCAAGTACGAAGTGTACAATGGCAAGAACTATGGCGCCCGCATGACCTGGGAAGAACTCTTCGAAAGCCGCATGTTCAGCGGACGCATCATCAAGAGCACCATCGATAACCCCTTCGATATGCCGATTGCCCAGCAGCCCGGCATGAAGGAGAACGGGGTGTTTCAGCTCCTGGAAGGCGAACGCATCAAAGAGAAAATCTTCAACTACGAGCTTGATTTGTGGAGTTATTAATGTTTACACACATAAAAAGGTCCCGGTGACGGGACCTTTTTTGTATCCGGATGTCCATAATCTGGAATGTTATTTTTAAGAAATACCCTGTTTGGGGTATTGTTCACTATTCCTGACGCCGCTACCTTCGTGACGGTTTTTCATAGGATATTGGATTTAAAACGGGGCTGGATTTTCATCCTGGCCCTCTTTTTTTATAGGCTCCTCCCGGAAGAATCCCGTGATCAGGGACGCTTTTGCCGGTCCCACCACGGCGGCGAGCTCTTCCTCACCGGCCGCCCTGATTTTTTTCACCGAGCGGAAGTTTTTCATGAGCAGGTCCACCGTGGCTTTTCCAATCCCGGCAATATTCTCCAGTTCATTCCTGAAATTACCGCGGCTGCGTTGCTGGCGGTGAAACGTGATGCCGAAGCGGTGCACTTCATCGCGGATGCGCCGGATGAGTTTTAAGGCGTCGCTGTCCCAGGGCAGCAGCAGCGGCTCGCTGTCGCCCGGGAAAAAGATTTCCTCCTTGTTTTTGGCCAGGCCCACCACGGTAACGGACCCCCGCAATCCCAGTTCGCTGATGCTCTCCATGGCGGCTCCCAGCTGCCCCTTGCCCCCATCGATGATGATGAGCTGCGGCATCGGTTGCCCTTCATCCTGCAATCGCTTGTAGCGCCGGTAAACCACCTCCTTCATGGTGGCAAAATCATTGGCGCCCACCACGGTTTTGACGTTGAACTTGCGGTAGTCGTTTTTACTGGGCAAACCGTTCCTGAAACAAACCATGGCCGACACCGGGAATGATCCCTGGAAGTTGGAGTTGTCGAAACACTCAATGTGCTCCGGCAGGGCCGGAAGGTGCAGGGCGTCCTGAATAGCGAGGAGCACCTGGCGGATATCATCGGTGGATTTTTCTTCCAGGTGCAGCACCTGTTTCTTCCTCAGTTCTTCCCGGAAATACTGCACATTTTTTTCCGAGAGGTCCAGCAGTTTTTTCTTGTCGCCCGCGCGGGGTACCGTAACCGTCAGGCCGGTATCCAGCAGTTCGGGGGCAAATGGCACGATGATTTCAGTGGCGCTGCTGTTGAACGTGGTTCGCAGCTGGCCGATCGCAAAGGCCAGTACCTCGGCTGCTGTTTCCTCGAGTTGCTTTTGCAGGGTGATGGTTTTACTGAGGATCACGGCGCCGTTGCTCACGGCCATGTAGTTCACATAGGCCGTATCATTTTCTTCGAGGATGCTGAATACATCCACGGTGCCCAGCCTTTCATTGACCACCGTGGAACCCGAGCGGTATTCCTGCAGGTTGTCCAGCTTCTTTTTCGTGAGCGCGGCTTTTTCGAAGGCCATCTCCTCCACCTGCTCCTGCATTTCCTGCCGGAGCTGCTGGATCACCGGGCTGAGATTGCCGCGCAGGATGCTTTTGGCCCGTTCGAGTCCTTCGGCATAATCGGCTTCACTTTGCAATCCTTCACAGGGGCCCTTGCAGTTGCCGAGGTGGTATTCCAGGCATACCTTGAATTTGTTCCGCTGGATGTTGCCGGGGCTCAGGTTCAGCTTGCAGTTGCGGATCGGCACATGCTGCCGGATGAATTCCACCAGTTCCCGCACCTTGCCCACCGAGGGATAGGGCCCCAGGTAAACCGAACCGTCGTTCAGTTTTTTGCGGGTGAAGAAAATGCGGGGGAAGGGTTCATTTTTGATGACGATATACGGATAGGTTTTGTCATCCTTGAGGTTGATGTTGAAAACGGGGCGGTATTGTTTGATCAGGTTATTTTCCAGCAGGAAGGCATCCTGTTCATTGTTCACCAGGGTAAATTCAATCCGGTGAATCCGCTGCACCAGTTCATGGGTTTTGTAACTGGTATAGGTTCGGGTAAAATAGGAGCTGATGCGCTTACGGAGGCTTTTGGCCTTGCCCACATACAGCAGCTGGTTGTTCCGGTCATAATACTGGTACACACCGGGTTCCAGCGGTATGGAGGGGGCTATGGCGGAAAATGCTTCGGCGGTCATGTGTGATGCGTGCCCTTAGTGGTTGCCCCAGATCCACTTGACTTCCTGCACGGGCAGGGGCTGGCCATCGGTTCCGGTGCCGCTTTCGGCAATTTTTGCCCACTGGGCGGTTTTCCAGATCAGCTGCTGTTGAATCGTTTGTCCGTTCCTGTTCAGTTCCCGGTGGATGTACACCATTTTCAGTTCACCGGTTTCAGGATCCACATATACATCCCATCTGCGCAGGTTCACGCCGGGCGGCAGCGGGGTATGGCGGGGCAGGTAAGTGAGGGTAATGGATGCTGTGCTCTGGTCGCTGAAACGGTTCTCCCGGAACAGTTCCCGCAGGTTATCCTTGCCGATGCTGTCGGCCGTAAAAGGCGCCAGCAGGGTTTTCATGTCTTCCCGCCGGATCCAGGATGAGTCTGGCTGCTGCGCTCCGCTTTTGATTTGCAGCACGGTTACCGGCATTGAATCAAAACGATTGATCTGGGCCTGCAGATAAGCGGTAACCGGAAAAAAAGCTGAGGAGTCTTCGGGAGGGGGCGTTCCGGCTGCTTCCTGGCCGGATTGATCCGCATCTGTTCGGCCGGAACACTGGCTGAACAGCCATCCGGCAATCAGCAACCAGGCGTATTTTTTCATAGCCCAAAATTAGCCCGCCCCTGCTGAATAACAAAAAACCACTGCGGGTACGGCGCAGTGGCTTTTAGCATAGTTTGTTCCTTGGGAACAGTGATATAAACGCCCGAGGGCGGTGATTATTGTCTTTTCGGCTGCTTAAAACCTGCGGCTGATGCCCAGCTTCACCCCCACATTCATGAGGCGTTCCTCCACTGAATAAATTTTGTTGTTGGTGCTGAAGAGCTGGGTCCTGAACTGCGGACCGATCTGCCAGCTGTAATCTCCCTTGTTGAAGCTGAGGTAGGTTTCGAATCCGGCATTCAGGTTGATGCGGTTCAGCATGCTGCCATCTTTCACATAGGTTCTGCGGTCAGAGGAGATCAGGTAGGTTTGCGCAAAGAGCACCACCGTGGGCTGCAGGGTGGCGCCCGCATACCAGGAGAGATTGCCGGAGCGGGCCAGGCGGTAATCAGCCCCGATGGGCAAACTGAACTGGAAAGTCTGGTTGTGCAGCTTCACCTGGTTCAGGCCCACGCTGTTGGAATACACCGTGCTGCGGTACACCTCATAGGCTGAATACGGGTCATTGCCATTCATGGTGATGGAGGTGGCAATGGGATGCGAGGTTTCAAAGGCCAGGGCATTATAGCGCGTGAAATTGAACTGCACGCCCCCTTTCAGTTTCAGTTTTTTCAGCAGGTCATACTGCAGGATTAAACCGGCTTCTACCCCGACAGAGGGTTTATGCCTTACCACCCGGCTCACATCGGCATTGTTGAAATTGGCATTGCCGTTGCCGCTGAGCAGCTTGTCTGCGGCGTTGTTGCTGAGGCTCCGGTACACGATGCCCGGGGTAAGGTAGGCCTGCCATCCCAGTTTTCCGGCCCATTTGCGGGGTGTACGCCGGTTGAAAAACACGTCATGGTCTATCCAGGAGCGGTCCGATTCGTTCAGGGCCAGCTGCGTGCTGCCGCCGGTAACGGTTTTTTCCGCTTCTGCTGCTGCCTGTTCTCCAGGTGCTGTTACTGGGCTGAGGGTCTCGGGCGTTGCCGCTGCAAGGTTGCTGGCTGCTGAAGCCTCGTCTGCAGGATTCAGGTTACCGGCTGCGGTTTCAGGAACGGGTTGTTCGGCCGGCTGCAACACAGCCAGAACCGGTTGCCGGTGATCGGCACCGGTTTCGGCACCCCCTGCATTGGTTTCACGGCCTTTGCTGTCCGGCGAAACGATAGCCAGGGTTTCAGCCGGGGCCATTACTTCCGCTTCAGATTGGGTTGGGGAAGCGGTCAGGCCTTCTTCCTGGCTGCCTGCCAGGCTGGTGCTGCGCGTGCGGCTGCGGAGGGTATAGCGGTGACGGTTGCGGTGATCTGTAGTTGCCGTTGAAGCTGTTAAGGCAGTCATTGATGCGGCCGGATGGCTGCTTTCGGCCGAAGCAGGCCTGAGTATGGGCCGGGCTGAGGCCGGCAGCGGCATCAGCGGGCCGGGAAGGTTTTGGGACACAGGGGCCGCCGCCATCAGGGTGGATGGGGTCGTATTGAGGCGCTCGTTTTTCGCAGGCCGGGTATTCAGGTAGCCGGTCACAAAGAGCAGACAGAGCAGCACCACACTCATGGACACCGAGGGAAGCCGGTTGCCGGGGTGCATATTATTGTAAATGCTGTACCACACTCTTTTGGAGGGGTGCATGATGAATTCGTCAGTCTTCTCCCGCAAGAACCGCTCAAAATCGTTGCCTTGATAATTCATTTCCATGGTTTCTCTCGCGTCGCACGCTTACTGGTTAAGGGTTATCGAACAGTTTTCAAATGGCTTTCTGCAATTTCTGTTTGCGCTGGAGGATATTTTTCCGGGTGAGGATTTCTTCCAGCAGGGCCTTGGCCCGCGTGTACTGGCTTCGGCTGGTGCTTTCTTCGATATCCAGCATTTCGCCGATTTCGCGGTGCGAGTAGCCTTCCACCGCATAGAGGTTGAGCACGGTGCGGTAGCCCAGGGGCAGCAGCCGGATGCACTCCACCACTTCTTTGGCCTGCACCACCGCCGGGATATAATCTTCCCGGATACCGATGCCTGCGGCATAGCTGATGTCTACACAGTCTGAAAACTTTTTGTTGCGCTTCAGCACATTGATGCAGGTATGCACCATGATCCGCCGGATCCAGCCCTCCAATGCGCCCTCATTGCGGTACTGATGCATCTGGGAAAATACTTTGATAAAACCCTCCTGCAGCATGTCCTCCGCGTCTTCCCTGTTTTTCGCAAATCGGTAGCATACGCCAAGCATTCGGGGGCTGAACCGGGAATACAATGCATCCTGTGCCACGGCGTCGTTTTGCAGACAGCCGGCCAGCATTTGTTCCTCAGTCATAGTTGTGCTTGGTTTACAGACTTTAAATATAGGCAAAAGGGGCCGTTTTTCTGCTGCATGTGGAATAAAAATGCCGGCTGTTACCGCGTTTGCGGCCACAACCGGCATGCTGTCCGCCAGGGAAGCGGGCAGTGATGGGCGGGTCAGGCCCGGAAAGCTGAAAAATTTACCAGTTTACCCTCGCCGTGAGCTGCACATTGCGGCCGCCGGCAGAAAATCCGGAGGCAAAGCTGCGGTAATTCCGGTCGAGCAGGTTTTCGATACCGGCCTGCAGCAGCAGCCCTTTCGAAAACTGGTAGCCGGCGCGCCAGTTCAGGATCACCCAGGAGGGGAAGCCATCGGCGGTGGCGTACTGCGGATTGTCTTCCCCGGAATTGCTCATCTGGTCCAGCCTTTTCCAGCCATTGTAGAGCGCTGTGCATTCGGTGTTGAATTTTTTATGCTGGTACTGGAAGCTGGTTTTCCCATACATCGGCGGGATATGATCCATCGGCACACTGCTCACCTGGCGGCTCACGAGCTGGTAGGTGCCGTTGGCCTGCTTTTCGTAGAGCTGGGTGGGCTGGGCGGGATCGGCTTTGTACCGCCCCCAGGTGTAGGAGAGCGTACTGCTGAGGCTGGCGCCGGCAAAGAGCTGAAAATCGAATCCCGCGGTGAAGCCCCAGAGCCTGGCCTGGCTGGCATTGCGGGCGGCCATCACCTGGCTGTAGGCCCCGTTGTACAGGATGGAGTCCTGTCCGTTCAGCCGGTAAGGAGCTTTCACGAGGGCGTTGCGGAAGAGGGTGTAAAAGGCTGAAAATTCCACCGTCAGCTGTTCGCCGAACCGGTGTTCCAGGCCCAGATCGAGGTTGTAGGTGTACTCCGGCCGGATATCGGGGTTGGGGACCACCACCTGGCGGGCCGCGGTGCTGGACTCAAAAATCTTGAGTTCATCCAGGTTGGGCGCCCGGAAGCCGGAAGACAGCGTGCTGCGCAGGCGTGTGCGGGGAGACGCATGGTACACCAGGCCGATATTGCCGGTGACGGCGATGTTCCGCTGGCTGGCCACGGTATCGGGCAGGCGGAAGAAGGAGTTGTCGGCCACCACGCTGCGCAGATCCACATACTGGATGCGCAGCCCGTCGTTCAGCACCAGTTTGCCATTGCCGAATTTGTACACGTGCTGGGCAAACAGCGCGAAGTTGTTCATGTGGTTATGGCCGTCGGGGTAGCGGGTATCCAGTTTGGATACGGCGCCCGTGAGGAGATTGGTGCGGCTGGCCCGGGATTGCACATAATTCAGCTGCATGTCGGCGCCGGCGGTGATTTCATGCTGCCCCATGATTTTGCGGCCGCTGAGGGTGGCGCCCCACACTTTCAGTTTTTCCACGCGGCTGTCGAAACGGTCGTACCGCCGGAAGTCGCGCTGCTGCCGGCTCTCTTCAATGTCCTGGAAGTTGAGGTTCAGCTTCACGTCATTGAAGCCGGCTATGCCGGTGGCATTGAGTTCGTAAGCCGCGAGCAGTCGCTGTTGTGGCCCATAAAACCATTCCGCAAAGCGGAGGCGGCCGTTGCGCAGGTCCTGCAGGCGGTCGTAGCGGGGTACATTGCTGCTGTTGGAAAACTGCACATTCAGCAGGTGACTGATGCGTTCATTCTGTTTGAAAAGCAGCTTCTGGGTGATATCCCACTGGCGGTAGCCTGAATATTTCTGGATGCGGCTGTCGGGGTTGGCTACAATTTCGTCTACCCCATTACGGTACACCACAAACGAGTCTCTGCGTCCAAAGGCCGGATAGCGGTCGGGGTAATGGCTGCCCATCCGCATGTCGCCGAAATCGCTGAAGTTATAGGATTGCAGCCAGGCGAGGCGTTTGCCGCCCAGGCTCATGTCGGCGTGGAGGGTTTTTTCCTGGTTCACCGAGCTGTAGCGGGCAAAGCTGCTTCCGGTGGTCAGCAGTTTTTTACTGCCCGACAGTACCGGGTTTTTCGTGACCATGTGTATCGCGCCGCCCAGTGCGTCGCCGCCATAAATGGTGGAGGAGGGGCCGTAAAGCACTTCCACGCGGCTGAGCATGTTCTGGTCAACGGTGATCACGTTCTGCAGGTGACCGGCCCGGAAGATGGCATTGTTCAGCCGCACCCCGTCTACGATCAGCAGGATCCGGCTGGCTTCAAAGCCGCGCAGTACCGGGCTGCTGCCGCCCTGCTGGCTTTTCTGCACAAACACCTTTCCGGTGCTGGTGAGCAGGTCGCCCGTGTTCTGGGCATTGGCCTGGGCAATCTTACGGCCGGAGATCACTTCGATGTACTGGGCCACGTTCTTTTTCTTTTCAGCGAAATTGCTGGCCGATACCACCACTTCGTCCATCAGTACCGGACGGGTGGAGTCTGCCAGCGGGGGAGCCTGTTTTTTTTGTTGGGCATGGGCAGCCAGCGTGCAAAGGCACACCGCTGCGGTAAGCAGTTGTTTCATGTACAATAGTATGGTTGACGGAATGCCCCGGAGGGGTCCGTGTGGATGAATGAATAGTGGGAATGATCAATCAGGTAAGCGGCTGTACCCGGGGAGGCGGGAGGAGGATATTCCGGAACCCAACGGTGAGTTCGGGTGCAGCCAGGCATCCGTATGAACGGCCGGTTTCCGGGGCATGGCCGGTCAAAAAGAGAACCGTTGCCGGAAGGCCTGGGGTAAAGAGCACACTGAGGAGTTGCAGGTTGAGGGGATGGTCGGCGGGGGTGAGGGGCTGCCGGTTCAGCTGTTGCTGCAGGGCCGTTTCTTCACGATCCCAGAGGCCGGTGGCGACCAGCACGCTGCCTTCTGTGTGGAAACGGATCAGGTCAAACAATCCCTGCGGCACCCGGATTTCTTTTCCGGCTTTCACCCAAACCACTGCGCTGATCGGGAAGCGGTAGGTACGTGCCAGGCCGGCTTCCAGGCGTTCCTGCTGCCGGTGTTCAATGATCCGCGTGGCGGCCAGAAAGTAAACCGATGCCAGTACCGGCAAACAGGCCAGCACCAGCAGCAGGAGCGCTTTGCATCGGAATAATTTCGGCATCAGCCGCAAATGTAGCGGTATTTATTTTTTCCGGATCAGGCTGTCGGCGGGATAACGGGCTTTCATGGAATCCATGGAGGCGCTTACCCAGCTGGCGAGCACTTGTTTTTGTTCGGGGCTCAGGCTGGCATCGCGGTGGATAATCAGGTAGGATTTCATCGGCATTTCGCCTTCCTTAACCTGTTCATTGATTTCTTCGAGTTTATGGTACTGTTTGCGCAGGCTGTAGCTGGCAAATTCATCGAAGTTCAGTTCATGCTTGCCCTCTTCGATGTGGTGATTCAGCCACCAGCCCACGGGCTGCACTTCGGCATACCAGGGATACTCGGTGTCGTTGCTGTGGCAGTCGTAGCAGCTGGTTTGCAAAATGGTTTGCACGCCCGGCGGCACCGGGAGTACCCGGCTGATGCTGTTCTCCGGCTCGCCCGTGCCTTCTGCAAGGTTTTTTTTCGGCGGAAAAAACTGGATGATCAGGAGCAGGGCCAGCAAGGCGAATCCGGCTTTTTTGAGCATGGTGTTGCGGTTTATTAGGGATGATGCTGTGAAAATAGTGAATCTCACCGGATTATACTTCCGACACCAGCACCCTGCCCGTCATTTCGGCCGGGATGGGCAGTCCCATCATGGTGAGGATACTGGGCGCGATATCGCCCAGTTTGCCCGGTTCCACTTTGCCTTTCCAGTTCCGGTCAATCACGAACAGGGGCACCGGGTTGAGGGTGTGGGCCGTATTCGGGCTGCCGTCTTCATTGATCTCATAATCCGCATTGCCATGATCAGCCGTGAGGAAGATTACATAATCCTGTTCGAGTGCGGCGGTTACCACTTTCTCCACGCACTGGTCCACCGTTTCCACTGCTTTGATCACCGCATCCCACACGCCGGTGTGTCCCACCATATCGGCATTGGCAAAGTTGAGGCAGATGAAATCCGGCGGGTCATTGCTGATTTCTTTCATGATGGCCTCCGTCACTTCCAGGGCGCTCATTTCGGGCTGCAGGTCGTAGGTGGCTACTTTGGGCGACGGGATCATGATGCGCTTTTCGCCCGAAAAGGGCTGCTCGCGGCCGCCGCTGAAGAAGAAGGATACGTGCGGGTATTTTTCCGTCTCTGCAATCCGGATCTGCGTTTTGTGGTGATTTTCCAGCACCTCGCCCAGCGTGTTTTTCAGGTCGTCGTTTTCAAACATCACGTTCACATTCCGGAAGGTCTGGTCATACTGCGTCATGGTGCAGTAGTGCAGCGGCAGGGTTTGCATCCCGGCCTCCGGCATATCGGTTTGGGTAAGCACCTGGGTGATTTCGCGGCAGCGGTCGGTGCGGAAGTTGAAACAGATCACCGCATCCCCGGCGGCAATGCGGGTGTCGGGCAGGCTGGCATTGATGATGGGCCGGATGAATTCGTCGGTAATGCCGGCGGCATAAGCGTTTTCTACCGACTGCAGCAGGTTGGATGAGGCTTCGCCGGTTGCATGCACCAGGGCGTCGTAAGCGAGTTTTACCCGCTCCCAGCGCTTGTCGCGGTCCATGGCATAATAGCGGCCGGTGATGCTGGCAATCACGCCGGCCGATTGCGCCAGGTGTTGCTGCAGATCGCGCAGATAGCCGAGCCCGCTTTTGGGATCGGTATCCCGGCCGTCGGTGAACGCGTGGATCAGCACCTCCTTCAGGCCTTCGTGTTGACAGAGATCACAGATGGCTTCGAGGTGCCGGGTATGGGAATGCACCCCGCCGTCGCTCACCAGCCCGAGCAGGTGCAGTTTCCTGCCGTTATCCCGGGCGTAGCGGATGGCGGCCAGCAGGGTGGGGTTTTGCTGAAATTCACCGCTGCGGATGGCTACATTGATGCGCTGCAGCTCCTGATAAACAACGCGGCCGGCGCCCAGGTTAAGGTGCCCCACTTCACTGTTGCCCATCTGCCCGTCGGGCAGGCCCACCTGTTCGCCGCAGGTAATGAGGGTGCTGTTGGGGTAACGGTTGTATAATGAACTTACAAAAGGTACATGGGCATGCTGGATGGCGTCGCTGCTTTTCACCTGTCCCAGTCCCCAGCCATCCATGATGATCAGAATCGCTTTCTTGTTTTTCATGCTTCAAAGCTAATTCATTTGGCGCTTTTTACCGGGACCGGTTTATTTCGCTATCTTGCTGTACGGCCAAGGCTGGCACAGTTTTGGCACACAAACCCCGGAAAATATCTTTTTATGAAATTGCTCTGCGCAGTGGCCGTGGCGACACTTCTGCTCATCAGCTTCCGCCCTTCCCAGCGGATTGATGAAGTGGTGAGTGCCATGAAAACCGGTAATGCGGCCCAGGTGGCCCGGTATTTTGACCAGTCGGTCGAAATCAATCTCCCCGATAAGGGCGGCAGCTACAGCAAAAGCCAGGCGGAAATTGTGCTCAAGGATTTTTTTACCAATAACCCGGTGAAGGGTTTTGACGTGATTCATAAGGGCCAGAATGCCGGCTCCCAATACTGCATCGGCACCCTGCTCACCAAGAGCGGCAGTTTCCGCACTACCCTGTACATGAAGCTGAAAGCCGATGTGCAGCTGTTGCAGGAAATCCGTTTTGAAAGTCGTTGAGCCACCCTGTGTAATTTGTTCAAAGGCTGCACCCGGTGCAGCCTTTTTGCTGCCCCTGAGCCGTGGCCTGCCGCTGCCATCCGAAATGATTAGCTTTGCGGTATGCAGCACAACGCATTACAAACCCTGATTCAGCGGGCCCTTGCCGAAGATATCGGCGACGGCGACCATTCCACCCTGGCCAGCATTGATCCCGCCGCAACCGGCAAGGCGGTGCTGAAAGTGAAAGAGGCCGGTGTGCTGGCCGGTATGGAAGTGGCCGAAGCAGTGTTCCGCTATATGGAACCGGGTGTGATTTTTACCCCCCGGATGAAAGACGGCGATGCCATGCAGCCTGGCGATGAAGCTTTTGAGGTGGAGGCCCATGTGCACACCATCCTGCAATGCGAGCGCCTGGTGCTGAACTGCATGCAGCGGATGAGCGGCATTGCCACCCTCACGAAACAGTATACGCGGTTGCTGGAACCCTATACCACCCGCCTCCTGGATACGCGGAAAACCACGCCCAATTTCCGGCTGCTCGAAAAGGAGGCCGTTCGTATAGGCGGCGGCGTTAACCACCGCTTCGGTTTATACGATATGATCATGCTCAAAGACAATCACATTGATTTCTGCGGCGGCATCGAACAGGCGGTGGAAAAGGCCTGGCGTTATGTACAGGAAAAAAAGCCGGGCCTGCGCATTGAAGTGGAAACCCGCAGCCTCGACGATGTGCGCCGCGTGCTGGCCGTGGGCAAGGTGGATGTGATTATGCTGGATAATTTTACGCCGCCCCATGTGGCGGAAGCCGTGCAGATGATCGGCGGCCGCTTCAGCACCGAGGCCAGCGGCGGCATACACCTGGGCAACATCACGGATTATGCGGCCACGGGTGTGGATTTTGTTTCCAGCGGCGCGGTGATTCACCAGGCCCGCAGCCTCGACCTGAGCCTGAAAGCCCTGATCCGGAAAAACTGAATTTATGTCTAAAAAGAAAACTGCAGGCTGGGGCGGACTGGTTTATTCCACCGATCCAACCTTCCGCAACGAAAAGCCGGCCGCCGAAACCCCTGATACCGCGCCGGCACAACAGGCCCTGCGCATCATCCTCGATACCCGCCACCGCGCCGGCAAGGCGGTAACCCTGGTGTACGGTTACCGCGGCAGCACGGCAACCCTGGAAGAGCTGGGCCGCCAGCTGAAAGCCCTCTGCGGCACCGGCGGCTCGGTGAAAGACGGCGAAATCATCATCCAGGGCGATCACCGGCAGAAGGTGGGGCAATGGCTGCTGAAGAAAGGGTATACCGGCACGAAAATCCTGTAAAAGCCGGGCTCATGGCGCTTCGTTGAGCCGGATGACCGGTCCGGAGCAGGGGTGAGGCCGGGTTTTCAACGAAACTGCGTAAAACCATCCCGAATCGCTATATTTACAGGGTTAACCGCATTTATGGTTTCGAAAATCTCAGAAGGGGTTACAGTTTCTGTGGAAACTTTTTACCAGCCAGATTACAGCAATCCGGCCGGTAACGAGTTTATGTTTGCCTACCGCATCACCATCGAAAACAACAATCCTTATCCGGTGCGGCTGCTCCGCCGTCACTGGTACATTTTCGACGCCACCGGCAATGTACGGGAAGTGGAAGGGGAAGGGGTGATCGGGGTACAGCCGGTGATTCATCCGGGTACGCATTACCAGTACATCAGCGGTTGCAACCTCAAAACCGAAATGGGTAAAATGTACGGCACTTACCAGATGGAGAATGTCAACAACGGCAAACTCTTCAAGGTGATCATTCCCGCATTTGAAATGACGGTGCCTTTTAAACTCAACTGATCTGATCCCCGCTATCCGTTTGTCCATCTTCAATCCGTGTCCGCTTTCATGTCCAGTGTTTCTTTCAACAACAGCAGCAATCATTTTTACCAGAGCCTGAAAAAAGAAGTGGATGCTTACTTCAGCACCCGCGGCATCCGAAAAACCGGCGACTGGCGCCTGTACAGCAAAGCCGTGATCCTGGTCGGCGCGGCCTGCCTGGCATATTTTGTGCTCATGGTATTGCCGGTGCCGGGCTGGCTGGCCCTGCTGCTCTGCGGTGCACTGGGTTTCATCCTGGCCTGTATCGGTTTCAGTGTCATGCACGATGCCAATCACGGCAGCTACAGTACCCGCCCCTGGCTCAATAACCTGCTTGGCCTCACCATCAACGCGATGGGGGCCAGCTCATACTTCTGGAAACAGAAGCACAACATCATTCACCATACCTACACCAATGTAGACGGCCTGGATGATGATATTGCCAAAAGTCCCGTGATCCGCCAGTGCCGCTCACAGCGATGGGTACCCGCACACCGGGTACAACACCTGTACCTGCTGCCGGTGTATGCCCTCAGTACCCTGTTCTGGGTGTTTGTGATGGATTTCCGCAAATACTTCACGGGTATGATCTATACCACCCGCGCCTGGAAGATGAGTGCCTGGAATCATGTGGTGTTCTGGCTTACCAAAACCGGGTACATTGCCTTTTACATGGTGCTGCCGGCAATGGTATGGGGGGGCGGCGCCTGGCTGGCCGGCTACCTGGTGCTGAATGCTGCCATGGGGCTCACCCTCTCCCTGGTGTTTCAGCTGGCGCATGTGGTGGAGAATACCGGATTTGAACAGGTTGACGAGGGTGGCCATAAACAAATCAACCATGCCTGGGCCGAGCATGAAATCCTCACCACCTCCAACTTCGCGATGAACAATCCGGTGTTGTCATGGCTGGTGGGCGGCCTGAACTTCCAGATCGAACATCATCTGTTTCCCCGCATCTGCCATATCCATTACCCGGCCATCAGTGCCATTGTGATGCGGAAATGCGCCGAGTACAACCTGCCGTATAACCGCTACGAAACGGTGACGGATGCGGTGCGTTCGCATTTCCGGGTGATGCGCACCCTGGGCCGCAGTGCGGAGGGCGTGTGAGGAAAATAACGGGAATCAGGGCTTGTATTTGGCTTCCCTGAACAGGATTTCATTGTCCATGGCCATCAGTTGCGGCAGGGTGGTTTCCGGAAATTTATCCATGTATTTCTTTACGATCTGCCAGCCTGCAAAAGATCCGATATTGCCAGGTGCTCCTTCGCCCAGTTCCTGGGTTTTGGGACCTTCGTCGAGGTAGTTTTTGAGGATGTTGCGGTCCACACTCTGCAGCAGGTTGTTTTTCACAAACATTTCCCAGATCACGGCTTCCTGTTTGTAACAGTCTTTGAGCTGCTTTTCGGTGTACCCGATCAGCAGGTATTCCGGCTGTTTGGGCAGGAACTGCTGCAGCAGGTAGAGGCGTTTCCCTTTTTCCACCATCAGGCCGGCCAGCGGCTGCTCTCCCTCCTTTTCCGGGTAGAGGTCGTCCACGAGGTTCCGCAGCGCATTGATCACAATGGTGGAGGGCTCAAAACGGCGGGTGAGGTATTCGGGATAAATCTGGCTCACGATTTCCGTTTTATACAGCGGATTGTCCTTGCCGAGATGATAGTGCAGCCCAACGAGGAAGGCGTCTTTGGTGAGGGCATCGCCATACCCGTCAGCAGGGCCGATGTAGGTAATGATCTGCCGGGGTAGTTGATACTGCGGGAAGTAATGTTTTACATACCGGCAGGCTTCCTGCATCGCTTTTTCATACGGCCTGAAATCCCGGAATATGTTTTCCGCATCCCTGAATACCGGCCGGTAGCTGGTTACAAAACTGTTTACATAAGCGGCGGTGCTGTCGGCCGGCCAGCGCGGATCGGCATTGAGGATATGGTTGAGGAAGAGGGAGGTAAAAGCCGGCTCACTGCCCTGCAGCGACTGGAGATACTGGGTCAGGGAGGGCGCCGTGCTGTCGAACAGTTTTTGTTCAAACCTGAAGGTGCTGAGCGGCACCTCAATACCCGAAACATCCGGCACTTTGCGGCTGCCGCAGGAACACCATAGCAGGAGGCCGAGAGCATACAGGATTGCGCGCTTCATTTGCTGTTTTAATTTTTACCTTTACGATCTTGTTCCTGCAAATATAATGGATCACCCTACGGGCCGGCATCATGAAAATATTTTTAGCACAGCAGAATTATCATATCGGCAATTTTGAACAGAACACCCGGCAGATCATCGAAGCCGTGAAGGCGGCGAGGGAGCAGGGAGCCGACCTGGTGGTGTTCAGTGAACTGTCGGTTTGCGGTTATCCGCCCCGCGATTTCCTGGAGTTCGACGATTTCATCCTGCGCTGCCGGCAGTCGGTGGAAGCCATCGCTGCCCACACGGATAACATCGGGGTGATTGTGGGGGCGCCGGAGCGCAATCCGCACCGCGAGGGAAAGGACCTGTTCAACTCCGCCTTCCTGCTCTATAACGGCGCCATCCAGGCCGTGGTGCACAAAACCCTGCTGCCCACCTATGATGTGTTTGATGAGTACCGTTACTTTGAGCCGGCCTGGGAGTGGAAGGTCATTCCCTTCAAAGGCCGCCGCATCGCCCTCACCATCTGCGAGGACATCTGGAACCTGGGCGACAACCCGTTGTACCGCATCTGTCCGATGGACCGCCTCATGGAGCAAGAGCCCGATCTCATGATCAATATCTCCGCCTCGCCTTTTGATTATACCCATGAGGAAGACCGGCTGGCCATCATCAAAGCCAATGTGCTGAAGTACAGGCTGCCCCTGTTTTACTGCAATGCCGTGGGCAGCCAGACGGAAATTGTTTTTGACGGCGCCTCCCTGGTGTTTGACCGGGATGCCAATCTCTGCGGACAACTGCCCTCCTTTGAGCCGGCCCTGCAGGGATTTGAACTGCAGGACGATGGCCGCATTGCCGCACCCGTACTGATGCCTGCTGCCGCGGTGACCGACCGGGAGCTGAACCCGGTGCTGTTTGATGAAAACCTGAATACGGCCAGCATCCACGCCGCCATCGTCACCGGCATCCGCGATTACTTCCGCAAGATGGGCTTCAGCAAGGCTATCCTGGGCAGCAGCGGCGGCATCGACAGCGCCGTTACCCTGGTGCTGGCCAGTGAGGCCCTCGGTGCGGAAAATGTGCGGGCCATCCTGATGCCATCGCCGTACAGCACGGAGCATAGTGTGGATGACGCGGTGCAGCTGAGCCGCAACCTGGGCAATCCCTTCGACATCGTACCGATCAAAAATATTTACGAATCCTTTTTGCAGGAACTGAAGCCCCTCTTCGGGGAGCTGCCTTTCAGCCTGGCGGAGGAAAATATCCAGAGCCGTACCCGCGGTAACCTGCTCATGGCCATCTCCAATAAATTCGGTTATATCCTCCTCAATACCTCCAACAAAAGCGAGCTGGCTACCGGGTACGGCACCCTGTACGGCGATATGGCCGGCGGACTGGCTGTGCTGGGCGATTGTTACAAACAGCAGGTGTACGCGCTGGCCCGCTACCTCAACCGCAGCAAGGAGCTGATCCCCGCCAACATCATCCTCAAAGCGCCTTCAGCCGAATTGCGCCCGGGGCAGAAGGACAGCGATTCGCTGCCCGATTATGCGTTGCTTGATGCTATCCTTTATCAATACATTGAACGGCGGCAGGGCCCGGCCGAAATCAAGGCCCTGGGATTTGATGCGGCACTGGTTGACCGCGTGCTGCGGATGGTGAACCTCAACGAATACAAACGCAACCAATTCTGCCCCATCATCCGCGTTTCACCCAAGGCATTCGGGGTGGGCCGCCGGGTGCCGATTGTGGCCCGCTACCTCAGCTGATCAGGACCCCGGGCCTTTTAACCTTTTTTTTCCTCCGCACAGCAGTACGGCAAAATTTTTGATGCCCCTTTGTTTGTATTTTGTGCACAGCGATTTCCCTGTATCTTAAACCAGCCCAGCATGTCATTACAAACTGCCGAAGACATCCGCCTGCTGAATGAAAAGATCGGCCAGGCGGCCGGCTTCATTCAGCGCATCAACAACGAACTCCATAAAACCATCGTGGGGCAGCAGGAGATGATTGAGCGGCTGCTCATCGGCCTGCTCAGCAACGGGCACATCCTCCTGGAAGGGGTGCCGGGTCTGGCCAAGACTCTCGCCATCAAATCCCTGGCACAGGCCATCCATGCCGATTTCAGCCGCATCCAGTTTACCCCTGATCTGCTGCCGGCGGATGTGATCGGCACGATGATTTACAACCAGGCCCGGAACGATTTTTATGTGCGGAGGGGGCCCATCTTTGCACATTTTGTACTGGCCGATGAAATCAACCGGGCGCCTGCCAAAGTGCAAAGTGCGCTGCTGGAAGTGATGCAGGAGCGCCAGGTCACCATCGGCGACCATACCTATCCGCTGGAAGAGCCCTTCCTGGTGCTGGCCACCCAAAACCCCATCGACCAGGAAGGCACCTATCCGCTGCCCGAGGCCCAGGTGGATCGTTTCATGCTCAAGGTGCTGATCGGGTATCCTTCACCGGAAGACGAACGCCAGATCATCCGGCAGAACACCACCGGCGCCGCCGCGCCCGCCATTCAGGCGGTGGCCTCCAGGAGTGAAATCATGGCGGGCAAAGAACTGGTGCGCCAGGTGTACATGGATGAAAAAGTGGAGCAGTACATCCTGGATATTGTGTTTGCCACCCGTTTCCCCGATCAGTACAAATTGCCCAAGCTGAAGCCCGTAATCGGTTTCGGCGGATCACCACGTGCCAGCATCAACCTGGCCCTGGCCGCCAAGGCTTATGCCTTTCTAAACCGGCGGGGCTTTGTGATACCGGAAGATGTGCGCAGCATCTGCCGCGATGTGCTCCGACACCGGATTGGCCTCACCTATGAGGCCGAGGCGGAAAACATCAGTGTGGAAGAGGTAATCAATGAAATTCTGCGGGTGGTGAATGTGCCATAACTGCGCCACCCCAGGCGATACAATCAGACTCTGGCTGTTCATTTTTTTTCTGGCTTTGCTTTTTCCAGGCGGCCCCAATTGTTACTCATGCTGACCACCGAAGACATACTCCGGAAAGTGCGGGAGCTCGAAATCAAGAGCAAGCGGCTTACCACCCATCTCTTTACCGGGGAGTACCATGCTGCTTTCAAAGGAAAGGGTATGCGTTTCCGTGAGGTGCGGGAATATCATCCGGGGGATGATGTGCGGTTTATCGACTGGAATGTGAGTGCCCGGTTCAGCCATCCTTTTACCAAGGTGTTTGAGGAGGAGCGCGAGCTCACGGTGTTCCTGCTGGTCGACATCAGCCGGAGCAGTTATTTCGGAACAGCCGGCCGGCGTAAACGCGACCTGGCTACAGAAATTGCCGCGGTGCTGGCATTCAGTGCCATCAGCAACAACGACAAGGTGGGGGCGCTGCTCTTCAGCGACCGCGTGGAGAAATACATCCCCCCGCAAAAAGGGCGGCAGCATATATTGTACATCGTTCGCGAGCTGCTGAGCCGGGAGCCCTCCGGCCGCGGCACCCGGATGGAAGAAGCCATCCGGTTTTTCCGCAATGCCTGCCGGCAGAAAAGCATCGCCTTCCTGCTGAGTGATTTCACGGATGTGCAGTTTCAGAACCACCTGAAAGTGATCAGCGGCCGCCACGAAGTGGTGGGCATCCGGCTCTACGATCCGCTGGATATGGAACTGCCCGATGCGGGGCTGCTGCAGGTGGAGGACTTTGAAACCGGTGTGCAGCGCTGGGTCGACAGCAGCGATGCGCAGGTGCGGTACCAATACCACCAGGTGTTTCTGCAGCAGAGCGCAGCCTGCCAGCAGCATTTCCGGAAAGCCGGCGCCGACTTGCTGCACATCAGCACCCGCGAGGATTATGTCAGGATCCTGCAGCAGTTTTTCATCCGCAGAACTTAACTGAAGTGCCCCTTATGCGATCAGTCATCATCAGCCTCTTGATCATGCTGCTGCCTGCCGTAAAGCAGGCTGCGGCCCAGCCGCGGCTGAAGACCACGGTAAGCACGCAGCAGATCCTGATCGGCGAGCCGGTGAAACTGCAATGGGAGGCTGAGTTGCCCGAAGCGGGCTTTATCCGCTGGCCGTCCTACCCGGATTCAATGCCGCATATCGAATGGCTGGAACGATCGCCGGTAGATACGCAGTTCAGCGGCTCGGCCATCAACCGCCTGCGACAGCAATACGTGTTCACGAGTTTTGATTCGGGCCGCTGGGTGCTGCCGGCTGCGGTGATGGTGTTTACGCCCGTGGGCTCCGACAGTGCCTGGCAGCTGAAGACGGATTCGGTGGTGCTCACCGTGGGGTACCAGCCCGACAGCACCGGCGAACTCCGCGACATCAAACCCATCCGCCAGGCTGCTCCGCCCGATCAAACCCTTTACTGGCTTGCCGGCATTGCTGCGCTGGTGGTGCTGCTGGCGGCCTGGGTGCTGTTCCGCCGCTGGCGCCGCCGTTCGGCAGCGATACCTCAAACAGGCGCTGCTGATCCCTACCAGGCGGCCCTGCAGGCGCTGGATGAACTGGCTACCTGGCCGCTGACCACCGCCGCTGAAGTACACCGCTTTCATGTTAAGCTCTATGATACCGGCCGCGATTACCTGGCTGCCTGTTCGGGTATGCCTTTCCGTAATCAAACCACGGATGGTGTCCTCGTGCATCTGCGCCGCCTGGGTTTGGAGGGGGAGTTGCTGTCGGCGTCTGCTTCGGCCCTGCGCAGTTGCGATGCGGTGAAGTTTGCCCGGTATGTACCCGCGGCGGATCAGTGTGCGCAGAGCCGGCAGGCCCTCCTGCAGCTGGTGCGTTTTGTTCATGAGAAGTATCAAAAACCCCCATCCGCTTGATCGCCCGTTATTTCAGTCATATCAGCTTTGGATCGCCTTACTGGCTGCTGGGCCTGCTGCTGTTGCCGCTCCTGCTGTTCCTGTACCGGCGAAGCCTGCAGCACGGTGCCGGCATGAAGGTGTCGTCGGTACAGCCCTTCCTGCACCTGCATACCTGGCGCACGCAGATCCGCCACCTGCCTTTTCTGTTGCGGATGCTGGCGGTTGCTGCCGCAGTGCTGGCCCTGGCCAGGCCACAGTCCAGAACCGAGCAGCAACTGGCGGAAGGTGAGGGCGTGGATATTGTATTGTGCCTTGACGTGAGCGGCAGCATGACGGCCCAGGACTTCCTGCCCAACCGGCTGGAGGCCGCCAAAAAAGTGGCCGTGGATTTCATCAACCGGCGGCTCACCGACCGGATTGCCATCGTGATCTTTTCCGGCGAAAGTTTTACGCAGTGCCCCCTCACCACCGATAAAGCCGTACTCAACACGGCCGTACAGCATATCCGCAACGGACTGCTCGAAGATGGTACGGCCATCGGAGACGGACTGGCCACCAGCGTTGACCGGCTGCGGCGCAGTAAGGCGCGGTCAAAAATCGTGATCCTGCTCACCGATGGTGAAAACAACGGCGGGCTGATCGGGCCGGATAACGCCCGTGAAATTGCCAAAACCTTCGGCGTAAAAGTGTACACCATCGGCGTGGGCACCGAAGGTTATGCGCCCTTCCCCATGAAAACCGACCTGGGCATCATCCTGCAGCAGCAAAAAGTAACCATTGATGAAAAGCTGCTTACCACCATTGCCCGCGAAACCGGCGGCCGCTATTTCCGGGCCAGAGACAATGCCGGGCTTGAGGAGGTGTACCGCGAGATAGACCAGATGGAAAAATCGGTGGTGCAACTGGCCACCTTTACCCGCTATACCGAACATTTTTATCCTTTTGCCCTGGCGGCGTTGCTGTTCCTGCTGCTGGAATGGCTACTCCGCTTCACGATCCTGCGTAAATTCCCCTGATCCGCACGCATTCTCAGCTTAACTTGCAGCAGATGAAAGCGATTGTTTACAAGAGCACCGGCAGCTGGTACCTGCTTCGGGATGAAAGCGGCGCCATGCGCAATGCCCGCATCAAGGGCAAGCTGAAGATAGAAGGGATCACCAGCACCAACCCCGTGGCCGTAGGCGACCGCGTGAGCATTGAGCCCGAAGAAGGAGGCGACAGCAATGTGGTGATCACCGGTGTAGACGACCGGGACAACTGCATTACCCGGGTATCTCCCCACAATAAGAACCAGCATCATGTCATCGCGGCCAATATCGACCAGTCACTCCTCTTCGCCACGCTGAAAAGTCCGCGTACCTCACAGGGTTTTATTGATCGTTTCCTCATCACGGCAGAGGCTTATCATGTGCCGGCCATCATTGTCTTCAACAAGGCAGATCTGTACCGTGAAAAGGAAAAGGAGCAACTGGCGGAGTGGAGGCAGATGTACGAAAGCATCGGTTACCGGGTGCTCAGCATGAGCCTCGAAACCGGCGAAGGGGTGGAGGCGGTGAAGGCGGAGCTGAAGGCGCATTGCACGCTCCTCAGCGGTCATTCAGGTGTGGGTAAGTCTTCATTCATCAACCGGGTGGTTCCGGAACTGCAGCTGCGCACGCAGGACGTGAGCGGCTGGAGTGGCAAGGGTTTGCACACCACCACCTTTGCAGAGATGTTCGACCTGGAGGGAGGGGGGCGCATCATTGATACGCCCGGCATCAGGGAGCTGGGGCTGGTGGACATTTCCCGGCAGGAGCTGAGCCATTATTTCCCGGAGATGCGGCAGCTCCTCGGGGAATGCCAGTTCAATAACTGCCTGCACCTGAACGAGCCCGGCTGTGCCGTGAAGGCAGCCGTACAGCAGGGGCAAGTGCATCCGGAACGTTACGTGAGTTATTGTAACATTCTCAGCGGCATTCCGCAAAGCAACTGGTGAATCAGTAAGCGCGGCGTTCGAGGAAGTGGGCCACTTCCAGTACTGCGTTGTTTTCCTGGTGCAGGTTCTTCTGATGCTGGGGAAAAATGGAGATACCGTTAAAGATGTTGTACTGCAGGGTGAGCACCTGGTTTTTGTAACGGAAATCCCAGTCGAGGCTGTCGGCATCATCCACCTGGTTCAGGAAATTCACTTTCAGTTCGGAGGAGAGGGTGTCGGCAATGGCGTAGAACTTGGAAATACCGCAGTTGTCGTCGATGACGGCCACGGTGTTGCCGACGGGTGTTTTCAGATGGTAGCACATAGGTATGAGGGTTTTGAGGTTCCGGATTCAAAGGGCGGGGGATCACTAAGAGGGTATTTACCCCCTGAACTTCACCTTGCCGGCTGCTTTCGCGTCCTTCATGTCTTTCGGATCGCCGGACAGGATTTTTTCCGCTCCCACATTTCTGCCGTTGCTGCCGCAACCGGTTTTTTCACTCTTCTTGAAAAGCGAGCAACTGCTCAGCACACTAACGCATACCAGCGCGGTGAGGATCTTTTTCATACTGCTAAATTAGCCAATTATTTTCCGGTTTCATCCTTCTGCAGGGCCCTCCGGTTTTCCGGCTCCGGGATCCTGATCCTTAAACCAGCCGCTGTACATCAGGTAATTGTTGGCAATGCGGTCAATTTCGCCATGAATCAGTTCCTGGCTGATGTTCTTCACTTTCCGGGCCGGCACCCCTGCGTAAATGGAGCCCGGCTCCACTTCCGTGTTTTCCAGCACCACGGCGCCTGCCGCGATGATGGAATTGGAACCGATACGGGCATCATCCATCACGATGGCGCCCATGCCCACCAGTACGTTATCTTCAATAACGCATCCATGCACGATGGCATTGTGTCCGATGCTCACATTATTTCCGATCAGGGCGCGGGTTTTTTCGTAGGTGCAGTGAATCACTGCTCCGTCCTGCACGTTCACCTTATTGCCCATGCGGATGCTGTTGACATCACCACGGATAACGGCGTTGAACCATACACTGCAGCCATCACCCATTTCCACATCACCGACTACGGTGGCATTGGGGGCGATGAAACAATCTTTACCCATCTTCGGGTAAACACCTTTTACGGGGAGAATAACGGGCATGGGGGAGGAGTTTGGGGTTTAGGGTTTAGGGGTTTAGCGTTTAGGGAGGTTTAGGAAAGTTTAGGGAGGTTTAGGGATAAACACTCACAACTCATCATTCATAACTCATAACTCATAACTCAAAATTCATCATTCCCCCTTCCCCTCCACAACACTCCCCAAATATCCAACATTCCTGCCGAACTTTGCCGCATGAATAACCGGCAGTTGTTTTTTGCCCATGTGGGGCAAACCTCCCCCGCGCCGTTGGCGCTTGAAGTGGTGGAAGCATCGGGTGCCCGTATGCGCACCGCTGATGGCCGCGAACTGATTGACCTGATCGGCGGCATCAGTGTCTGCAATGTAGGTCATGGGCATCCCCGTGTGGTGCAGGCCGTGCAGCAGCAGGCGGCCCGCTTCATGCATGTGATGGTGTATGGCGAACTGGTGGAGCAGCCGCAGGTGCAGTATGCCCGCCGCATCACCGGCCTGCTGCCTGCCAGCCTCAACTCCGTTTTCTTCACGGCCAGCGGCAGTGAGGCCACCGAGGGGGCGCTGAAACTGGCCAAGCGGTACACTGGCCGGCCCGGCGTGCTGTCGTTCCGCAACAGTTATCATGGCAGCACACAGGGAGCCCTCAGCATCATGGGCAGTGAGTACTGGCGCAATGCTTTCCGGCCCCTGATCCCGGGCACCCGCCTGCTGCGCTATAATGATCCCGATGACCTGGAGGCCATCAACGGGGATACCGCCTGCGTGGTGGTGGAAACCATCCAGGCCGAAGCCGGGGTGATCCGGCCGGATCGGCACTGGCTGCAGGCCCTGCGCCAGCGATGCAATGAAACAGGCGCCCTGCTGGTGTTCGACGAAATCCAGTGCGGCTTTGGCCGGAACGGCTCGCTCTTTGCCTTTGAGCAGTTTGATGTGGTGCCCGATATTTTGCTGCTGGGCAAGGCCCTGGGCGGGGGCATGCCCCTCGGCGCATTTGTAGCCGACCGCTCACAGATGATGGCCCTCACCCGGCAGCCGGTACTGGGGCATATCAATACCTTTGGCGGGCATCCGGTATGCTGTGCGGCCGGCCTGGCGGCACTGGAGGTGCTGCTGGACGAAAAACTCATCGAACAGGTACCCGCCAAGGAGGCCCTGTTCCGGTCCCTGCTGCAGCATCCCCGGATTGTAGCCCTGCGCAGCGCCGGCCTGATGATGGCGGTGGAATTCGACAGCTTCGAAACCAATAAACGCATCATCGATACACTCATCGAATCCGGGGTATTCACCGATTGGTTTCTTTTTGCCCCGCAGTGCCTGCGCATTGTACCCCCGCTGGTGATCACCGAGGAAGAAATCCGGGAGGCCTGCCGCATCATCCTGCAAACCCTGGGTTGATTTATTCAGGCCCTTTGCTATATTCGGTTATGTTTCTCACCCGGATCTGCCGTTGGAGTTCATGCTGCATGCTGCTGCAGGTTCTACCTTGTCTGCTGATGGCGCAGTTGCGCTCCGCACACCTTCCGTCAAAGGAATTCCGTGAACCATTCCATCCGGTTGCCGATACCACACCGCTGCCCGCTGCAGACTGGGTAACGGTGCAGGATGAAGACAGCAGTTATTCGGTGCTGATGCCTTATGCCCCGATGGACATGGAATTGGGCATGGCCGGGATCAAGGGCAGGATCTGCTTTGATGTGGCCGCCCAGCAGGCCTATTTTGTAGCCGCCCTGGCGTCGACCGGCGTAGAAACTTCCGTGCTGGCCGACAGCATCCGGGAGCGGATCAGGGTCAATGGCAGCCTGGTGCAGAACGGAACACCTTATACGGCCAGCGGCATGCGGGGCACCGAACTGATCGCTGAACAGAAAAATCAGTTTTTCCGCATCATCATCCTTTCCGGGCAGGGCCGCGTTTACCTGCTCATGGTCACCGCGCAGGAGCAGGCTTTGTTGCGGGCGGGCAATGCCGAAAGATTCCTGGCCAGTTTTGTGCCGCATCAGCCGCTGCGGCGCGCCAGCCTGGATTCGTGGCCGGTATTTACCGATACGCTCCGTGCCTTCCGGGCTGCCTTCCCGAAACCCCCTTCCCTGAATGCGCTTGGCGGGATGGAAGATACCGAGGACTTTACGCACACCTCCTATTCCTGTGTGGATCCGGCGCTATCCGGCTACTGTATCGTTTTTATCAGTGAAACCAGGCCGGGTTACCTCATCACGGCTGACAGCATGGTGTTCAACAACAAACTGGACTACTACCGGGATCAGGATATCCCCGTCACCGACCTCCGCTATTTTACCTGGCAGGGCTGCAAGGCCATGTCATTCAGGGCACTGATTCGTTCAGCCGACGAAGTAACCGTGAGTCACCTGCGGGTGCTCATCCGGCAGAACCGGGCCTATACCCTGGCCGTGGTGACACCCGGACAGCATGCGGAGGATCCGGCCATCGACAACTTTTTCAATTCCTTTCAGCTGTTGCCCTGGCACAGCAGCGGCTGGTCAACGCAAACCGCTCCCTGCGGGCGTTTCAGCACCTGGTCGCCTTCCGGTATCCGTTTACAGCCCGCCGACTCAGCGCTGCAGGAACTTGCGGTGGCTGACCGCGACTGCGATTATCTGGCTTTTGATTCGGGGGCTGCGGTCACTTTTAATGTGGAAGTGGGGCCTTTGCCGCGGTATGCCTACGCCGAAAACGACAGTGCCTATTTCGCGGCGCTCTGCGCGGAGTATTATACGGATACCGCCAGCGAAGCGGCCCGGAACGCCCCGGGACAATTTGATTCCCTGCTGCTGATGCGGCCGGTTGTCAACGGGGCCCTGCAGGGTTATGAGCTGATGGTAAAGAATGCCGCGAAGCCTTTTTTCAAGCGGGTGCGGCTACTGCGCCATGGCAACTATCCCTACCGGATATACGCAATGGGCGACTCGTCCTACCTCACGGGCCCGGAGGTAAACCGCTTTTTCGAAGATTTCCGGGTGGCCGGTGCGCCGCAGCCCACCACGCTGTTTACCCGGAAAACAGACCTTATCGTGGACGGTCTGCTCAGTAACGACAGTGCCCTCCGTACCGGGGCGGAAAACGCCTTCCGGGAACTGAGCCTGCTGCCGGCAGATTTCCCCTTACTGTGGCAGGGATTGCTCCGCGCGGCCGACTCTGCTTCCGACCGGGTGTACACGGCTGCTGAACGGCTGGCCTTTGGGCTGGAGCAGCTGGACAGCAGCAGCGTACAGAAACTCACTGCGCAGGCATATGAAGCCTTGCCCGCCGCCTCAGCCAAAAAAATGCTCCTGTTGCAGGTACTGGCCTCCAACCGCAATGCCGGGGCTGCGGCCATGGTAAAGGAACTGCTGTTGCAGTCGCCACCCCGTACCGGCAGCCCCACCCGTTTGTATTTCTGGCTCGGCGACAGCCTTGAGCTTTGCGCCAACATCCTGCCGCAACTCACATCTTTGTACAGCGACAGCCTCCTGGGCCCGGGATTGATTTACCTCACCGTTCGGCTGACCGACAGTGGCTGCCTGCACCGTAGTTTCCTGAAGGCGCATGCATCCGCCCTGCTGGAGGCAGCCACCCGCCGCCTGGCGTATCTGCAAACGCATACCGGGGGATATCCCCTGTACACCGATGACCTGGTGCGGGCATTGGGCCTGCTCGGCGGCCCTGCGGCCATCAGCCGGCTCCGCCAGTTCCAGGAGCTGCAGGATCCGGAACTGAACCTGCTGGCCACGCTGGAACTGCTGAAGATGCGGCAGCCGGTGGCGCCGGCCATGATCTGGAAAACCGCCGCCCTGCCCGACTACCGGATATGGATGTACGAAGAAATGAAGAAGGCAGCGTTACTGCGGTATTTTCCGGCTGAGTTCCGGCAGCAGCCCCGCTTTGCCGAAACCTATATCGTACGGCATGCGGCTTCGGAGGATAACGTCAGTATGGAAGAGGCCCGCTTCAGTTTACTCGGCGAGCGCTCAGCGGTGATCAGCGGCCAAGCTCGCCGTTTTTATATTTTCCGGGTGCATTTTGCCTATGGCGAAGACCAGTCTACCTGCATCGCCGTTTGCGGCGGATTTGAACCCGACCGGCGCATTCCCGACCTCCGGGATGAAACTTATGCCACCGCCATCTACTATGAGGATCCCCTGCCGGTGGATCTGGATGCCATTTTCCGGCGTTTCAGCGAGGATGTACTGACCGGCCGCTGAGGCCAAAAAATATTTGGAGGTCCGGATATTTACTTTTTACTTTGTAATTCAAAGTGCTTTTATATGCAACCCAATCAATCCCTGGATGATCTCCGCCAGATCCGGCAGATGATGGAAAACAGCAGCCGTTTCATCAGCCTGAGTGGCCTGAGCGGAGTGGCCGCGGGCCTTTGTGCGCTGGCCGGAGCCTGGGCCGCGCATGATTATGTACGGGGCTTCCGCGACTTCATCATCGACCCTGCGGTAACGGTTGCTGATCACGGATTTTTGATCTTCCTGTTCAATACGGTCATCTTCCGCATAGCCGCGGCTACGCTGCTGGCAGCCCTGGTCAGTGCTTTTTTCTTTACCTGGATGCGCAGCCGGCGCCAGCAGGCGCCGCTCTGGGGCGTCACGGCCCGCCGGCTCTGTTTCAGTTTGTTGGTGCCGCTGGTGGCGGGGGGATTGTTTCTGATTAAGCTGATGCATTTTGGCACTTTCGGACTGGTGGCACCCGGTTGCCTGATTTTTTACGGACTCGCGCTGGTGAACGCCAGCCGGTATACCCTGTCTGAAATCCGCTACCTGGGCTATGGTCAGCTGGTACTGGGCCTCGTGGCCCTGTCATTCACCGGCTATGGTATTTATTTCTGGGCCGCCGGCTTCGGGGTCCTGCACATCGTGTACGGTATCCTGATGTGGTACCGCCATGAACGCAACGCTGCGCCGCAGCGGCATTAACCGATCATCATGAGCTGGATCAGTGGACTGAATAAATTGTTTGATCACCGGGTGCGCCTGGGCATCATGAGTGCGCTCATGGTGAACGAATCGGTAAGCTATAATGAGCTCAAGGAACTGCTGTCGGTTACCGACGGCAACCTGGCCAGTCACCTGAAAGCCCTGGAAGAAAACGGGGCCATCAAGGTGCACAAAGGCTTCATCGGCCGCAAAACCAGCACCACCTATTCGGCTACGGCATTGGGTGAGCGCGCCTTCCGGGCACACCTGGCCGCGCTGGAAAAAATGATCCGGGACGCAAAGTGATTTTTTTTGTCCTTATACTTTGAAATGCAAAGTACTTTTTAAAACTACACTATATGGATACCTCCTTCATCGCGGGCTTCTGGAACCGCAACAAGTATTTCTTCAAATCCATCCTCATCGGTTTCCTCGTGCTGGTGATGCTGATTCCTTCGTTTTTTGTACAGGACCTGGTGCGGGAGCGGGAGAACAGGCGTGACGAAGTGGTAGAGGAAGTGAGTGCCAAGTGGGCGGGCAGTCAAACCCTCTACGGGCCCTGCCTGCTGATTCCTTACGGCACGGCCACAGCGGGTGGAGAGCAAAAGATGCTTTACCTGCTGCCCGCCAGCCTGGAAATCCGGGGCGAGCTGTTGCCACAACTGAAGCACCGCAGTATTTATCCGGTTCCGCTTTACAGCAGCCAGCTCAGCCTGCAGGGTCAATTCAGGTTGAAGGAAGCCCTGCCTGTACCCCTGGCCGAGCTCCGGCTCAGCGAGGCCCGGCTTTGCCTCGGCATTCATGATTTCCGGGGCATCCGGGATCAGCCGGCGCTGAAATGGAACGACAGCCTCCTGCTGGCGGAACCGGGTGTGCCGGCCAACGGACTCCTCAGTTCCGGGATCAGCGCGGCGGTACCGCTGACGGCCGATTTCTTTTCCGGCACAGAAGTGGGGTTCAGTGTGCAGTTGTCCCTGAAAGGAAGCCAGCGGCTGCAGTTTGTGCCGGCCGGGTCACTCACCACGGTACAGCTCAGCAGCAGCTGGCCGCATCCGTCATTCTGCGGCCATTACCTCCCGGATTCCAGCCAGGTGGGGGCAAAGGGTTTCAGCGCCGCCTGGAAGATCCTGCAGTATAACCGCAATTACCCGGCCGTGTTCACCCGGCCCGACCCTGAACTGTTTGAGCAGGGGGCATTCGGGGTGCAGCTGCACCAGCCGGTAGACAACTATGCGCAAACCCACCGCAGTGTGAAGTACGCCCTGATGGTGATCGCCCTCACCTTTTTCGTGTGCTTCTTCATTGAAATTTACAGCCGCCTGGGGCTGCATCCCCTGCAGTACGTGCTGATCGGCTTCGCCCTGGTGATTTTTTATACCCTGCTGCTTTCCCTCTCGGAGTACCTGACTTTCGGCCAGGCCTATCTCGCGGCAGCGTCAGCCACGCTGGGCCTGCTGGCCTGGTATGTGCACAGCATTTTCCGGAGAAGGGGAGTGGTGCTGGCTTTCAGCCTGATCCTTTCCCTCCTCTACGGATTCATCTATGTGCTGATCAGCCTCGAGGATACAGCGCTGCTCTTTGGCAGTGCGGGCCTCTTCCTGATCCTGGCTGCCGTGATGTATTTCAGCCGGAAGATCAGCCTGTCGGGGGATGCAACCACCCCCGGCACAAAACGGTGGTCAGCTTCCGGACTAACGGTACAGAATAACCTGGAATGATTGGCAAAACTGCGGCTTGCCCACTTCCATCCTGTTTTGTAAAAAAGGGCCCGGCGATGAAGCCGGGCCCTTTCAGGTTATGCCGTCTGCGGCTTAAAAATCGAGGCCGAGACTGAAATAGTAAAGGGGTTTGCCCCGGAAAATGCCGTTCATCTCCCAGGCCACATCAAATTTGAGGAAGTAGCCCAGTACGATGCTGCGGGCGCCGAAGCCATAACCGCCGGCAAAGGGGCCGATTCCACCCACCCGGGTCTGCACCTGCACCGGCGGGTTGCCGTAGATGGTGGAGGGGCGGCTGATGCCTTTATAAGCGCCGTTCCAGGCCGTGCCCAGGTCGATGAACTGCACCAGCTGGAAGTTGCGCACAAAGGCATTGTTGATGGGCCGGTTGAAGAAAGTGGTCCATACCGGCAGCCTGAACTCACTGTTCAGGATCACCGCATTGTTGCCGTTGGCCACATTCTGGATAAAGCCGCGCAGGTTACCCAGCAGGCTCTGGAAGGCATAGTTCACATCCGGGGCCGGTCTGTTGTTGGCATTGAAGTACCGGTAATTGCCGTCGTTTTTCATGTTGCTGCCAAACATCAGCCAGCCGTCGGCGCCACCGAGGTAGTAAATGGTTTTCTGGTTGCCCCAGCTGAACTCACCGGCGGCACGGCCCGCCCAGATGAAGTTGCGGTGAATGGGGTAATAATACCGCGTGTCGAAGCCCCAGTTGAAATTGTATTTGCCGCTGCTGTTCTTCTCCTTGCTGATGTCGGTATTCCAGTCGAAGTACACTTTATACCGAAGCCCTTCCCATATGTTCTGGGTGGGATTGGTGGTGTTGTCGTATACAAACTCGGCATGGGTGAGGGCAAAGCGGCGCACCAGGTTGGGAATTTTCAGTGAGGGATCGAAAGTGAAATCCGTCCGAAGCACATTGGTTTCATTTCTGATGCCAAGCGAAAGGCTGATCCTTTTGGTGCGGTCGAAGGGATAGGCAATATTGCCCATGTAAATGTTGGTGAAAATTTTTCCCGGATGAGCCCGGTTGTCGCCCAGATCAAAGCCCACCTCTTCGGCATTCCGGTAATAGGTGAGGCCCCAGTCGAAACGCCGGCGGAAGTTTTCAAAACCAAACAGCCATTCATTGTCGTTGAGGTTGGTGGAGATCCGGAAGCCGCCGAAAATCCTCAGGTCTTCCATCAGCTCGGAAGTGCCCAGGCGGATGAGTCCGTTCAGCGGGGTGCTGGTGCCCAGCATGATGGGACCGCCGCCGCCTGCATACGACTGGTAACGGTTGAAGAGGATGGAATTGCTGAAATTCACCCCGCCATAATCTGCGCCAAATTTTACCGGCTTGTAGGGATAGAGGCGGGCATCTTTCAGCACATTGTAGGCCGGCACCGGCGTGGAAGCCACCACCTGGCCGCTGAGGCTGTCGCGTTTTTCTTCCTCAAATTCATTCTGGAAAAGGTTGTCTTCCGCCTTCTTCGTGCTGTCGCCGGGCAGCGGCAGATCGAACTGGCTGGCGGCCTGCGCTTCAATTTTATCGGCCATCACCACCCGTTTCATATAGGAGGTAGGCGGTACCGTGATGTTGCGGCGGCGCAGGGCCATTTCATCAATTTTCAGTTTGTAGAGGGTTTTCTCATCACTCTGCCGGGTTACCTCGCTTACCTGGTTGTTGTCGCCGGCCACGCGGGTTTCAGCCAGGTTGCTTTCGTAGTTGGTGAGCGGGAAGCTGTAGGCCGAATCCTGGGATACGGCCACCACGGCAACAGAGTCGATATCGGTTTTTTTATTGGCGCGCAGCACGCTGTCCACCTCTTTTTCGGTTGGGTTGCGGAGGATGTTGTCGCCGATCAGCACCAGGGTGTCCAGCCCGGCTGCCTGGGTGGTGAAGAAGCCGGCATAGCGGTTGGCCACACCATTCTCATCGCTCACAAACGTAAAGTGACTGCTGTTATAGGGCATGGGCATACGGGCATTGCCGTATTTGAGGTTGGTGAGCTGGGTGATCTGGTTGAGCTCCGCCTTGGCACTGGCATCGCTTACAAAAAAGATGTTGTAGCGGTAATGGCTGGGTACCGAGGTATCGCCGCCGCGGGCATCGCCGGAGGGCCGGTTGCTGGCAAAGAGGATGCCCCTCTTGCCGGGGAAGGCCACATAGGTGGGATCGAGATCGGCATATACATCATTGGTGAGCTGCTGGATTTTCTCATTTTCCAGGTTCAGGCTGAACAGGTCGCTGTGCCCGTTTTTGGTGGCACTCAGCAGCAGCGTGCGGCTGTCGAGCATGTACTTCACATCCTGCACCTGCTGGAACTGATCCGTAAGATCCAGCTTGGGATAGTTGATCCGGGTAACATGATCGTATACAAAAAGCTTGAGGCGGCCCTCCTGCTGGTAGATCACCGCGATGCGGGTACCCTTGGGATCCCAGGCCAGCAGCGGGTAATCGGGATTCACTTCATTGCGGCGGCTGCGGGTGCCGTATTTCAGGAGGGTGTACACTTCAAAATCCTCATACAGCTTCACCTTCACCTGCCCCTTTTTGAATTCCACTAGCACATAAGAGTTGTTTTTCTTCTGCGGGTTCATGTTGATGCGGTAGTAGTCCTGCCGGGGGCTGATGTCAAAACTTTCCACGGCCTGGCCCTTGGGATAGGCCCGGCGGCGCCGGATATCGTTTTCGTATTTTTCTTCCTGGTATTCCATGAACTCGGCCAGCAGGTCTTTGAATTTTTTATTGCAGATCTGCAGGCTGGCGCGGTTCAGGTTTTTGTACACCCGCGCCAGGTAGAGGAAATACGTAACATTTTCCTTTTTGTATTTCTCCTCGATGAAGTACCAGAAGGCATGACCCGCCAGGCGGGGATTCTGGAAGGCGAATTTGTAAAAGCGGTTGTACTTGCCGCTGAGGATTTCGCTCTTCAGTTCATCGTCGAGGGCGGTGCTCCAGTTAACGGCGGCATAATCCACATAACCGTCGGTGAGCCAGAGGGGCAGATCGAGCAGGGCCTGGTTGCCGGCAAACTCGCCAAGGTCTTCACCAAAAAGCACATTGTCGGTGATGATGCGGGCAATGCCCTGACGCACCTGGTTGCGGAGATGGGCGTGATCCCCGTTGTAATACACCACCATCTTGTTGTTCACCAGTTTGGTGGTGCCGTTGGTGTTCTGCCAGTCGATGTCCATCCCGATATTCGACTGGGCCATATCCGCGTATTCGTTGTACACCACAATATTGGCCCGGCGCTGCAGGCTGTATTCGGTAAACTCTTCAATTTTCGGCAGCTCTTCTTCCGCCACCTGCATCACGAATTTGGCGATCTCCTGGCCATTCTGGTTAAAGAAGGTGTTGAAGTTTCTGCTCTGGTAATACTGCCATTTGAATTTTTTATACTGAACCCGGTTTTTTCCGAACCGTACATTTTCCACCACCTGTGCCGAAACGCTCGAAATGCCGGCTGCAGCCAGCAGCAATCCGGAAAAAATCAGCCTGTTGATTCTGTGCATACTAAATTTGACGTTAGGAACAATAAAATTAGGTGATTACGCCCATCCGTAAAAACCTGGCTCAAAACCCATCCGATGCTGCAGATCAAAAGTTTTGTATTCAGTCCGATTGCCGAAAATACCTATGTGCTGTACAATGAACAGCAGGATTGCCTCATCGCCGATCCCGGCTGTTATCATCCCGAAGAACGGGAACAGCTCCGGCAGTTCATCACGGCCCACGGCCTCCGCCCGAAGCTGCTGCTCAATACCCACTGCCACCTGGATCATGTGTTCGGCAATAAGTTTGTGGCCGAAACCTGGGGATTGCGGCCTCAGATGCACCGGAAGGAGGAGCAGATGCTGCATGCTGCGCCGGCCTCTGGTTTGATGTGGGGCATGCCCTTCGAGGGTTACCAGGGGGAGCTGATTTTTCTGAAAGCCGGCGACCGTATCGTACTCGGTGATGATGAACTGGAGGTACTGGAAGCGCCGGGTCATTCGCCGGGGCACCTTTGTTTTTACTGTGCCGCCCAGGGTTTTCTCATCGGGGGCGACGTGCTGTTTCGCGGGAGCATCGGCCGCACAGATCTGCCCGGCGGGGATTATGCCACCCTGATCAACAGCATCCGTACCCGCCTGCTCGTGCTGCCGGAAGAAACGGTGGTGTACAGCGGGCATGGCGAGCCCACCAGCATCGGCGTCGAAAAGCGCAGCAATCCCTTCCTGCAACAGGCTTAGCCGGTTCCGCGGTCCTGGCAAAGTTCCACCAGCACGCCCCGGGTGTCTTTGGGGTGCAGGAAGCACACCCATTTGTTGTCGGCGCCCGCCTTCGGCGTTTCATTCAACAGGGTAAAGCCTTCGGCCTTCAGCCGTGACATTTCGGCATGGATATCGGCCACCTCAAAAGCGATGTGGTGCATGCCCTCCCCCTTTTTCTCCACAAACCGGGCGATCACACCCGCCGGATCGGTGCTTTCCAGCAGTTCAATCTTGGTTTCGCCCTGGCGGAAAAAAGCCGTGTTGACCTTTTCTGAATCCACGGGCTCGGTTTTATAGCAGGGAGCGTTGAGGAGTTTTTCGAAAAGCGGAATGGCATCGCTCAGAGATCTGACCGCGATTCCGATATGTTCTACTTTTAACATATGAAAGGAGGGGAGCTGTTTACGAAATCCGTAAAATGATCTTGCGGACGGGGCTTCCGGGGCCTAAAATAAACCTTTTACAGTAATTTCGTGTTACTCAAAAAAGCAAAACAATTATGCTCAAACTGCCGATTTATCTCGATAATAATGCCACCACGCAGATGGATCCCCGCGTGCTGGAGGCCATGACTCCCTACTTTATTGAACATTTTGGAAATGCGGCCAGCCGGAACCATCCCTTTGGCTGGGAGGCGGAAGAAGCGGTGGATTATGCCCGGGAGCAGGTAGCCAAACTGATCGGCGCCGATCCCAAGGAAATTATCTTCACCAGCGGCGCCACGGAGGCCGATAACCTGGCCATCAAGGGCGTGTTTGAAATGTATGCCAGCAAGGGTAACCACATCATTACCGCCGTTACCGAGCACAAGGCGGTGCTGGATACCTGCAAGCACCTGGAGAAGCAGGGCGCGGAAGTCACCTACCTCTCCGTGAATCCGGAGGGCATGGTTGACCTGAAAGAACTGGAGGCCGCCATCCGCCCCACCACCATCCTCATTGCCATCATGTATGCCAACAACGAAATCGGCACCCTGCAGCCGGTGAAAGAAATCAGCGCCATCGCCCGTCGTCATGGTGTGCTGTTCTTTACCGATGGCACGCAGGCGGTAGGCAAAATTCCGGTGGATGTGAACAAGGACGGCATTGATCTGATGGCCTTCACCGCCCACAAAATGTATGGTCCCAAAGGGGTAGGCGCCCTCTATGTACGCCGCAAAAATCCCCGCGTAAAAGTTACCGCCCAGATGGACGGTGGCGGCCACGAACGCGGCATGCGCAGCGGTACCCTCAACGTGCCCGGTATTGTGGGCTTCGGAAAGGCCTGCGAAATCTGCCGGCTTGATATGGAATCGGATAACCAGCGCATTTCCGTGCTCCGCGACAAACTGGAAAATGCCCTGATGCAACTGGAAGAAGCTTATGTAAACGGCAGCCGGGAACACCGCCTGCCCCATGTAACCAATATTTCCTTCAAGTATGTGGAAGGGGAGGGCCTGATGATGGGCTTTAACAAAAACATTGCCCTCAGTTCAGGATCGGCCTGTACTTCGGCTTCGCTCGAGCCTTCCTACGTGCTGAAGGCCCTGGGCCTGGGCGACGACCTGGCGCACAGTTCACTCCGTTTTGGCCTGGGCCGCTTCACCACCGAAGAGCAGATTGACTACACCATCAAGGCGGTGAGTGATACGGTGCTGAAACTGCGCGAAATGAGCCCCCTTTGGGAAATGTATAAAGAGGGCATCGATCTCAATACCATTGAGTGGGCACATCATTAAACCGGTACTGTTCAACCTATCTCTTTAATCAACCATTAACACGCATACTACTATGGCATACTCGGAAAAAGTAATCGATCACTACCAGAACCCCAAAAACGTGGGCACCCTGGACAAGGCGAAGAAAAATGTGGGCACCGGTCTGGTGGGCGCTCCTGAATGCGGCGACGTCATGCGCCTGCAGATTGAAGTGGATGAAAACACCGGCACCATCACCGATGCCAAGTTCAAAACTTTTGGCTGCGGCTCTGCCATCGCTTCCTCATCCCTGGCCACCGAATGGCTGAAAGGCAAGTCGGTAGACGAAGCCCTGAAAATTGACAACATGGACATCGTGGAAGAACTGAACCTGCCGCCCGTTAAAATTCACTGCTCGGTACTGGCTGAAGACGCCATCAAGGCAGCCATCAATGATTACCGCGTGAAAAACGGGATGGAAGCCATCAAGTTTGAAGACGGCGTAGTGCACTGATCGGCGCCCGCCCCGTCACCCTTAAAGCATTGAATATGACAGCTACTGAAAACGCCATCTTTGTCAGCGACAAGGCCCGCGAAAAAGTCATCCGGCTGATGCAGGATGCCGGTATCGCCGACGACCCCAGCTATTTCCTGCGCGTGAGCGTGGTGGGCGGGGGCTGCAGCGGCCTCAGCTATAAAATGGATTTCGATAATGAGCAAAAGCCCATGGACCAGTCCTTCGAAGACAAGGGGATCCGGATCGTCACCGATCTCAAGAGTTTTCTGTACCTGGTGAACACGGAGCTCGACTTCAGCGACGGACTCAACGGGAAAGGCTTTTATTTCAACAATCCCAACGCCAGCCGCAGTTGCGGTTGCGGCGAGAGTTTTGCGGTGTAAAGCAAGGCAAGTACTTTTTTCGAACCATAAAAAAACCGGCAGAATTTCTGCCGGTTTTTTTTATCAGGTTGATCTGAAAATCCTCAATTGGTTTTCGCTGCTTTTTTCAGCGTTTTTACCGGGGCCTTTTTGGCGGTAGGGGCGGCAGCCGTTTTGCTGACCGGGGCAACGGTGGCAGCTGATTCTTTTTCTTTGGATGCCTTGGCGTCTTCCATTTTCATTTTGTCGTACTCTTCAGCAGCCAGCACATCACCGGTGAACGTGATGGATTTCATCTCGTTGATGCCCGCAAACTTCACGGTGAGGTGTTTTTCAAAATGACCCATGGCAGCTGCATTGTAGGTGGCGTTGATCACACCGGTTTTGCCGGGAGCAATGGGCTCCTTGGTGTAATCAGAAATCGTACAGCCGCAGGTAGGGTTGGCCTGCTCAATGATCAGCGGGGTTTTGCCAATATTGGTAACCGTGAAGGTGCCTTTTTGGGGGACGCCCTGTTTGATTTTACCGAAGTTGATGGTTTCGGAGTCGAATTTGGCCACATCAGCCACTTTGTCCTGCGCAAAGGCAGTCATACCCAGCATTGCCACTGCGGCAGAGAAGAAAATTTTTTTCATGTTATTTTTCAGTTTAGTAAAAGTGAACAAAAGTAAAAAAGGAATCAGTCTTCCTGCAGGCTTTTCAGCGCATTGTTTTCCGGTGCTGAACTGGCCGGTGTTTTCCATACCTCGCCTTTAATGGTGATGTATTTGGAAAGGTTGTTGTTGTAGGTAACGGTGATCATTTTGGTGAACGGACCTTCGGCGGCCGCATTGTAGCCCACTTTAATCTGGGTGTGTTCACCGGGGCCCAGCACCTTGTTGCGCTCCCATTCGGGGGTGGTGCAGCCACAGCTGGCCTGTACATTCGAGATCCGTACGGTATCCTTGCTGATGTTGTATACCTCAAAGAAATGGGTAACCGGTTTGCCCTGCGGAATTTTTCCGAAATCAAACTCCGGCTCCTTGAAAGCGATCAGGTCAGGCTGGGCGGTAGCCGTTGCGGGCGGAGTGCTGGAGGTGCCGATCACCTGTGCCTGGCTGATAAATGTTATCGAAACAAGTGCGGTAAGTGTAAAAAATTTTTTCATACCCAACCTCAATTTTCAAATATTGTTCCAAAGATACAATTTCAGGCAGAAACCCTTCTAAATGTGGTTTCGTTTGGATATTTTTAACAAAACGTGCAACCTAAAACTCTACATTTGTCGCATGGAAACCTTAACCGGAAATGAAGCCGCCCTGCTTGAAAACCTGAGCTTTGAAAATTTCCGCCAGGAAGTGCTGAAAGATTACCGGGTTGCCTGTGAAAGCCGCGAAACCAGCCTGCTGGGCCGCAAGGAAGTGCTGACCGGCAAGGCCAAGTTTGGCATCTTCGGCGACGGAAAGGAAGTGGCCCAGGTGGCGGTGGCCAAGTTTTTCCGGCCGGGAGATATCCGGGCGGGGTATTACCGCGACCAGACCTTCATGATGGCTGCGGGCATTGCCTCGGTGGAGCAGTATTTCTCGCAGCTTTTTTCCGACCCCGATCCTGCACACGATCCCTTCAGCGCCGGCCGACAGATGAATGCCCATTTTGCCACCCGCAATGTGGATGAAGCCGGCAACTGGCTGCCCCTGGCCCGCCTGCGGAACAGCAGCAGCGATATGGCCCCCACCGCCGGGCAGATGCCCCGGGCGCTGGGCCTGGCCCTGGCTTCCAAACTGTTCCGGAAAGTAGAGGCTTTCCGCCACCATACCGACCTGAGCGATAACGGCAATGAAATCTGCTTTTGCACCATCGGCGACGCCTCTACCAGTGAAGGCCATTTCTGGGAGGTGGTGAATGCCGCCGGCGTGCTGCAGGTACCCCTTGCCATTTTTGTGTGGGACGATGGCTATGGCATCTCCGTGCCCAAGCAGTTCCAGACCACCAAGGGTTCGGTTTCCGAAGCCCTGCAGGGCATGCAGAAAAAAGAGGGGACCAACGGCCTGGACATTTACCGGCTGAAAGGCTGGGACTATGCAGGCATGTGCGAAGTGTTTGAACCCGCCATCCAGAAAATCCGGGATACCCATACCCCCGCCCTGTTTCATATTGAAGAAATCACACAACCGCAGGGACATTCCACTTCGGGTAGCCATGAACGTTATAAAAATCCAGAAAGGCTGGCCTGGGAAAAAGAATGGGACTGCCTGAGGCAGATGCGGCAATGGATCCTGGCCAATTCCCTGGCGGAAGAGCAGGAACTGAACGATATCGAAATGCAGGCCAAGCTGTTTGTGAAGGAAAGCAAGCAGCGTGCCTGGGAAAAATTCCTCGCACCGGTGCAGCAGCAGGCCGCCGCTTGTGTGCCCCGTCTCCGGGCGCTGGCCGCGGAGCTGCCGGAATCAGGCGCTGCCGAAGTGCAGAAGATTGCCACGGAACTGGAACAGCACAAAGAACCCCTCCGCCGCGAAGTCATGAAGGCCCTGGCTACGGCCCTCGACATTGCCGGAGCCGTACCCGCCGCCCGGAGTCTGCAGGAACATTATGCGCAGCTCATGGCCGAAAACCGCCGGCTGTACAACAGTTATCTCTACAACGAGGGCAGCCGCTCGGCCCTGCGGGTGCCGGAAATCCGGGCTGAATATCCCGATACCCCTGTTTATGTCAACGGTTATGAAATCCTGAACCGTTATTTCGACGAACTGTTTGCCAGCAACGATAAGGTCACCGCCTTCGGGGAAGATGTGGGTTATATCGGGGATGTGAACCAGGGCTTTGCCGGACTGCAGGCCCGTTACGGAACGGACCGTATTTCGGATACGGGTATCCGTGAGCTGTCGATCATGGGGCAGGGAATCGGGCTGGCCCTGCGCGGGCTGCGGCCGATTGCCGAAATCCAGTACCTCGACTACCTGCTCTACGGCCTGCAGCCGCTCAGCGACGACGCGGCCACCACCCATTTCCGCACGGCGGGGGCACAGAGCTGTCCCATCATCGTGCGCACCCGGGGCCACCGGCTGGAAGGGATCTGGCACAGCGGCTCCCCGATGGGCATGATCATCAACGCCCTTCGCGGATTTTACGTTTGTGTGCCCCGGAACATGGTGCAGGCGGCCGGCATGTACAATACCCTGTTGCAGGGCAATGACCCCGCCATCGTGATTGAATGCCTGAACGGATACCGGCTCAAGGAGCAGCTGCCCGTTAACCTGCTCAGCATAACGGTGCCGCTCGGCATACCCGAAGTGCTGCGCAGCGGTACCGATATCACGATTGTTTCCTACGGCTCCACGCTGCGCATTGTGATGGAAGCCGCGGAGGCGCTGCAGAAAATGCAGATCAGCTGCGAGGTGATCGATGTACAGACCCTCCTGCCTTTTGACCTGCAGCACCGCATCCTGAACTCGCTGAAGAAAACCAGCCGGATCCTGTTTGTGGATGAAGATGTGCCGGGAGGCGCGGCGGCTTATATGTTCAACAAGGTGATGGAGGAGCAGGGCGGATACCGCTACCTCGACGCGGCCCCCCGCACCCTTACCGCCCGCGATCACCGGCCATCATATGCCAGCGACGGCGATTATTTCAGCAAGCCCAATACGGAAGATGTGATCCGGGTGGTGAAGGCCATGATGGCCGAATAACCGCTGCCACCGGTATACTGCCGGCTGCAAGATTGATTCCGGCGGCCACAGCGGGCTCTCTTTATTTTGTCAGTAATGTTCAACAGCGGACTTCTGCAGGTCATTGATGTGCTGGGCACCTTCTCGTTTGCGGTGTCGGGTGCATTTTTTGCCATGGAGAAAAAACTGGATCCCTTTGGGGTACTGATTCTCTCTTTTGTTACCGCCATCGGCGGCGGTACCCTGCGGGATCTGCTCACCGGCACCCTGCCCGTGGGCTGGCTTCGCAACGAAACGGCTACCGTTACCATTTTTACGGCCTACCTGCTTTCTCTTTTTTTTGAGTCACGCCTGCGCCGGTTCACCACCACGCTCTTCCTCTTCGATGCCCTGGGCCTGGGATTGTTTACCCTCATCGGTATCGAAAAGGCCATCGAACTGCAGTTCAGCGTGGGGGTATGCATCGCCCTGGGAACCATCACCGCCAGTTTCGGCGGCGTGATCCGGGATGTATTGCTCAACCATGTGCCCCTCGTGTTCCGGAAGGAAATTTATGCCATGGCTGCGGTTGCCGGCGGACTGCTGTATTTCCTGCTCCTTCACCTGCAGGTGGATGCCGATGCGGCCAGGATCATCTGTATTTTGCTCATTTTTTTCATCCGGTTGCTGGCGGTTAAATTCAGGCTCGGCCTGCCCGCCTTCTACATCCGGCAAAAACCTTCCCCATGACCTTACCCCTCTACCAGCTTGATGCTTTTGCGGAAACCCCTTTCAGTGGCAATCCCGCCGCCGTGGTGCCGCTGTCTGCGTGGCCCGATGACGGCCTGCTGCTCCGGATCGCACAGGAAAACAACCTCAGCGAAACTGCCTTTATCCTACCCGGCGGCAGCTCCGGAGCTGATTACCACATCCGCTGGTTTACGCCGGCGGTGGAAGTGAATCTCTGCGGTCATGCCACCCTGGCTGCTGCGGCAGCCTTATACGAATGCCTGGGTTTTCAGGGACCTGAACTGGTGCTGGATTCGCTTAGCGGGCATCTTAGGGTAAGCGTCAACGACGGGTTGTACACGCTTGATTTCCCCTCCTGGAAACCTGAGCCGGTAGCGGACCTGCCTGATGCGCTTGCCGCGTCACTCGGTAATCCGGCCATCCTGGGGTTGTACCGGCACCGCGACCTGATCGTGGAAATGGCTGATGAAGCAGCGGTAAGGGATTGCCGCCCTGATTTTGGTTTGATGAAGCAGCATTTCCACCACATCATCATCACGGCGCGGGGCAGCCGGGCAGATTTTGTTTCCCGGTTCTTTGGGCCGGGCTCCGGCATTGAAGAGGATCCGGTTACCGGATCGGCCCATTCCCAGCTGATCCCGTTCTGGAGCGAAAGGCTGGGTAAAACCACCCTGCATGCCAGCCAGCTCTCGGCCCGTGGCGGTGAGCTGTACTGCCGCCAGCTCAATGCCGAACGGGTGGCCATTGGCGGCCGCTGCCGCTTGTACCTCAAGGGCGAGATTTTTATCTGATCCGGCAGATTTTGAGTACGGATAAGGGCAGCGGGTTTTGGTTGCAACCCTTTCAACGAACCGGCAGGGCTGCTGAATGCGGTTCAAGAAAGCAACGGCTTTCCTGAAGCCGGCGCGGCCGGCTCCGGAAACGTGGCTCAGGCAGGCGGCTATCTTTGCACGCAAACAAACGATTCTATGCCATCCACCTCCATTGCAGCCCTGCTCGGCGAGAAAGCGGAGTACCTGCTCAATCACCAGTCCAAAACCATCAGTAAAGATCAGCTGCACCTGCCCGGTCCCGATTTTGTTGACCGCATCTGGCTGGGCAGCGACCGCAACCCCACGGTGCTGCGTAACCTGCAGGCCCTGTACAACCAGGGCCGCCTGGCACAATCCGGCTACCTCTCCATCCTTCCGGTTGACCAGGGGATTGAGCACAGCGGCGGCGCCTCCTTTGCGAAGAATCCGGTTTATTTCGATCCCGAAAACATCATCCGGCTGGCCATTGAGGGCGGCTGCAACGCGGTAGCCACCACTTATGGCGGCCTGGGCATGCTGTCGCGTAAGTATGCCCATAAAATTCCCTTCATTGTTAAAATCAATCACAACGAATTCCTCACTTATCCCAATAAATTTGACCAGGTGATGTTTGCGTCTATCCGCGCCAGCTGGAACCTGGGTGCCGCCGCCGTGGGGGCAACCATCTATTTCGGCAGCGAAGAATCTACCCGGCAGATCCAGGAAGTAAGCCGGGCTTTTGAAATGGCGCATGAACTGGGGATGGCCACCATACTCTGGTGTTACCTCCGCAATCCGGCCTTTAAAAAAGACGGGGTGGATTATCATGTATCCGCCGATCTCACCGGCCAGGCCAATCACCTGGGGGTAACCATTGAAGCCGATATCATCAAGCAAAAGCTTCCCGAAAACAACGGTGGCTATACAGCCCTCAATACCAAAGAATCGGCCTACGGAAAAAATGACAAGCGGATTTATACCGACCTCACTTCCGATCACCCGATCGACCTCTGCCGTTACCAGGTGGCCAATTGTTATATGGGCCGGGCGGGGCTCATCAACAGCGGTGGCGCCTCCTCCGGCGCCGGTGATCTGGCCGAAGCTGTCACCACTGCCGTGATCAATAAGCGGGCAGGCGGCATGGGCCTCATCTCTGGCCGCAAGGCATTCCAGCGGCCGATGAAGGAAGGGGTGGAAATCCTGCATGCGATCCAGGATGTGTACCTGGACAGCAGCATTACCATAGCCTGATCTGATCAGCCCGGAAAATGACGGCATCTTTGGCCCTGCGGCCGGATGCCGTCTTTTTTTATTGACGGCAAAGCGTGCGGATCAGGGCCGCATGGGCGGGGAAATCAGTGGCCAGTGCGTCTGCTCCGGCCAGTTCAAAATCCCGGAAATCAAACCCCGGTGCAACGGTGCAACCCACAAAACTGTACCGGCTGCCCGGCGCCGGACGGCTGGCAAACCAGCAATGCGCCGGCACCACGAACTGAAACTGCTCGGCTTGCACTACATCAGGGCCAAGGCGGATCAGTTGCAATTGCCCGTGAGGGTGGAGGATGAAGATCTCCAGCGGATCGCCGGCGTAAAAGTGCCAGCATTCATCACTGCGGATCCGGTGAAAGGCTGAGAAATTTCCGGCTTCCAGTAAAAAATAGATGGCGGTGGAGTAGGGCCTTGCTCCGGAAAAGCCTGCGGGCAGTGCCGTTTCCGGAATCAGGCCGTTGCTGCGGTAGGTTTCCCCGTACCAGCCCCCTTCCGGGTGCGGCCGGAGCTGATAAAACCGGATATAATCAGCGGCGTTTTGCATGTCCGAAAAGTACAACCTAATTCCGGGATGGTTGACGGCCTGTGCCTAATTTTATCTCATGAACGCTGAAACGGGTAAATACCTGATGCTGGGAGGCGCCCTGCTCCTGCTCCTGGGTGCGCTGCTGTATTTTTTTCACGACTGGCTGCAATGGGTCGGCCGGCTGCCCGGTGATATCCGGATGGAAAGAGCGGGTTTCCGCCTCTATATCCCCATCACCACGATGCTGATTTTTAGTGCAGGCATCACCGTTATTACGGCCCTGATCCGTCGTTTGCTTTCATGACCAGCGCTTCCCTGCATACTGTTTTCAACGAGGCCGGCCTCCGGGCCACCGCCGTGTATCCGCTCCCTGGCGGCAGCATGGATCGCGCTTTCCATGTGTGTACGGGCAGCGGTGATTTTTTTCTGAAATGCCATCCTGTTCACCCTTATCCGGATATGCTGTTTCAGGAGGCGGCTGCACTGGCGGTATTGCAGAAAAACACCCCGCTGCAGGTGCCGGAAGTGCTGCGGCAGGGAACCGTGGCCGGTTGGCAGTATCTCCTGCTGCCATGGGTTGCACCCGGCCGGTCCGGTGCGGCTTTCTGGGATGAACTGGGGGTGGGACTGGCCGCATTGCACCGCTGCAGTTTTCCGGATTTTGGCTGGGAAACGGATAATTACATCGGCCTTTTGCCGCAATGCAATACCCGGCATCCGCAATGGCCATCCTTCTACGCGGAATGCCGGTTGCTTCCCCTGGTGCAGCAACTCGTCAACCAAGGTGTTTTCTCCGCAGCGATGTTGGCTCACGGTGAGCGGCTCTGTCTGCGCCTGCCCGATCTGTTTCCGGCTGACCCCCCGGCGTTGCTGCACGGCGATTGCTGGAGGGGTAATTTCCTGGTAAATGCACAGGGGGCGCCTGTGCTGATTGATCCTTCGGTATATGTAGGTCACCGGGAGATGGACCTGGGCATGAGTTTATTGTTCGGCGGATTTGATCAGCGGTTTTATGCCGCCTATGAAGCTGCCTGGCCACTGGCACCGGGCTGGCGCGAACGGGTGCCCCTCACCCAGTTGTATCCCTTACTGGTGCATGCGGTGTTATTTGGCGGGCATTATGCGGGTGAATGTGCCGCCATCCTGCAGCGTTTCAGCTGATGGCCCGAAGCCGGTCAAGATAAAGGCGGATATAGTTTTCCAGTTCTTTTCGTTTGTATTGCATCACAAAGCGCGGGTGCGGCAGGGGATGGATCTCTCTGAACCATTGGTGGGTGCTGTTGAGCTGCTGCAGGATGCGCAGATTTTTACCCTCGCCCAGGCAGATGCACACTTCCGGACGCCCGGCCAGTTCGGTTTGACGGCTGATCTGCTCAATGATAAAAGGTTTCACTTTTTCCAGCAGGGCGGGCTCATCGTAATAATTCAGGTTGCGCCCGTTGCGGATGAAGCCCAGCGGGCATACCGAACCAATCAGCCAGTGCCGGTAGAAGGTTTCGGGCCCGCCATAACGGGCGATGACGGTATAGATGAATTCGGCAGACAACTCAGACTGGTTGCCCAGGGGATGGGCAATGCCGCAGTTTTCACTCAGCTGCCGCGGTGCCGTGAAATTGATGCCGGTGATGCCTGCGCCCAGCCGGCCGGGGTTAATGCCCAGGATGAGTTTCCTTGGCTGCTTATCCCGGAAAAAGCGCTGGAAAAACTGCCGCGTGACCTGCTGCACGGCCGGTTCGGTATAGGGGCACAGCACTTCCACGCCCCGGGGCAGGGAGGCAGGGGGCTGCAGGCCCAGATAATAAGCTATCCATTGATCAGAACGCATGCGACAGTTTCGGAACCGGCAGCAGCTGCTGAATCAGTTGTCCTCCACAAAATCTGTACGGCTGTAGGTACCGGGGGCGGCGTGGTCGCCGCGGACGAAATCCAGCGACACATAATGAATACCGCTCACTTCGGTGAGGTTATAGGTGAGTTCAGCCAGTACGGTCTGCGCCCCGGTGGAGCCCATTTGCCGCGTGAGCATTTTGCTGTTGCCCACTTTGACGAAAACGGTATCCCCTGAGGATTTCAGCAATTCCATCTTCAGCTCGGGGTATTGGCTGTTCAGCATACCGAGGATGGCCGCTGCATTGAGCGAATCCGCCGAAGCCGGCCGTGCTTTTTTCATCACAAAGCCTTTCGGGGCTGTTTCATCCACTTCCCAGAAATAATGGGTGTCTTCCGTAACGGGTGCCAGGCTGTCGGCTACCGGCTGAGGCAGGCTGTCGGCCCCTGCAGCCTGTTGTTCGCCGCCGCGGTTACAGGCGGCCAGGATGAAGAGGAGCAGGGAAGCGGGAATCCAGTGTTTCATTGCTGCGGTATTTGAATGCGGGTGATCGGTTGCATTGTAAAGATAAGCATCAGCCGGCGGCTGGCAATGATCGGGATCAACGCTGCCGGCAGCGGCAAAAACCCGGGCGGGTTGCCGCCGCGGGATTATTTTTGCAGTAAGCAATTAACGAATCGGTCAGGCATCATGTTCAACTACGAGGTACTGGAACGGCAGATCCGGCAGAGCGGATGGTGGGAGAAGGCCTGCCGTATGCCCGACCGGCACGAAAACAGCCGGAGTGGCGTGATGCTGCATGAACACCTGGAGGCGGTGGAGCAGAACGTGCAGTCGGTATTCCGGCAGCCGCCGGTGGGGTTTTATGGACGCCTGTTTGCCCTCATCCATGAGCTGGAACTGGACCCCGCGCAATTGGAAAAAGAATTGCGGATCGTGGCCCTGCTGCACGATGTGGGGAAAACCGAAGAAGACAAAACCCTGGTGATTCCGCATCCCCTCACCGGCAAGCCGGCGCATAAACGCCATGGCCTGGTGGGCCTGATGGCCGCCATGGAAATCCTGGGCGATGCACTGTCGGGCCAGCCCGAATGCCGCGACCGGATTTACCGCACCGTGGAACTGCATGATATTTCGTATGGCCTTTTCCGTGAGTACCGGGCAGCCCGTGTGGTGCCGGGTTTTGAGCGCTGGGCATACATCAATGATAAAATCCACACCCGCGCTGCCGCAGGCCTGCTGTACCTGCTTCTGTTCAAACTGGCAGATACGCATGGCCATGCTGATGTGCATGATGTGAGCTGGTTCTTCTCCAATGCCCGGCAGCACTATTTTGAACCGCTGGGCCTGCAGCTCCCCCTCCCGGAGCCTGATGATATCCGCTGACGTTGTTCACTGCCCGGTAACAGGGTAGGCCTCACAAAAAAGCGCTCACCCGTTGGGGTGAGCGCCGGATAGGTTATCGTTGGACCGGGATCAGCGGAAGCTGGCGCGGGGACCGCCGGTGACCCAGGTGGCGGCCATACGGGCTTTCTGGCCGGCACTGAACATGTACATGCAGGCATCATCCGTATAATCCATGTAGTTCATCGTCATTTCCACGGGGGTGCCGGTGCAGGTGCTGCGGTGGCCTGCTGCCGGGCAACCGTAGTTGGCGGTATTGTGCAGCGGGGTATCGTCTACCAGGTCACTGCCGCAGGTGGCATCGCCCCAGATATGCCGCAGGTTCAGCCAGTGACCCACTTCATGCGTGGCCGTGCGGCCCAGGTCGTAGGTGCTGGTATAATAACCGCCTGAGAATTTGGCGCGGCTGCCGAAAGCGGGCGTGGTGATCACTACACCATCCGTAGCGGAGTTGCCTCCGGGGAACTGGGCATAGCCCAGGATACCATTGCTGAGGATGCAAACCCAGATATTGAGTTTGGTGGTGGGGCTGGTGGGGTTGATGCCGCCCTGTGAACTCTTCTTCATGGCATCATTGGTACCCCAGCTTTTTTTGTTGGTGCTTTTCCGGATCACCTGATCCAGCACAAACCGGATTTTGGTATCGCCGGCTTTTACCCCGGTAAAGGTGGAAGGCACTTTCGCGATGTCGGCATTGGCGCCGCCGTAATCTTCGTTCAGTACGGCAATCTGTGACTGGATCTGGCTCAGGCTGATGTTCTCCGTGCTCGTTCGGTACAGCACATTCACCACTACGGGAATGATCATCGTGTCGCCGGAAAGCCGCTGCATAAACCCGGGATCCTGCAGCATCCGGCCGGTGAAGGCCTCAATTTCATTCATCCGCTGGCGGATGGAAGGATCAGCCTTTATATTTTCCTGCAGCACTTCATACGATGCACAGCGCCGGCCATTGATGGCGGCGGGTTCTTCATTGTCGGAAGGCAGGGTAGCCACATCTGTTTTGTGACAGGAGCTGACCAGCATACCCCCGCTGAGCAGGAGGAAAAGGATTTTTTTCATTTTGATGGATGGTTGGGTTGAACAATGCAGCCGCCATTTCAGGCCGGCCGGCTATGAAAATAATCATATTTTGAAAATGTAAAAGAAAAGTTAAAGGAATTTTGGGACCCGTCCGGTATTGCATAACCCCCGCCAGCCTGGCCGCTGCATCAGGGCAGTGGTATTTTCCGGATTGCGTTGCCGGGTTTACCTTTATCACAAAATTGATCCAGTCATGAAAAACTTTTTCCTGCTGCTTGGCCTGGCTGTTTCGCAGTTTGCTCTTGCTCAGTACGTTGGACTGGGTACCCCCAGTCCGCTGGCCCTCCTGCACGCCGAAGACGGTAATGTGCTTTTTTACAGCAACGGGTTTGCCGCGGCCAATCCGGCCTTGTTCAATCCCCCTGCTTTTGGCCGCATTTTTTTGTGGCAGGTCAATAAGGGCGCCCTCCGCAATGGTTTTGCCTTTCCGGAAGACCTGGATGAGAGCCTGATGGGGAATTATTCACTGGCATCCGGACAGGGTAACCAGGCCGGGGGGCAGTGGTCGGCTGCCATCGGTTATGGCAATAAGGCGCTGGAATCGGCAACCGTGGCGCTGGGCTACCTCTCTCAGGCCAATGGCGCCTTCACCCTGGCGGCGGGTTACGGCGCCCGGGCCGATGGAGAAACCGCGGTGGGCCTGGGCGATGGCAGTGTGGCGGCAGGAGATGTTTCGCTGGCGGCAGGCTACCGCAACTATGCTTACGGCCGGGGAGCCATGGCACTGGGCTACCGCAATACGGCCTGGGCTTATGGCAGTTTTACAGCGGGATTGTTCAATGATACCGCCCGCACCGGTGATCCGTTGCTGCCCCAGGCTGATAACCGGATCTTCCAGGTGGGCAATGGCCTGTCGGAGCAGGTCCGCAGCAATGCCCTCACCATCCTGCAGAACGGCAACACGGGTATCGGGGTGCTGGCGCCGGCAGAAAAACTGGAGGTGGCCGGAAGCGGCCGCTTCAGCGGCTCACTCACCGTACAGAACGGAAAGGGGCTGATCCGCAACACCGGCGGCCTCCAGCTGAAAAAATTAAGTGTAACCGTTTCCGTGAGTGGGGAGTTTCTGCCGGCACAGACGCGCAGTTTCAGCATCAGCTGGCCGGAACCTTTCAGCGGACAAACGGAAGCCTATACCGGCCAGATCGTTTCGGGCAGTCCCGCCGACTGGGCGCCCCTGGTGATGCATCTGGCAGACGTTACCGATAACAGTGCAACCCTTTATGTGCACAACGCGGGTTCACAAACGGTGAATGCAGGCTTTACGGTAAAGGTGATGGCCATTGGCGGACAATAACCCGGCTTAACAGTTTGTTCATGCACGCTTAACTGCTTCGCAAAACCGGGCTCTGATCTTCGCGGAAAACCTGGTGATGCCATGCTCATGCTGAACCTGCTCCGCTTCCTGTTGCTTTTTATCCTGCTGCGCCAGTTCACAAAAGAGCGGCAGGGCAGCGCGGATGCAAAATAAAAAACCGGAACCCTGTCTTGATCTTCAGACACCGGTTCCGGCTTTTGCGGGTGATCCTTCCCGTTATTTCAGGTTGTGGTATACTTTCTGAACGTCGTCATCCTGCTCCAGCTGGTCGATGAGTTTCAGCACATCGTTGGCCTGCTCTTCCGACAGTTCCACGGTGTTCCCGGGGATGCGGGTGGGCTCGGCGCTGATCACCTCCACTTTTTTCTCTTCCAGTGCCTTGCTCATATTGCCGAATTCGGTAAAGGGCGTGCGGATGATGATATTGCCCTCGCTGTCTTCACCAATCTCCTCCAGGCCAAAATCAATCAGTTCCAGTTCCAGGTCTTCCAGGTTCTGTCCTGAGTTTTTTACCTTGAACTCACCCATCCGGTTAAACGAAAAAGCCACACTGCCGCTGGTGCCCAGGGTGCCGTTGTTTTTGTTGAAATGCATCCGTACGTTGGCCACGGTGCGGGTGGGGTTGTCGGTGGCGGTTTCCACCATCACGGCCACGCCATGCGGTGCATAGCCCTCATACACGATTTCTTCGTAATCGGTTTTGTCTTTGCCCATGGCCCTTTTGATGGCTGCTTCCACCCGGTCTTTGGGCATGTTCACGGCCTTGGCATTGAGATAGCAGCGGCGGAGGGCCGGGTTGTTGTCAGGATCCGGTCCGCCGGCTTTTACCGCAATCGCGATTTCCTTGCCGATGCGGGTAAACTGCTTGGCCATCCGGTCCCAGCGGGCAAACATGGTGCTTTTACGTACTTCAAAAATCCTTCCCATATCAAGATGTTTAGGTGGTCGGTTATAGGTCCGGCCTTCTGCCGGGGTGCGCAAAAGTAAGGAAAATGCCGATTGGGGAGGAGCGGGTATCCGGGCTTCCTGCTTCCGGTTCCGGCACTGGCTGGCGTCTGCCCACCTTTTCTCCCTTGTTTTGCTGTACTTTTAGGCATGCCCCTGCTGCAGGTTGAGGATTTGCATATCGCATTTGGCCCGGTTGAAGCCGTGCGGCACCTGTCGTTCGCGATGGAGCCGGGCGAAATGCTGGCCATTGTCGGCGAGAGCGGCAGCGGCAAGTCGGTTACGGCACTCTCCCTGATGCAGCTGCTGGCGGGTCAGGCCCGGGTGCAGGGGAAGGCCTGGTTTGGGGCTGGCGATGCACCCGTCCTGGACCTCCTCCAGGCTGATGCCCGTGCACTCCGCTCCCTCCGCGGCGGGCAGGTGGCCATGATTTTCCAGGAACCCATGACCAGCCTGAACCCGGTGATGACTTGCGGCGCCCAGCTGACAGAGGCCATCCGGGCGCACCGGGCCTGCAGCCGGTCTGCCGCCCGCGAAACAGCCCTTCGTTTGCTGGAGCGGGTGCGTTTACCCGACCCCGCCGCTGTCCTGCGTCGTTATCCGCACCAGCTCAGCGGCGGACAGCAGCAACGGCTCATGATCGCCATGGCCATCAGCGGTCATCCTGCCCTCCTCATCGCGGATGAACCCACTACGGCACTGGATGTTACCGTACAGCGGGCCGTACTGGAACTGATCCGGGAATTGCAGCAGGAGCGGGGGATGGCGGTGCTGTTCATCACCCATGACCTGGGCCTGGTGGCCGATGTGGCCGACCGGGTGCTGGTGATGTACCGCGGCGAGGCTGTTGAAACCGGAACGGTAGAGCAGGTGCTGCGAAATCCCCGGCATCCCTATACCCGCGCCTTGCTCAGCTGCCGGCCCGCCCGTTACCTGCGGGGCGAACCGCTGCCCGTGGTGGGTGATGCCGGCCTGGAAGCCGGATGGACCACTCCGCTCGCGACCCCGGCGCCTGCTGATCCTTTAGTGAACCCGAAGCCGGTGCTGGAAGTACAGGACCTGGTGGTGGAGTACCCGGCGCACCGTTCATTCACGGGTAAAACCCGGGAGCCATACCGCGCTGTGGATCGGGTAAGCTTTACCGTGAGTAAAGGTGAGATGCTCGGTTTGGTGGGAGAGAGCGGCTGCGGAAAGTCAACCCTGGCCAAAGCGCTCCTGCAGCTGGTAAAACCGGCTTCAGGCTCCATCCTGCTGAATGGCATGCCCATCCGGTACGGAGGGCACCGCCGCAGCGAACTGCAGATTGTTTTCCAGGATCCCTTCGGGTCGCTCAATCCCCGGCTCAGTATCGGGGAAGCCATTGCTGAGCCCATCCTGGTGCGGGGAACCCTCCGCAACCGCCGGCAGCGGGAGGAGCGGGTGGTGCAGTTGCTGGAACAGGTGCAGTTGCCGGCCGATCACCGGCACCGTTACCCGCATCAGTTCAGCGGGGGACAGCGGCAGCGCATCTGCATTGCCCGGGCGCTGGCGGCCGAGCCCTCCTTCCTGGTTTTTGATGAAAGTGTGAGTGCCCTGGATGTGCGCATCCAGGCGCAGGTGCTGAACCTCCTCAACCGCCTCAGCGCTGAACTGGGGTTCTCCGCGCTTTTTATCTCGCACGACCTGGCGGTGGTGCGCTACCTCTGTCCGAGGATGATGGTGATGCAGGCCGGGCGCATCGTGGAGGCAGGCGATTCGGATGTGTTATACCGCCATCCCCGCCATGCCTGCACGCAGGAACTGATCCGCGCCATCCCGGGCCGCTCCCTGCCGGAAGCCTGAAATATTCGTATTCCTTTTTATCTTACCTTCGCACTCTTTAAAAATCATGCCGTAACATGATAAGCGTCTGCCCCGGCAGGCTACATCGCTGTTTCCACAGCAACAGGCATGTGATTATCAACACAAAATATATTTGATACACATGAAATTAAGCCAGTTCCGTTTCGACCTCCCTCTGAATCTCATCGCCCAGAATCCTACCAAGAAACGTGAAGACAGCCGGATGATGGTGGTACACCGCAGCACCGGCAAAATTGAAGACCGGTATTTCCGCGAAATCATTGACTTTTTCGACGACAAGGACGTGATGGTGGTGAACAACACCAAAGTGTTTCCGGCCCGCATGTATGGCCGCAAGGAAAAAACCGGTGCCAAAATTGAAGTGTTTCTCCTCCGTGAACTGAACCGCCCCAACCGCCTCTGGGATGTGATCGTGGATCCGGCCCGTAAAATCAGGGTAGGCAATAAACTTTATTTCGGCGAAAACGATGAACTGGTGGCCGAAGTGATCGACAACACCACCAGCCGGGGCCGTACTATTCGTTTCCTCTGGGACGGTACGGAAGAAGATTTCCGCAAGATGCTGGAGTTTATGGGAGAAACCCCGCTGCCCAAGTACATCAAGCGCAAACCTGATGAAGAAGACCGGGAGCGCTATCAAACGGTTTACGCCAAGCACGAGGGCGCAGTGGCTGCCCCAACAGCCGGCCTGCATTTCAGTAAGGAACTGATCAAGCGCCTCGAGATCAAGGGTATCCGTTTTGCGGAAACCACCCTGCATACCGGGCTGGGTACCTTCCGGCCTATTGAGGTGGAAGACCTCAGCAAACATAAGATGGATGCCGAGTATTATGCGATTGATGATACGGCCTGTGCCATCGTTAATAAAGCCAAAACCGATAACCGGCGCATCTGCTCGGTGGGCACCACCACCATGCGGGCCATGGAGTCGTCCTTCACGGCGCAGAAACTGCTGAAGCCTTCTGAAGGATGGACCAATATGTTCATTCACCCGCCCTACCATTTTTCCATCGCCGATGCCCTGGTCACCAATTTTCATCTGCCCAAAACCAGTTTGCTCATCATGACCTGCGCTTTTGGCGGCTACGACCTCATCATGGAAGCTTATAAAAAGGCGATCAAGGATAAGTACCGTTTCTTCAGCTACGGGGATGCCATGCTGGTTATTTAAGTAAGGGGGTTGCTGAAAACCGGTGATGGTTTTCCGGTAAGAAATAATTCAGGTTGCCAGATTTTTCCGGCAACCTTTTTTTTGCTGCACGTGACCGGCTGAACTGCACTGCACCTTTGGCCAGGGTGGATGGGTGGGCAGGGGGCAAAAAAAAGGGCTGAGATAGAAATCTCTGCCCGTTTTAAATCCAATATCCTATGAAAAACCACATAGAAAACGTACGATCGAAAAGGTTATTGTATCGTAAGAATACTTTTTTTATTTTTTCCTGCAGATCGCGCCAGATTGGTTGTTTTCCATTGAATATCAAGGTTGTAATGAGATAAAAAAGCCCCGGAAATTTACGATTTCGGGGCGGAGGGAGATGTTTTGAAGGCTTAGTCCAGGCCAAATAAACCCTTGTTCAGCAGTTGCAGGGTGGTTTCCTTGTACTGCCGGGGTACCAGCAGCGACACATTGTGGTGGCTGCCTCCGTAACTCACCATGCGGATGGGCAGTTTGCCCAGTGATCCGAAAATACGGGCCAGCACATCCTGATCCTGGTTAATGGCGTTGCCCACGATGGAAACGATGGTTTGATTGGCATCTACCTCCACCGTGCCAAAAGGTTCCAGTTCCCGGATGATTTCTCTGAGGTGTACATCGTGATCAATGGTGAGCGACACGGCCACTTCAGAAGTGGTGATCATATCAATCGGGGTGCGGTATTTCTCGAACACTTCAAAAATCTTGCGGAGGAAGCCGTAGGCCAGGAGCATGCGGCTGCTTTTGATCCGGATGGCCGTGATGCCGTCTTTGGCGGCCACGGCTTTGGGGCCTGTGCTGGCGGCTTTTTCCGTGATGAGGGTGCCCGGCGCATCGGGCTGCAGGGTATTGAGCAGGCGTACCGGCACATTGTAAAACTGGGCAGGCCAGATGCTCGCCGGGTGCAGGATTTTGGCGCCGAAATAAGCCAGCTCAGCGGCCTCGTCAAAACTCAGTTGATCGATCGGCACGGTTTTCTGAACAATGCGGGGATCGTTGTTGTGCATGCCGTCGATGTCTGTCCAGATTTCGCAAACACTGGCATTCACTGCCGCGGCTATCAGGGAAGCGGAATAATCACTGCCGCCGCGTTTCAGGTTGTCCACTTCTCCGCGGGCGTTGCGGCTGATGTATCCCTGGGTGATGAAGAGGGCTTTGTCTTTGTGCCGGTTGAGCAATTGGGAGAGTTTTACCTTGATGCTCCCGATCTGGGGTTCATCAAACTGGTCGATGGTCATGAAATCCAGTGCCGGCAGGAGTTCGTGTGCAATGCCTTTCTCTTCCAGGCAGGCGCTGAACAGTTTCGTGCTCAGCAGTTCGCCCTGGGCCAGGATATCCTTGTTCAGTGCTTCGCTGAACGATATTTTGAGGATGATGTTCAGAAATTCGAAGTGCTCCTGGATGATGGCGGAGGCTTTTGCCCGTCCTGCTTCGGTTTGCACCAGTTTCTCCGCAAACTGCCGGTAGTGCTGTTCCAGGTGGGCGATCTGCTGGCGGGCCCCGTGCCGGTCGCCTTCCGCAAGGGAGCGGCTGATTTCCACGAGGGCATTGGTGGTGCCGCTGAGTGCCGACAGTACCACGATTTTCTGTTCCGTATCGGCCGTGATCAGGCGGGCCACTTCATGCATGCGTTCCGGCTTCCCCACACTGGTGCCGCCGAATTTCATAATTTTCATGATTCCGTTTTTTGCGCTGCAAAAATACCGGGATGAATATGCCCGGCCAAATCATTATCCTACCTGAACACTATACTAATACTCGTTGAGCGGGGAGAGGTTCAGGGAGCGGGCAAGTTGCCGGAGGTCCTGCAGCACTTCGGGGTGGAGGGGGATGCCCTGTTTCAGGCTGATGGCTTCCTTTTCGCGTTCCGGATCACCGGGGATCAGCACTTTGTCAAAACCTTCGGCCGGGGCTGCACACCGGAAGCGGCGGATCCATTGATCCATGTGCGTTTTAAAGCTTTCTGCCGGCCGGAAGGCGTCGATGCGCATGGCCCCGAAAAAATGACCGATGCCTTCACCGGGCTGGTCTTCGGGCATGGGCAGGTAGGCCGGGAAGGGGGGAACCCAGGGGCCGTAGTTGGCGCCGCTGAGCAGGGCAGAAAAAATATCCACCACGGCGCCCAGCATATAGCCTTTATGGCTGCCGTGATCCCGGTCGCCGCCGAGGGGCAGCATGGCCCCCCCGTTTTTCAGGGCAAAAACGTCGGTGCTGGGCTTGCCCTCCTGGTCCTGTACCCATCCCTGTGGGGCCGATTCGCCCTTGCGTTGCAGCACTTCCAGTTTGCCGTTGGCGGCAGTGGTGGTGGCGAAATCGGCCACAAACGGGGTTTCTGTTCCGGCGGGGATGGCTACGGCAATGGGGTTGGTGCCGAGAAGCCGTTCTTTGCTGAAGGTAGGGGCCACGGTGGCCGAGGCATTGGTGAAAGCAATGCCGATCATATCATGGGGAAGGGCCAGCATGGCATGGTAACCGGCAATCCCGAAATGATTGCTGTTCTTCACGCTCACCCAGCCGGTGCCGGCGGTGCGGGCTTTTCCGATGGCCACTTCCATGGCGGCGGGCGCCACCACCAGGCCCAGCCCCTGGTCGCCGTCTACCACAGCGGTAGACGGGGTTTCATGCACCACGCGGATATCCGGTGTAGTCTTGATCCGGCCGGCCTCCCAGAGTTTGAGGTAGCCCTGCAGGCGGGCAATGCCATGGCTTTCCACGCCGCGCAGATCTGCCGCGAGCAGCACTTTTGCAGCGGTATCCGCATGGGGTTCACTGCAGCCCATCTGCCGGAATACCTGCCGGGTAAAATCGAGCAGAACTGGATAAGGATAATAATGCGCCATGTGAAGCAACCGGAACCGATCAGAATTTCAGGTGCCTTACGGTAAGCCCGTTATTGATGAGCTGTTTGAGGGAATCGATACCAATCCGGATATGGCGTTCCACATATTCAGAAGTCACTTTTTTATCACTGGCTTCTGTTTTCACGCCTTCGGGTACCATGGGCTGATCGCTCACCAGCAGCAGGGCGCCGGTGGGGATTTTGTTGTAGAACCCCACGGTAAAAACGGTGGCCGTTTCCATATCAATGGCGTAGGCCCTTACTTTCTGCAGGTATTCTTTAAAGGTTTCATCATGTTCCCAAACCCGGCGGTTGGTGGTGTACACGGTGCCGGTCCAGTAATCACATTCGTAATCCCGGATGGTGGTGGAAATGGCTTTCTGCATCATGAAGGAGGGCAGGGCCGGTACTTCGGGCGGGAAGTAGTCGTTGCTGGTCCCCTCACCGCGGATGGCCGCTATAGGCAGGATCAGGTCGCCGATTTTATTTCTTTTTTTCAGGCCGCCGCATTTGCCGAGAAACAGCACGGCCTTGGGTTCGATGGCACTCAGCAGATCCATCACCGTGGCGGCCGTGGGACTGCCCATTCCGAAATTGATGATGGTGATGTTGTCTGCCGTTGCGCATTGCATGGGGCGGTCGCGGCCAATCACCTTCACCTGGTTCCATTCCGCAAACATCTCCACATAATTGGAAAAGTTGGTGAGGAGGATGTATTCGCCAAAGTTCTCCAGACTTTCGCCGGTGTAACGGGGTAGCCAGTTCTGTACAATTTCTTCTTTCGTCTTCATATGATCTGTTTATGCTTTAGCGGTTAATTTGTTTATTTGTGCTCAGCCGGAGGCTGGTTCAGTAAAAGGTTAAAGATAAAAGTACAATAATTTTTTTACCCCGCATGATCGCTTTGTCCTATCCGGCCTATCAACCGCGTTTGAGGCGGCATCAGCAGCAGGAGCAGATCTGGGATCTGATCCGCCGCCGCTGGGTGGCCCTCACTCCTGAAGAATGGGTGCGCCAGCACTTTATTCATTTCCTCGTGGAGGTAAGTGGCTATCCTGCTGCCCTGCTGGCGGTGGAAAAAACGATCCGTCAGGGCGAACTGAGCCGGCGTTTTGATATTGTGGTGTTCAGCCGCCATCACCGGCCCTGGCTGCTGGTGGAATGCAAAGAACCTGCTGTACCGCTTTCGCAGGCCGTACTGGACCAGGCGCTGAGGTATAATCTCTCCCTCCAGGTGCCCTTTCTCGCCATCACCAATGGCAATGCCTGCCGGGCTTTCCGGTTACAGGAAGGCAAACTGGAGGAGTTAACGGCTTTGCCGGCATTTACCGGCTGATCCGCACCGAGGGATCGCTCAGCCGGTATTTACAAAACAGGGATGCTTGTGGCATCCCTGTTTCAATGTCTTCCTGCACCGTGGGGTTAAACCGCCATGATTTCCTTTTCCTTGGCTGCCAGGTGCTTTTCCACCACCGCGATGAAGCGGTTGGTGAGTTCCTGGATATCGGCTTCCGCATCCTTGGCCGTGTCTTCACTCAGGCCGTCTTTCTGCAGTTTCTTGATGTGTTCAATGGCATCGCGGCGGATATTCCGTACCGATACTTTGGCGTTCTCGCCTTCATGATTGCAGCGCTTCACCAGTTCCTTGCGGCGCTCTTCGGTTAAGGGCGGCAGAAAGAGGCGGATGATGTTGCCATCATTCTGCGGGTTGATGCCGATATTGGCGGCTATGATGGCCCGTTCGATGGGCGAAAGCATGTTCTTTTCCCAGGGTTGCACCGAAATGGTGCGGGCATCCATGATGGAAACATTGGCTACCTGGGCAATGGGGGTGGCACTGCCATAATAGTCTACCATGATGCCATCCAGCATATTGGGATTGGCCTTACCTGCACGGATCTTGACCAGCTCGGCTTCGAGATGGTTGATGGCTTTCTTCATCAAATCTTCTGTATCTGCCTGAATCAAAGCTACTTCTTCTGACATATTTGCATTTTTTTGAGTGCTGCAAAGCTAATCAAAAGATTGAAACGGCAAAGACGCCGCGGCAGGCAGCAGAAGCCCGGGACATGAACAAATAAAGGAGAGGGGAGATTAATCGGCCGCTTCGGCAATCTCCACTTCAGGGGTGAGGCTGATGATTTTACCCCGGGTTTGCAGACGGTTCTCTTCCGTCATCCGGGCCCGGATCACACGGGCTGAAGGCCGGCTGTAATAGATCACCGCCACCAGGAGGATGGCAACAGCCAGGATAATGCCGATGAGGGCCGTGGTGCCGGTGTTCCGGAATACCAGGGCCAGTGCAATGAAGAGGATATTGGTGGCTACACAGAGCAGGGTGATGCGCTGGTGGTTGAATCCGAGTTCCAGGAGGAAGTGGTGCACATGGGTGCGGTCAGGACTGAACGGTGAACGCCGGTCGAGTATCCGGTGGCTGAACACCCGCAGGGTATCAAACAGGGGAACAATCAGGATGGAAAAACCAATGGCAGGAGCCGCGGAAAGCGGCAGGGCACTCGCCGGATTTCCGGCAATATTGATGAATTTGATCACCAGGATGGCGTTCACCAGCCCGAGGAGCAGCGACCCGGTATCGCCCATGAAGATTTTAGCCGGCGAAAAATTGTAGATCAGGAATCCGGCAATGGCCCCGGCCAGGGAAAAAGCCATCACCGCATACATCAGCTGACCTGCATACAGGAAATAACTGCCGAATACCAGGGAGGTCAGCAGGCCCAGACTGCCGGCCAGTCCATCCACGCCATCAATCAGGTTAAAGGAATTGGTGATCACCACAATGGTGAAAAGGGTAAATACAATGCTGGCGGCATGCGGCAGGTGCCCGATGCCCAGGAAGCCATGCATGCTGGTAATCTGGATGCCGCCAAACTTGATCACAATACCGGCGGCCACCAGCTGGCCAATGAATTTTTTAGCAGGAGATAATACGAGAATGTCGTCTTTGATGCCCAGGAAAAAAATCACCACGGCGGCGGCCACAAAATACTGCAACTCCGGGCTGGCAACGGGTACCCCCAGCAGGGTGGCAAGAATGAAACCGGCAAAAATACCCAGCCCGCCAAGGGTGGGGATCACCATCTTGTGCACCTTCCGCTCATCCGGTTCGTCAAACATTTTCTTCTGCCGGGCAACCTGGATGATCACCGGGATAGAAAAAAAGGTAATCAGAAAAGCCAACGCGCCGCTTAATAATGTATAAACCATGCCAGGGACTCAATTAGTGTTTAAAACTTGCAGTTCTCAGGGGAGGGTACAGCGCATCACCTTTTCGGCTCCGCAACATAGGCAAAAAGAGGCGATTTTAAAAATTTCAAACTGATTTTCAATATTAAAATCCACCTGTTTTATCCTTCAACGCCAAATCAGTCAACTTATTATCAACAAGTACCTGAATCTTCAATTTTGTCTTTGCCGTTGTGCCTATTTGAAGTAGGTTTGCCCGCGAACCCGCTGTTGGCCTGCTCTGGTTAATAAGACTCTCCTTTTTTCCGGAATCCTGCCTGCAGCGGTAAAAAAAATCAGGATATGCACAGTTTACAGGATATTGCCTCCCAGGTACGCCGGGATATTGTTCGGATGGTTCATGGCGCCCAGAGCGGTCACCCCGGTGGCTCGCTGGGCTGCGCCGATTTCATGACGGTGCTTTATTTCGCCGTGATGAAGCGGGCGGAAGGGTTCAGTATGGACGGGGTAGGGGAAGACCTGTTTTTCGTGAGCAACGGCCATATCTCGCCCCTGTATTACAGCGTGCTGGCCCGGTCCGGCTACTTCCCCACAGAAGAACTGAAAACATTCCGGCGCATCAACAGCCGCCTGCAGGGTCATCCCACCACCCATGAGGGACTGCCCGGCGTGCGCATGTCCAGCGGTTCGCTGGGTCAGGGCCTGAGCGTTGCCCTGGGTGCGGCCCTGGCCAAAAAATACAATAACGATCCCGCTCTCGTATACTCCCTGCATGGCGATGGCGAACTGGATGAAGGCCAGAACTGGGAGGCGGCGCTTTTCGGGGCCCATCACCGGGTCGACAACCTCATCGCTACGGTTGACTGGAACGGTCAGCAGATTGATGGCCCCACGGATAAGGTGATGGCCCTGGGCAACCTGGCCGATAAGTTCAGCGCCTTTGGCTGGGAAGTGGTGATGCTCGAAAACGGTAACGATACCGATGAAGTGCTGAAAACCCTCCGGCATGCGCAAACCCTCACCGGAAAAGGAAAGCCGGTGGTGATCCTGATGAAAACGGGAATGGGCAAGGGCGTGGATTTTATGGAAGGCAGCCACGAATGGCATGGCATCGCCCCCAGCGATGAACAACTGGCCAAAGCCCTGGCCCAGCTGCCCGAAACCCTCGGTGATTATTGAAAATTCAGCGGAGTGAAGCGGGCTGCGCTGCCGCTTTCCGGGCCGGCATCCAGGAGGCCGAAAACGCGATCAGGGCTGCCGTACCGCTCACCAGCAGGAAGTCGCTCACCCGCAATTCCACGGGGAAGTAGTCGATCAGGAAGGTGCCCCCCTCCAGTTTCACCAGGTGGTATTTCACCTGCAGCCAGCAGACCAGCAGGGCCAGCACAATGCCCGTTATGGCTCCGATTCCCGCCAGCAGCAAGCCCTCGCTCAGAAATATCCGCAGCACCATCCCCCGGGAGGCGCCCATACTCTGCAGGATGCTGATGTCCTGCTTTTTCTCCAGTACCAGCATGGTGAGCGCGCTGATCATATTGAAAGCCGCCACAATCAGGATCAGGGTAAGCACGGCGTAGATGAACCATTTCTCCATCCGCATGGTTTGGTACAAACTCTGGTTCTGCTCATAACGCGTCTGCACCCGGTACGTGGTGCCCAGCAGCTGCTGCAACTGTGCCCGGGCGGTTTCCGGATCCCGGCCGGCGCGGAGCCGGAGCTCCAGGGCACTGTACTCATCCGCTGCCAACCCCAGTTGCTGCTTCATGAATCCGATATCGGTAAGGGCGTATTTGTTGTCGAACTCCTGCTGAATGATGAAAACACCGTTGGCCGTTACCAGGCCTTCACTGAGCGATTGCAGCGGATCGTTGAGGGATACCCTGCCTTTTTTGGGCAGGATCACCGTCAGCTCCGGCGCCTGCATCCGGTCGTCCAGGTTCAGTCCCACCGCCTGCTGAATGCCGTAGCCCAGCACCAGGCCGGGCTGTTCTGCATCCCCCAGATCAAACCGCCCCTGGAAAATTTTTCCCGCCACCCCGGTAACCCGGGTATAGGCACTGTCTACCCCCTTGAGGTAAATCACCGACTGCTGCTCACCATGCTGCAGCAGCGCTTTTTCCTCTGCCACCCGGCTTAGTCCGGCCACCGCCGGATGGCTGCGCAGGGCCTGCAGCTGCGCGGGCGTCAGGGCAAAGGTCTTGCCCTTTGCCGGAAGCACTTTTAAGTCGGTGTAAAACGAACTGTAAAGCGATTGCACCAGTCCTTCAAAGCCATTGAACACACTCAGCACCAGGATCTGGCAGGCCGTGGCAAAAGCAATCACCCCCACCGTTACCCAGGCAATGAGGTTAATGGCATTGGCCGATTTTTTGGCTTTGAAGTAACGCCAGGCAAAACGGAGATACATGAATCGAGAATCGTCAATGGTGAATCGTGAATGATCAATGGTTTATTCCCTCATCACGCCTCATTCTTCGTGCTTGCCGCCCTCTTCTTTCTTGAGCTGATTAAACAGGGATTCCATTTTGAATACATAATCGAGGGTATCGTCAATAAAAAATTTCAGCTCGGGAATGCTGCGCAGCTGGTGCCGCACCCGGGTGCCGAGCTCCTTACGGATTTCGCGGTTTTTTTCCTCAAAGCGGTGCAGTACCTGCTGGTTGTCTTTTACCTGGAACATGCTCAGGTACACCCTCGCCTCCAGGAGGTCGGGGGTAACCTTTACCGAAGCAATCGAAATCATGCCCCCATCCATCATGTTCAGGCCCATTCTTCTGAAAATGTCGTTGAGCTCTTCGTTGATCAGCCCGGCTACCTGTTTCTGCCTTTTGGATTCCGTCATGGGGTGGTTTTTTATACTGTAAAAATAGCCGTTTTGCCGCTATGCCGTAAAAGAATAAAGGACTGCCGGGTATCCGCAGTCCTTCAGATCATTCACGCCGGTACCAAACCGGGTGCAGCTTTCAGGGGTTCATATGTTCAGGCTGCTTGCGCAAGCTCCGGGTGTTTTAGTCGATGCGTTCAATGATGCCGGCTATTCCCTGTCCGCCGCCCACGCAGGCCGTCACCATGCCGTATTTTTTACCCAGCCGCTTCAGGTCGTTGAGCACCTGCACGGTGAGTTTGGCGCCGGTACAGCCCAGCGGATGGCCGAGGGCAATGGCGCCCCCGTTGATGTTTACCTTATCCGGGTCCAGGCTCAGCTGGCGGATCACGGCCAGCGATTGGGAAGCAAAGGCTTCATTCAGTTCAATCAGGTCGATATCCTGTAACTGCATCCCTGCCTGCTTCAGCACTTTGGGTATGGCTTCCACCGGTCCGATGCCCATCAACCGCGGCTGCACCCCTGCGCAGGCGCTGTTCAGCAGCCGGCCGATGGGTTTCAGGCCCAGGCTGTTTAGCAGCCTTTCGCTCATCACCACCACAAAAGCCGCCCCGTCACTGGTTTGCGAGCTGTTGCCCGCGGTGACACAGCCGCCGGCGGCAAAGGCCGGTTTCAGTTTGGCCAGCCCTTCCAGGGTGCTGTCGGCCCGCACCCCTTCATCGGTATCCACCACATAACTGCGTTGCTGTTTCCTGCCTTTTTCATCCAGGTACACCTGTTCCACGTTTATCGGCAGGATGCCGCTCCGGAAATGCCCTTCGCTGATGGCCCGGGCAGCCTTCTGGTGGCTCTGCAAACTGAAGAGGTCCTGGTCTTCGCGGCTGATCTGGTATTCCTGCGCCACGGCTTCGGCTGTAAGGCCCATGCTCAGGTAATAATCGGGTTCATCCCGGGCAATGGAGAAGGCCGGCGATGTTTTCCATCCGGCGGTGGGCACCAGGCTCATGCTCTCGGCGCCGCCGGCAATGATGCATTCGGCCATCCCGGTGCGGATTTTGGCCGTGGCCATGGCAATGGCTTCCAGCCCGCTGGCACAATAACGGTTGATGGTGATCCCCGGGGCATGTACACCCACCGCCCGGGCCGCGATGATGCGGCCAACCTGCAGGCCCTGCTCGGCTTCAGGTACCGCATTGCCCACGATCACATCATCCACCTGCCGCGGGTCCAGCTGCGGCACGGATGCGAGCAATCCTTTGATCACCTGGATCGCCAGGTCATCGGGCCGGGTGAACCGGAACCCGCCCTTCTTACTTTTTGTTACCGCGGTGCGGTATCCGGCTACAATATAGGCGTCCTGCATGTTGTGATTTTTTTCTGGGGCTGTCGGCAGCGCAGCGCCGGGCAGCAGCGGTTCCGGCTGTTCGCTTCAACACCGCGCCAACCGGGTATGCTCCGGCCCGCTGCGGGTTTCCGCTCCGTTTGCTGCGGTGTTTCCGCTGCCATCCGGCAGCCGGTGAACTTTTAGTTGTTTATGCAACTTTCTTGCTCAAAGTTAGGTTTTCCCATGAACAAAACAAACTCATTTATCTTTGTTTTCCATGTACAGGCTGCTCCGTTCAGTGCTCTTCTGCTTCGATCCCGAAAAGGTCCATTATTTTTCCATGAACGCCCTCCGGCTGGTTTGCCGTCTCCCTGTTTTGAAGAAACTATTCTTCCCCGGAGGGGTTATCAGCAGTCCTGCACTGGAACGAACGGTTACGGGTATCCGCTTTCCCAACCCGGTGAGCCTTGCGGCTGGGTTTGATAAAAATGCCTGCTGGCTGGCTGAACTGGAGGCACTGGGTTTCGGATGTGTGGAAATCGGCACCGTTACACCCCGCCCGCAGGCAGGCAATGAGAAGCCCCGGCTCTTCCGCCTGCCGAAAGACAAAGCCCTCATCAACCGCATGGGCTTCAACAACGAAGGCGTGGAGGCGGTGGCCGAACGGCTCCGTAAATGGCGGGCGCAGGAACAGGGAACAGGGAACAGGGAACGGGGAACGGGGAAGGAAGCATCCGGGGTGATCCATCCCCAGTCAGCCATCCGCCATCGTTCAACGCGTGGCGGGGGGAGGCCATCCGCCTCCGGCCTCCCGCATCCTGCGCTGGTGATCGGCGGCAACATCGGCAAAAACAAAACCACGCCCAACGAACTGGCCTGGCAGGATTATGAAACCTGCTTCCTGGCCCTGCATCCCTATGTAGATTATTTCGTGGTCAACGTCAGCAGCCCCAACACCCCTGGTCTCCGCGAACTGCAGGATAAGGAATCACTGCGGAATATCCTTACCCGCCTTCAGCAATTAAATGCAGATATTGAAAATAATACATCATTAACCGGGAATGAAAATTCAACATTCAACATTCAACATTCAAAATTCACCATTCCGCCCGCTTCCCGCCAACCGTCAACCGTCAACCGTCAACTTTCCTCCCCCCGTCCCATCTTCCTCAAAATCGCCCCCGATCTCACCCGCGAACAGCTGGATGATGTGATCAGCCTGGCCCTGGAAATACAACTGGATGGCATTGTAGCCACCAATACCACCATCAGCCGCGAAGGTTTGCGTACACCCCCGGCCGTTATTGAACGGATCGGTGCCGGCGGACTGAGTGGCCGGCCCGTTCAGCAGCGCAGTACGGAAGTGGTGCGCTATATTCATGAAAAAACCGGTGGCCGTTTACCCGTCATCGCAAGCGGCGGCATCTTTACCGCCGCGGATGCGCGGGAAAAAATGGAGGCCGGCGCTTCCCTGGTGCAGGTGTGGACGGGCTTTATATATGAAGGTCCGGGTATTGTAGCGGGAATTTGCCGGGGCCTGCAGCACTGAAAAACCGGCTGCTTTACCGCACCAGTACCACATTCCCTTTCATCTCTATTACTTTACCGTTCCGTCCGCGGCCCCGGATCATCCAAACATAGTTGCCCACAGGTTGTGCCCGCCCGCGATAGGTGCCATCCCAGCCTTTCATCCACTGGTTAGTTTCGAACACCAGTTCCCCGTACCGGTTGAACACCCGGAACAGGTCGGTGGAAATTATTCCCACCGGAATAGGCCGGAATACATCATTCAGCCCATCCCCGTTGGGTGAGAATGCGCTGGGTACATAGTACGTGATACCTGCATAGGTTTTTACCAGGATGGTTGCGGTGCCGCTGCAATCAAACTGGTCCCATACGGTAACGGTAAAGCGTATACTGTCCTGTTGTATCACTGCCAGCGGATCGGGAATGCCAGGATTATTCATCGGTTCTGCAGGCGTCCAGAGATATCTTACGCCTCCGGAAGCCGAAAGCTGGTGGGGAAGCCCGGCAACGGCGATGGTATCGTTGCCCGCGAAAGCCTGTACGGGTGGTTGGCGGGTAAGCCTTACACTGTCTATGATGGTATATCCGCAGCCGGATTCATCCGTTACCGTAACTGTATAGATGGCTGGAAGTACAGTAGGCTGTACCATCGTGGTTGCGCTGCCGGGATCTGTTATGCCGCCTGCCTGAACAGGCTCCCAACGGATGATGGCATTACCGGTCTGCCCTGAAACGGCCACCTTCAGCAGGGTGGTGCTGTCTATGTTGCAGAGTGCTTTATCCGGGCCTGCATTTACTACCGGTAAAGGATACTCGCGTATATCCACCGGCCGTGTACTCCGGCAGCCCTCCGCGGTGACAGCCCGGATGAAATACCTTCCGGCCTTAGCGGCTGCCGGATTATCCAGGGGTTGGGAAGCCAGGCTGTCTGTCCAGTAGCTGAACTGCAGTCCCGGTTCTGAACCGGCTGTTACGGAAGCTGCGGTCAGATCAGTTGTTTGCGGGATGCAGAGCGGGGCCGGGTTATTCACCAGCAGTACGGGGGCACTGTGGCTGACAAGCAGCACATTAGCGGTATCTGAACAGCTGCTGGTATTGGTGCTGATCAGGGTATAGAGTCCTGCTGCCGTGGCGTTCTCGGGCTGCAGAAAGGGCTGGCCACCGCTGATCCATGCATTGAGGTTGCCTGCCGATCCGGGGAACAGGCTGTTCAGGTTAACACTGCTGTCGCTGCAGAACCTGATGGTTTGATCAGCGCCGAGCTGTATAGCGTTCAACCGGGTAATATTCGCCAATGCCGTGTCCCGGCAACCTTCTGCATTCATCATTTCCAGCTGGAAGATGCCGCTGTTGAGCACATTTCCCGGATCTGTCACTACCGTGCCGGAAAAGCTCCACTGCCCCGGCGCAGGGTTGAGCTGCAGCAGGTTCACAGGCAGTCCGGGGCAAACCTGCAGCGCCGTATCCCTGCCGGCATCCGGTACCGGGTGGTAGCTGATATTTACCAGGGAGGTGTCGCTGCATCCGGTTGAGCCGGATGCTATAAGCTGATAGGTTCCTCCAGTAAATACGGCAGCAGTATTTGCAACCGGCAGGCTATTCAGGGTCCAGTTTGCCTGGAACCCGCCGGTTATATACAATTCGTTCAGGTCGGTAGCGGTTCCCGGGCACACGATTATCTGCCTGTCTTCGCCCAGCACCGGTACCGGATTCAGTATCAGTTCCAGCCGGGCAGTATCCCTGCACCCTTCCGGGCTGAGAACGCTCCTGTCATACAAACCTGCTGCAGAAATAGCGGCCGGATTCCCCACCGGCTGGCCAGCCGTAAACCAGCTGCCCGTGGTGCCTGTGTATTGAAAAACACTTTCAAGATTCAGCGAGTTGCCTGCACAGCGATATACGATGGTATCACGGCCGGCCCAGGGTAAGGGATTAACCGTTACCGTTACCTGTGCTGAATCACTGCATCCGTTGTTGTCGGTTACCAGCAGCTGGTAAAGACCTGGCTGCGAAATACTGCCCGGTGTTGCAATGATGTCTCCATTCTGTGTCCAGTTGCCCGGGAGTCCTCCTGTGTTGTACAGGCTGGTGAGGTCAGCCGTTGATCCCGCACAGATCGACAGGTTTTGATCTGCGCCCAGTACAGGTGCCGACAGTAACTGCAGGTTTACCGCTGCTGTATCACTGCAGCCCTGGGTATTGCTGATTACCTGCTGGTACAATCCGCTTGCAGCTACAGCCGAAGGATTACTGACCGGCTGCCCGGCAATGAACCAGTCAGTTACGAGGCTGCCTCCGGCTTCCAGTAAAACAAGGTTATAGGATTGCTGGCCACACAGCCGCAGGGTGGTGTCATTGCCGGCATGGGGTTGCGGATGAAAGAGTACATCCACCAGGGCGGTATCACTGCAACCGTTGCTATTGGTGGCCACCAGCACATAGCGCCCGGTTTGTTGTACGGCAGCGGAGTCTGGCACGGTCTGGTCATTCAGTGTCCAGTGGACTGTCAGTCCGGTTGTAATAAACAAACCGCTGAGATCAAGGGAAGTTCCGGAGCAGGCCGAAAGACTGGTGTCATTCCCCAATGCCGGTGTATTGAAAATATTCAGCTGCAGGTTGGCTGTATCCCGGCAGCCGCTGCTGTTTGAAACGGTGAGCTGGTATAATCCACCCACTGTAACAGCTGAAGGGTTTATAACCGGTACTCCGCCGGTCGTCCACGTGCTGGTCAATCCGCCAACAGGGTAATTGGATAAGAGGTTCACCGGCAATTGTCCGCAGCGATTCAGGAGGGTATCATTTCCGAGTGCCGGCCGTGAGTTCACTATCAGTACCAACAGGGCGGTATCCAGGCAACCGCCGGGCAGTTGTGCAATGAGCTGGTAACTGCCTCCGCTGCTCACGGCAGATGGGTTACTTACCGGCTGATTGTTGAGGGTCCAGTTTCTGATAAGCCCGGTCCCGGGGAAATAATCATCCAGGTTGATCACATCGCCTGAACAAACCTCTACGGTTGTATCATTGCCCAGGTTAATTCCAGGTAGTATACTAAGCCGGTAAATCATCACCAGGCTGTCGCAGCCACCATTGCTGAAGGCGAGGGTATCACTGTAGTTACCGGGCTGGCTTACGGTTGTACCCCAGGGAAGGAGGATGCTGCCCCCGCTGCAAAGGGTGGTATCGGTGATCCGTAATTGGGGAGCAGTGAAATCTGTTACAGTTACTGTATCGGATGCATAACAGGTGCCAAAAAGAACCTGTACCTGGTAGGTGCCGGGGGTCGTTACGGTAATTTGTGCCGTAGTTTCGCCGTTCTGCCAGCTGTAGCCGGTGCCTCCGGGTGTTGTGGCATCCAGGATCAGGCTGCTGCCATTGCTGAAACACAGGGTGGTATCCGGGCCGATATCCGGTTTCGGGTATACGCTGATGTTATATCTCCTGATCAGGCTGTCACAGCCACCACCGTACCGGAGTGTGTCACTGTAACTGCCAGCACTGGCCGCTTCTCCCCCCCAGGGCAGGTAAAAGATTTCCCCGGCACATATGCTGGTATCAGTCACTTCCTGCTGCAATGGCGGGAAGCCGGTTATGTTAACCGTATCCCGCAATATGCAGTTACCAAAATTGATGGCAACCCGGTATTGTCCGGGGCTGGTAACCCGGAAACTGTCTGCCCGGCTGTTGTTTTGCCAGGTATAGGAAACGGCACCGGGTATGGCCGCATGTAGTGTATATCCTCCGTTGCTGAGGCAAACGGTGGTATCATTTCCAAGCGGCTGATCCGGTTGCACCTTTACTACATTGAAGGAATCCCGGTAGGTACAGATGCCAAAATGAATCACCTCCGCCCAGTAAATCCCGGGCTCGCTTAACCAGACAGAGCGGGTGGTGGCGCCGGTGCTCCATAAGTAAGTTTCGTTGTTCCCGCGTCTTACATCCACCTGCACAGAATCTCCGCAGATGTAAATGGTCTGCAGGGGCCGGCTGCTCAGGTTACTGATGAGTACCCGTACAGTGTCGCTGCTGCTGCACCCATTGTAGGATATGCGTACCCGGTAGTTATTGTTGCCTGCCGCGGTTACCCGGAAGGTATCAGCTGTACTGTTGTTTTGCCACAGGTAGGTGGCACCGGGCCAGGAGGTGGCCCTGAGAATCACAGGTCCTGCGCTGCCGCAAACATCCACATCGGGTCCGAGGCTGGCATCCGGCCGGCCCGGGATTACAAAGGTTTTTTCTACAGAATCACTCCGGTTGCAGCCAAGGTTGGTAGCTTTCAGTTTTACAGTATACGACTGGTTGCCGGGTAATGCGGGATAGAAAAAGGAGGGGGAAACCGCGTTGGATTGTTGTCCGTTATACCCGAAATCCCATTCATAGTGAATCTGATTACCGAAGGTGGAAAAGTTGACGAATTTCACAGAATCACCGGTATTGCAGTTAAAGGCAGTATCAAAATTTGCATTGATCAGGCAGTTGTTCACCGGCGCGCAGGTATCTGCATGGGGGATAGCAGACAACCTTAGTTCAATGGTGCCGGTCACCACCGCATTGTTCTTGAGCAACGGGGTTAACACCTGCACATAGTAGTTTTGCCCGGGCACCATGCACTGATACGTGTTTTGGGTAAGCGCATCGAAAACGCAGCTTTGTTCCTGCATGGCATTGCAGTCGCCGGTCATCAGCCGGTATTTGATATCGCTGCTGGAGGCATTGGTATTTTCAACCAGGAAGGTTGTTACATCCAGCGTATCTGTACCCCCAATCTCAATCCGGAACCAACTGCTTTTATATGCACCCGTGGCGGCATTGGGCGGGCAGGTGAGTGCTGGCCCGAATTCACCATAATCTGTTCCGATGGTATGACAGTTTACCAGCAGGCTGGCACTCACGGATCCTGCGCCATTCAATACTGCCGGCGCAGCACGGGAACAAAAGTCGCCTTCCTGTTCAATCAGCTCAATTTCCGGTGTTACATACTCATTCACCCGGTTGCAGCCTGTTAATAACAGGTAATACACACCCGGTGACACACAGGTCTGGCCCCAGTTTCCCGACGGAGAGCCCACCGTGGCTGCTGCCTGGTACTTCAGACCGGTAGTGGTGGAATCGCCGGGTATAACCTCCCGCAGCAGCTGCACCTGGTCAACACTGTTCGTAGCGGTACCGTTTACCCGAATCCTGAACCGGACGTTCCCGGTAATGGTACTGGTGAATTTGTACCACAGTGTTTTTGTGCAGGTGCCATACGTATTAAAAACGGGATCAGGTCCCCTGCGGGTGGCGCAGGAATAGTTATCCTGGTCGCCGTTATAGGTGCCTGCACCAACGGTGCCGAAATCGCCCGCATTATAGTAATGGTCATGCCGCGGCAATACCAGGTTCACCGAATCAACACTAACGGCCACCTCAATCTGGGTGATGGGCAGTTGACCGCCGGGCTCCGCCGGCCAGCCGTTAACATTCTCCACAATAATATAATAACGGGCAGGAGTGGCCGAACAAGGGTCCCGGTAAAAGCTTACTGTATTATTGGTATTGTAACAATGACCCGGGTAATAAATCACGGCATTGTGGGTTACAAATGACAGCCCCTGAGCAATCGTGGAATCAGCCAATCCGTTTGCAACTACCGTGCTGAACGGCAGCGAAGGATCCACATCGCTCCGGTATACACCGAATTTAGGTTGCAGCCCGCGTCCGCTGGTTTGGTTCAGTACCCGTACCCGCACCGTACCTGGGTCACTGACTACAAAACTATACCACAGGTTGCGGCGGGCGATAGAGGTACCTGCGGGATAGGCAGAGTCGTAAAGTGATTTTCCGGCAGCCGTGCCGTACACATAGGGATGTACGGCTGTATTGCAGGATTGGTTGGATGGATCGGTATTAAAAGCACCGGTGGTGCAGTGAATGAAATCATTACTGGCGCCCCGGAGTGGATTCAGGGGGTTGACATCTCCCACTTTGCCGGTGTAAAAGGTATTGTCGGGCGGTACCGCACCAAAATCATAGGCGTTCGCTGCATAATCGAATCGGGAATATCCCACCCGGTCGATGAAAATACGGGGTGTAACACTGCTGCAGATATTCGCATCGGAAGCGAAGACCACCAGGGTGTAAGTGCCCGCAGGCAATTCGCAGAACTGGATATAGCCTGCGCGGTTAATACATTGCTGGATGGGAGTGGCGCTGGTGAGCAGGGTGGAGTCACTGCGCACATCCAGGTTAAATACCGCTCCGGTATAACCTCCCAGGTTGATCTGCAGAAAACTAACCTGGGTGGTACGGAATACATAGTAGGCTACCCGGTTGGCGCCGGCGAAACAGCTGTTGACCGGATGGTTGCTGAAAGGGGTATCCACCACGCAGTTGAATCTTTCTGTTGGTAATACAAAAGTGGTGTCAGTGCGGGGATTTACCGGTGTGCTGATGGCACGGAATCCCCATTGAATCAGGTGAGCCTGTCCGCCAGCCGCAACCGATGCTTTAAAGGGCCGGTTGTAAACAGGTCCCTGGCAGGCCGGTGTAATAGTAATGCTGAATTCGTCCCGGTAGGATACATATCCGTTATACTTTCCGCCGGTATTGGTAAGCCTGGTGGTGCTGTCATAATTCGGACCGGTGCCATAGCTCACCACCGTGTACCATCCTGCCGGCAGAAAACTGCAGTTGTTGCCGGTGCTGGCGGAAGAGAAACAGTTCCATTGACCTCCTACCGGTGTAAGACCTGCCAGGCCATCTGTTGCTTTTCCGTAAAACAGGGTTTTGGTTCCGAAGGCCATATCACTGCACCATCCGCCAAAACTGGTATTGAATATCCGTACCTGCGTATTTTCTTTCAGGTAAAACTGGCGGTAGATGGCTTTCACGGCCGGACGCCCGCCAATGGTACAGGGCTGATAACCATTGATAGGCACTGCATTGTCTTCACAACTCCAGTAGTCAATGATGGAGCGGCGGGTACCTCCGTTCGGACCCAGGGTATCCATGATACTACCCATGTCCTGGGCGTTCAGCGGACTGTTGAAACGGGTTCTTGTCCGGTTGAAAGTAAAAACAGGGCGATCCACCCGTCCCACATCTCCCACGGAACCCATGGTAGTGAAAGTATAAGTGCCGGGCGTAACACAGGTGGATTTATTTTCACAATACAGCGCACCATTGAAACAAAGCGTATTGGGTACAATACCGCTGACCCGGTCGGGGAATTGAAAGACCTGCTGGGCAGCAGCCAGTGCATTCGCATCTCCTTCGTATAACCGGTACCGTAAAGGAGGATTGTTGGAGTAGGTAAGGCCGGTGAAAGTAAGGATGCCGCTGTCGCCGATCACCAGCTGCCGGTAAATAACTTTATCATTCAGTGGTGAACAGGTGGTATCGAAAGGCCGCAGGGTAGGCTGGCAGCCGATCGTATCGGGGCTGCCCGTGTAGGAGATGCCGTTCTGAAGCGGCAGTTGCAGGTTGCCTGACCGGTTGATGCTGTCAAAAGCGCCCGTCTGCTGTAATGAAAACCGGTTGCTCGCCTGTCGTGTAAATACCCGCATCAAAACGCTGAATGGGGTGCCCAGGTTGCTATACAGGCATTGGTTACTGTTATTGGCAATGCTGGCTGCTGTGTATCCGTTAATACCAACGGGAGTGGATACGCCCAGCACCTGCATCACATAATCACCGGGCTGCAGGCATTCTATTTCCTGGTTGTACGAAGCGGTACCCACCAGGTCGCTGGTGTCCAGGTCAGCACAGTTGCCGGTGAGGGTATGCCTGAAGAGGCGTATCACCGGTCTCGGGCCGCAACCAACAGAGCCCGGCTGAAAGGTAATGGCGGCTGCACGGTCGAGCCGGAAAGCGGCGAAACTGCTCAGTGTATACAGCGTATTGCCCACCGTTACTCCGCCTGCAGGTTTGGCAGGTGCACAGGGAAGATCGGTATGCCTGCTGTTACAGCCAAACCGGTCGGAAAAAGTATAACTGGCCCCGGCAGGTGACGGATTGAGTAATCCCAGTTGATTGGAAGCAGGCAGGGTGTTCACCGGCAGGGGGCCGGCTGTGGGTCCGGTACCTCCGGTGAGAATTGCCAGCCGGAGGTTTTCTTTAAAGTCTTTATGGAAGAATAACTGGATGCTGTAGGTGGTACCCGGTGTTAAGTCGCTGCAAAGGAATTGTTTCAGGGCCGGGCGGTAGCCATTGGTGAGCAGTGAATCACAGCCCTGCACGAGGGGCAGACTGTTGTAAGGATCCGTCATTGCGTTGCCCCGGTAAAGGTTGAAAGCAAATTTTCGCTGAACACCGGAACCGGTACTGAAATACTGGGGTGTTCCGGTACCTGACAGCGCCAGGGTAATGTAATCAAAATAGGCTGGGGTGGTGAAAGTGAACCAGGCCGATTTATGATAATCAGCCGCGTTGAACAATGCCGTGCAGCTTTCCTGCTGATCTTCGATGGAATGACATTCTGCATCGAAGTCTACGAATCTGCTGTATACATTGGCCGTTCCAAACGAATAGGCTTCATCAGGATGATCATACCCGGCGCCAGTTTGGTCTGATATTTCCAGTTCCACCCGGATGGGTCCGTTTACAGCCAGTTTTCCTGAAACCTGCACCAGGTAATCACCGGCGGGTACACAGGGATGATAGGTATTCCCGAATGTTACGATGGGCGTTAACTGGGTGCTGATCTGCGCGGTACCTGGCAGGCAGCCCGATGTGTAGTACACAGCAAATCCCACATCGCCGGCGGTAATAGCTGTTCCGGGTTGTGTGAGTGTAACGCGCACAGCCCGGATCGTGGGTAACCGGAATCGCAGCCAGACGGATTTCTTATCCAATCCTGCTACAAAGATCGCGGGGGCAAACTGCTCGCCGCTTTCCAGTGTAGCCTGCTGTATATTTATCTCGGTAGACTGAAACACCCCCAATCCAAATCCTGCAGCAGGAATCACTATTTCTTCTGCCCGGTTGCAGGAATCATTAACAGGAGCCTGGGCAATTGCAGTTTGCCGGCTGAAAACAGACAAAAAAAACATGAAAACAATGCCGCAATATATGTTACGCAGGTGCATGAAGGGTTGCTTTTTGAAGATAGCAGAGGGTGCCGGAACCTTTGTTTTACTGAAGGGATATTGAAGCTTTCAAACAGACCGGAGGCATCTGCATACAGCGCTTTCCCGGAATGAAGGAAGGAAGTTGGTATTAAAGATAATTAATGCCCATAAATTCCCAGCCTTACTTATCCGCTCTGTCGTTTATCCGGTCAGGGTATGATGAGTACCCTTTTGCCAGCCTCTACCTCTACTTTACCGGGTGCTGCTACTTCCACTGAGCGGCAGGTTACATCAGCCGTAACATTCACCGAATGGCTGATATAGACCTTGCTGCCGTTTACCGGCACGGTATTGGTATTCCAGGTGGAGGCATTGTTCCAGTTGCCGTTCCGTACGCTGTAAATTTTTGCCGGGTCAATATTATACAAATCACCCTGGGATGTCCAATAGACTTTGTTGCCGGATTTTACCTCGATTTTATAATGGGCAAGGCTGTCATGTGCTGGTGACTGGAACTGAATGATGAATGTTTTCAGTTCATCCGGTGCGAAGTTGCCAACAAATACAGAATCCGCACTGGTAATCTGGTATCCTGTACCTGGCTTTCTCAGTACGATGCTGGTGGCGGGTAGCGTAACATCGCCATGGTTGCGGAACTGATAGGTAACACTGCCGCTGGAACCAGGCGCTTTACTGTGGATACTCCGGAATGACTCCTGCACAATATAGGGCTGTGCGCTGATGGCGGCGCTATTTACCATATTGATCAGCGAAGCCAGCCCGTTCACCATCGAGTCATTCACCAGTTTCAGGTCTTTGGATACGCTGTCAATGCTGGGGGCATGCACTGACTTGTCCGGTTCAAAGCCCAGGGCTATCTGCTGCAGGTAATAAGTAACCCTCAGGTTATAATGCAGATTTACAAATGAATCCAGCACCCGGTCGAGGCGGCTGCTGAAACCCGGCACATAGCGGATAGCCGTATCAGTTACTGCGGCAAGATCATGCAGGGTGTACTGAAGGGTGGCATTGAAAAGGGAATCATCCCGCCGGTATTGTTTCCGGCTGTTCCGGTAAGCAACTGTGTCAAAGGCAGGCGCCTGTAGCAGTCCCTGAATTTCCGACAAACGGTTATTCAGCCGGGTTTTACGGGCTATGAGTGAATCGGGCTGACTTACCTGCACCTGATCGCTGTTCACCGGGGGCTGTTCATTGCGTGCCGGGCGGTTTAAACCGGCCACCGGCAGGATGCGGGAAGAGGTTTCGGCTATTTCTCCCGCACCTTCAGCTCCATTATATACTGCGGCAGCAAAGGCCAGCACCTTGGTACCTTTGGCGGCATAAGACAACGCTTTTGCCACAGCACCGGCGATCTGACCGCCCGGAACCAGCGCCAGGGCAGTGGCCGCATCTGTAGCTGTGGAAGCGATATCTGCTAATTTGGCAATATCACCCAGCATCGTAATGTTGTCTTTCCGCATTTTAAATGTATCGGATCCGTTTTTAAACAGGGAGTTGGCTTCCGGCGCATACAACCTGCTGTAAACTTCAGGATACTGGAAGTCTGACTGGTTGGCGTATGCGGAGAGGCTTGCGGTGGGTACAAAGTTGATGTGACGGTCCTGTGCATAGTCCTGCCGGTAGTAATCAATTGCCACACCCACTGCCAGTATTTTTTTCAACTGATCAAGTACCACTTTCAATGCCCCCTGCCCCCTGCCGTTTTCGATGGCTTCAAAGGCTACATCCGCCACCTCTGTGATAGAGGTGATGCTGCGCTCAAATATTTTTTTTGACTTTGGATCTTTTATCAGGCCTGCTGATTTATTTAGCGCAAATAAAATTCCGTCTTTAAAAGCTTTCAGCATACTCAGCAGTCCGGCATCTATCTCTTCACCCACCTGTTCAAGGGATGCTTTATTGCCCGGCTTTCTCATCTCAATGCCGAATTCCACCAGACCCCGGATCGATTCCACCACATCAAACAGTTTTTCAACGGCTTCGGCTGTAAGTCCCGTAGCCAGTCCCCCGAGTTCGTATACAGTTACCAGTGAGGCATAGTAATTAGCCAGGTTATCCACCCGTTTACGGTGTTCTTCAGCCCCAATGGTATTCGTGTAGAACCAGCCGTAGGCCGATTCGTAACTGCCGGTCAGAAAAGCCGGGGTGTTCTGAAAATTATCGGTACAAAGGAGCGGGGGACTGAATTCCGACTGGAAATAAAGGGTAACCGGGAAACATCGTTTAATCAGTTTGTCCTTGTAGGCATTGATTTCCTGAATCAGTGTTTCCGGGAAAAAGGAGGGTTCCAGCAGGGTGTGATTCCGGATACCCCTGTACAGGTATTTCATGGTTTTTCCACCCCTTACATACTGAATTTCGATGCTGTATTCATCTGTTTCATTGGCTTCTTTCAATTCAAAAATTCCATTGACATCAGGTATGGTAAACTCCTCTTCAATGTTATTGCGTAACAGGCGTACGGTAACCCCGGTACGCAGGGGTTTCTTTTGTAACAGAGGCTGCAATGAGTCTCCTGCTGCTGTATAAACATCATACACCACCCCGCGGATATACGGCTCAAATTTTTTAAAAAAACTGACACCGCTGTCACTTGTAATCAATAAGCGCCGGTTTTTGCCATCGTAACACAAGCCCGTGATATTATTACTGGGCAACCCATCAGTAGTTTTATATAATTTATAGGCGGTGATTGTATCTGGTGCAGAATCAGGATTAAAGTCCGGCGATTGAAATTCAAGTAAGCCATTGGTGGTTCCGATGTATACATTTCCATATATATCCGATGTGATGGCATTGTAGTTCACCTGGGTACCCGGTGGAAAGAATGAGCTGTGATTCATCGTCTTCCAGCCACTGGCAGTTTTAATGACCAGGCCACCGGCACGCATACCGATCCATCTGTTTCCGGCGGCATCAAAATGGATAGCCTGGGCAATAAAACCGTTGGGGATCTGCGGAACATTGGTGTTGGTGTAGTTGCCATTCTCAATAAATTTTCCGTTTGGCTCGTACCGCAAAATCTGCGAGCCTCCGTTATTTTGCCTTACGCCTACCCATATTTCCCGGCTGTCGCCGCCGGCGGCTTCGCTGATGGGAACTGCATTCACCCCGGTGGCATAGCCTCCGTTGTTTGTACTGAAATAAGGCATGAACGGATTCAGCCCTATACTTAAACCACCCCGGCGTGTATTGAAGGAAGTGATGTAGGTGCTTTGCACAGCCCATACCCTTGGAAGCCTTCCGGCTGCAGCCCGGTAAGCCGGATCAATATAAAGTCCACGTACATTCCGGCTGAGAAGATCCGCACTGGTGGTGGTGCCCTGCACACTGTAAAAATTCATGCTCAGGTCGCTGTTCAGCGGAAAGTAATTGACACCTCCTGCAATACTGGAGTTGCCGCCCTGGGATTGCTGGCCTGACTGGGCAATCCATATTCCACTGTCCGGATCCGCTTTGATATCGTTGATCGAAACATTGGTAAGTTTATCTGATTTCCGCCAAATATTGAATCCTTCATCATAGGTATATAACCCCCCGAACTGGGTACCTGCCCAGATGCGGCCCCCCTTTCCAACCCCGATACATTTAAAGGTATTGGTGGTAAAAGCCTCTGAGGCAAAACCGCCCATGGAAAAATTTTCAATCTGCGGCGCCTGGCTGTACACCTGGAGGGCAGCAGTAATCAGAAAAGACAGGAACAGCGTTGACTTAATCATGAGTGGCAATGTTGGCTTTGACCGGTGAGTGGATAACTGATGGTCGGTTCTTAACAGGATATGCGGAAGGATGAAATACTGTTTGAATAACCCGGTTGGGCAGATCATGTAAATTGCCCCATTTCAGTATTCCGGGAAATACTCCGATTGGAGTACATATTACTGCTGTAGTTGGGGGTGTCAACGAGCTTGCCGGCAGCTGCCTACTCCATTGGGATTATTCAGCATCTCTTGGTATATTGTTTATTTTAATGCTCAATCCTGTTATTTCCCGGTTCTATGCGTAAAGGGTACCTCATTTGCCTGTTTCTGCTGTCCTATGTGGCTTTGCCCGCACAGGTTAGGGAGCGTTACCAGGTATCGGCATTGGGTGTTGAACAGGGGTTGCTTCAGTCTACCATTTCAGATTTTGAACTGGATGCCCGGGGGTACTGCTGGGTAAGTTTTCCTAATGGATTACAGTATTATGATGGAGTACAGTTCAGGGATGTACCTGTACAGGCTGGGTTGCCTGACGATAAATTCATCCGGCTGCACCGCAGTGCCCGCGGAGTTTTATTTGTGAGTCATTCGCAGGGTATCAGCCGGTATGCCGACAGTTCCAAACGCTTTGTAATAATTTACCAGTCTCAGCGCCCAGGTATACCAGCAAGGTTTATCGGTGAAGAGGGAGACCGGCTTTTTTTTATAAATGAAGAAGGAGTATTAACTTACATCAATACACGAAATTATAATCCCGGACATTCAGTTCATACCGGCCTGCGCATTGACCGTCCGGAATCCAACCGCATTTGTTTCAGCAATATCCGGGATCGGCATTTTGCGGTGATTTACCGAAACCGCCTGTACAGGTGGAATCTGTCGGAACAGCGGCTGACTGACAGCAGCGGACCGGTTCCCCGGATTTCTTATTATTTTCTTCATCTTAATCCGGAGGGGAATGCGCTCTATGTTCGGTACGATCATTTTAAATCTATTCACCAGTATCAGTTTGCCACAGATGAACATACCGAAATCAACTTTCCGGAAAAGGAGGAGCATGCGATCGGCCGTTGCCAGGTATTCAACTGGGATAACCGACCACTGATCAGTTTTAACAGTAACGTCTTTGAAACCAGCAGGGATGGAAAAAAGATTTTGAGTGAACTGCGGGGCCTGGATGGTGCACCCGCCGGCGGACCATTTACCATTTGTGCAATTAAATCTGATCCGGCAGGTAATTGCTGGATGCAGACTGTTACGGGTGGGTTGCGGAGGATGAGCCGCAGCCGATTTGCCACCCGGTTGTATACGCTTGATTCAACAGCCGGATGTAATGTGTTATCTGTATGTGCCGATAAGCAGGCTGGCAGAGTACTTGCGGGAACAGTTGGTAACGGGCTGCTGATATTTGATACCCTGCAGCGGTTGCAACGGCATATCCAAAAACTTCCCGGATTTACCGGAAACTTTACCTGTAACCTGGTTGCCAGGATACCCGCCGGGGGATACCTGTTTATCAGTTCAGTCTCCAATCATTTCTGGAAACTGAGTGCAGATTTGAAAACACTCACAGCTATTCCTGTAAGCACCCGGTTGCCGCCTGATAAAAGGGGGTTCCATTATTTTGCCAACCTCCTCTATGCGGATACGGTCAAATTACTGGTACAGACACAGAGTCGTATCTATAAAGTGTATCCCGCTTTGAACAGGGCTTCAGTGCACTTAATTTCAGAAGAGTATATTATGAGTGGCTGCTGGAGTGCCCCCTCCATTCTCCTGCATGCCGGCAATCAGTTACGCTGGCTCGATACTGCAAATATGCAACTGCAGCGGCAAGTGCCTTTACCGGGAACCGGATATGTCCGTTGTTTTGCAAGGAATCCGGAAGGAGGTGTTTATGCAGGCAGTAACAAGGGTATTTTCTGCCTGTCAAATACAGGCCGGGTGATCCGGCACTGGAACCGGTCAACAGGTCTGCCTGATGAATGCGTTTATGCCATGGCAACAGCGGATGATGGTAAATTGTGGTGCAGCAGCAACCGGGGAATTTTTAGTGTGGACACTACGGGACGCGTACAAAAAATTAAGGCGGCAGACGGATTACAGGGTAGTGAATTCAATACAAACGCCATCAGTGCAGCTGAAGACGGGGAATTATTCTTCGGAGGTGTCAGGGGTATCAGCAGTTTCTATCCGGGTGAAATTCCAACGGTGCATCCCAGGCCTGCTGTATGGATCAGCAGCATAATGAGTAATAACCGGCAGCTCTTTCCTGATACGGCTGCCGAGGTAATCCGCCGTATTGTGCTTCCGTATGAACGGCATTCCCTGAGTTTCAGGTTTACCGTTACAGGTCATGGGGGCAGTGAAGCATATCAGTGCCAGTACAGGATGAAAGGAATCGATGGAGCGTGGATTCCGGGTTATCCACTTCAGCAGATTCATTATTTTTTACCTCCGGGCAGCTATGAGTTGCAACTCGCCGCCGGTGATTTTTTTGATCCGGAGGCAGTTCCTTTAAAAGTATTACAGATAGTTATCCGTCCTCCATTCTGGCAAACCTGGTGGTTTTATTTATTATCCGTGCTGTTGTTGCTGGGCATCATCATCGGTACGATTCATGCCTATCACCAGCGGCGGTATCGTCAAAAGATTAGGGACATGGAAGCCCTCCGCAAAATACAGGAAGAGAGGGAGCGCATCAGCAGGGAGCTTCATGACAGTATTGGCGCTTATGCCAATGCTGTATTGTACAATGCTGAATTACTACGGCCGGATGATACTGAAGGAAACAAGGAACTGATCCATGGACTGAAAGGACTGTCGAAAGATATCATCCATGCGCTTCGGGATAATGTATGGGCGCTCAAATCTTCCGCGTTTACGTCGGAGGAATGCCTGCTCCGTATCCGCAATTTTGTACAATCACTTAACCGTTATTATTATACCGTTGATATCATTGTTGAGGGGGAAGCCCCTGCCCGTACACTGGATTCTGCCCATGCACTTCATTTGCTCCGTATTATTCAGGAAGCGCTGGCCAATGCGGTTAAACATGCATCTGCTTCAGTTATCAGGGTGGAGAGCACCCTGGAAGAAGGGCGATGGAGGCTTTGTGTTTCTGATAACGGAACCGGGTTTGAAACCAGCCGCCCGCCCGGCGTGCCGGATAGTAACGGGTTGGCACATATGCGGGAGCGGGCTGCGGAAGCGGGTTTTGGTTTCAGTATAGTATCTGATAAGGATACAGGCACCAGGGTGTGTATACTGGTGTAACCGGTATTCTTCAGCAGGGGCCTGTGTATATAATAACATAATTTATGCCATTCAGAATTGCCATAGTAGACGATAAACTGAATAACCGGAATATCCTCCGGGATAAACTGCGCAGGGGCGGCCGGTTTGATGTATGTCTCACGGCTGCTGACGGCAGTGACTTCATGCAGCAGATGCGTGAACTGGATGCTTCCGCATACCCGGATGTAGTACTGATGGATCTTGAAATGCCTAATATGGACGGTGTGGATACAATTGCAGTTGCTTCCTGCCTTTATCCGAACGTTCGGTATGTGGTACTTACAATTTTTGATGATGAAGATAAAATCTTCCGTGCTATCAAAGCCGGTGCTTTTGGCTATTTGCTGAAGGATGAATCAGCAGAAACCATCAGCGATATGCTGCAACAGATGGAAGAAAGTGGTACAGGCCCCATCTCCCCCGGTATTGCGCACAAAATTTTGCAGATGGTGCAGAAAAATGAACTCAGCATGCCCACAAAGAGCCCGGGGCCGGTTCAACAGGATTTTTTTGATCTGACCCAGCGTGAAAAGGAAATTCTCCAACTCCTGGTAAAAGGGCTGGCGTACCGGACTATTGGGATACAGCTGAATATCAGTGCCCACACAGCGAAAAAGCATGTGATGAATATCTACCAGAAGCTTCATATCAACAGCCGTGCCCAGGCGCTGAGGCTGGCGTATGAGAAAGGGATGCTGTAAATCACTGCATGGCAGAACATTCTTCTCTTATCCTATATTTGCCGCAATTTTATGGAACACTTATTTACCAGCGAAAGCATCATCAGTTTTATCATCCTGGTGATCCTCGAAGTGGTGCTGGGGATCGATAATGTTATTTTCGTCAGCCTCGTCATGAACCGCCTGCCCGATGCACAGATTCCCCGGGCAAGGCGCTTCTGGATGATCACGGGCATTCTTGCCCGTACACTCCTGCTGCTCGGCCTGGGCTGGCTGCTGGGTCAGAAGGGCAAGGCGGTATTTACGGTGGCGGGCAAGGGCTTCGACCTGGCCAGCCTGGTGATGCTGGCGGGCGGTTTGTTCCTGATCTATAAATCGGTAAAGGAGATTCACGAAAAACTGGAGGGCGGCGATCTGCATGCCACCGGCGGCAGCAAACCCGTGCTCTCGCTGGGCAAAGCCATGATGCAGATTGTGCTGATTGATGCGGTCTTTTCTTTCGACAGCATCATCACGGCCGGCGGTACGGCCGATCATGTGGAGATCATGATTGCGGCTGTGGTGGTGGCCATGACCGTGATGTTCCTCTTCAGTCCGGCCATCGCGTCCTTTGTGCAGCAGCATCCTACCATCAAAATGCTGGCCCTTTCATTCCTGGTGATGATCGGCCTCAGCCTGGTGATGGAGGGCTGGGATCACCATGCCGCCGAACAACTGCACATCAAAAACTATATCTATTTCGGAATGGCTTTCTCGTTCATGGTGGAGATGCTGAACATGCGCATGCGCCGCAAAGACGCGGCCCGTCGGGTGGTACAGCTCAATGAGCCCCGCCTGGAAGATACCGGGAAAGATGACTACTCAGACCAGGCGCGCTAAACCCGCTGCCAGCATCCCGGCGGTTTCGGTCCGCAGGCGCGTGGGCCCCAGCGATACGGCCGTACATCCCTGTTGCAGGGCCGCTTCCACTTCCGCTTCAGTAAAGTCCCCTTCCGGTCCGATCAGGATCAAGCGCTCCCGGGCAGCATGCTGTAATGCCAAGCCCAATGGCGTCTTGGGCTGATCACCGATGCAGTGCGCAATGAACCGGCTGCCTGGCGCATAGGCCGTCCAGTTGAAGTCCTGCAGGCGCACCGGCGCCGCCAGCTCAGTGAGCCAGTATTGCTGCGACTGCAGCAGGGCACTGAGCAGGATGCCCCGCAGCCGTTCCTCCCGGAGCTGCATTTTTTCGGTTCGTGCGCACAGCAGGGGCACAATCCGCGCCACTCCCAGCTCTGCCGCTTTTTCCAGCAACCATTCAAACCGGTTCATGTTTTTCACGGGCGATATGGCCAGCGTCACCACCGGTCCCTGCCGGGCATGCAGGGTGGCCGATTCCAGCATCACGGAACAGCGTTTGCGGTGATCATCGGTGATGATGGCGGTACAGCCATGCCCCTGTCCATCGGTGAGGCAGATGCGGTCGCCACGCTGCAGGCGCAACACCTGCACCGCATGCTTGGAATGGTTTTCATCCAGTGTGATCACGACGCCGGCCGTATGCGCTGCTGCGCTGTAAAAAAGGGGATAAGTCATATCATTGAAATACCGCCACCATGATCCGGCTGCTTCCCGGCTGGGCGGGCAGATGCAGGGTGCGTCCGTTAAAAAAAAGGTTAACCGGCTGCCGGTCCGGCGCCGGTATGCACAGGTCCATGGCCTGCAGAAAAATGCCGTTGCCAAACTGCGGGATCCGTGCCCCGCTGCTGACCCGGTCGCCGTCATCAAAGAGAAAAGCCGCAATCAGCGTGGCCTCCGGCGCCGCAAGGGCAGCCGTATGCAGCGGGTATCCGTTCACAGTCACGCTGTCGCGGCCATGCTGGATGGCGGCCGACTGGCTGAATACCGCGAGTGTGGCCCGGTCGGGGTAAGCAGGCAGTTTTTTCAGCAGGAAGGCGCCGAAGCCGGTGAGCGGGAGCGTACGCAGGTACACCCAACCGTTATCCTGTTCGAAGGGCTCGAAAAAGTAGCTGATCACGCGACCGCTGTCCGGTATCATTTCGGCTTCCAGGCAGGCGCCACGGGGCACTTCCAGCGGCCCCCAGTGGCCCGTTTCATCAGGCCGTATTTCGTGCAGCGCTTCCGCCGGCCTCCGTGCGCCGCTGGCAGCATCCAGCTGAAAGAAACGGATCCGGCAGGCCCTTGCCGGCTGGTTATCGCCGAGGGAAACCACGCGGCCGGCCAGCCTCACCGGGCCGCCGGGCTTCAGGTGCTCCGCGCGGGGAGCAGGCGCTGTACCATGAAAAAAGCGGTAGAGGGACCGGAAGCTTTCCGCTGAGGCCGCGGTTTGCAGGTGGTCGGCGGTTTCGAGTTCCAGGGTGGGTACGGCTGATCGCAGCGTATCCCTTACCACCCGGTCTCCGCGGCTGCGGATGATCAGCGTGGGAACCTGTTGCCGGTCGCCGGCCGGTACGGTCAGCGCACCGCTGCCGATGTGCGCATAGTGCGCCACTTTGCGGGCATGTTCGGGGTTGCGCAGGTAACGGTAACAGAGTCCACCGCCGGCAGAGTGGCCGGCGAGGTTCACCTGCCGGGCGCCGCTGCGCTGCAGCACACCGTCAATAAAAACGTTGAGGAGAGAATCGGCATTGCGGCCGCCCAGGGTATTCCAGTCGAACGCGTATATGCGTTCCCGGCAGTAACCCTGCTCTACGAAACGCTGCGCCTGTCCGGCCCAGGTATCCCCGCTGGCGAGGAATCCGTGCACCAGCACGAGGGGCAGCAGGCTGCTGTCGCAGGGCACCCGGGCCGCTGCCCGGCTGCTGCCGAGCAGCAAAAGGATGCCGCAGATATATTTCAGGGGATGCATGAAGCGCATGATCATCAGCCGCTGCCGGAAGCAGGGCCATTCCCGGGGGTGCACACTAGAAAGGCGTTTCGTCATCAAAATTGCTGTCGTTCATCCGGCTGCCCTTTTCGATGTACAGTTTGGCGCCGGCGCCACCCGCGCCTTCATCGCCGCGTACCGGCCTGAAACTGCCGCCGGGTATACCGCCGCCGAAGCCATCGCCTTCCTCGTCTTCCACAAACTTCTGGATGTGCAGCAGGGCCCGCAGCTTGATGGTTTCCAGGCTACCGTTCCGGTGCTTGGCAATCTTTACATACGTTTCACCCTTGTTGCTTTCGCCCATCTCATTGGTGCTGATATCATAGTATTCGGGCCGGTAGAGGAACATCACCATATCGGCATCCTGTTCAATGGCGCCCGATTCACGGAGATCACTCAGCTGCGGGATCTTGGCCCCTTCCTTCCTTTTTTCCACTTCACGGCTCAGCTGGCTGAGGGCGATGATGGGTACATTCAGTTCTTTGGCCAGGCCTTTCAGGTCGCGGGAGATGCGGCTGATTTCCTGTTCGCGGTTGCTGTTTTTGTTCTCGGAGGTGCCGCTCATCAGCTGCAGGTAGTCGATGATGATGAGGCCGAGGTTGTTCTTGTTCTTCAGCCGCCGGCACTTGGCCCGCAGTTCAAAAATATTGAGCGCGGCCGTATCGTCGATAAAGATGGGCGCATTGGTGAGGCGGTCGATGCCTTTCTGGTACAGCTGCCGCATTTCATGTTCTTCCAGTTTGCCCCGGTTGATTTTTTCGAGCCAGATGCCGCTTTCCGCACTGAGGATACGCTGTACCAGTTGGCCGGCGCTCATCTCCAGGCTGAAGAAAGCCACCGCGGTGGGTTTCTTGTCGTTGAGCGCAGCCGTGCGCAGCAGGTTCAGCGCGAAGGCCGTTTTACCCACCGAGGGGCGTGCGGCCAGGATGATCAGATCGGTGTTCTGCCATCCATAGGTCACTTTATCCAGCGAGGGGAATCCGCTTGGCACACCGGTGATGTCTTCCGTATTGTTCCGCATGTCTTCGATGCGCTGCACGGTTTTCACCAGTACGCTGTTGATGTCGTCGAAGTTTTTACGGAGGTGATTGTTGGTGATTTCGAACAGTTTGCTTTCCGCATCGTCGAGCAGGTCAAAAACATCCGTGCTTTCCTCATAGGCTTCCCCGATGATCTCCCCGCTGATGCGGATCAGCTCACGCTGGATGAATTTCTGCAGGATGATCCGGGCATGGGCTTCAATATTGGCTGCGGAAAATACGGCATTGGTGAGGCGGCTCACATAGTAGGGGCCGCCCACGAGGTCCAGATCTTCCTTCAGCTTCAGTTCTTCCACCACCGTGAGGAGGTCGATCGGCAGGCTTTTGTTGGCCAGTGAAGTCATGGCCCGGAAGATGCGCTGGTGCGCTTCCACATAAAAACATTCCGGTTTGAGGATACCAATAACGGTGTCGAATGCACTCTTTTCGAGCATGATGGCGCCCAGTACGGCTTCTTCGAGGTCTTTCGACTGGGGCGGCACTTTGCCAAAAACCATATTGCCCAGGTCGAGCGTGGGTTTTCTTCTTGTTTTGCGGTCTTTTCCGAGGTTCGTCAGTTCCATTGCTTGCAGCGGTTAAAAACAGTTAGCCAAATGGGTTATCTCCCCCCTCTTTTTCCTCCTTTCATCAGCATCCTCCGGGGCAGGGGCGCTAAGGTAAACGCAAAAAAACTCGGGTTTATGCACAGGGGCAGTGGCCAAGTTTTTACTACGGTTTATCCACCCGTCATCCACAGTTTACGGCTGGTTTTCCACAGCAAGTTAACAGGTTTTTGCACAGTATTTTTTGTGATCTGCCCGGTCTGCGTAATATTTTATTAACATTGGCTCCCGGCCTCATTTTCTTTTTCTGCACCGGGTACTGATTTTTTTCCGCTTGATTTTCTCCGTCAAATCCTGTATGGCCCTGCTGAACTGCCAAACGGTTAGGACGCATTGGTTATCTTTGCCGCAAATAACCCGCAGATCGATGATTATCAGTTACAACTGGCTGAGTGAATACCTGCCCGAAAAAATTGAACCTGAGTTGCTGAGCAGGATCCTCACTTCCATTGGCCTGGAAGTAGAGAGCATGGAACCCTGGGAAACCTTCCGGGGCGGACTCAAAGGCCTGGTGGTGGGCGAGGTGCTGGAATGCAGCAAGCACCCGGATGCCGATAAGCTGAGCCTTACCCGCGTGACCATCGGGGCCGGCGAACCCCTGCAGATTGTTTGCGGCGCGCCAAATGTAGCCGTGGGACAAAAAGTGGTGGTGGCGCCGGTAGGGGCTACCCTCTACCCGCTGAAAGGGGAGCCGCTCACGATGAAAAAAGCCAAAATCAGGGGAGTGGAGAGCTTCGGCATGATCTGCGCCGAAGATGAAATCGGACTCAGCGATCATCATGAAGGCATTATGGTGCTTCGGGCGGATGCGTTACCGGGCACCCCCGCGGCCGATTATTTTGGCAACAGCAGCGACATCGTTTACCATATCGGGCTCACTCCCAACCGCATGGATGCCATGAGTCACCTCGGGGTGGCCCGTGACGTATGTGCCTGGCTTTCGCATCACCGCAATAAGCCGGTGCAGGTGAAAAGTCCGCTGAACAAAACCTTCAAACCCGATCAGCCGGGCCAGCCGGTTACGGTGGACATCCTGAGCCCGGAAGCTTGCCGCCGTTATGCCGGCGTGCTGATCCGGGGGGTAGCCGTCGGGGAAAGTCCGGCCTGGCTGCAGCAGAAACTGAAAGCCATCGGCCTGCGCCCCATCAACAACATTGTTGACATCACCAACTTCATCCTGCACGAAACCGGCCAGCCGCTGCATGCCTTTGATGCCGCGCAGATCCGGGGCAACCGGGTGCTGGTGAAACAGCTCCCCGAGGGCACTCCCTTTGTAACCCTCGATGAAAAGGAACGCAAACTGGCTGCCGGCGATCTGATGATCTGCAATGCCGAAGCGCCGATGTGCATCGCCGGGGTGTACGGCGGCCTGCACAGCGGGGTCAGCACAGCCACCCGCGACATCTTCCTCGAAAGTGCCTGGTTCAGCCCGGCATCGGTCCGCTCCACCTCTTTCCGCCATGGCTTACGTACCGATGCAGCCACCCGTTTTGAAAAGGGAGTGGACATCGGCAATACGGTGAACGTGCTCAAAAGGGCAGCCCTGCTAATCCGCGAACTGGCCGGGGGCAGCATTGCCTCCGATGTGGTGGATGTGTATCCCGATCCGCGCCCCAAAACCGAAGTGATCCTGAAATACCATTACCTCAAAAAACTGAGCGGCAAGCACTATCACATCGATACCGTAAAAGATATCCTCACGGCCCTCGGGTTTGAGATCCTGAAAGAAGGCATGGATGAACTGCACCTGGCCGTGCCGTACAGCAAGCCTGATATCAGCCTGCAGGCGGATATCGTGGAGGAAATCATGCGCATCGACGGCCTCGATAATGTGGAGATTCCTTCCGTGATCAGCATCGCCCCGGCAACCGAAACCCTCGGTGTTGAAACCGCCTGCCGGGAACGAACCGCCCAGCAACTGGCCGGGATGGGGTTCAGTGAGATCTTTACCAACAGCATCACCAATTCGGCTTATTACGACGAAGCGGTGCTGGCCCGCAGCGTGCGGATGATCAACAGCCTCAGCGCGGAACTCGATATCCTCCGCCCTTCCATGCTGGAAACCGGCCTGGAAGCCGTTGCGTATAACCTTAACCGTAAGAACCTGAATCTGCGCCTCTTTGAATTCGGCAAAACCTACAGCAGCACCGGCGTGGGCAAGTATGCCGAACAGGAGCACCTCGCCCTCTTTCTCAGCGGCGCAATGGCCGAGGGCTGCTGGAAGGGCAAGGCGGTGCCTGCCGACTTTTTTTACCTCAAGGGCCTGGTGGAAAAAATACTGCTGGGTTTGGGCGCAGGTCCCGTAACTTATGCTGCCGGTAAGGAATCTGCTTCACTTACGGAAGTGCTCGTGAAGCAGGAGCCCGTGGCTGTTTTCGGCGCTGTGCCGCAGGCCCGCCTGAACCGGTTTGATATCCGCCAGCCCGTTTGGTACGCCGATATCAACTGGAATGAGGTGCTGGCCCTGCATAAAAAGCAGCAGATCACATTCCGGGAAATCCCGAAATTCCCGGCTGTGCAGCGTGATCTGTCGATGGTGGTGGACCGTTCCGTGGCCTACGAACAGGTACAGGAGGTAACCGGCCGCATCCGCATCAGCCGCCTGCAGTCGGTGAAACTGTTTGATGTGTTCGAAAATGAAAAGCTGGGCGCCGGACGCAAATCCATGGCCCTGAATTTCACCTTCCTGGATGAGGAGAAAACCATGACGGATCAGGATATTGACACGATGATGGCAAAAATCATGACTGCGTTCGAGCGGGAACTCGGCGCGGAAATCCGTAAATCATAAGTCTGCATACCATGGCCGCAATCAACGACCCGGCACAGGAACTCTACGGTAAACTGCAGTTGCTGCTGAAAAAATACCAGCAGCTGCAGAAAGACCACCTGCGCCTGCAGGCCGAAGTGGATCAGCTGCGCACGGGCAAAGCCACGGCCGAACACCGGCTGGAAGAACTCAGCCTGCAGGTAAGCGTGCTGCGTTCGGCAGCCGGACAGCTGGGCGAGGAGGAGAAAAAGGCGTTCAGCCGCAAACTCAACCGTTTCATCAAAGACATCGATCATTGCATCACCCTCTTAAGCGAGTAAAGCATGGCTGAACAGCTCATACCCGTCAATATCGTGATCGGCGACCGCAGCTACCGCATCAAAACCGCCCCGCAGGATGAGGAAGCCATCCGTGGCGCCGTGAAAACCATCAATGAAAAAATCCTTGAATTCAAAACGCAGTTCGCGGGCAAGGACATGCAGGATTACATCGCCATGGTGATGATCTGGTACGCCACCCAGCAGCAGCATACAGCCGGGACTTCCGACAACCGGATGCGGGAGTGGATGGAAAAAATGAGCCGCCAGATTGATGCAGTTCTCTGACACCGGGCGGGCGCCGGTTGCAAAAGATAACGGGGGCAGGAATACCCCCGTTTTACCCTAATAAAACCTTAAACCAGCAAAAGATATCAAGGCGGATGTCGGGCATCCGTATCCTTTCAGCTTTCAGATAATCGGGCCAATTCTGTGCCAAAACCGCTGATTGTGGAAAAGTTAACCTGCTCTCCGGCCGGATGGCCGCCCAGCCTGCCGCGCCGGCAAACCCTGATTTAATTACCTTTGCAACCATTTTTACCGAACAGCAAATTATGGAGGCTAAATACAGGGAATATCCGCAACTCAACCTGCCGGGCATCAGCGAAGACATACTGAAACAATGGGAAGCTTCCGGGGCCTTCCGCGAAAGCGTCAGGATCCGCGAAGGCGCCACCCCTTTTGTCTTTTATGAAGGTCCGCCGAGTGCCAACGGTATGCCCGGCATCCACCATGTGATTTCCCGCACCCTCAAAGACCTGGTGTGCCGCTACAAAACCATGCAGGGCTTCCAGGTGAAACGCAAGGGCGGATGGGATACCCATGGTCTGCCGGTGGAACTGGGCGTGGAAAAAGAACTGGGCATCACCAAGGAAGATATCGGCAAAAAGATCAGTGTGGCCGAGTACAACCAGAAGTGCCGGGAAGTGGTGATGCGGTTCAAGGATAAGTGGGACGATATCACCCGGAAGATGGGCTACTGGGTTGACCTTGATCAGCCTTATGTCACTTTTGAGAACAGCTATATTGAAACCCTCTGGTGGTGCCTGAAAGAACTGTATAAAAAGGGATACCTCTACGAAAGTGTGAGCATCCAGCCTTATTCACCTGCTGCCGGAACCGGCCTCAGTTCGCACGAACTCAACCAGCCCGGTACTTATAAGGATGTGAAAGACAGCACCGCTGTAGCCATGTTCCGGGCCATCCGGGATGAGCGCAGTGCTTTTCTGTTCGACGCGGCCGGCGGCGCCGATGTGCACCTGCTGGCCTGGACCACCACGCCCTGGACGCTGCCCTCCAACCTGGGCCTTACCGTTGGCGCCGATATTGATTATGTGCTGGTGAGCACCCTCAACCCCTATCTCCACCAACCCAACCAGGTGATCCTGGCCAAGGCCCTGCTTGGAAAATATTTTAAACCTGAACTGGAGAACGCCGATTTCAGCACCTACCAGCAGGATGGCAAAAACCTGCCCTGGCGGATCCTGGCCGAATGCAAGGGCGCAGCCCTCGAAGGCATCCGCTACGAGCAACTGCTGCCCTTCAGCGCCAACAGCCCCGCGGAAATTGAAGCTGCCTCGCCCGGCGCCCGGCCTTTCCGGGTGATCACTGGCGACTTTGTCACCACCGAAGACGGTACCGGCATTGTGCATACCGCGCCGGCCTTTGGCGCCGACGACTTCAGGGTGGGCAAAAAGAACAACCTGGGTATCTTAACCCTGGTTGACCGCCGCGGCCGATTCCTGCCCGGCGTACAGGATGGGGTATTCCTCTACGGGGAAGAGTATGTGAAAGAAGACTACCTCACCGAAGCGGAAAAAGAAACCGCCTTTCAGCAGCAGAAAGCCATCCTGGAAAAAGCCGGAAAAATCCGCGAACTGAAAAAATACCTGCCGGTAGATGACCGCATCGTGCTGAAACTGCAGGAAGAAGGCAAACTGTTCAAAAAAGAAAAATACGAGCATACCTACCCCCATTGCTGGCGCACCGACAAGCCGATCCTGTATTATCCGCTCGACGCCTGGTTCATCCGCACCACCGCGGTGAAAGACCGGATGGTGGAACTCAATAAAACCATCAACTGGAAACCCGCTGCCACCGGTACCGGACGATTCGGCAACTGGCTGGAGAATATGGTAGACTGGAACCTCAGCCGAAGCCGGTACTGGGGTACCCCGCTGCCCATCTGGCGCACGGAAGACGGCAGTGAAGAGAAGTGCATCGGCAGCATTGCCGAACTCAACGAAGAAATCCGCAAAGCCGCCACGGTACTGGGGGGCGATACCAACCAGCATTACCTCCACGAAGGCATCCTGGACCTCCACAAGCCCTATGTGGATGAGATTACCCTGGTGAGCGAAAGCGGTCAGCCGATGAAAAGGGTACCCGACCTGGTGGATGTGTGGTTCGACAGCGGCGCCATGCCCTATGCCCAGTGGGGCCTGGATGGCGACAAGCTGAAGAGCGGAGACCCCCGGCCTTTCGGAACCGCTTTTGCCGGCGCCTTCCCGGCCGATTTCATCGCCGAGGGGGTTGACCAAACCCGTGGCTGGTTTTACACCCTGCATGCCCTGGGGGTGCTTCTCTTTGACCAGGTAGCCTATAAAACCGTGGTTTCCAATGGTTTGGTGCTCGATAAGAACGGCAATAAAATGAGTAAAAGGCTGGGCAACGTGGTGGATCCCTTCGATACCATCAGCCGCTACGGCGCCGACGCCACCCGCTGGTACCTGGTAACCAATGCCTCGCCCTGGGACAGCCTCAAATTTGATGTGGAAGGCATCCGGGAGGTGCAGCGTAAATTTTTCGGTACCCTCTACAATACCTACCAGTTCTTTGCCCTCTACGCCAATGTGGATGGGTTCTGTTTCCGCGAGGCGCGGGTGCCTGTTAAGGAACGCCCCGAGATGGATCAGTGGATCCTTTCCTCCCTGAACAGCCTCATTCAAACGGTAGTGAAGTACATGGACGACTATGAGCCTACCCAGGCCGGCCGCGCCATCGAGGAATTTGTGGACGGACACCTCAGCAACTGGTATGTACGCCTTTGCCGCCGCCGTTTCTGGAAGGGCGACTATGGCCAGGACAAGATCTGCGCTTACCAAACCCTGTACGAGTGCCTCGAATCCCTTAGCCAGCTCATGGCTCCCGTGGCGCCGTTTTTTGCCGAATGGCTCTTTGGCAACCTCAACGCGGTTACGGGCCGTTCAGACTGGCAGTCTGTGCACCATACCCGCTTCCCTGAGGCGGATGCGGCCTGCATCAACCTCGATCTGGAGCGGAAAATGCAGCTGGCGCAGGATGCCTCCTCCCTCATCCTTTCTGTGCGTAAGAAGGTGAATATCAAGGTTCGGCAGCCGCTGAGCAAGGTGGTGATCCCGGCCCTGGATGCCCAGATGGCGGGTTATATCCGCGATGTGGAAGCCATCATCAAAGCCGAAACCAACCTCAAGGAAGTGGAGATCCTGGACGCCCAGAACAGCTTTATCCGCAAAAAGGCCAAGGCCAACTTCAAAACCCTCGGAAAAAAACTTGGTCCCCGTATGAAATGGGCGGCGGAACAGATTGCCGCTTTTGACGGCCCTGCGATTGACCGGGTGATGGCCGGGGAATATTGTTTGAATCCCGCTGAAAATGAGCCAGTTATCATCACGGCAGAAGATATCGAGGTGACCACGGATGAAATTCCGGGTTATGAAGTGGCCGCCAAGGGCAGCCTGACGGTGGCCCTGGACATCACCCTTACCGAGGAACTGAAAATGGAAGGTGATGCCCGTGAATTCGTGAATAAAGTGCAGGCAATCCGCAAGGACAGCGGATTTGCGCTGACAGACCGGATTGCCGTGGAGGTGTTAGAAAATGAGGTGGTGCAACCTTCATTGATAAGATATAAAGACTATATTTGCGCCGAAATTCTGGCAGATTCGCTTGCTTTTATGCCCGTTTTAGCGAACGGAACGGAAGTGGAGGTGAATGATGCCATCCTTAAAGTGAACGTATTAAAAAAAGGAAACCAGTATGGCAACTAAAAAGCAGGTAAAACCCGCCAAGCCTGCAGCAAAACCCGCTGCAAAGAAGGCTGCCAGCCCGGCCGCTAAAAAGGTGGTGAAGGCAGCTCCCGCTAAAAAAGCCGCCCCGCCCAAAAAAGCGGTGAAGCCTGTTGCCAAACCGGTAAAGGCTGCTCCGAAGAAGGCAGCGCCGGCCAAAAAAGCGGCCCCTCCCAAAAAAGTGGTGAAACCGGCCGCTAAGCCTGCTGCCAAACCGGCTCCCAAGCCTGTTCCGGCCAAGAAAGCCGTGGCGCCTGTTAAGAAAGCTGCCGCCGCCGTGGTAAAAGCCGCTCCCGTTAATTCTGCCCCCGTGAAACCGGCTGCGAAAGCACCTGTTAAACCCGAACCCCCCAAGAAAATGCCCAAAAAGGAAGAAAAGAAACCGGCCCCTGTTAAATCATCCGCCGACATCAAGGCTAAGGACATCAAGGTTCCGGCCCCCAAGCCGGTAACCATTCCGAAGCTCACCACTACGACGTCGCGTAAGTATGAGCCTGACTTCACCAAGTCGGTGCTGGACAAAGCCCCGGCTGAAGCCCCGGCGCCCACCCTCCGTTACAGTGACAATGAGCTCCAGGAGTTCCGGGAACTGATCCAGCGCAAGCTCGAAGCGGCCAAGAAGGAACTGGCTTACCTGCAGGGCCTGATCACCCGCAAGGATGATATGGGCGGTGATGAGGGCGATAACCGCTACATGACCATGGAAGACGGCAGCCTGAGCATGGAACGTGAACAACTGAGCCAGATGGCCAGCCGCCAGATCACCTTCATCGATCACCTGGAAAAGGCCCTGATGCGCATCGAGAATAAAACCTATGGCATCTGCCGCGTTACCGGTAAACTGATCGACAAGGCCCGTCTCCGCGCCGTGCCCCATGCCACCCTCAGCATTGAGGCCAAGATGGGTAAAGTGAGCTGATGATCTGCAGATAAATTATAAAAAAACGGCTGTCCGCTCCGGGCAGCCGTTTTGTATTCCGGGCCATGGGGAATCGTGAAGGGTGAAGGCTGAACAGCCGGCTCAGCCGTAAAAGGGATCTGCAGGGCAGGCTGCTGCCGCGCTGCATCCCGGCGGATGATTACAGGGAAGTTTTTCCGACCCGCTCCAGTTTGTTTCTTTTCTTCTTGCTGTACTTTTTCTCGTAATCCAGCACTTCCTGGGGTTTCAGTTTTTCATCGGCCGGCCGGGCAGCTGCGGCAGCCGTGCTTTTTTGCGGCGGAGGGTCTTTGATCAGCTGACCGCGGTCGTAGCGCTCAATATTGATGACATGCCCCTGCGGGTTATAATATTTCCATTCCCCGTGCGGCACACTGTACTGTTCGGCTTTTACAATTTTGAATTCGAGGATTTCATTGCTGCCCGTTCCGTAAACGGGGATGGTGTCATAGGGGGCATCCGGATTATAGCCTCTCCATTCTTCCTGCCTTTCCAGCACCCCCAGGAAATTGAAGTATTGCTGCAGGCCATCCTTCCCGCCAAACCGGTAATTTTCCATGGCAATCAGATCGCCGTTGGCCGTGTACTTGCGCCAAACCCCGGTTTTCTTTCCGTCTTTATACATGCCCTCCTCATCATACCCCGGCTCTCCCCGGAGCTCACCGATGCTGTTTACCCATTTTCCCTGCTTCAGCCCTTTTTCATCGATGATGTTGATGGTGTCGCCGTTGGGGGTAAGGGCAAATTCCTTGTACTGCGCCTGCAAACCGGCAGCCAGGAGCAGCAGGGAGGCCAGGCCGTAAATTTTCCGTAATCGCATCATGAGGGGGTTTACCCAAAATTACAGGATGTTGACGAAAGGGCTCCTCCCGGGCAATATTTTAACAGCTGCCCGCATCACGCCGTTCCGGCGGCCGATAAGGCAACCGGTCTGGTGTTACAGCAACCCGGGAAGGGGCTCAGTAACTGAAGCTGCAACTGGCGGTTAATTCGCCTTTTTCATTCCGCAGCTGGGCGTGGTAAATGCCCCTGGCGAACGTAGGACTGAGCGGGATCTGACGGGTGAGGAGCGAACCGGCGGCTGCCTGCAGTGGTTGACGGCTAAGCAGGCTGCCGGCACTGTTGAACAGCAGCAGCTGGTAGGTGCCACCCGCAGGAGGCTGCATCCGGATCTGGAGCAGTCCGGGTAAGGCCTGAACAGTAAACTGCGGCTGGCGGCCGCTGGCCAGCACCCTTACGATGGCGCTGTAATGCCGGCTGCCATCGGCTTCCACCGACATGATGCGGTAGTAAACCGTTTTGCCGGGATGGGCTGCATCCGAAAACTGATAAACCGCGTTGGGTGCGTTGAAGGGCACGCGGCCGAGGCTGCTGAAGCGATAGCCATCGGTGGAGTACTGCACTTCAAATGCCGTTACATTCAGGGCTTCTTCCACCTTCCAGTTCAGCAGGTTGCGTTGTTCACCCGGATGCACGGTGATCCAGGCAAAACGAACCGGGATCACGGAACTGCAGGGCGAACCCGGAACATCGGGATTGTTTACGGTAAAGCGGGTGCTGTTGATGCCGCTCTGCACATTTTCATCTGCACCGGAACAGTTTTTACCGTAGGTGACCAGGTAAAAATCAATGCGCCAGGTACCCGTATCTTCCAGCGCAAAACTGGTGGGCAGGATATTGGCCACTGCATTGATTTTCTGCCAGCGCTGATCCAGGATGCCATTGCTGTTCTGGCAGGATCCGCCGATAGGGAAATTATTGCCTTCCGGTCCGTTGGGGCTACCCGGACAGTCATCCGAAAAATCCAGTGCCATCGGTGAATAAGCCGGCAGCGGACCGCCTTCTTTGTACACCCGGTAAAACAGGGTGGCGCCGGTAACATCGGCGTTGCCGCAGTCGGTGCGTTTGAAATTATTGATCTCGGCGCCGATGCTCAGGGTGGGAACGGGGCTCAGCGGACACAATCCGGTTGCCGGGATGCCATGCAGTCCGTTGAGGCTGGCTGGTAACTGCGGATTGCCGGGTTGAAATTTTCCCTGCTCGAGGTCGTAAAACTGGTTGCCCAGGATCACCATCTGCCGGTAGGTGCCTACTTCGCCTACCGTAAAGAATTTCAGCGCGCTGAATATTTCGGGTATGCGGTCCAGTGAGGCATTCCCTACCGGGTCGCTGAGGCCAGGTCCCCCGGCACAGTTGCCGGAGGGGATATAATAGTTGCCGGTAGGTCCGCCTGAACCGGTAAGGTAATAGGCCGACGGGCAATCATAGTTAAAGGTGGTGCGGGTGCTGGCAGATTCAAACGGATCCGGCACATTGGCAAGGTCGGCCTGTATTTCCACTGAGTAACGCCCCGGGCGGTCGATATAGGTG
>JAYRPG010000173.1:0-1117 GCA_041911275.1 Ferruginibacter sp. | reverse complement strand
GGGCAGGAAGTCAATGCCGCCGGATGGCCCGTACTGGCGGCAGGCGGCCGGGCCCTGGATGCCGTTGAAGCCGGCGCCATCCAGGCGGAAAACACCCCGGGCTGCTGCGTGGGCTTATCCGGGTACCCCGACCGCGACGGCATCGTAACCCTGGATGCCTGCATCATGGATGAACAGGCCAACTGCGGGGCGGTAGCCGGTCTGGAACGCATCCGGCATCCGCTGTCGGTGGCCCGCCGGCTCATGGAGCAAACGCCCCATGTACTGCTGGTGGGCGAGGGCGCAAGGCAGTTTGCCCGTCAGCAGGGCTTCCCCGAAGAAAGCGGCGAACTCTCTCCCGATGCCCGCAAAGCCTGGGAAAGCTGGCTGAAAGCTTCTCAGTATCAGCCACGCATCAATATTGAAAATGAAAAGCAGAAGGGACCGTTTGCCCCGGCATATTTTGAGAACGGCCAGCCCAACCACGATACCATGGGGATACTGGCCCTCGACAAAGCCGGACGCATTTCAGGAGGTGTTACCACCAGCGGCATGGCCTTTAAAATGCATGGACGGGTGGGCGACTCCGCCATCATCGGCGCCGGGCTCTATGCCGACAATGCCGTGGGTGCGGCCACTTCAAGCGGAGTGGGTGAAGAAGTGATCCGGCAGTGCGGCAGCCACCTCGTCGTGGAACTGATGCGCCGGGGGTACACGCCCGAACAGGCCTGTAAACAGGCCGTGGAACGGATCATCCGCCGCGACCCTGCCCGGGCCCGTACGATACAGGTGGGCTTCGCGGCCATCGACCGACGCGGCCGTTATGGCGCCTGGTCGATTCAGCCAGGTTTTACCTATGCGGTCAGAAATGAACAGCTCAACCGCATCCTGTCATCCGGTTATTCCATCCATACCTGATCAACCCCACCTTTGCCCATCATCAACCAGGCAACCATTATGTACCATCAGCTTGAAATCATCGGCTTTAACCTGGACTCCTGCCGGCTGGCCCAGTCGGCAGGGGCCCACCGCATAGAACTCTGCAGTGGCCCGGGTGAAGGCGGTACCACCCCTTCCTTTGGGTTTATCGCAGCCGCCAGGCAGGTGCTGCAGATTGAGCTCTGCCCCATCATCCGCC
>JAYRPG010000172.1:0-13878 GCA_041911275.1 Ferruginibacter sp. | reverse complement strand
TCGCGGCTGCGGTCGGTGCTTTCCAGGAACAGGAGCTGGGCTGTGATGATGTTGGCCACTTCATCGGTAACGGGGTAGCCCAGAAAAATAATCCGGTCCATCATCAGGCGGCTGTAAACATCCATCACCGCGATGTTCATCGGCCGTTCCTCAATAATATTGGGGGTGAGGTTGGTGACATTGTGCTGTACATATCCGTCCAGGGTATTGCTGCTGATGCCCCGGTGCTTTACGGCATACTGCCGGAATTCTTTTCCAAAATCCATGGGTTGATCTTTTAGGATAACAAATATAGGTGATTGGTATCCCAAATACTGTGCTGAAAGGCGCGATGCGACAAAAAGTCCGGAACCCGCTCAGCGGATCAGCAGCAGGCTGCCTTTGAGGGGGATGTTCCGGCGGCCGTCGTTGGGCCGGATCACATATACATACGCACCGGCAGGCTCTTCTTTTCCCTTATAGCGGCCATCCCAGGGTCGGGCATAACCGGTGGAGGCAAACACCAACTCGCCGTAGCGGTTGTAGATGTACACTTCACAATCGGGCAGTGATTCCAGTCCGGCAATATTCCAGCGGTCATTCAGCCCGTCGCCGTTGGGCGAAAAGGCGTTGGGGATGAAGATGCCGGCGATCACTTTTACCCAAACCGCATCACTGGCTGAGCAGCCTTCGGGGCTGGTGGCGGTGAGGGTATACAGGGTACTGCTGTCGGGGCCGGCCTGCGGGTTGATTACCGTAGTGGCGTCCAGGCCCTCAGCCGGGGTCCAGCGCAGGGTGGCGGTGGCCGGGCTTACCGTGGCGCTGAGGCTGATGCGGTTGCCGCGGGTAAGGGTGCGGTCGGGGCCGGCCTGCACCTGCGGCAGGGCAAAGAGGTCAACCGGCTGAAAGGCGGTGTCGGCGCAGCCGTTGGTGGCGGTAAACCGGTACTGCAGGATATGGGTGCCGGCTCCGGCTGCCGCCGGGCTGAAGTTGCCGGTGCTGCCGGTACCCGGGCCACTGAAAACACCCGTTCCGCTGATGCCGGAGCTTTCGCTGCCCGACAACTGGAGGGGCGGGGCATCTGCACAGCGGCTGCTGACCGGTTGGAGGCTTACCCGCGGGCTTTCCAGGAGCTGCAGCCTGATGCTGTCGCGGTTGCTGCACCCGTTCAGGGAAACCTGTACCCGGTACAGCCCGGTATCCCGATCGCTGAATGTACTGAGTTGGATGGCCGCTGCCGTACTGCTGAAACCGCCGGGTCCCGTCCACTGGTACAGCGTGCCACCCCGCTCCGGTACAGTCAGCCGGGCACTCCGGCTGCGGCAAACCGCTGCCGGACCGCTGAGGGTGGCATCGGGCAGGGGCAATACGGTGGCCGTGGTGGTATCGCGGTTGCTGCAGCCGTTGAAGGTGGCGGTGAGGAAATAGCTGCCCGACTGAAGCGGACTGGCCGGGCTCAGCACCGGGTTCTGCAGGCTGCTGCTGAAGCCGTTGGGGCCTGTCCAGCTGAATACGGTACCGGTATAGGTGTCGGGGGTGCTGAGTTGCAGGATGCCGCCTGCACAAACGGGGTTACCGGCAGTTGCGTTCACCTGCGGGCCGGGGGTAACGGTAACGGTTATCCCTGAACGGGCATCGGGGCATCCGCTGGCCGATACCGTAAGCTGGTAGCTGCCGCCGGCTGCCGGCGATACGTTGCTGATCACCGGGTTGGGGGCTGTACTGCTGAAGCCATTGGGGCCCGTCCACTGATAACTGAATCCGCTGCCCCCGGGGTTGCTGAGCTGCAGGGCCTGCCCTTCGCAAACGGGGCTGTTGGCGGCCGGCGCCGCCACCGGCCGGGGTTGCACGGTTACGGTATACACTGCTGTGGACGTGCAGCCGTTTTCGGAGGCTGAAAAACTGTAGACGCCACCGTTACCGGGGCTGGCGGAGGGGATGGACACCACAGCTGCCTGGCTGCTGAACCCGCCGGGGCCCGTCCATTGCAGGGTGGCCGTGCTGCTGCCCGTGGTGCCGCTGAGCTGCAGGGGGCTGCCCTCACAAACGGCCTGGTTACCCGTGATGCTGGCGCCGGGTCCGGGGTTAACCCTCACCGTTGTGCTGGCGCTGCTGTTGCCGCAGCCAGCCGGGTTGAGGCTTACGGTGTAGGTACCGGATGCATTGGCCTGTGCCGATGTGATCACGGGGTTTTGCTGGCTGCTGCTGAAGCCGTTGGGCCCGGTCCAGTTGTACTGTGCCCCGCTCAGGTTGCTGAGGGCGTTCAACTGCACCGTCTGTCCCTCGCAATAAGGGCCGGTATTGCCGGCCTGCAGCGTTACGGTGGGCTGTACCACCACTTCTGTTTGCTGGTTGCGGGAACAGCCGGCCAGGGTTACCGTAAGGGTGTAGGTGCCTGCGTTGGCCGCACTGCAGTTGCTGATCACGGGGTTTTGCTGGTTGCTGCTGAAGCCATTGGGTCCGGTCCAGTTGTACTGTGCCCCGCTGCCCGCATCGGTTGCGCTCAGGTTGAGGCTGCTGCCGGTGCACACCGGACTGTTGGATTGCACCGTGAAGGCCGGCTGCGGACTCACGGTAACGGTTACACTGGTGGTGATGTTCCCGCATCCGGACTTTGTGGCCACGCAGGTATAAGTGCCGGCTGCCGCGGCGCTGACCGTGTTCAGCTGGGGATTCTGGGCATTGCTGCTGAAGCCGTTGGGGCCTGTCCATTGAAAGGTAACGCCCGTGGCATCGGCCACTTCGCAGGTGAGGCTGAGGGTGGCGCCCGCGCAGAGCGGTCCGTTGGCCGCAGCCCGGGCGGTGAAGCCGCTGTAGTCTGAAAAATAACCATAACGGCATCCGCCGCCGGCGTCGCCATGGATGATTCCGAGGTGGAAGTCTTTGCTGCTGTTGGAGATATAGGCCGAGCTCCCCACGGTGAGGTTGCTGCTGATGTCGATGCGGGCATACCGCCAGGTTCCGCCGGTGTTGGGTACCGGCTGAAACTGTGCAGCGGTGATCACGGTGCTGCTGCCGTTGAAACTGAAGCCGCCTTCACCGCCGTTGGGTACCAGCAGCAGGAGATGGATGGGTTTGTTGTCGCTGCGGGTGATGCCCACGTTCCGGCTGCCGGTGCACTCCACGGGCGGGAGCAGGGCGCCTCCCACCTCGCAGCCGAAGCCGCTGATGTGGAACACCGATACCGGTTTGCCCGCTTCAATGTACAGCGGCGCTCCGTTGGAGGCCCGGCTCAGGATCTGCCCGGTATTGAGGGTACCGGCATTGGCGCCGTTGATCTGGATACTGGTATTGTCCTGCGTGGCCATCACAAATACCTTGTCGTTGGGGGTATTCAGGAAACCCTGGATAGCGATATACCGTTTGCCGAGCAGGGCCACCGGCACAATCTGGTCGCCGGCGAGATCGCTGCAGGTGCCATAGGCCGGATCGTTCAGGAAATCATCCTTTACGGTAATGGCCACCGGGGCCGTGGCGGTAACGGTGGTGCCTCCCAGGTGCTGGGCGCCGGTATAGCCCGTGGCTACGGCACTCCAGGTTTGTCCCCTTTGCAGGGTAATGGAAAATGCGGTGCCGGCGGGATGGCCGGTGATGGCGGCGGTGGGCCGGATGGTGACCACTGTATTGTCTTCCGTGGCCACGATATCGAACCCGTTGGTAGGCGCCGGCGGCGTGTAAATGATGTTGTTGCTCCAGGTATTCTGCGCCGGGATGATGAAGGAAGTACCCAGGGCGTTCCGCCCTTTCAGAGAAAAGATGTCCGGGTTGTAGATGGAGGATTGTTCGTAGTAGGCGGTGATGGGCTGGGTGGACTCGATCAGTAAGCCCTTGTTCAGCACCTGGTTGGCGGGGGCATTTTCCACCATCGCCAAACGGTTGGTGAGGTTTACGGAGGCCACGGCGTTGGCCGCCAGGGTTAGAGATAGCGGGGTAAAGGCAGGATTGGCCGGCTGGCTGATGGTTACGGTAGCCGGGTTGCCCTGCGAAGTCAGGCGGAGAAAAACCGGACTTTCGGTATTGGCGGCCGCGTTACCGGGCCAGGTACAATCCGGTGCCACAAACCAGAAGCGGGTATCCGTTTGGGCTCGGAGGGCAGTACTGATCAAAACAAAACCCAACAGGAGGCATAGAGCAGGTTTTTTCACAGCGATTCGGTTTGTGTAAAAATAGCAGAAACGTTGATTCTGCCGGCTACCGTCATCAGGGTATTTCCGGCACAAAATGAAAGGGCTGCCGTTGGGCAGCCCTTGATAAAAGCAGGTTGATTTCGCTTAGTGATGATGGTTATGCATCATGCCGGCCAGCTCTTCCGGCGTAACGGTTTTTTCTTTCGGGCTTACCTGTGTTTCGGCCCAGGCAAAGAGTTTTTCGGTGATCAGGCGGCGGTAGGTGCTGTCCACATGCTTTTCATCCTTCATCATCCGGTCCACATAGCTGTCGAGCCAGGAAGTGTCGCCGCCCAGGCTGGCGCCGCCGAAATAACGCATCACTTCTTCTTTCATCGCGTTTTTGAGTTCTTCGGTCTGCACCTGCAGGTTATTGTCCTTAATGATTTTGTCGCTGATCAGGGTCCACTTCAGCTGGTTGCTGAAATAGGGGAATTCGGCTTCGGCTTCCTCGGCGGATTTGGGTTTTTCACCACCGGTCTGCAGCCAGCGTTTCAGGAAGCTGGCCGGGAAATCCATCCGGGTTTCGTCGATCAGGTAGTGATAGAGTTGATCGTGCAGCTGGTTGCGGCTCTGGGCAGCCCAGTACTGCTCGATTTCTTCCTGCAGTTTGGCGCGAAAAGCTTCTTCCGTGCTGATGTCGGCACCCGGGAAAACCTTACTGAACAGTTCTTCGTTCAGCGGATGTTTTTCCACCAGTCCGATCTTGGTGAGGGTGAGGGCAAAGGTTTTGGCGGCAGCGGCCGCATCGTCTTTGGCGAAGCCAAGGTCGTGCAGCATCATCTCCAGTTTATCGCCTTCAAAGAGGGCATTGAGGGCCATCACCACCTGCTCGTCTTTCTTTTTACCCTTGAAAGCCTGCTGGGCAGCGGGCGTGAGGTATTTCAGCAGTACAGAGTTTTCTTTGGATACCCCGCCTTCCACCGCGCTGCCATCGGCATGGCATTCGGTGAATTGGAGGTTCAGCACATTTTCCGGATCACTCACCGTTTCGGGTTCGGTCATGTTGCCGGCCTTGATCTGCATCCGGCTCACTTCTTCATTGATCATTTCATCCGTCACCTTCACTTTATGTAGCGTGAGTGCCGCTTTGGCCGGCGCAGCGATTTCGAACTCGGGCTTGAGACCGATCTCAAAGCCAAATTCGTAATCGGCAGGCTGGGTATGATCCAATTTCGGGGCCCCGTTTTCAATGGGCAGGGGCTGGGCGAAGATATCCGGATTCTCCTGCTGGAGGTAGCTGTAGAGTTCTTTTTCAACCGTACGCAGCACTTCGTCGGCGAAGATGGCGGCGCCATACATTTTCTTAACGAGGCCGGCCGGTACCATGCCTTTCCGGAAGCCCGGGATATTGGCGGTTTTGCTGTATTCCTTCAGCTTTTTTTCAAAAGCGGGGAGGTATTCTTCTTTCGTGATTTTCACGACCAGTTTGTCGTTGAGGGTGCCGATGTTTTCTCTTGCTACTGTGGCCATTTTTGAATAGTTGATAAGTTGATTAGTTGACAGGTTTACCGGGAGGGGATTGACAGGATGCGGGGGCATGCGGCCTTGTCCTTTAACCTTGTCCGTCCTTCCGCCGGTTAACCTTTTCCGTCCGGATGATAGGAGTCGAACCTACATGGATTACTCCGCCAGATCCTAAGTCTGGTGCGTCTGCCAATTTCGCCACATCCGGTAAAGGGGTGCAAAAGTAAGACAATCCGTCGGTTTTTCGGGAAAATCACTGCCCGATGCAGGCGGGGAGGGGGCCGGAAGCAAATCGGCGGGGGTAGCGAAATTTCAACTAAATTCGTTAAATCCATGGATATCAAGGAACCTGTAATCAAGTACAACCTGAATGAGGAGGAGGAAAAAAAGGAGATCCTCCGGCAGTACCGTGCCCTGCTCCGCGAACTAAAACCCAAGCTGAAGCCCGGCGACAAGGAGCTGGTGCGCACCGCCTTTGAAATGGCCGTGGAGGCGCACAAAACCATGCGGCGCAAGAGCGGCGAGCCCTATATCCTGCATCCCCTGGCGGTGGCCAAAATCTGTGTGGAGGAGATAGGCCTGGGGGTACGCAGTACCATCTGCGCCCTGCTGCACGATACGGTAGAGGATACCGATGTTTCCCTGGAGGATGTGCAGCGGGAATTCGGCAGCGAGATCGCCCGCATCGTTGACGGACTCACCAAGATCAGCTCGGTGATGGATGCCAACAGCAGTCAGCAGGCTGAAAACTTCAAGAAGATTCTCCTCACGCTTACCGATGACCCCCGGGTGATCCTGATCAAACTGGCCGACCGGCTGCACAACATGCGCACGCTCGACAGCATGAAGCGGGAGAAGCAGCTGAAAGTGGCGAGTGAAACGGTGTATGTGTACGCCCCCCTGGCTCACCGGATGGGTTTATATGGCATCAAAACCGAGCTCGAAGACCTGTCGATGAAGTACCTGGAGCCCGACCGCTACCGCTACATCGCCCAGAAACTCAGTGATACCCGCCGCGAGCGCACGCGTTACATCAATGACTTTATCCGCCCCCTCAAGGAAAAGCTGGAGAGAGCAGGCTTTAAGTTTGAAATTGTAGGCCGCCCCAAGAGTATCCATTCCATCTGGAATAAGATGAAAAAGAAGGGGGTGAGCTTTGAGGAAGTGTACGATCTGTTTGCCATCCGCATCATTGTGGATTCGCCGCATGAGCGGGAGAAGGAAGATTGCTGGAAGGTGTACAGCATGATCACTGATGAATACAACCCGTCTCCGGAGCGCCTGCGCGACTGGCTCAGCAATCCGAAGAGTAACGGTTACGAAGCCCTGCATACCACGGTGATGGGGCCCGGGGGCAAATGGGTGGAGGTGCAGATCCGCACCAAGCGCATGAATGAGATTGCCGAGAAAGGGCTGGCTGCCCACTGGAAGTACAAGGAAGGCGCCACGGATGAAAGCCGCTTCGACAAGTGGTTCCAGCAGATCCGCGAAGCCCTGGGCAACCAGGAAACCAACTCCCTCGATTTTCTCCAGGATTTCAAAACCTCCTTCCTTACCGAGGAGATTTATGTATACACGCCCAAGGGCGATATCAAGATGCTGCCCATCGGCGCCACGGCCCTGGATTTTGCCTTCAGTGTACACTCCGCCGTAGGGAGCCGCTGCATAGGCGCCAAGGTGAACCATAAACTGGTGCCCATCGGGCATAAGCTGCGCAGCGGCGATCAGATCGAAATCATCACCAGTGCCAAGCAGAAGCCTAACCCGGAATGGCTGAATCAGGTGATCACCAGTAAGGCCAAGCAAAAGATCAAGGAAACCCTCAGGGATGAAAAGCGCCGGGTGGCCGATGACGGCAAGGCGATCCTGCAGAAAAAACTGGATGCCATCGGGGGGAAGATCACGCAGCACAACCTGGAGGAGCTGGCCGCGTTTTACAAGCTGCATTCCACGCTCGACCTGCTGTATGATATCGCCACCAAAAAAATTGATCTCAAGGAGCTGAAGGACTTCAAGGCCTCCGGCGACCGGCTCTTCCTGCCCAGGCCCGAAAAGCCCGAGCACGAGCATAAACCGGAGCATGAACCGCACCGGCATTTTGACAAAAAAGATTCTGAGCTGGTGATTTTCGGCGAAAGCAGCGACCGGATTGTTTATACCCTGGCCAACTGCTGCAAGCCTATTCCGGGCGATGATGTGTTTGGTTTTGTGACCACGGGCGAAGGCCTGAAAATTCACCGCACCAGCTGCCCCAATGCCGCCCGCCTGATGGCCAATTACGGCCACCGGATTGTAAAAACCAAGTGGGCCAAGAACAAGGAGATCTCCTTCCTCACGGGCCTCAAAATCATCGGACTGGATGATGTGGGGGTAATCCATAAAATCACCAACCTCATCAGCGGGGAAATGAAATTCAATATTTCAGCCATGTCGATTGAGGCCCGGGAAGGTATTTTTGAAGGGAACATGAAAATTTTTGTTCACGACAAGGATGAACTGGATGAACTCTGCAACCGCCTGCTGGCCCTGCCGGGCATTGAGCGGGTAGACCGCTATGATGCCTGAGAAGGAGGGAGGAGTTCAGGATTTGGAGCGTTTAGGAAAGTTTAGCATTATGAATGAAGCCTTATGCGTGAGAACACATTATTGACCATTCACCATTGACCATTCTCTACAGTATGCAGGAACTGATTGACCGGCTCAAAGCCGAAGCGCAGCTTACCGACGAACAGGCGTTGCAGGTACTCGCCACCGTTAAGGATTATGTGAAAGAAAAATTCCCCATGCTGGCAGGGGCCGTGGATAAACTGCTGGGCGGGGGATGATGCGGGATGGCGCGACTGTTTTATCCCTTTAACACTTCCCGGCTGATCACCAGTTTCTGGATTTCGCTGGTGCCTTCGCCGATGGTGCAGAGTTTGCTGTCGCGGTAATATTTTTCCACGGGAAAATCCTTGGTATAGCCGTAGCCGCCGAAGATCTGCACGGCATCTGTACTGACTTTCACCGCCACCTCACTGGCATAGTATTTCGCCATGGCCGCTTCTTTGGTCATGGGCAGTCCCCGCATTTTCAGGTCGCAGGCCTGCTGCACCAGGAGTTCGGCCGCTTCAATTTCGGTGGCCATGTCGGCGAGTTTGAAGCTGATGCCCTGAAAATTGGCAATGGGCTGATCGAACTGGTGGCGTTCTTTGGCGTACTGCACGGAGGCTTCATAGGCGCCCCGGGCGATGCCCAGGCTCAGGGCGGCGATGGAGATACGACCCCCGTCCAGCACTTTCATGGCCTGTTTGAAACCTTCACCCACCTTGCCCAGCCGCTGGCTGTCGGGGATCCTGCAGTTGTCAAAAATCATTTCGGCGGTTTCGGAGGCCCGCATGCCCAGCTTGTTTTCTTTTTTGCCGCCGCTGAATCCGGGCGTGCCGCGTTCTACGATGAAGGCGGTGGAATTGTCTTTGGTGCGGGGTTCTCCGGTGCGGCAGATCACTACGGCCAGATCGCCTGAGCGGCCATGGGTGATCCAGCTTTTGGTGCCGTTGATCAGCCAGCTGTCGCCATCGCGTACGGCGGTGGTTTTCATGTTGCCGGCATCGCTGCCGGTATTGGGTTCGGTGAGTCCCCAGGCGCCCAGGTGTTCACCGGATGCCAGCCGGGGCAGGTACTGTTTTTTCTGGTCCTCGTTGCCGAAGCTGAGGATATGACCCGTGCAGAGGGAGTTGTGCGCGGCGAGGGAGAGACCCACCGATCCGCATACTTTGGCGATTTCCTGGATGATGGCGTTGTACTCGGGGTAGCCGAGTCCGGCTCCGCCATATTGTTCCGGCACCAGCACCCCCATCATACCCATTTTGCCCAGTTCTTTGAAAACCGGCAGCGGGAATTCCTGGCTTTCGTCCCATTCCATAACATGGGGCTGGATGTGCTGACGGGCAAAGTCGCGGGCGGTCTGTGCCACCATGCGGGTGAGTTCTGTGGACTGAAAATGCATAGGTTACAATCGTAAGTATTGCAATATAGCAGTATTTCGTGAATACTAACAACTGTTAGTTTTTCAGGTTCAGTCGGTGGCCAGATAGGGCAGCAGTTTCCGGTATATTTCATCACTCACCACGGCCAGATCCCGGAGCGCTTCCGGTGCGGCGAAGGGCCCGTGCTGCTCCCGGTACTGGAGGATGGCCCGGGCGAGCGGGTAGCGGATGTAGGGATGGGCTTTCAGTTCATCGAGTCCTGCCCGGTTGAGGTTGATTTTCCGCAGATGTATCTCCCCGGTGCTGAGCCGGGGCAGCAGGCGCCGGAAAACGGAATCCGCCAGTCCGTAGGTTTCGCCCACCTGTTCCACCCGGCAGAAGCCTCCCAGCTTTTCGCGGAAGGCCACAATGCGTGCAGCCAGTTTGCTGCCGATACCGGGGAGGGCAATCCAGGCGGCGGTATCGGCCAGATTTATGTCGAGGGGTGGCGGGGGTGTCCGGCTCAGCGGCTCCGGCCTGGTGGCTGCCGGCGGGGGAGCTGCCGCGGGTGGGCTGATGCGCACGTAGGGGATCAGGCGTTCGGCTTCTTCGGGCCGCAGGCCCCATATTTTTCGGATATCCGTTGCCGTACGAAAGCGGCCGCCTTTGCTGAGGTAGTTGCGGATGGTGCGGATGGTTTTTTCCCGCAGGCCGAGGCGCTGCCAGCCGCTGTCGCTGACCTGGTTGGGATCAAACGGAAAGAGTACCGGGGAAAGGGCCGGACGGTCAGGCGGCCATGAGGCCGGATGCTTCGCCGGATATTTTCGTGGATGCCTTACCGTTGTGTCTGGGTTAAAGCGTTCCAGCGCTGCCATTTCCTGGCTGAGGGAGCCGGCGGGATGGGGTTGGGGCGGCTGCAGGAGGGGCAGCAACAGGGGCACCATGGTGAGGAGCAGGATAAGGGCGATGAGGGCAACGATACCGGTCCTGCTTTTCCGGGAAAAGCCGGTATAGTTGCGGAGCCATGATTTCCGCATAGAGGTTGTTTTAAGGTAGCCTCAAGTTACAAAGCGGATGCAGAAAATCCAAGCGGCGGTCATCACCCCGTGCTGAGCCGGAGGCCATCCCAGGCCAGTTGAATATGCGGAGGGAGGGTTGCCGCCACTTCGGCCTGTAAGCCGAGCTGGTGACTGATATGGGTGAAGTAGGCCTGCGGAACCTGCAGCTGGTTCACCATGTTCACGGCTTCACTGAGGGAGAAGTGGGAGAGATGTTCCTTGTGCCGGAGGGCATTGAGCACCATGATGGCACTGCCACGGATTTTGTCCTGCTCTTCCGGATCAATCCGGTTGGCATCGGTGATGTAGGTAAAGTTGCCCATCCGGAAACCATATACCGGCATGTGCAGGTGCCACACCAGGATGGGGATGACGGGAATGTCACCGATATGAAAAGGCTCGAGGTTTACCGGGTGCAGCACAATTTCCGGCACGCCGGGATACTTGTGCTCATCGAAAACATACATGAATTCGCGCCGGAGGGCTTTTTCCGTGAGCTCATTGGCATATACATCCATGGGCTTGCCGCCGAAGAAGGAGAAGGCCTTTACATCATCAAGTCCGGCGATATGGTCTTTGTGGGGATGGGTATACAGCACGGCATCCAGCTTGCGCACCTGCTGCCGCAGCATCTGGTACCTGAAATCAGGCGTGGTATCAATCACAAAGCAGGTTTTTTCACTCTCTACCAGAATGCTGCTGCGCAACCTCCGGTCGCGCGGATCGGTTGAGCGGCACACTTCGCAGGTACAGGCTACCATGGGTACGCCTGTGCTGGTTCCGGTGCCGAGGAAAGTGATGGTAAGGGGAGGACAGACCATACGCTAATTCGCCTGCAATGTAGTTATTGTACTACGCTCTGCCAAAAGGGCGGCGCCGGGCGCAAAAACTTTTGAGGTTTTCACTGTTATTGTGTAATTTGTACACTTTGTAAACCGGTTGCCAGCCGGACCAAACTGCTGTTATGACGATGCTGCCGCTTTGCCATTTGAAAAGATTATTGCTGGGCCTTTTTTGCTGTGCGCTGACGCCTGCGCTCCATGCCCAGAACCTGCTGGTCAACGGGGATTTTGAAAGCGGCGGCGCCGGTACAGGCTTCCAGACCAATTATTTTTTGCCGGCCACGCCGGGTACCAGCCAGCCCCGGGAGTACAATATCCTGACCAATCCGTTCAGCATGAACAACGCGTTTTTCGCCAATGCCACGGATCATACCTTCGGCAACGGCAGCGGGCGGATGATGGTGGTGGACGGATCAGGCAATGCCAACGACAAGGTTTGGGAACTGCAGAACGGCGGCAGCATCGGGGTGATCAGCGGCCGCACCTACATTTTCAGCTACTGGATCCGTTCCATCTCTGCTTCCAATACTCCTGCCAATTCAGCCATTATTAAAGTGTATACCAATGGCACCAGTACGCCTCCGGTGCTGATTGCGGGCAGTGAAACCTGTCCGGTGGGCAACCCTTCACCCTGGGTGCAGGTATCCTACCGCTGGACGGCCACCACCAATAATGCCCAGATCTGGCTGACGGATGAACAGACCAACGGTGGCGGTGCGGGCAACGATTTTGCGCTGGATGATCTTACCCTGGTGGAAGACCGCGGCCCCCTGCGGATGCGTTTTCATCCCTCGTCTCCCTCCTGCCCTGATCAACTCAATGGCGGCATCTTTGTGCAGGGTACCGGTGGCACGCCGCCCTACCGCTACAGTTTAAATGGCGGGCCCTTCCAGGCCAGCGGGTATTTTGCTGTACCGGTTTCTGCCGGTAATGTGTTGCGGGTGGTGGATGCCAAAAGCCCGGTTCCCGATACCGTTTCCTCCCTGCCTGCATCGATCAATGTGCTCAGCGCGCAGAATCCGCTTCTGGTTACCCCCGGTAATCAGTCGCTTTGCAGCAGCGCCGCGGTGCAGCTCAATGCCAGCGGGGCAACGGGCGGTTACAGCTGGACGGCCAGTACAACCGCCGCCGTTGCCAACCTTTCGGCCACCAATATCCCCAATCCCATCGCCACCCCTACCGCCACGACCACGTATACCGTTACCGCGCAGGTGCAGAGTGCCAACCTCGTGGCCAACCCCAATTTTGAACTGGGCGATTCGCTGTTTTACAGTGATTATAAATTTTATACCAGCACCACCAACCAGAAGGCTTATGGGATCACCCGGCAGGCCCAGCTGTTTGACGCCAGTTTTTCAGCCTGCACCGATTTCCACAATCCCGGCACCGGTTACATGATGGTGGTGGATGGCTCTACCACGGCGAATGATAAAGTGTGGTGCCAGACGATCGCTGTAACGCCCAATACCAATTATACCTTCAGTTACCGCGTGCAAACCCTGGCGCTGCCCAACCCCTCACAACTGGAAACCCAGATCAACGGGGTACCCGCAGGCACCTTCACCGCCCCCAACGCCACCTGCAGCTGGGCGCAGGTTTCGTACGCCTGGAACTCGGGCGCCGCCACTTCCGCGAATATCTGCCTGTACAACCGCGTGCTGGCGCCCAATGGCAATGATTTTGCGCTGGATGATCTTTCCTTCACCACGGTATGTACCGTAAGCCGCTCCATGACCATCACCGTCGGTAGCCAGGCGACGCCCGTGGCCAATCCTGCCGTACAACCCACCTGCTCAGTGCCTACGGGTTCGTTCACCGTGGCTTCACCTACCGGCAGCAATTACCAGTACAGCATTGACGGGGTGAATTACCAGGCGGGGGTTGCTTTCAGCGGACTGACACCGGGCAACTATTCCCTCACGGTAAAAGACGTCAGTACGAATTGTGTTTCAGCCGCCACCACGGTAACGATCAATGCGGTACCCGGCGCTCCTGCTGCACCTGCCATCAGCACGCCCACCCAACCGACCTGTACGACTCCCACGGGTTCATTTACGGTCACTGCTCCGCTGGGCGCCAACCTGAGCTACAGCATCAATGGCAGCACCTACCAGGCGGGTACTTCATTCAGTAACCTCGCCCCGAATACTTATCCGCTCACGGTGCGGGATAACAGCACCGGTTGTGTATCATCGGCCACGAATGTGACGATCAACGCGGTGCCCGGCGCACCTGCTGCACCCGCTACCAGCACGCCCACCCAACCGACCTGCACGGCTCCCACGGGTTCATTTACAGTAACGGCCCCGCTGGGCGCGAACCTGAGCTACAGCATCAATGGCAGCACTTACCAGGCGGGTACTTCATTCAGCAACCTCGCCCCGAATACTTATCCGCTCACCGTACGCGACAACAGCAC
>JAYRPG010000171.1:0-36904 GCA_041911275.1 Ferruginibacter sp. | reverse complement strand
AAAACCCCTCTTTGCGCCCAGCTGGCGCATGATGATCTGCATCCCCAGCAGCATCACCGAGGTGGAGAAACGGGCCGTACGCGACAGTGCTGAGCAGGCCGGCGCCAAAGAGGTATACCTCATCCATGAACCTATGGCTGCTGCCCTGGGTATCGGCATCGACGTGGAAGAACCGGTGGGCAACATGATCATCGATATCGGCGGGGGTACCACGGGCATTACCGTGATCGCCCTGGCGGGCATTGTGTGCGACCAGAGCATCCGCATCGCCGGCGACGAGTTTACCGCCGACATCATGGAAGCCCTGCGCCGTTACCACAGTCTGCTCATCGGTGAACGCACCGCCGAACAGATCAAGATCCAGGTGGGCGCCGCCATCAAAGACCTCGACAATCCCCCCGACGATATTCCGGTGAACGGCCGCGACCTGGTGACCGGCATTCCCAAGCAGGTGTTTGTGAGCTACCAGGAGGTAGCCGAAGCCCTGGACAAGAGCATTTTCAAAATCGAGGAAGCCATCCTGAAAGCGCTGGAAACCACGCCACCCGAACTGGCCGGCGATATTTACCGCCGCGGTCTCTACCTCACCGGTGGCGGCTCGCTGCTGCGCGGGCTCGACAAGCGGATTTCAGCCAAGATCAAACTGCCGGTACATGTGGCCGACGACCCGCTGAAAAGCGTGGTGCGGGGCACCGGCATCGCCCTGAAGAATTACGACCGCTATCCCTTTGTGATGCGGTAACCGGCTGTGTTCCGCAGCCCACCCGGCTTACCATGAATCAACTGTGTCAGCACATAGTACCTACCAGCCCGCGGACAGGAGGAGGTGCCGCCTATGCGTAATATCTTTCTTTTCATCCGGCGTTATGCCAATTTCCTGCTGTTCCTGCTGCTGCAGGTACTGTCGGTGGTACTGATTACCCGCTACAACCAGTATCACCACGCCATCGGATCGGGCTTCATGAATGAAATCACGGGCAACATCAACCGGCAGTACAACAAAGTAGACAACTACCTCCAGCTCAAACGCACCAACGAACAACTGGCCCGCGACAACGAACGGCTCCGCAACCTGCTGCCGCAGAACTTTACGGCGCCGGATACGGCCGCCCGGCTGGTGACCGACTCACTCCCCTCCGATACCAGTGGCCAGCGCCGCAAATGGCTGTACCAGGTGGCCAAAGTGGTGTCGAACTCCGTTACCAGCCAGCACAACTTCGTGGTACTGGGGCGGGGCGCCGGCCAGCAGCTGAGCAAGGACGAGGGCGTGGTAGACCCCGCCAATGGCGTGGTGGGCATCATCACCGATGTGAGCGATAATTACGCGGTGGTGATGAGCCTGCTGCACAAAGACAGCCGCATCAGCGGGGTACTGAAAAACGACCCCAACGGCGGCGGCTCCATCATCTGGGACGGCCGCGAGCCCAATTACCTCTCCTTTATCAATGTGCGCAAAAGCGCCAAAGCCAAAAAAGGCGACACCGTGATCACGAGCGGCATCACCCCCACCTTCCCCTATGGCATGATCATTGGCACCATCGACGAAATTTACCCCGACAAAAGCACCAATAATTTTGTGATCCGGCTCCGGTCGGCGGCCAACTTCTATAACCTGCAGTACGCCTACGCCATCAAAAACTACCAGCGCGCCGAAATCGACCGCCTGCTGGAAAAAGCCAAAAGCCGGATTCAATAACCCATGAGCACCCTGGTCAAAAATATCATCCGCTTTATCCTGCTCATCCTGGTGCAGTTTTATGTACTGGATAAAATTCACCTGCACCAGCTGGTAACGCCTTACCTCTATTTTCTCTTCATCATCTGGATGCCCTTCAGCCTGCCCCGCGGCTGGCAGATGATCCTGGGCTTCCTGCTGGGCTTTACCCTCGACAGCTTCCGCCACACCCCGGGATTCCATGCGGCCGCCTGCGTGCTCATCGCCTACCTGCGCCCCTTCCTCATCAACCTCCTCATTCCGCAGGAAGGCGCCGACACCAACTATGAAGAGCCCTCCGCCCGCAGCATGGGCGGCGTGTTGCCCTACATGGTGTACGCCGGTCTCCTGACGCTGCTGCACCACAGCTGGCTCTTCCTGCTCGAAGCCTTCAGCTTCGGCAACTTCTGGTACTTTATCCTGAAAACACTGTTCTCCACCCTCATAAGCCTGGTACTGATCCTGATCGCCGAACTGCTGTTTTACCGCAAGCAGAAATTCAGGACCAATACCGCCTGAGGCAAACGAACCGTGCATGCCGTAGCTTTGCCCCCACCAACTGTAACAGCCCATGCCGGTATTCAACCAGTCGCGCAAAAATGTCATCATGCTTGTGTTCGCAAGCGTGTTCATCATTATTGTGATCCAGCTGGCCAACCTGCAGCTCTTCTCACCCAAGTATAAAATCATGGCCGATGACCAGGGGCGCTTCCGCAAAGTGATTTACCCAGATCGCGGCATCGTGTACGACCGCAAGAAGAGACCCATCCTGCAGAATACCACCATCTACGACCTCATGATTGTGCCCAACAAACTCAGGGGCATCGACACGGCCAGCCTCTGCAAGATCCTGGGCATCGATTCGGCGCAGTTTCAAAGGCGGGTGGTGGAAGCCATCATCAAAAACGGCCGCAGCCGCGCCTCGGTATTCGATGGCCTGCTGAGCGAACAGAAGATGGCCATGCTCAATGAGGCGATGTACAAATTTGCGCCGGGCTTTTACCTGCAGGAAAGGCCGGTACGCAGCTATCCCTACGACGCGGGCGGCAACATCCTGGGCTACCTCGCTGAGGTTGACACCAACTTTCTCAAAAAACACAAAGACGAAGGCTACCAGATGGGCGACTATGCCGGTAAAACCGGGATGGAACGCACTTACGAAAAAGTGCTGATGGGGCAGCGCGGTATCGAGTACTGGAAGCGCGACAACAAAAACCGCCTCACCGAAAGACTGGAAAACGGCAAATACGATACCGCCGCCATTGCAGGACAAAACATGCACACTGCCATCGACATTGAACTGCAGGCACTGGGCGAGAAGCTGATGCAGGGCAAACTGGGCTCCATTGTAGCCGTGGATCCCAAAACCGGCGGCATCCTCTGCATGGTGAGCAGTCCTACCTACAAACCCAAGTACCTCACCGGGGCCGACCGCAAAAAGCACATCACCGAACTCCTGCTCGACCCCTCCCTGCCCCTGCTGAACCGCTCCGTGAGCGCCACCTACTCGCCGGGCTCCACTTTCAAAACCCTGCAGGCCCTCATCGGGCTGCACGAGGGGGTGATCACCACCGATACCCGCTTCAGCTGCAGCGGCGCCTTCTATGGTTGCGGCAAACCCATGCGCTGCCTGGATGTGGGCACCTTCGATCTGCGCCACGCCATAACGGTATCGGATAACACCTATTTTGCCCTCGTGATGCAGCGGGTAATCAACAACCCCAAGTTCCCCGGTGTAGACAGCGCCCTGCGGGCCTGGGACAACTATATGTACGCTTTCGGTCTCGGCCACCGCCTGGGGGTGGATGTGCCCTCCGAGAAAAAAGGCAATATCCCCACCCCGGCCACCTATGATAAGGTATTTGGCAAAGGCCACTGGAATTTCTGCAGCTTCCGCTCGGTCAGCATCGGCCAGGGCGAGGTGGATGTAACCCCCATCCAGGTGGCCAACGAAATGGCCTATATCGCCAACAAAGGCTGGTACATCACGCCGCACCTGGTAGACTCCATTGAAGGCGGAGACCAGTACGGCATGCTGGAGGGGTTCAAAAACCGGCATCACCCCATCGATATCCCCGACAGCATCTTTGAAGCCGTGCACGATGGCATGGAAGGCGTGGTAGACCATGGCACCGGCATGGGCGCCAAAGTGAAAGGCATCAGCATCTGCGGCAAAACCGGTACCGTAGAAAACTACTACCGCGGCGTAAAACAACCCAACCACGGCTTTTTCTGCGGATTTGCCCCCCGCGAGGATCCCAAGATTGCCATCATGTGCGTGGTGGAAAACAGCGGACGCTTCGGGGGTACCTATGCCGCCCCGATTGTGGGCTTCATGATCGAAAAATATTTAAAGGATTCCATCACGGATAAAGCCCGCAAAGAAAGACTGGAATATTATGCCGGCCTCAACCTGATTCCGCCGCGCATCCACATCGAGATGCGGCGGCAGGATTCCATGCGGCATGCCAAAGACTCGGCTTACCTGATTGCCAAAGGATACATCCGGATCATCAAAGACACCCTGGACATGGATGAGGAAGATGAAAACGATGCGCTGGATAAGATGAAGAAAGACCGGGAGGCCGAGAAAGGAAAGCCCCCGGTACGCGACAGCAGCCGGCCGGAAAAGCCCCGGGCCGAAGCGCTGCTGCAGAACGATAAAAGAAAAAACGGGCTGAAGGACTCTGTGCAGAGAACGCTGTAAGCTGTACAGCAATGAAACGGAAACCGGAAAGATGGCCGTTGGCTTGCTTAACCAGAAACCTGAACCCCAGAACCGCTAACACCCGATAAGCCATGTATCAAAAAAATCCCGAAATCGGCAAAGGCGTAGACTGGCTGCTGGTGAGCCTCTATGCCCTGCTGGTCACCATCGGGCTGATCTGCATCTTTTCCGTGGAATACCGGAGCGGCGACCCCGTGATTGAAAGCTTCCTGGGCTTCAAAAAGAATTACAGCAAACAGTTTTATTATTTCATGGCCTGCATCGTGGTGGCCACCTTCATCCTCCTCACCGACAGTAAATTTTTTACCGCCACCGCCAACCTCTCCTTCCTGGTCGGCATCCTGCTGGTGCTGGCCACCTTTGTGCTGGGCAAGGAAATCAAGGGCTCGCGCAGCTGGATCCCGCTGGGCTTCATGAACCTGCAGCCCGTGGAACTCTGCAAAATCTTTACGGCCCTGGCCCTCGCCAAATACCTGTCGATGCAGGAAACCGATTTCAGAAAACCCCGTTCGCAGGCCATCGCGGCCGCCATTGCCCTGAGCCCTGCCGTTCTCTCCATCCTGCAGGGCGAAACCGGCCTGGCCCTGGTGTACTTCTCCTTCCTGATCCCCATGTACCGCGAGGGTTTGCCGCCCGGTTACCTGATCTTCGGCGCCTCCCTCGCCGTGCTGCTGATCGTGACCCTGCTGGTGAGCACCAAAAACCTGCTCATTGCCTTCGCGGTGCTGGCCGTACTCTTTCTGTATTTCAACCGGCGGCAGCTGCGCCGCAACAACCGCCTGCTGATCTGGACCCTGCTGGTATGGGGCTTCTGCTCCTTCTTTGTGGGGGTAGCCGTTCCCTTTACCTTCAAACACGTGTTCAAACCCTACCAGGCCAACCGCATCTTCAGCATGGTGGGCGTAGACAACCCCTTTGCGGATAAAAATGACCAGCAACTCCTGAGTCCCGAAGAGGAAAAACAGAAAAAGAAAAAAAGCGAACAGCAGGACTACAACGTGCGGCAGAGCAAGATTGCCATCGGCTCGGGCGGCCTCACCGGGAAAGGCTTCCTGAAAGGCACCCAGACGCAGGGCGATTTTGTACCCGAACAGCACACCGACTTCATCTTCACCTCGGTGGGCGAAAACTTCGGGTTTATGGGCAGCGTTACCCTGCTCTTACTCTACCTCTGGATGCTGCTGCGGATGGTGTTCATCGCCGAACGCCAGCGCAGTACCTTCAGCCGGGTGTATGCCTACAGTGTGGCCAGCATCCTCTTCTTCCACGTGGCGGTCAACATCTGCGTAACCGTGGGGCTGGCGCCCGTGATCGGCATCACCCTGCCCATGCTGAGTTATGGCGGATCCTCCCTGCTTACCTTCACCATCCTGCTCTTCATCCTCATCAAACTGGATGCCGACCGCCAGATGGTGCTGCGCTGAGTGGGGTATGCACGCCGCAGGTTAACTTTGCATCCCGGTATCTTTTCATCATCATCCGCCAGTTATGCAGATCATCCCCCTGAGCGAAGGCAGTTTCACCATCGGCCACAGCAAGGAATTTGTGCCCTTCGATACCTCCCGCGACAACCTGCAGGAAAGGCCCACCGGTTCCCTGCTGGTGGAAGTGCAGCCCTTCTGCATCGTCACCGGCCAGGATGTGCTGTTGCTGGATACCGGCCTGGGCTTCAGCACCCCCGATGGCACGCTGCAGATCCACCAGAACCTGCTCAGCAACGGCATCAACCCCATGGATGTGACCAAGGTGCTGATGAGCCACCTGCACAAAGACCATGCGGGCGGCATCAGCCGGGAAGACCCCATCCTGCAGCAGCATTTTTTCAGTTTCCCCTCCGCCACCTATTATGTGAACCGCCAGGAATTTGAGTTTGCGCTGGAGAAAGGAAAACCCTCCTATACCCCCGAAGATTTCAGCCTGCTCCGCAATGCCGACCGGGTGCAGTTCACCGAAGGAAACGGAACCCTGGACGGCTACATCCATTATGAAGTAACCGGCGCACACTGCCCCTGGCACCAGGTTTTCCGGATCGAAAGCGAGGGCGAAACCCTGTTCTTCGGCGCCGATGTGGCGCCCCAACTGAACCAGATGAAGAGCCGCTTTGTGGCCAAATACGACCAGGACGGCAAGAAGGCCATGGCCCTGCGCCAGCAATGGTGGGAGAAGGGACATGCCGAAAACTGGACCTTCCTGTTTTACCACGACATTGCCACACCGGTGTACCGCTGCTGAACAGGAGCCGGCGCCTTGGTGTTTTGTTCCTACTTTTGCGCACATGATTGCAATCGACAATAAACTGGTGAGCGATGAGCTGATTGAAGAGCAGTTTGTCTGCGACCTGCAGCGCTGCAAGGGCGGTTGCTGCGTGGATGGCGATGCGGGCGCTCCCCTGGAACCGGCTGAACTGGACCGGCTCAACGAAGTGTATGAAACCGTACGGCCTTATCTCACCGCCGAAAGCCGGGAAGAAATTGAACGGGTGGGCAGGTATGTATACGATAAAGAATTCGGTTGGGTAACCCCCACCCTGGGCGGCAAGATCTGCGTGTACGGCATCACCGATGAAAACGGCATCGTGAAATGCGGCATTGAACAGGCTTACAACGACGGCAAACTGCAATGGAAAAAACCCATCAGCTGTCACCTTTACCCGGTACGAATCAAGCTGAGCCGCGACAAACAGACAGAATATGTAAACTATGAGCCCCGCGAAGACCTCTGCAAAGCCGCCTGCAAACTGGGCCGGCAGCTCAAGGTGCCCGTTTACGTCTTCCTCCGCGAATCGCTGATCCGTAAATACGGAACCGGATTTTACGAAGCCCTGGAAGCCACGGCGCAACACCTGCAAAACCAGGGCCGTTAAGCACATGAATACCCCCACACCATGATAACAACACTGATGCGTACGCTGAAGCTTAGCCGGATGACAGATCGCCGGAACCCCGGTCAATTCCGGGCCTTCCTGCCTCCGCCCTCAGCACTCTTCATCCTCCTCCTGCTCGCCTCCTGCTCGGTGAACAAGGCCAAAATTGACGACAGCCTGAAAGTGCATTTTGATGCGCAGCAGGCCGACGGCTGCTTTACGATGTTCAACAATGGCGATGGCAAGGTAACCGTGTACAACATGCGCTACGATACCATGCGCTTTACCCCGGCCTCCACCTTTAAAATTGTGAACAGCCTGATCGGACTGGAAACCGGGGTGATCACGGATGAAAAAATGCTGATCCGCTGGGACAGTGTGCAGCGCTGGAATGCCGACTGGAACAAAGACCTCACGATGGAAGAAGCCTTCAGGGTCAGCGCCGTGAACTACTACCAGGAAGTGGCCCGCCGCATCGGCCGGGAAAAAATGCAGAAGTGGATCGACAGCCTGCACTATGGCAACCAGAACATCAGCGGCCCCATCGACAGTTTCTGGCTGAACAATACCCTCAAAATTTCGCCGGACGAACAGCTGGGACTGGTGAAGCGGCTCTATTTTGATCAGCTCCCCTTCCAGCAGCGTACCCAGCAGATCGTGCGCAACGTAATGGTGCAGGAAAGCAATACCCTCTATACCCTGGCCTATAAAACCGGCTGGGGCTTTGATGAACAGGGCAAGCCGGTGGGCTGGATAACCGGGTGGATCGAGGAAAACCGGCATCCCTATTTCTTTACCCTGCTGGTGAAAAGTGATGACAAGAACTTTGAGATGCGCAGTGCCCGGCTGGCCATTTTGAAGAATATCCTGAAGCAATATGGCTTTTTTGAGGGGAAGAAATAAACATTCCCTGCACCCCAAAGGAAACAACGGATAACCAGGGGACACGAGGAAGATGGGAAAACTGGCAGGAACAGGCTGCCTGGCATCCGTGGGTAAACTCCGACCCCTGACCCTTTGAACCACCAGAAGGGCTGAAACGCCCAAAAGGGCATTGTTTTTGAACCAGGTTTAACCCCATGCAATTCCAGCATCCCGCATATTTCTTCCTGGCATTGGCCCTGCTGCCGATGGGCTGGCTGTGGCTGCGTTACCTGCGGTGGAAGCAGCAGCGCATCAAACGCATCGGGGATCCCGAACTGGTGGCCGCCCTCACCAACGAATACAGTCCGCGTAATTTCAACCGCCGCGCCCTGCTGGCCGGGCTCTCGGCCCTGCTGCTGATCGCCGCCCTGGCTACGCTTCGCCGTCCGCAGGGAGGAGATGGCATCCGCCGCAATGGCATTGATGTGATGATTGCCCTCGACGTGAGCCGCAGCATGCTGGCGCAGGACATCCGGCCCAGCCGCCTCGACCGGGCCCGGCAACTGATCTATAAACTGATCGAACAGCTCCCCGACGACCGGATCGGCATGGTGCTCTTTGCCGGCAAAGCCTACCTGCAGCTGCCCCTTACCACCGACCATGCCGCCGTGCGCATGTACCTCGCCTCCATCGGTACGGATGCCGTGCCCACCCAGGGCACCGTGCTCACCGAAGCCCTGAAAATGTGCTACAGCGGCTTCAATGCCACCGACAAAAAATACCGGGCCATCGTGCTCATCAGCGACGGAGAAGATCATGATGAAGACGCGGAAAAAACAGCCCGGATGCTGGCCGGCGAGGGCGTGCTCATCCACACCGTGGGCATCGGCTCGCCTGAAGGCGCACAGATCATGGACCCCGCCACCGGCGCCCCTAAAACCGATGCCTCGGGCAAACCCGTGATCACCCGGCTGAACGAGGATCTGCTGCGGAAAATCGCCCTCACCAGCGGAGGCGCCTACACGCTTTTTAACGGAGCCGAAGCCACCGCCGGACTCCTGCACCGTCAACTGCAGGGGATGGAAAAACGAACCGTTACCGACAGTGTTTTCAGCCAGTACAGCCATTATTTTCAGTGGTTCCTCGCCGGCGCCCTATTGCTGCTGTTGCTGGAAAGCCTGATTCCGGAAAAGAAAAAACGCGGCCGCATCCAGGCTGCAACGGCCCTGCTGCTGCTGATGCTTACCGCCTCTTACCCGTCGCAGGCCCAGAACGCCGGAGAGTACCTGCGCAAGGGCAATGCCGCCTATGAACAGCAGCGCTTCAGCGAAGCGGCATCGGCCTACCGCAAAGCCCTGGGCACCGGCAAACAGCAACCCGCTGCCCTGTACAACCTGGGCAATGCCCTGTACAAAGACCAGCAGACTGAGGAAGCCCTGCGCGCTTACGACGATGCCCTGTCAGCCGGGGGCAGTACGCCGGAACAGGCCGAGACCTGGTACAACAAAGGCGTGGTGCTGCAACAGCAGAAAAAACTGCCCGATTGCATCGATGCCTATAAAAAAGCCCTGCGCCTGAACCCCGCCGATGCCGATGCCCGCCTGAACCTGCAACAGGCCCTGAAACAACAACAGCAGCAACAGCAGCAACAGCCACAACAACAGCCCCCCAAAAAGCAGCCGCAGCAACCCCAACCGCAGCAGCAGCAACAGCCCTCGCCGCCCCGCATGTCGAAACGCGAAGCCGAAGAAAAACTGCGGGCACTGATGCAGCATGAAAAAAACCTGCAGGAGAAACTGCGTAAAGTACCCGCCGGGGCACCGGAAAAGCCCGAGAAGGACTGGTAATCGCCCTGGGCGTTTAAGGAACGATGCCGCTGAAATGAACGTGCATCCTTGCGCTTGAGCAGGCGAAACCCGCTGATTGCAGCGGTCCGCACGGAAGCAGATCCGTTTTTCAGGATACAGTTTTCCTGCAGAGAAACAGGCACGATGGTGATTGGTGTGCTTTAACAAGGTATATTCGCCCCAAAATCATCAGTCATGCTCAGCATCACCTGGAACAAACCCCTGGCAGCATACCAACATCAATATCCCGGTCAGGAATTTGAAGTGAACAACTGGGATCTCTCAGCCTTTATCCTGCAAAAAATTGTTCCCGTTTCTGAAACGCGTTTATTTCCGCTGAATGAAATCATGCTGATGGCGGCGGCAGTGGCCGGCACAAAGCCCACGCACATCTTTGACTGGGGTACCAACACCGGCAAATCGGCCCGGATCTTTTATGAAACCTGTGCTTACCTGAAACTGAATACTGAAATCCATTCGATTGACCTGCCCGACAATATTGAGCATGTGGAACATCCGCACAACCAGCGGGGCAAACTGGTAAAAGGCAAGAAAAATGTTTTTCTGCACCAGGGCGATGGCGTGGAGGTAGCGCTGCAGATCTGTGAAGGGTTGCCGGACACCGCAAGGCCGCTCTTCTTCCTGGATGGCGACCACAGTTACGAAACCGTTTGCCGTGAGCTGGAAGCCATTATCCGCAGGATCAAAAACCCGGCGATCCTCCTGCACGACACCTTTTACCAAACCGGGGAATCCCGTTACAATATCGGACCTTACCAGGCCATTGAAGATACCCTTGCCCGTTTCCCCGATATCCGCTTCAAACGCAAAACCGTGAACACCGGGCTGCCGGGAATGACTTTCCTGTACAGGTAACCTGCGCTGAAAGTACAGTATTGCATGAGCCCCGGATGGCGAACAAACACCGGTCGCACCTGACGTTCAGCCTAAAGGTGATCAGCGCTGCTGTGGACATCCCCCTGCGGCTGATCGCGCATGATCATTTTTCTGATTAATGAGATTTGTCCCAGATGATAGTAGCTGTGCTCAATCACTCCTTCGATATTCCGTAAATATGTTCCGTATTTTTCGTCAATAAAGGGCTCGTCGAACAAACTGTCCTCCATTTGTTCAACGCGGTCAGCAAATTTTTCAGCATGGTACAGAAAGGTTGACACCAGTTGAGCCCAGTCTGCTTCAGATCTGATTTCCGGAAGATCAAAACTGTACTGATCACTGATGGTGAGCTTGCCGCTTTCAAAAGCGGCTAATAATCCTGCTGAATAATAGTTGATGTGATAAGTGAGCACAGCGATGGAATTCAAATCGCCAACCTGATGAATGGCCTGCTTCCAGGTGATACCTTTTAACTGTTCCTGATAATTAGTGTTGGCAATCCAGTGTCCACTGAGCCATACTTCCCGGAGGCGGGCCGCAAGGGTTAAATTTCTGGTCATGTTCATCGTAAATGCTTTTGAGGTTGAGCAATTGTCTGCCTCACTGCAACACGCTAAAATACAGCATCCCCCCCACACCCGCATGAGCCATTCATCCCGATACACGAAACAGATAACCGGCCCTGCAGGAAACATCCGGGGTTGCACTTCAGCCAACAAAGCCGGGTAAACCGACGGAAAACCCCGGCGCATCACTTCCGGCCCAGCCTGCCTTCCTGCCCTCATGCCCTGCCCCAACTTTATCCCCGCTTATTTGTTAGCTTTGACAGCTGAAAATACCCCTCAGCAACACCCGCAACATGCACTACTGCGCATCCCTCACCCGCTATAAACGTCTCCCCACCCGGGAGGTCAGCATCGGCCACCTGCGCCTGGGCAACGGACACCCCATCCGGGTGCAAACGATGACCACCACCGATACCCTCGATACGCTGGCCACCGTGGAGCAAACCATCCGCTGCATTGAGGCCGGCGCCGAACTGGTACGCATCACCGCCCCCAGCCGCAAAGAGGCCGAAAACCTGCAGCACATCAAGGACGAACTCCGCAAACGGGGGTATAACACGCCCCTGGTGGCCGATATCCACTTCACCCCCAATGCGGCCGAAATCGCGGCCCGCATCGTGGAGAAAGTGCGGATCAACCCGGGCAACTACGTGGATAAAAAGAAATTTGAACAGATCGAATACACCGACGCCGAATACGCTGAAGAGATTGAACGCATCCGCGAACGCTTTACGCCTCTCGTGCGCATCTGCCGCGAGCACGGCACCGCCATGCGCATCGGCACCAACCACGGCAGCCTGAGCGACCGCATCATGAGCCGCTACGGCGATACGGCCATCGGCATGGTAGAGAGCGCCATGGAATTTCTGCGGATTGCCCGCGATGAAGACTACCACAACATTGTGTTGAGCATGAAGAGCAGCAACCCGCAGGTGATGGTTCAGGCCTACCGCCTGCTGGTGCGACACATGCTGGAGGAGTTTGGCGAATGCTATCCCCTGCACCTGGGCGTAACCGAGGCCGGCGACGGCGAGGATGGCCGCATCAAATCCGCCATCGGCATCGGCACCCTGCTGGAAGACGGCATCGGTGACACCATCCGGGTAAGTCTCACCGAAGACCCGGAGTTCGAAATACCGGTATGCCGGGACCTGGTGAAACGCTACACGGGAGCACAGGGAACCGAACCGGAAGCACAGCCAACGGAAAATGAAGGCGCAGCCCCGGGCCTCCAGCCTTCAGCCTTTGCCACCAGCGGCAATGTGCCGCCCGTGGCGCAGCTCCCCTACTCGCCCTACGCCTACCGCCGGCGCGAAACCTACGCGGTGGGCAATATCGGCGGGCAGCAGGTACCGGTGGTGATCGCCGACCTCAGCAATATCCCTTCCCTCACCCCGCAGCACCTGCAGAGCATCGGCTACAGCTATGATGCCGCTGCCGACAAATGGAACATCAGCGACAGCGCTGCCGACTATATCTTCACAGGCCACCAGCGGCTGTCTTTCGCCCTGCCGGGCACCCTCAAAGTGATTGTTTTTCCCGCCGCCTGGGAAGAAAGCGGAGATAACGTACACTACTACCCGATTTTCTCCGGCAAGGGCTTTGCCGAAGCAGAACGTCGACATCCGCAACTGAATTTTGTGATGCTGGACTGCTTCAACGACCAGACGCCGTTGAATGATTTCAGCGATCTCGACGCCCTGGCCAACGATCCCACCGCTGTGCTCTGCCTGAGCAGCACCAACCGCAATGCCCTGCAGAGTGTGCGGCGCATGTTCATCGAACTGGGCAACCGCGGCCTGCGGAACCCTGCCATCCTGATGACCGACAGCCACTGGCAAACACCCGATGAACACCTGATTCATTTCTCCGCCGAAACCGGCGGGCTGCTGCTGGATGGCTTCGGCGACGGCATCGCCCTGGGCTACAGCGCGCAGGCAGCACTGGAAAACCCCCGGGTTACGGGCCGCACCTACCTGCCGGTGAATGACATTTACCAGTTCACCAACAACACGGCCTTCTCCATCCTGCAGGCTTCGCGGACCCGCATCTCCAAAACAGAATACATCAGCTGTCCGAGCTGCGGACGCACGCTTTTCGACCTGCAGGAAACCACAGCCCGCATCCGGGCAGTCACCCATCACCTCAAAGGCGTAAAAATCGCGATCATGGGTTGTATCGTGAACGGACCGGGCGAGATGGCGGATGCCGATTTTGGTTATGTGGGCAGCGGGCCCGGCAAGATCACCCTGTACAAAGGCAAAGAAGTGGTGAAGCGGAATGTAGACAGTGCCGTGGCGGTAGACGAACTGATCAGTCTGCTGAAAGAAAACCACGCCTGGGTGGATCCCGCCTGATTCTGACCCGCCCGGTATGCCTCCCTGCCTCAAAAGCACTTCGGAGTAAACCATAAAAAAGAGTTGTATGCAAACAGACTTCCTCGTGATTGGCAGCGGCATCGCCGGGCTCACCTACGCCCTTAAGGTAGCCCGCCATTTCCCGGACAAAAAGGTGATGGTGCTCACCAAAACCCAGAGCGATGAAACCAATACCAAGTATGCCCAGGGGGGCATCGCGGGGGTGATGGATGCCGACAACGACAGCTTTGAAAAACATATCGATGACACCCTGATTGCCGGCGACGGCCTGTGCAACCGGCAGGTGGTGGAGATCGTGGTGAAAGAGGGCGTGGAGAGAATCCGCGAAATCATTGACTGGGGCGCCCGCTTTGACCGGGACCCTGATGGCGATTTTAAACTGGGCAAAGAAGGCGGACACAGTGAATACCGCATCCTGCACCACAAGGATGTAACCGGTAAAGAAATGGAAAGAGCCCTGCTGGAAGCGGTGAAACAAAGCCCCAACATCGAACTCATCAGCCACTGCTACGTACTCGACATCATTACCCAGCACCACCTGGGCTACCTGGTTACCAAATCCACCCCGGATATCGAATGCTATGGCGTGTATGTGCTGAACCTGCAAACCAGCCGCATCGAAAAAATCCTCTCCGGCATCACCCTGCTGGCCACCGGCGGCAACGGACAGGTGTACCGCACTACCACCAACCCCTCCATCGCCACCGGCGACGGCGTGGCGATGGTGTACCGCGCCAAGGGCCGCATCGAGAACATGGAGTTCATCCAGTTTCATCCCACCGCCTTGTATGAGGCCGGGGTAAGGGGGTACAGCTTCCTGATTACCGAAGCGGTGCGCGGCGATGGCGGCATCCTCCGCAATCACCAGGGCGAAGCGTTCATGGAAAAATATGATGCCCGTAAGGACCTGGCCCCCCGAGATATCGTGGCCCGCGCCATCGACCAGGAAATGAAGATCAACGGTACCGAACATGTGTACCTCGACTGCCGGCACATCGGCCGGGAGAAATTTGTGGAGCACTTCCCGAATATTTATGAGAAATGCCTCAGCATCGGCGTCGACATCAGCAAGGACATGATTCCGGTGGCGCCGGCCGCCCACTACAGCTGCGGCGGCATCAAAACCGATGAATGGGCGCGCACTTCCATCCGCTACCTCTATGCTGCGGGCGAATGTGCCAGCACCGGACTGCATGGCGCCAACCGGCTGGCCAGCAACAGCCTGCTGGAAGCAATGGTATTTGCCCACCGGGCATTTCAGCATGCGGTACAATCCATCGAGGGCGGCCACCCGCGGGTAATCCCCGAAATCCCCGACTGGAAGGCCGACGGCACCATCGCCCCCAAGGAGATGATCCTGATTACCCAGAGTGTTAAGGAGCTGAAACTGCTGATGAGCGACTATGTGGGCATCGTGCGCAACAACGAAAGGCTGCGCAGGGCCTCACGCCGGCTCGACCTGCTGTATGAAGAAACCGAAGAGCTGTACAAGAAAACCACGGTATCCCCACAGCTGTGCGAACTGCGCAACATGATCACCGCGGGTTACCTGATTGTAAAATGTGCGGAATTCAGGCACGAAAGCCGCGGGCTGCATTACAATACCGACTACCCGCAAAAGAGCAGCATGATTCAGAATATTGTTTTATAAAAAGCGCCGGATGTACTACCTGGTTTACGGATTTCTCTACTGCCTGTCACTGCTGCCCTTCTTCATCCTGTACCGGCTGAGCGACCTGGCCTGGCTGCTGCTCTACCGGGTATTCGGATACCGGAAAAAGGTGGTGATGCACAACCTCAGCATCGCCTTCCCGGAAAAAACCCTGGCGGAGCGAAAAGCCATTGCCCGGAAATTCTACCTGAACCTCACCGATACCTTCATTGAATCCATCAAGATGCTGAGCATGAGCAGCCGCGATTTTGACCGGTACTGCAAAATTGATATTGAACCGCTCAACGAGCTGGCCGCGCAGGGAAAGAACATCCAGATGCACAGCGGGCACCAGATGAACTGGGAATATGCCAACTGGGCCTTTGCCCGTCACCTCGATATCCCCTGGATCGGCGTCTACCAGCCCATCAGTAACCCGGCCTTCAACCGCCTTTTTTTAAAGATGCGCAGCCGCTTCGGCACCGTGATGATCGCCACCCGTGATTTTGCCAACTCAATGCACCAGTTCATGCAGGACCGCTACTGCCTGGCGCTGGCTGCCGACCAGAATACCCATCCGGGCCGCGGCTACTGGCTTTATTTTTTCAACAAGCCCGTGCCCTTCATCACCGGTCCGGATAAAGGCGCCCTGAAAATGAAAACAGCGGTGGTGTTTGCGAATATCGAAAAACTGCGGCGCGGACGTTATCACATCCGGTGCCGGGTGGTAACGCCTTCGGCGGAGGGAATGCAGCCCGGGGAGCTGACGAGGATCTACCGGGACCTGCTGGAAGAAACCATCCGCAACGCCCCTGATAATTATTTATGGACCCATCGCCGCTGGCGGCACGATTTCAGTGCCGCTCATGCCGGTCAATGGATGGACAACCGGCCCATGCCAGCTGTTGACTAATTGAGCACGGCGGGATCCTTCTCTACCGGTATCTTTTCCAGTTCCTTCATTTTAGCCCAGCCGCCGGTTACATTGCGCAGCTGGTGAATGCCCTGGCGCTTGAGCAGCGAACAGGCGATCACGCTGCGGTAACCGCCGCCACAGTACACATAAAGATTCTGTTCTTCCTCAAGCCCCGCAATCTGGGCCGGATCGGTAAAATCGGCCAGCGGAATATTAAGCGCGCCGCGTACATGACCCTCGGCAAATTCATTCACCTTGCGCACATCAAGCGGCAGCAGATTCGGATCGAAAGGCAGGTCCATGGCCAGCTCATCGGGCTCCACGCTGATCAGCATATCCGTTTCTTCGCCTGCAGCCTGCCAGGCCGCATAACCACCCGAGAGGTAGCCGGCAAAGCGGGTGAAGCCCACCCGGGCCAGCCGGATCACCGATTCCTCCTCTTTACCTGGTTCGGTCACGAGCAGCAGGGGCTGGTTGAACGGCAGCAGGGTGGCTGCCCATTCGGCATAACGGCCCTCGAGGCCGATAAAAATACTGCCCGGCACAAAGCCGTCGCCGAATTGCTCAGCGGGTCGGGTATCCAGCACCAGGTGATCCGCGGAGAGGTATTCCCTGAACTGCGCTGGCGTGAGGGGCTGCAGCGCCTGCTGCAGGATGGCGTCGAGACTTTCGTAGCCCTCCCGGTTGAGTTGCGCATTGCGGGCAAAATAGGCCGGCGCATCACCCAGCCCGGTGGTCACTTCCCGGATAAAAGCATCCCGGTCGGGTTGCCGCAGGGCATAATTCAATGTTTTCTGTTCGCCCAGGGTGCTGAAGGTGGCCGTGCCGAGATTTTTTCCGCAGCTGCTGCCGGCGCCATGAGCCGGGTAGATCAGCACATCGTCGGGCAGGGGCATGATTTTATGCTGCAGGGAATCGTAAAGGCGGCCGGCCATCTCCCGGATATCAGCGTCGCCGCAGGCCAGGTCGGGACGGCCCACATCACCCACAAACAAGGTATCCCCGGTGAAGAGGGCATGCTCCTTTCCGTGCTCATCCAGCAGCAGGTAACAGATGCTTTCGGGGGTATGACCCGGCGTATGCAGCACCCGGATCTGCAGGGCGCCCAGCTGAAATAATTCTCCATCAGCCGCCACCGTTACGGGATAAGCCGTTTTTGTTTCGGGCCCGTAGATGATGGGCGCGCCGGTGCGCCGGCTGAGGTCGAGATGACCACTGACAAAATCAGCATGAAAATGCGTTTCGAAAATATAGCGGATGCGGGCGCCCCGTTCTTCTGCCAGCTTGCAGTACACTTCTACATCGCGCAGGGGATCAATCACGGCCGCTTCGCCGTTGCTCTCAATATAATATGCCGCCTCACTGAGGCATCCTGTATACAATTGCCGGATCAACATGATATTTTTTTTCAAAAGTAAAAGAAAAGCGGATGATGACTCATCCGCCTTAACGTTGTAATACCCTCAATATTAACCAACGAGATCGTTCACAATGCGGCCGATTTCTTCCAGCCGCTTATAATTAACCAGATAATAAATGAATTTGCCCTCTCTTTCCGTGTTCACAATGCCCGCTTTGCGCAGGATGGCCAGGTGCTGGGAAGCCACAGACTGTTCAAGCCGCAGGCGCACATAAATTTCAGTAACCGTAATCCGTTTCTCTTCATCAATCAGCTTGATCAGCTGCTGCCGCAGTTTGTGATTCACCGCCCGCAGAATCAGCGCGGCCTTTTTCACATTGTAGTAATCAATTTTCAGTGTGCTCATAGTTCCTCCTGTTTTTTAAAGACAATGAACAGCCTTACGCCTCAGGCACCTTGTCTTTTCATAGTTATTAAATTTTAAAGTGTTCCGGAGAACGATGCAAAGATACTGCGCAATCATTTACAGCAGGGCGGGTAATGTATAAGTGGCAGGTGTTATTTATTCGCGGTGTGATGAGCCGGCCGTAGTGAAAAATTCCTTGAGGTAGAGCGGTTCTGCGGCAGCAGTATCCGACCATTCGCCGCGCTGCGCTTTTTCCCATGATAAACAGGCCATTGCCCGGTCGCGATGTTCCTCTTCAGCAAACAGCGCATTTTCATGTATGCATGCCCGTTGCCATTTAGCTGCACCGGTGCCGCTGAAAACCACGCGGTTGTTTAACAGTATTTTAACGTATGAATCCGGTTGCAGAATCTGCGCCGCGGGCGGCATAATTTCCTGCAGCTGTTCATCATAAACAGCCGTAAAAACTTCCATGCGGCGGGCGTCAATCATGGGGCAGTAGCAGAGGGGCAATCCCGCTGCCGGAAAAGACCGGGCATCCCGCAGGGCGCGGGCCGATATCTCGAGAGAGGAGAGGGTGATGAGGGGAATGCCTGCCGCAAAGCAGATGCCTTTGGCCGCTGCCAGCGCCACGCGGATGCCGGTATACGAGCCCGGGCCATAACAGGCAGCAATGGCCTGAAGATCTGCAAACTGCCAGCCGGCAGCGTCCATCACCTGCCGCAGCGCGGGGTGCAGGAAGGCGGCGTGATCGTTTTGCTGCGGGTTGCTGACGCATTGCAGCACCCGTCCCGCTTCAGCCAGCACCACCCAGGCCACCGGACCGGAAGTATCGATATGCAGGATGCGGCTCATGAGCGGGCCTCCTCCTCCAGCAGGGGTGCAGGCCGGTAGCGGCTGTCGGTGGATTCCAGCGCTTTGAGCAGCTGATAAATTTCAGGGGTGCCGATGCGTTCGGCCCATTCAAAAGGACCGAAGGGATAATTGGTCCCCAGCTTCATGGCGGTATCAATATCCGCCCGGGTGCTCACGCCTTCACCCAGGGCAAAGTAGGCTTCGTTGATGATCATGGCCAGCACCCGGGCGGCAACCAGGCCCGGCTCATCCGCCACTACGCGGGCCTGGCGGCCCAGGGCTTCCACCACGGCCAGCACCGCGGCGTCGGTTCTGCCGGCCACCTCCCATAGCGGCCGGGCCAGGAAACCCTTCCAGCCATTGATGCGGGTGAGGGAAACACCCGGTGCGCCTGTTTGGGAGGAGGTAACGGCATGCAGCAGTACCGGCCGGTCGGTAACCGGAAGCCCGGCTGCATCCGGTTGCAGCAGCAGCCAGGCATCAAAATCACCCGTTGCCGCATCCGTTGCAGGTACCCGCACACAATCAGCCGTGCCGGGTATAGCCTGCAATTCTTCCCATTGTTCATCAGTGGCGGTAACGGCGATGCGCATGCGGTGTTTTTTTGCAAAAATAGGTGCTTGATAAAAGATATCTTTGTCAGGTAACTATTATTCCATGAATAAGCAGATCATCCAAACCGACCAGGCTCCCGCTCCCATAGGGCCCTACAACCAGGCTGTGCAAACCGGCAACCTCATTTTTGTATCCGGACAGGTAGCCCTGAAACCCGGAACCGGCGAGATGATGAATGGCAGTGTGGCAGAAGAGGCACACCAGGTGATGCAGAACCTGCAGGCAATCCTGAAAGCCGCGGGTGCCGACCTGGGCCATGTGGTGAAGACCACCATTTTTCTGAGCGACATGGAATTGTTTGCGGAAGTGAACGGCATCTATGCCCAATACTTCAGCGGCGATTACCCTGCCCGCGAAACCGTGGCTGTAAAAGGCCTGCCGAAAAACGCACGCGTGGAAATCAGCGTGATTGCCGCGCGCTGACCTCACCTGTTCAATTTGCCTGCACATGAAGGATACGGCGCCGCTGGTGATTATTACGGATAAAGCCCCCGCCCTGCTCACCGAACGGCTGCAGCAGGCCGGTTACCGGGTGGATTACCGGCCTGAAATCACCCGGGAAGAACTGAGCATCCTGATGCCCGAAGTAACCGGGCTGATCCTCACCACCAAAATCAATATCGACCGCGAACTGATTGACCTGGCTGCCCGCCTGCAATGGATTGGCCGCCTCGGCAGCGGTATGGAACATATTGACGTGGCCTATGCCGCCGCCAAAGGCATCCGCTGCCTGAGCAGTCCCGAAGGCAACCGCAATGCCGTGGCCGAACATGTGCTGGCCCTCTCCCTCTGCCTGATGAACCGCGTATGCAGCAGTTTTGAAGAAGTGAGGCAGGGGCAATGGATCCGCGATGCCAACCGCGGCACCGAACTCAGCGGCAAAACCGTGGGCATCGTGGGGTATGGCAACACCGGCAGCGCTTTTGCCCGCCTGCTGGCCCCGTTTGGCGTTACCGTACTGGCCTATGATAAGTATAAGCAGGGCTTCGCCCGGGATCATGTGCGGGAAGCCAGCCTGGAACAGATTGCCCGCTATGCCCACCTGATCAGTTTTCATGTTCCGCTCACCGCCGAAACGCATCACCTGGCCGGGCAGGCCTTTTTTGCCTCCCTGCAACAAAAACCCTGGTTCATCAATGCCAGCCGGGGCCGGGTTACCGATACCGGGGCTCTGATTGAGGCCCTGCGCAGCCACCAGCTGGCCGGGGCCGCACTGGATGTGCTGGAAACGGAACCCCCCGGCCGGATGGCCGAAAATGAAAGGGCTCAACTGCAAACCCTGCTGTCCATGCCCCAGGTGATCATCACCCCGCATATTGCCGGGTACAGCCACGAAGCCTTTGAAAAAATGAGTGCCGTGCTGCTGGAAAAACTGGGTTTCTGAAAAATAACTATATTTGCTGCCTGTACAACGCCTTGGGCATTACCTGAGGCGTTGTATTTTTTTTATTACAGTAAACTCAGCGTTATGAGCGGAACAAACTATGTAACCAAGGACACCTTCGAGAAAATGAAGGAGGAGCTGCAGCACCTCAAAACGGTTGAACGGCCTGCCGCCAGCCGCGCCATCGCCGAGGCCCGGGAAAAAGGTGACCTGCGGGAGAACGCGGAATATGATGCGGCCAAGGAGGCGCAGGGACTGCTGGAAGCCAAAATCAAACAGCTGGAAGGCGTGATTGCCACCGCCCGCATCCTGGATGAGAGCGCGATCGATACCGGCAAGGTATCCATCCTCACCCGCGTAACCCTCACCAACCTGGGCACCAAAAAGCAGGTGACCTACCAGATTGTTTCTGAAAAAGAGGCCGACCTCAAAGCAGGAAAGATCTCGGTTACCTCTCCCATCGGCAAAGGTTTGCTGGGCAAGGTGGTGGGTGATGTGGCCGAAGTGCAGGTGCCTGCCGGAAAGCTCTCATTTAAGATTGAAAACATTACGGCCTGACAGGATGAATAAACTACAAAAAATCCCGGCCGGCACTGGCCGGGATTTTTTTATTCCCCCTCCACGAGGGTACCGTAGTCAATGAGCAACTCTTCGCCGGCGGCGATGGGGCGGAGCGTTTCAAAAAACGCCCCTTCATCCACCGACACCAGGTTGGGCACATCCGAATGGTTCAGGAACAGGCTGAGATCCATCTGCCGGAAACCGGCAGATGGAATATAATAGCTGTCGCTGTCGTAGAGGCAGTAGTTTTCAATCAGGCCGCGCAGGTGAGGCGATAATCCTTCCACCGCAGCGCGCGGAACGGTGCGCCACTGACCGGGCTCGGGACTGAACATCTCGCGGCAGCCGGCAGGGATGTCGCGTACCGCAAACACCCCGATGCCGTGCAGGGCACTGGGCCGCAGCATCACCCAGGTTTGCCGCTCCAGTTCCTGCAAAAAATCATGTTGCGTCATGCTGCAATATCAGTCTTCGATCCGTGATTTTGTATTTTTAGGAAAATTTTCCCATGACCATCTTTTCGAAAATCATTGCCGGCGATATTCCTTCGTATAAGATTGCTGAAGACGATTATTTCTTTGCCTTCCTTGATATCTTTCCCCTGACTGAAGGCCATGTGCTGGTGGTGCCCAAAGTGGAAACGGATAAACTCTTCGACCTGGAGGATGCTTACCTGTCGCGCATGCTGCTCTTTGCCCGTCCGATCGCCAAAGCCATTGAAAAGGCCTTTCCCTGCAACCGCTGCGGCATCAGTGTGGTGGGGCTGGAAGTGCCGCATGCGCACCTGCACCTGGTGCCGATCAACGATGCCGACGACCTGAACTTCACACGGGGCAAACTGAAACTGTCGCAACCGGAACTCAGCGCTGCGCAGCAGAAAATTCTGCAGCACCTCTGAGCCGGTTATTTACCAGCTACCCGCCCGGGGTTCTGGCGGATGAAGGCATCCCAGCCTCCGGATTTTTTGGGGGGAGAAGACGGGCGTGCTTCGGGCTGCGCGCCGCCCTGCAACGCATGGCATACCGCCACTGCCAGGGCATCGGAGGCATCAAAATATTTCGGGGCATCCTCAAACTGCAGGAGCCGCTGCAGCATTTTCAGCACCTGCTCCTTGGTGGCGTTGCCATTGCCGGTAACCGATTGTTTCACCTTTTTGGGCGAGTACTCCGTTACCTCCAGGCCATGCCGCATGGCGGCCGCAATGGCCACCCCCTGCGCCCGGCCCAGTTTCAGCATACTTTGTACGTTCTTGCCGAAAAAAGGCGCCTCAATGGCAAAGGCATCCGGTTTGTATTTGATGATCAGTCCGCTTACCGTATTGTAAATCAGCTTGAGCTTTTGATAAGGATCCTCCACCTTCCCGGGGCGCAGGGTATCCATATCCAGCAGCTCCAGGCGCACACCGGTAACGCGGATGATGCCATACCCCATGAGTACGGTACCCGGATCAATCCCCAGAATAATGGTGGAACTGGCTTTCAAAGCGGTGGTTGATGAATTTCCGATTACATTGCAGTACCCGAGGGCAGCCTGCTGCGTTCAAAAATAGTTAAAAGCCGATTGAAACCCGCCGTCAAAATATTGCTCAACTGGTTCGTGGGTCCGCTGCTGTTCGGCCTGCTGTCGTGGAGCCTGTACCGGCAGATCAGCCAGCAGCCCGACCTGGAACAGCGCTGGCTGCAGATCCGGGCCAACTGGAACCAGCCGGCCTTCTGGCTGGTGGTGCTCCTCATGCTCCTGAACTGGGGCATCGAAGCCCGCAAATGGCAGGTGCTGGTGCGGCACCTGGAACCCTGTGATTTTTTCCGCGCATTCAGGGGAGTGCTGGCCGGCTGCAGCATCACCATGCTCACCCCCAACCGCATCGGCGAATACGGAGGCCGCATCCTTTATGTAGCGGAAGGTAACCGCATCAAAGCCATCTCACTCACCGTGGTAGGCAGCATCAGCCAGCTGCTGGTTACCCTCTTCCTGGGCTGTGCCGGGCTGCTCTACCTCAAACTGCTGCCCGGCGTCGCTATACTCCCGGCGCTGTGGGACAACCTGCTGATTGCCCTCACCCTGGGGGTCAGCCTCGTTCTGTTCCTCTTTTACCTGCGCATCGGCTGGCTGGTGCGCATGATGGAAAAACTGCCCGCCCTGCAGAAAGTGGTGCGGCACATCCGGGTGCTGGATGAGTTCAACAATGTGCAGCTCTTCCGTGTTTTTACCCTGTCGCTGGGCCGGTATTTTGTTTTCATCATCCAGTACCTGCTGCTGCTGCACGTGATGCAGGTGGAGCTGGACCCGCTGGCAGGCTTCTGGCTCATCGCCGTGTTTTACCTGCTGATGGCGGTGGCCCCCACCATCGGCTTCACCGAACTGCCCCTGCGGGTAACAGCCTGCTGGGCCCTGCTGAAATATTTTACCCCGAACGAACTGGGCGTCAGCGCTGCCGCACTGGGCATCTGGCTGATCAACCTGGTGGTACCCGCCGTGATCGGCAGCCTGCTGATCCTGGGCGTAAAGATTGTTCAGGAAAAAAAATGACACACCCCACGCTCATCGCCATCCTGCTTACCGCACTCTGCGCCTTCAGCCCGGCAGCGAAGGGCCCGGGAGATGATTTCTGCGGCATCCGCAACACGGCTTTCCAGGCAGGCGAAAGCGTTACCATGAAGGTGTTTTACAATGCCGCCGGGCTGTACATCGGCGCGGGTGAAGCCACCTTCAATATCTCCCTGAAAAACTGGAACGGACGCACGGCCTATCATTGCGTGGGCGAAGGACACTCCTATCCCTTCTTCGATCATTTCTTCAAAGTGCGCGACCGCTACGAAACCTATATCGACACCACTACTATGCTGCCGCTGCAGTTCATCCGCAACGTGGAGGAAGGAGGCCGGAAAGTGTACAACAATGTTACTTTCAATCATGCCGCCGGCACCGCCACCAGCACCAACGGGGTATTTAAAACCACCCGCTGCATCCAGGATGTGATGAGCTCGATGTATTATGCCCGCAATATCCGGTTCGACCAGTACAAGCCGGGCGACAAGATTCCCTTCGATATGTTCATCGATGATGAAGTGTTTCACCTCTACCTGCGCTACCTGGGCAAGGAAACGGTAAGAACCCGTTACGGAAAATTCAGGGCCATCAAGTTCAAGCCGCTGCTAATCCAGGGCACCATGTTTGAGGGCGGGGAAAAAATGCTGGTATGGGTGAGCGACGACCCCAACCACCTCGTGCTGCGGGTGGAAAGCGCCATCACCGTAGGCAGCATCAAAGTGGACATGTACGGTTACCGCAACCTGCGCTACCCCCTCAGCTCACTCATCAGCGTGCGCTGATCAGAGGGCTTCGAGCGGGAAGTTTTCCCGGGAACGTATACCCTTCTCCGTTAGTTGCAGGCTGCAGCAGGCATGTACGGGGTCGTGTTCAAAATACAGCACCGCGTCCATCTGCCGGGCATCCTGCAAAAAGGCCTTCTTTTCGTGCAGGGTAGTCAGCGGGAACATGTCATAACCCATCACATAAGGCAGGGGAATATGGGCCACCGAAGGCAGCAGATCGGCCATATAAATCAGGGTCCGGCCCTTGTAACGGATCACCGGCAGCATCATGGCATCGGTATGGCCATTGGCAAACAGCACCTGTACCTGGTCTGAAAAAGGTGTGGCGGCGGGATGGATGCCGTGCACCACCGAAGCCTGCTGATCCAGCGGGATGAACTGCAACTGGCCGCTTTCGCGGATGGGCAGGATATTCTCTTTCAGAAAGCTGGCCTTCTCGCGGTCGTTGGGATGCGTGGCCCAGTTCCAGTGGTTTTCATTGCTCCAGTACACGGCATTTTTGAAGGCCGGCACCAGGCGGTCGCCCTCCCGTACAATGCTGCCACCGCAATGATCAAAATGCAGGTGGGTGAGCCATACATCCGTGATGTCGTTGCGGCTGAAACCCCGGGCCGCCAGGGAACGGTCGAGACTGTCGTTGCCATGCAGGTGATAATGCCCGAAAAATTTCTCATCCTGTTTATCCCCCAGCCCGTTGTCGATGAGGATCAGCCGCTTACCGTCTTCAATCAGCAGGCAGCGCATGGCCCAGCTGCAGAGATTGTTTTCGTCGGCAGGGTTGAGTTTGTTCCAGATGGTTTTGGGCACCACGCCGAACATGGCGCCGCCATCCAGTTTAAAGTATCCGGTGTTGATGGTGTATAACTGCATGGATCAGGATTGTTTTTTCTGCGTGAACCAGGTAAAGAGCAGTCCCACGAAGCCAAGCACAAAAAAGCACATCAGGGCCAGCACGGAATTGCGCTGGCTGCCGGTGAGCTCAATGATATAGCCGAAGGTGAACATGCCGATAACGATGGCGATTTTTTCTGTGACATCAAAAAAGCTGAAGAATGAGGTGGTATCCCGGGTTTCCGGCATCAGCTTGGCATAGGTGGAGCGGCTGAGCGACTGGATACCGCCCATCACAAACCCCACCACGCTCGCGAGGATGTAAAAAGCTACGGGGTCATGTGCGGGCAGCAGGTAACCGGCCACACAGATGCCCGTCCACACCAGTACACAAAGCATCAGGGCGCGCAGGTTGCCGATAACCGCCGAGAGCCGCGAAATGAAGAAGGCCCCGGGGATGGCAATGAGCTGGATGATCAGGATGGCGATGATCAGGTTTTCGGTGGGGATCCCGAGTTCACTCTTGCCGTAAAGGGTGGCGGCCAGCATCACCGTTTGCACGCCCATATTATAGAAGAAGAAGGCGTACAGAAAACGTTTCAGCACGGGCAGGTGCAGCAATTGCTGCCAAACCTTACGCAGCTCCCGGTAGCCATGCATCAGCGAATGCCGGCGGTCGGTACCGATGGGTTTACCCGCCGGAAGGCGGCTCAGGGAAAAACTGGCAAAGCTGAACCACCATATGCCCACCAGCAGGAAAGAAAGCTGCGAGGCAAAACCCTTGCTGATGCCGAAGCGTTCGTTCTGCAGGAGGAAAACAAAACAAATCACCTGCAGGATCACGCTGCCGATATATCCGAAGGCAAAACCCTTTGCACTCACCCGGTCGCGGTCTTCGGGCGCCGCAATTTCGGGCAGGTAAGAATTATAAAACACCAGGCTCGACCAGTAACCGATACAGGCCACCACCATGGCACTGATGCCCAGCACCAGGTTATGCGGACCAAAGAAGAAAAGGGTGGAGCAGGCCAGGCTGCCCAGGGTCATGAAAAAGCGCAGGAAGGATTTTTTGTTGCCCTTGTAATCGGCGATGGACGACAACAGGGGCGACATCAGCGCCACCACACAAAACGCCACGGCCAGGGCATAGTTATACAGGGCGGTATTCACAAAGTCGCGGCCCAGGAACCGCACCGTATCCGCGGTACTGTCCTTACCGTCGCCGGTGATGCTTTCATAGTAAGCGGGGAAAACAGTGGAAGTGATCACCAGGTTGTACACCGAATTGGCCCAGTCGTACATGGCCCAACCGTTGATGACCTTTTTGCCGGCAGATTGCATGAAAAATGTTTCTGAGCCAAAATAGCATTATTTTCCAAACTGCCGAACGCGTTCAGGCAATAATATTCCGGTGGATCAGGAAGAGGATGAGCAGCCCGATGAAGATGCGGTAGATGCCCCACACAAAAAAGCCATGCTGCTTGAGGAAGCCGATGAAGAAGCGGATGGCCAGCAGGGCTACCACAAACGACACCAGCATGCCGAACAGGAGGATGAGGAGGTTTTGGCTTTGCAGCACTTCCGGATGGGCAGTGCTGGTATCATAAAAGCTTTTGGCCGAAGCCAGGAACATGGTGGGCACCGCCAGAAAAAATGAAAATTCTGCCGCTTCGTGCCGCGTCAGTTTCTGGGCCATCCCGGTAATGATGGTGGCCGCGCTGCGGCTGAGCCCGGGAAAAAGGATGGCCATCACCTGGCCGCAGCCGATCACAAAGGCCCTGCGGTTGTCGATTGACTCCTCCCGGTTAAACATGGGGTGATTAAAGATCCGGTCGATGAAGAGCAGGAGGATGCCGCCGCCCACCATCACCCAGGCGATAAAACGGAGATTGTCGAGTGACGCGTCAATCCGGTCTTTGAGCAGCAATCCCACCACCACAGAGGGGATCACGCCCAGGATGAGCTTGAAGTAAAAATCAAGACGGGTGAGGTTGAAAAATTTTTTGCGGTACAGCACCACTACCGCGAGGATGGCCGCCAGCTGAATCACCACTTCAAACATATTGCTGAAAGGCGTAGCGCTGTCCAGGCCCACGAGAGGTCCCACAAACTTCATGTGCGCCGTGGAAGAGATGGGCAGAAACTCTGTAAGACCCTCCACCACCGCAATCACAAAAGCCTGAAAAAAATCCATACCCGCTTTGGTTTACAGTAAAAAAGCACCGCAAAATACAGTGCTTTCAACAGGTTGTATCCGTAAGTTTGGTGAATAAATTGTTATGCTCAGGCCTCTCCTTTCGGTTTGCGCATGATGGCGAATATTTCAATCACAAAACCCGCCATGATCAGGATCGGGGCCACGGTTATGCGGGTGGTGCTGTAAATCTCGTTGTCGTTAAACTGGTTGGGATCCGCACTTTTTCCGCCCGCCATCAGGAAAAAACCAATGGCCATCACCACAATGCCTGCCAGCATCCATACATAATTATCCCGGGTGAACAGGGGCGGAGTGGAAACAGGCTGCTTCTTCATTACGTTTGACATGACTGCCGGATTTTAGGTCACAAATAAACTGATTTCCCGCGAAAAGGGCATCAGTACAGGTCGTCTAATTTCATTTTCAGGTATTTGAGCACCGAGCGGTGGGTACTTACCAGGGAGATGCACACCCCCAGCAGGATGATGCCCAGGATAATGAGGGTCATATTGGTGCCGTCGCGCAGCTGCCGGAGCCAGGGGATAAAGTTCTCGATCAGCAGGATGAACCCGAATACCGCCAGGATGGCAATGCAGGCCGCAATCAGCCCGTTGACCACCGCCCGGATATCCAGCGGACGGGTGATGAAATTGCGGGTGGCGCCCACCATCTGCATCGTTTTGATCAGGAAGCGGTTGCTGTACATGGCGAGGCGGATGGTATTGTCGATGGAAATGATCACGATCACCGACATGATGATGGCAAAGAGCAGGATTGCCGCAGCGATGTACTTGGTGTAAGAGCTCACGTACCCCACCGTTTCTTTCGGATACTGGAACTCCGACATCACGCCCGAAAAGCCCGTTTCCAGGGCCGTGCTGAGGATGGCCAGGCTGTCTTTGTTCATGTAATCACTCTTCACATAAAAGTCGATGCTCTCGGGCAGGGGATTGTTGGCAATGAATTTTTTCCAGGAGCTGTCGTTCTCGGCGTTCCATTTCTCGGCGGCTTTTTCCTTCGTCACGTATTCCACCGTTTTTACATAAGGCAGGGCGCTGATGTAAGCCTGGAGCGAATCAACCTGCTTCTTCTTGGCAGAGGGGGCGATCCAGGCATGCACCTGGATATTTTCGCGGAACAGCTCACCCGATTTCTTGAGATTCAGAAAGAGCCAGCCCACGATGCCGAACAAAAAAAGTACCAGGGCCACCCCCACAATGGCATAGGCATAGGAGGGCTTGCTGCGTTTGGCGGAGGGGGTTTTTCCGTACAATGACATACCGGAAGGTTTATTGAAGCGAACAGGTTAATGAATCAGGTTTGAAGGGCTTTTCGGCCGCGGCAAAAGTAAAGGATTTTAGCTGCTTTGCTGTACTTTTGAGCCCGCTCCGCAAACCCCTTGCCCGGGAATCCGGAGATTCCGGGGCCGCAGCGCCTCAAATATAATCCACCGGCCCGGTATTGACCCGGCCGGAATGTTAAAAAACAACCGGCGGCGCCCGCCGTCATCAGCAACAGCAATTATGGAATACCAATTCAGCGAGATTGAAAAGAAATGGCAGGAACACTGGAAACAGCACCATACATACCGCGTGAGCAACCGCAGCGACCGGCCCAAGTATTATGTACTGGATATGTTCCCCTACCCCAGCGGCGCGGGCCTGCATGTAGGCCATCCCCTGGGCTATATTGCCTCGGATATCTGCAGCCGCTACAAACGCCTCAAAGGCTTTAACGTGCTGCACCCGATGGGCTACGACAGCTTCGGGCTGCCGGCAGAGCAGTACGCCATCGAAACCGGACAGCACCCGGCCCTCACCACCGAAAAAAACATTGCCACCTTCCGCAGCCAGCTTGACCGCATCGGGTTCTGCTACGACTGGAGCCGGGAAGTGCGCACCAGCGACCCCGCCTATTACAAATGGACACAGTGGATCTTCCTCCAACTGTTCAATGCTTACTACGACCGCCGCGAAAACCGGGCCCGCCCCATCAGTGAACTGATCCGGCGTTTTGAAACGGAGGGCAACGACCCCGTAAACGGTCAGCCCACCACCCCCGCCTTCACCGCAGCAGAATGGCAGCAGTGGGATGAACGCAGGCAACAGGAGATCCTCATGGACTGCCGGCTGGCCTACTGCGGTTACGGAGAAGTGAACTGGTGCGAGGCTCTGGGCACCGTGCTGGCCAATGATGAAGTGGTGAACGGCCTGAGCGAACGCGGTGGACACCCCGTTGTAAAAAAGAAACTGCGTCAATGGTACCTGCGCATCACAGAATATGCCGACCGCCTGCTGGAAGGCCTGAACCGCATTGAGTTCAGCGAGGCCATGAAGGAGATGCAGACCAACTGGATCGGCAAATCCTCCGGCGCGGAAATCGACTTTGCCATCCACAACAGCAGCCACACCCTGCGGGTGTATACGACGCGGCCGGATACCATTTTCGGGGTCGACTTCATGGTGGTGGCGCCCGAACTGGAACTGATCAATGAAATCAAAACAGCCGGTCAAAGCCAGGCGGTAGACGAATACATTGCCTACGTGAAAAGCCGCAGCGATGTGGAACGCATGCAGGAGAAGAAAATCACCGGCTGCTTTACCGGCGCCTATGCCATCAACCCGTTCAACGGCCGCCAGATCCCCATCTGGATCAGCGAATATGTGCTGGCCGGATATGGCACCGGCGCCATCATGGCCGTGCCCTGCGGCGATGAACGCGATTTTAAATTCGCCCGACATTTCAATATCCCGGTCACCAACATCATCGGCAGCCATTTCAACGGCGAAGAAGCCAACCCCACCAAGGACGCAGTGCTGCAGAACAGCGACTTCCTCAACGGCGTGGGCATGCGGGAAGCCATGGAGATCGTCATCAACCGCCTCGAAGAAAAAGGCATCGGCACCCGCAAGGTGAACTGCCGCATGCGGGATGCCGCGTTCAGCCGTCAGCGTTACTGGGGCGAGCCCTTCCCCATCACCTGGAAAGACGGTATCGCCAGGGTTTGGGAAGCTGAGCTGCCGCTGGAACTGCCGCACGTGGAAAAATACGGCCCCGGTCCGGATGCCCAGGGCCCCCTGGCCAATATCCCGGAATGGGTGGCCAGAGAGCTGGAAACGAATACCATGCCCGGCTATGCCGGCTCCTCCTGGTACTTCCTGCGCTATATGGATCCGCAGAATGAAAACGAATTCTGCAGCCGGGAAGCCAGCGATTACTGGAACCAGGTAGACCTGTACATCGGCGGCACCGAACACGCCGTGGGGCACCTGCTCTACAGCCGCATGTGGACCAAGGCACTTTACGACCTGGGGTACATCGGTTTTGATGAACCCTTTAAAAAACTGGTGAACCAGGGCATGATCCAGGGCTCATCCAGGTTTGTGTACCGCATTGCCGGCGAAAACAAATTCGTTTCAGCCGGACTGAAAGATCAATACAATACCAGCGCCCTGCATGTGGATGTGAACATGGTAGACGGCGTGGAGCTGGATCTGGAAGCCTTTAAGCAATGGCGCAACGGCGAATACGCGGATGCCACATTCATCCTTGAAGACGGCAAATACATCTGCGGCGTGGAAACGGAGAAGATGTCGAAATCCAAGTACAACACCGTTAACCCCAATGACCTTTGCGACAAATACGGCGCCGATACCTTCCGCATGTACGAAATGTTCCTCGGTCCGGTGGAACAGAGCAAGCCCTGGGATACCAAGGGCATTGAAGGCGTGCACCGCTTTCTCCGGAAACTCTGGCGCCTGTTCTTCGATGAAGTGAAAGGAAAAATCTGGACAACGGAAGCCCCCACCCCGGCCGAACTGAAAGTACTGCACCGCACCATCAAAAAAATTGAAGACGACACCGAGCGATTCAGCTTCAATACGGCCGTGAGCGGCTTCATGATCTGTGTCAACGAACTCAGCGAACTGAAATGCCATAAAAAGGAGGTGCTCGAAAAACTCCTGATCCTGCTGGCCCCCTATGCGCCGCACATCAGCGAAGAACTCTGGCAGCAGCTGGGCAACAGCGGCAGCATCCTCGATGCCGCCTACCCGGTGTACGATCCGGCCCTGCTGGTGGAAACCAGCAAGGAATATCCGGTATCCATCAACGGCAAGGTGCGCACCAACATCACCCTCGCCCTCGACCTGGACCAGGCCGCGGTGGAGCAGCAGGTACTGGCCAACGAAGTGGTACAGAAATGGCTGGAAGGAAAGGCGCCGAAGAAAGTGATTTATGTGAAGAACAAAATGGTGAATGTGGTGGTGTGATGGTTTAGGGGTTTAAGGGTTGAGGGGTTGAGGGTTGAGTATTGGAAGTTGAAGCATGGATTAAACTGGTGGCTCAACCTTTAAACTTTAAACAAAAACACAGCGCAGGATGTTTCTAAGGTAATTTTCCAACCATGGCACATCCCACTCCCGAACTCATCCAGGCCCTGCGGGAAACGGCCCGCAGGCTGCGCAACGGGGCCCACTATGCCTGGGGCCACCACGGCGCCTGCAACTGTGGCAACTTGCTGCAAACCGTTACCCGGCTCAGCGAAGGCGAAATTCTGCGCTATGCGCATACAGCTACCGGTGAGTGGACCGAACTGGCCCAGGAATTTTGTCCGGTTACCCAGGCTCCTGTTTCCCTCCTGATCACGCGGCTGCAGGAAATCGGACTCACCCCTTCCGACATCCACCATATTGAATACCTCACCGACCGGGCCGTGCTGAACCAGCTGCCCGGCGGCTTCCGCTGGCTCAAACGCAACCGCCGCGAAGACGCCATCGTTTACTTCGAAACCTTTGCCCGGCTGCTGGAAGATCAGCTGCTCCAGGAAGTAGAAGTGGATATTGCGGCCCTGCTGCAAGCCACTCCCGCCCCGGAACCTGTGAACGGCTGAAACAGGGAACGGGAATTGCGCAAATGGAGCATAACCGAACGGTTAACCCTTTCTCAAGGCCGGCGCCCCCAGGGCCCCGGGTATCCTTCGGCACGAATCCGCCTGTACAAGTTTCGGACGTTCCGAACCTGTTCCTCCCCGTACCTTTAACCCATGATCACCCGCCTGAATGCCCTGCTGCAGTACCACCAGTCCACGTTTCATCCCGTGGTGGATTTTGATCCTGCGCAGGACCGCTTACTGCTGATGGATTTCAGCCTGAACAACCCGGCCCTTACCGATGAGCTCATCACTTACACCCCGCATTTCAGCTGGTATGTGGAGCAGCAGCTCCAGCAGAACGGTTGCCGCTATGGCATTGGCGGCTACAACGAAGACCGCGTGCTGTACCGCCGCAGCAGCCATTTCAGCGGAGCGGAAAACCGCAGCATCCACCTCGGCACCGATATCTGGGGCCCCGCCGGCACCGCGGTGTATGCACCACTCGGCGGCATGGTGCACAGCACCGGTTTCAACAACGCCTTCGGCGACTACGGCGCCACGCTCATCCTCCTGCACCAGCTGGAAGGCATCCCCTTTCATACCCTTTATGGTCACCTCAGCCTCAGCGATCTCGCCGGCCTGCAACCCGGCCGCTTCGTAAGCCGCGGCGAATGCATCGGTCATTTCGGAACGCCGGAAGAAAACGGCAGCTGGCCGCCTCACCTGCATTTCCAGGTGATTGATGATATAGCGCTGAAAGAGGGGGATTACCCGGGCGTATGCGCACCGGGCGAAAGGGCTTATTACCTGCGCAATTGTCCCGACCCCGACCTGATCATGGGCATGATGGCATTGGCCAAAAGCGCGGATAAGGGCCTGGAGCCTAGTGCCGGATCATAACCTTACGCGTTTCCGTGAGTTCCTGTAAATACAGCTTCAGCAGGTACGTGCCGCTGGGATAGCGGCTGGTGGAAAGCGTATAGGCGCTGCCGTTCCAAACGTCGCGCAGCAACCGGCGGCCGGCAGCATCATACAGCTCCAGGGTAACCGGTTGCTGCAGGGGTGAGGCAGACAGCACCTGCAGCTGATCCGTGGCCGGGTTGGGATAGATGAGGATGCCGGCTGCACGGGCCTGGTTCCAGAGCACCACCACGCGGCTGTATACCGAAGCGCCATCGGCATCCACCTGTTTAATCCGGTAATACAGGCGTCCGGGCGGCACCCGGGGATGCTCCTGCTGCCATTGACTCCGCTGGTGATTCAGGATGGGCAGGATGCTGAGGGTTTGCCAGCTGTGTCCGTCGCGGCTGAATTCCAGTTCAAACTGCCGGGCCTGTTCCATCGGTGTGGCCACCAGCCATTTCAGCAGCGCGGAGCCATCGGGCTGCAGGGTGCCATACACATTCAGAAACTTCACCGGCAGGGCCCCGAAGCTGAACGGGGTGGGTACATTTTCGCCCGCATCACCGGCATTGCCGTTAAGATTGGGGTCGGTGAAGCTGGAGTCGCCGTTGTTGGAAGAATCGGCCACCGGCAGGGTGGTGAAGGCATTGGAAGCCCCCACCTCGGCAGTAGCAATCGCCGAATTGAGATAGGTGGTGCTGGTGCTGAGGTTGGTGGCCCGGCAGGCAACCTGCAGCCGTGCAAAATAATTGGGGTTGCTGCGCACTTTGTTGGGCAACTGCTGGCCGGGCAGGAAGAGGGTTTTGACCGTACTGCCGTTGAAGGCAGGATTCAGCGTGAGCCCCGCGGCATTGGCCCCCGGCACAAACTGCACCTGCACATTGGAAATATTGCCGCTGCCGAATACGGAGGCCAGATCTTCAGTGATGTTGATGTTGTTCAGGATCACATTGCCCAGGTTCTCGAGATAAATTTCGTACAGCAGATCTGCCGTGTTGCTGTTTACTTTCACCGCACTCACCAGCTTCTTGGTGCAGCCCACGGAGGGCGTGAAGCTGGTGTTGTCGATGGGCGCCTGCCCGTTCTGGAAAGGCTTCTCTGCACCCAGCTGACCGGTGGCGATATCGTAATCGTAGTAGTAACAGGTACCGAAGAAATCCATCCCCGTCACTTCCAGCCTTCCGTTGATATAGGCGATGCCATAGCAGTCGCGGGGCATCAGGCGTAAGAAACTGGCGGTGGCATTGCCGCTGCCGCCACTGTAATTGGTGATTTCATAGAGCCGGCAGGTGCCGTTGCCCAGTACAGCAAACATGCGCCCGTTGGGCAGGATGGTGAGGTCGCCGCTGGCGATGGTGGTGGGGAAATTACCCGCCGGGAACTGCAGTACTTTGGAGCTGATCACATTGCCGGTATTCACATCAAACTTATCAATGTTGCACTGGCCGGTGGCTGCATTGTAATTGGAAAACGACCAGAGATCACCGTTGTTGTCGAACTCAAAATTATTTGACGTATAGCTGTATGCGTAGGTGGGCGATGCCGGAATCACCGGCGGACAGGCGATGGATCCGGGCAGGCCCATGTCCAGCAGCCAGATATCCGTGCGGGCGCCGGTGCGCACATCGGCCACATAAATTTTGTTGTTGCTGGGGTTATAAGCAATGAATACGCTGTAGTAATTGGGCAGCTGCACGCCCATTCCGCAATTGGCCAGCGTAACCGGGGTGGCGCTCAGCGGATTGCTGATCAGGGAAAAAGACGGTACGGTGCCGGCACAGGTGGTGCTGCCGAAATTCACCAGTACAGAATTCTGTGCCCGGAGGCCGGATGCCGGAAGCAACAGGCACAGGCAACCGATGATACGGGAAAGCAGTTTTGCCATCTTCTTCAGTTTTAAGATGCCTTCAGATCAGGGGTTCAGCCGGATTCCAGAGGAACGATGGATTGGAGAATGGTAAGCTTCCGTAAATATAATTCATTTTGCCATATGGAAGTCGGGCGGGGCCGGCCCTTAGGGTTCACGGCTTTCGGCCGGCTGGTCAAACAGGGTCTTTTTCTCCTCTTTGGAACGGATGCCGAAATTGTACCGGAACGTAAGGCCCAAGCGCCGGGTATCGCCGTAACGGTTACCCGTTACCAGCAGGTTGGCCTGCTGCAGGCGGAACCGGGTTTGGTTGGTCAGGAAAACATCGTTGAATGAAAGAATCAGGTTGGCCTTTTTACTGAACACGGATTGATTGAGGCTCAGGTACAATCCGCCAAAGGGGTCGAGTTCAAAGAAATTCTGCACCCCGCCGGTACGCATGAAGCCATTCATGCTGCAGGTGAGTGAGGAACTGAGTTTGAGCTGGTGGTACATGAAAAACACCCAGCTGCTGCGGCTGAAGTCAAGGGGACGGCCCTGGTAAAAACCCTTATAGTGGTTGATGTTCTGCTGGGCACCCGCATAAAAGAAGTACCGCCCGCCCGGGGGGATGCCGCCCACAAAGCGCAGGTACAGCTCCCGGTTGGTACCGAGGTTATCCCAGGTGCGGTAGGCGATGCCCGTGTTGTCGTCCTGGTAGGTGACGTTGCTGAAGATGTTGCGAGTATTGTTTACCCCCAGGTAAAAGATGGTGAAATCGTCAGCCGTGATGTTGAACTCATAATTGGTGGTGAACTGGGGCTGCAGGGCGGGATTTCCCACATCATACAGGTATTGGTCCACATAACGCGGATAAGGGTTCAGCACTTCATAGTAAGGCCGGCTGATGGTGCGGCGGATGATGCCGTTGCCGCTGAGTTCAAATCCAAACAGTTTCAGCAGGGGATGCCGCAGGTAGAGATAAGGAAAGAGGTCGGTGCGGCGGATGCCCAGCGCCGTATCGGCCGGGATCAGCTGCCGACCGGCAATATCGGTGGCTTCCAGGCGCAGGCCGGGTTTAACGGTTAAGCGGCCGATCTTCTTCGCGATCTGCAGGTAGGCTGAACTGATGGTTTCGCGGTAACGGAAACTGTTGGTCTGAAAACTGTCGACCTTGATGCCGCCTGCCCCCTGTTGCAGGAAGTACTCGGAACGGTTGCGGCTGGAAGAGCGGGTGCTTTTAAAACCGGCTTCAAGGGTATAGCCCTTTTTCAGTTTCCAGGTTAAATCAGCCTGGAGGGTAAAGATGTTTTT
>JAYRPG010000170.1:0-42016 GCA_041911275.1 Ferruginibacter sp. | reverse complement strand
TGAGGATTTTGAAGCGCTGATGATGCTGTGCCGGGCCGATATCACCTCCAAAAACCGCCAGAAGGTGAAGCGGTACCTGGAAAATTTTGAACTGGTGGAGAAACGCTGCGCAGAAGTGGAGGAGAGCGACCGCATCCGGAACTGGCAGCCGCCCATCACCGGTGAAATGATCATGCACACTTTCGCCCTGCCGCCCGGCAGGATGGTGGGCGACATCAAAAACGCCATCCGTGAAGCCATCCTCGACGGGGTGATCCCCAACGAGATCCGGGCTGCCCAACAATACATGCTCGAGAAGGCGAGCGAACTGGGACTGCAGCCGGTAGTACAGCCTGAGTGATCAAAATCCGCCCTTTTTCTCGGGGCTAATCATTAATTTCGTGATATGGCAATTTTAAAATTCAGGGTGTACTGGGAGGACGATGACAGCGTTTACCGGGATGTGGTGATCCGTCATACCCAGCACTTCGCCGATCTGCATGGCGCGATTCTGAAAAGTTTCGAGTTCGACAATAAGCATAAGGCCACTTTTTTCCGCAGCAACGACAACTGGGCCCGTGGCCGCGAAATCTCTCTCGAAAAGTACAGCGACCATATCTATAAGGTGGATCCGCTGCTGATGGCCGAAACTTTACTGGGCTCTGAGATCAAGGACCCCAACCAGAAGTTCATTTACGTGTATGATTTCAATAAACTCTGGACCTTCCGGCTGGAACTGATCGGGGTGGAAAAAGAGGAAAATAAAAAGCTCAGCTACCCGGCCTGCGTGCGTACCGAGGGCATTGCCCCGCCGCAATACGGCACCAAGGGTTTGGTGGATAAACGACTGGCTGAGATGGAAGAGAAATACGATCTCAATACAGCTCCCGAAGGCTTCACGGAAGAAGACGAAGACGGTAACGCCACCAGCGCCGAAGAAGAATACGGTGCTGAAGAAACCGGTGACGAATTCTGATCCCGGGATCATCGAATGAACTTTCAGCGGGCGCTGTACAAGCCTGCATCTCATGAAACCTACCTGCATCATCCTGGCCGGTCCCACGGCAGTGGGCAAAACGGCTGTCGCCGTAGCCCTGGCCCGCATGCTGGACACGTCCATCATTTCTGCCGACAGCCGTCAGTGTTTCCGCGAGCTGGGCATCGGCGTGGCCAAACCCTCGGCTGAAGAGTTGGATGCGGTGCCCCACTACTTTATCAATTCCCACTCCATCCACGAAACGGTGAATGCGGCGCTGTTTGCCCGCTATGCCCTGGAGCAGCTGCAGGCTGTTTTCAGCCGTTCGCCCTTTGCGGTGGTGGCCGGAGGAACAGGCCTGTACATCCGTGCTTTAACAGAAGGAATGGATCCCATTCCGGAAACCGATCCGCTCATACGGGAACGCATAACCGAACTATACCGGTGTGGCGGAATCTCCTGGCTCCGGAAGGCGCTGCAGCTGGCTGATCCGCGCTTTGCAGCATCCGGCGAAATGCAGAACCCGCAGCGCATGATGCGGGCCCTGGAAGTGATGCAGGCCACCGGCCGTTCGGTGCTCGACTGGCGCAGCGGCAGGGTGGCTGAGCGGGATTTCCGCATCATCCGCATAGGGCTCGATCTGCCCCGCGAGGAACTGTACCGGCGCATTAATGAGCGGGCGGGCGCCATGCTGGCCGCGGGCCTCGAAGCAGAAGCCGAGGCACTGCGGCCTTTCCAGGCGCTCAATGCCCTGCAAACCGTGGGTTACCGGGAATGGTGGCCTTATTTTGAAGGGGAAATCAGCCGGGAGGAAGTGCTGCGGCAGATCAGCCAGCATACCCGGCAGTATGCCAAAAGGCAACTGACCTGGTTCCGCAAAGAGGCCGGCATACAATGGACGGCGCCTGAATTTGAGGCCGTGCGTAAACTATTGATGCCGCAACTCAGCTGAGTTGCAGCATGTCCTTCAGCATTTTCATTTGTCCGAGGTGATACGCATCGTGCTGCAGGCAGCCCATGATGAGCTGGTAATGGGTTTGATCCGGCACCACCGAAGGCTGGTGCAACTGGCTGGCTTTGAAATGCAGGAGCGCGCTGCGCAGCTGGTGGTAAATGGTTTCGAAATCGAGCAGGGTGCGCCGCCACGAGGCCTCACTGAGGTCGTCTGGCAGGAACATATCTTTAAACGGCGGCGGGTTGCTGTTGCCATTCAGCCGGTTGATGACGGTGCTGCGCCAGTACATCACATGTACCACCAGTTGCCACAGGGTATTCGGGGCGCCGGTTACCAGTGCGGCTGCCTGGGCGGCGGTAAGGCCCTGCAGGGTTTCACGGAACTGGTTGCCTACCCAGCAATCGCCATGCTGCAGGTCGGTGAAGAGTTTAACGATATGAACCATCTCCTGGCTGTGTACATCGTCCATAAAAAATCGGGTTTGATGTAAAATTGCGGCTTCAGGTTTTATAACGGAGTTTTTCTTCCAGTGCAGCAGGCAGGGCCGGCAGTTGACGCCGGTCGATCAGGAAGCTGTTGAGCTGCGCAATTTCCCGGAAAATATAATGTTTGTCGGCTGCTGCTTTCAGGTAGTCCATCCCGCTGCTGCCCCCGGTGCCTGAACGGGCCCCGATCATCCGTTTCACCATATTGATGTGGCGGTAGCGCCAGTTGCCCAGCTGGTTGTCGATTTCCAGCAGGGTGTCGAGCAGCTGGAAGGGCAGTTCCATCAGGGGATACTCCCGGTACAGGATGATGAAGAGGGCCGACCGGCAGGCGGTGGCGCTCAGTTGCCGGCCGGGGTCGGCGGGATCATTATTGAAAACCCTGCGGAAAAAAGTTTCCATGCTGCTGTCGTACTCCGGCAGGCTGCTGAGAAAGAGGTGCTGATAATCGTTCCAGAACCGGGGCGGGGCAGGGTTGCCCGACACCGGCGTATAGTCCTTCCAGTAAGTATCGTCGTTGATAAAGGGCATCCGCTCCAGCCAGCCGTTCACATCCTGCAGCAGGGAGCGGGAGGTTTCGGCTTTTTTGATCTGGTCCAGTTCTTCCTTTTTCAGGGCCGAGGTATAGAATTCCTGCCCGTAACGGTGGTCGTACTTCAGGCCCAGCGCGGCCTCCACCTCCTTGAACTGCCAGCTCTGGAAACCCGAGGCGGGCCGCACATGATCGCGGAAGCCGAGGAAATCCATGGGCGACATGGTTTCGAGCACATCGATTTTGGCCACCAGCATTTTCAGGATGATGCCCACCCGTTTGAGGCGGTGCACGATGGTGCTGAGTTCGGAGCTGTTGTCGTTCACCACTTCCTTGTTCATGATGCTGAGCACCGAATTCACCTCAAACAGGATCTGTTTGAACCAGAGTTCGTAGGACTGGTGGATCACGATGAACAGCATTTCCTCGTGTGCGGGCTGCATGCCGGGCTCAAAAGTGCGGGGATGCTGCGCATTCAGGATCTGGTCGAGGGCCAGGTAATCTTTGTAATAAACAGACATAGCAACTGGGGTTGACAGGCAATCAGCCGGAAAGATACGGTTTAGTTTTACGCAACGGCCAGCATTCAGCGCAGCAGCAGGGTGGTGCCTTTCAGTTCGTAGCGCTGGCCGGTATCTGTATGGGTGTACTGCAGGAACCACACATAGGCGCCGGGGTCCTGGGGGTTGCCTTTATAGGTGCCGTCCCAGCGGTTGCGCAGCCAGTCGCGGGTTTCAAACAGTTTGTTGCCATTCCGGTTGTACACGGCAAAATAAAGATCGCGTGCTTTGTAGGCATTGGTGGGGTAGAGGTAATCATTCAGGCCATCGCCGTTGGGGGTAAAGGCTTTGGGTACGGCAATATAGCAGTTGCCTACCACGCGGAGGGTGCTGCTGGCCGTATCGCGGCAGCCGATGTCGTTGGTTACGATGAGCCGCAGCGGAATCTCCCGGATGCGGTTGTCGTTAAAGGCGGGATAAAACTGCGGCAGGGGCGTCTGCTGGTTGCTGCGGTTGCCGTTGCCAAAGTCCCATTCCCAGCCGGTGATGCGGTTGCTGCTCTGATCGGTGAACACCGCCGCCTCATCGGGGCATACCACGGGGGTGTGGCTGAAAAGTGCTTCCAGGAAATTGTCGAGCACGATATTGCTGTTCCGGAAGCTGTCGCTGCAAACCCCGTTGCTCACCAGCAGCGTAGCCTGTTTATTGCCGAATTGGGTGTACACGATGGCGGTATCCCGGGCGCTGCTGCGGATGCCGTTGTCGAACTGCCAGCTCCAGCGGTTGACCCCGTTGCGGCCATCGTGGGTAAAGATGAGGGTATCGGCGGTGCATCCCCAGCGGATCTGGTAGCTGAACTGTGCATTCACGGTATCGGCTGTACGAAAATCAATGAACTGTGCCACCGGGGTGGGCATGCCGCATTCATTGAGCACGGTGTTGCCATCGCTGCCCGGCTGGATGCGGAGGCGGTAGAGCCCCCCGTTACGGATGGGTGTGCTGAGCCTCACCCTGATGCGGTTACTCGTGCCCTCGGCACTGCAGTTGACCCCTTCGGCGCCGGCTATGGTAACCGGGAAGGGGCCCTGTATGGCAAAATCGCTGCCATCGGCGGCTACGGTGCTGCACTGCATGGGCCGGCTGAAAACCAGGTCGAGGGTTTCAGGCGCGCAGGCGGGCGGTACCAGGCTGTCGAGGGGGGTGGGGATCATGGGGAAAACGGTTACCGGCAGGTTCTGCCCGGTGGGGATGGTGCGGTCGCAGTTGTCGAGCAGGTTGATGCCGTTGCGGTCGTTTTTGATGGTGATGCTGTAGTTGCCCGGTGGCACCGGGCTGGCCAGGGTGAGGATCACCGAATCCATATCAAAGCCGTTGCTGCAGCCCACACCTTCCGCTGCGATGATGGGCGCAAAGGCCGGTGTGATGCTGAAATCGCTGCCATCCGGGTTCAGGCTGCTGCACTTCATCCGCTTATTCAATTTAACGGTCATTTTCACGCCGTCGCAGATGGCGCGGGCCGATTTCAGGGCGGGATCCTGGGGATCGGTGATGCTGGCGGTGCCGCCGCCGAACGACAGGCGGTAGCCGCTCTGGGAACTCACGGTAAAATGGCTCACCATCAGGATGTACTCATGCCCCGTGATCAGCGTGGGCATGGCGCTGAACAGGGGCCGGAAGCCACTGCCATCGCTGGCACAAACCACCAGGGAGTTGCCGGCGGGTGAGGCGCCGGTGGTGCCGGTTTCGCCCGACCAGTTGCAGGCTACAAAAAGATTGGGATCGGTATAGATGTCATCCGCGTTGCGGTTGGTGATATCAAACAACTGCCAGTCGTAATCGTCGAGGGGGTCGTTGGGCGTAATCACAAAGCCCAGGGTACCGCCCTGGAAACAGGTAAACCGGTACCAGAAGGGGTTGATATCGGTGAGGAAGTCCTGGCATCCCGGCGCCGTGATCCGCCTGCCGCCGCAGCCCGGTACGGTACTCTGGCTGAACGTATCGGTGCCACAAACCGGAAAGGCGGTGGACGGCGTTTGTCCCAGGGTAGTGCAGGGCGTTTGGGCACGGGCTAATGAGATGCCCAGGGCCAGCAGCAGGTACAGCGTCCATTTCTTTCCATTCATCCGGTTACAAATCTAACCATTGATTCCCGTAACCCGTGTAAAGTTGCATCAGCGGCCAAATTCCGGTTTCAGCGTTCCTGCCGTGCTGAACCCGGTACGGGGTTATCTTTGCAGGCCATGAACACGATCATTGGTACAGATCTGCAGGAGGCGGCCCGGCTGTTGCGCGCCGGAGAACTGGTGGCAGTGCCCACTGAAACGGTGTACGGCCTCGCGGGCAATGCTCTCAGTGAACAGGCGGTGCTGAAGATTTTTGAAGCCAAAAACCGCCCGTCCTTCAACCCGCTGATCGTGCATGCCGGCAGTACAGCGCAACTGCATGGCCTGGTGACCCATATGCCGCCGAAGGCTGCGCTGCTGGCCAGCCGCTTTATGCCCGGCCCGTTTACCCTTTTGTTGCCCAAGCATCCGCTGATCCCCGACCTGGTAACCGCCGGCAGTGACCTGGTGGCCCTCCGCATTCCTGATCACCCGCTCACCCTGGCTTTGCTGCAGCAGCTGGAATTTCCCCTGGCGGCTCCCAGTGCCAACCCGTTCGGGTATATCAGTCCCACCACCGCCCACCACGTGTTGGATAGCCTGCAGGGCCGGATTCCCTATATCCTGGATGGCGGGGCCTGCCGGGTTGGACTGGAATCCACCATCGTAGGTTTTGATGCCGGTGGAAGGCCTGTGCTGTACCGGCAGGGTGGGGTAACTGCGGAGGAAATTGAACAGGTGCTGGGCGAGCCGGTGCTGAAACCGGCCAATACCGGGCCCCATCAGCCCCTCACGGCAGGGCAGCTCAAATCGCATTATGCGCCCCACAAACCGCTGTATCTGGGATCGGTGCCGGAGCTGCTGGAGCGTTTCCGTCACCTGCCGGTGGCGGTCATCAGTTTTGAACGGCCTTATCCGGGTGTTGTTAACGGTGAGCAGTATGTGCTTTCGCCGGGGGGCAGCCTGGCGGAGGCGGCCAGTCATCTTTTCCGGGTGCTGCGTGAACTGGATCAGTCCGGCGCGGCCGTATTGCTGGCAGAGCGTTTCCCCGATGAGGGCCTGGGCCGGGCCATCAACGACCGGCTGGAAAGGGCGCAGGCTGAGTACAAAGCGTGAGGGAAAAGGGGAACAGGGAATGTTGAACAAGGAACGGAGAACAGTGAAGGATAAAATTTTCAATTTTCAATGTTCAGGGCCAGGCCCAGGAATGAAATGGCTGAGTCTGCTGGCTCCCTGCTAAACCTCCCTAAACCTTCCTAAACTTCCCTAAACTCCTAAACCCTAAACTTCTGAACCTTACTTCAGTTTCTCCTTGATTTCCTGCAGTTTCAGCAAGGCTTCCACGGGGGTAAGCCGGTTGATGTCTACCTGGCTCAGCAGGGAGCGGATGTCTTCAAAGGTGGCGGAATGGGCATCGAAGATACTCAGCTGCAGCTGCGGGGCACTTACTTTTTTCATCGTGTCCTGCACATCGCTGCCTGAGCGGCGGCTTTCTTCCAGTTGCTGCAGGATGTGGTTGGCCCGTTCAATCAGGGCAGGAGGCATCCCGGCCATCCGCGCCACATGGATGCCGAAGCTGTGCACGCTGCCGCCCGGGGCCAGCTTCCGGAGAAAGATCACTTTGTTGCCCACTTCCTGGTTGGTGATGTGGTAGTTCTTCACCCGCGGCAGTTTGTTTTCCAGCTCATTCAGTTCATGATAATGCGTGGCAAACAGGGTTTTCGGTTGTGCGGCACTGTTATGCAGGTATTCCACAATGCTCCAGGCAATGCTGATGCCGTCGTAGGTGGAGGTGCCCCTGCCAATCTCATCGAGCAGGATGAGGCTGCGGCGGGTGATGTTGTTGATGATGCTGGCGGTTTCATTCATCTCCACCATGAAGGTGCTCTCGCCTCCGCTCAGGTTATCGCTGGCGCCTACCCGGGTAAAGATTTTATCGGTCAGCGGTATCCTCGCTTCTGCGGCCGGCACAAAGCTGCCGATATGGGCCATCAGGGTGATGAGGGCCGTTTGCCGGAGAATGGCGCTTTTACCGCTCATGTTGGGTCCGGTGAGGATGATGATCTGCTGGCTGGCGGGGTCCAGGTGGATATCGTTGGAGATATAGGCTTCCCCCGGCGGCAGGTTCCGTTCGATCACCGGATGCCGGCTGTCTTTGAGCAGCAGGGTGTCGTTGTCTTCCACCACCGGCTTTTTATACTGCATTTGCAGGGCATTGCCGGCAAAGCAGCTGAGGCAGTCGAGAATGGCCAGTACCTGCCCGTTTACCTGCAGGGGGGCGATGTAGTCCTGGAGTTCATTCAGCAGCTGTTCAAACAGCTGCAGTTCGATCTGGAGGATTTTATCTTCGGCGCCCAGGATTTTCTCTTCATATTCTTTCAGCTCCGGGGTAATGTACCGCTCAGCACTGGTAAGGGTTTGCTTGCGGATCCAGGTATCCGGAACCTTTTGCTTGTGGGCATTGGTGACTTCCAGGTAATACCCGAATACATTGTTGAAGCCGATCTTGAGGGAAGGGATGCCCGTGGCGGCAGATTCCTGCTGCTGCAGCTGCACGAGGTAATCCTTTCCGCCGCTGGCGATGTTGCGCAGTTCATCCAGTTCGGCATGGATTCCGGCCGCAATCATGCCGCCCCGCGCGGTGGTGGCGGGCGGGTTCTCAATCAGTTCACGGGTGATTTTATCGTAAATCAGCCGGCAGGGATTCAGCGAGTCGGCCAGGCGGCGGAGGTATTCGTTTTCGGCCGTTGCGCAGCGGGCCTGCACGGCCTCTACCTGCTGCAGGCCTTTGGCGATCTGCAGCACTTCCCGCGGGTTTACTTTTTTGAGCGGCACTTTGCTCACCAGCCGCTCAATATCCCCGGCCTGCCGGATGTGCTGGATCAGTTGCTGGCGCAGGTCGGTTTCCTTCACCAGGAATTCCACCGTGTTGAGCCGCTCACGGATCCGGGCCAGGTCATTCAGCGGCATCAGCAACCACCGTTTCAGCAGGCGTGCCCCCATGGGTGAGGCGGTATTGTCCAGCACCCGGAGCAGGGTATGACTGCCCTCCGGACCGCCCATCAGTTCGAGATTGCGGATTGTAAAGCGGTCCATCCACAGGTGCTCGTTGCGGTCGATGCGTTGCAGGCTGGTGATATGGCCCAGGTTGGGGTGTTCCGTGTCTTTCAGGTAATGGAGGATGGCGCCGGCGGCGATGATGGCGGCCGGCATGGCTTCCACGCCAAACCCCTTGAGGCTGTGGGTGCCAAAATGTTTCAGCAGGTCTTCGGTGGCATAGGCCTCCGTGAAGATCCATTCCTCCAGGGTATAGGTAAAGAATCGGTTCCCGAAGTATTCTTTGAATGACTTTTGCTGGCGCCGCATGAAGATCACTTCTGCGGGCTGCAGGCTCTGCAGCAGTTTGTCGGCATATTCGCGGTCGCCCTCTGCCACAAAAAACTCACCGGTGCTGATGTCGAGGAAGGCGATCCCGATCCGGTCTTCCTCAAAATGCAGGGCGGCGAGGAAGTTGTTGCTGTGGTGTTCCAGCAGTTTGTCGCTCGTGGCCACGCCGGGGGTCACCAGTTCGGTAACGCCCCGCTTCACGATGCCTTTGGCCTGTTTGGGATCTTCCAGCTGGTCGCAGATGGCCACCCGGTAACCGGCTTTCACCAGTTTGTGCAGGTAGGTATCCAGGGCATGATGGGGAAAGCCCGCCAGCTGCGAGGAGTTTTCATCCCCATTGTTTCTTTTGGTGAGGGTGATGCCCAGCACGCCCGCCGCATTCACCGCATCCTGGCCAAAGGTTTCATAAAAATCCCCGACCCGGAAGAGCAGGATGGCATCCGGGTAGCGCGCCTTGATGGCGTTGTGCTGCTGCATGAGCGGGGTTTCGGCGGAGGCTTTGGCCATAGAAATGATGTGCAGATTTGCAAATTTGCTGAGGCGTCAATTTATCTTTTGAAAAATCAACCCAGGCAGCCGCGCCAGGGATAACCGGGTAGATGGGGCCCGGCCGGTCCGCAGCGGAGCGCAAATTTAAGGGCTTTCCCTGCCTGAAGCGCCTTTATCTCCGGGCTGTGAATTACTTTTGCCGGATATGCAGGAGGGATGGCGGAAACTGACAACAGCCGAACTGAACCGGAAAACCCCGGAGGCGTTCCGGCAATCGGAGAAGATGCCGGTGGTGGTGGTGCTGGAGAACATCCGCAGTGCCTATAATGTGGGGAGTGTATTCCGCACCGCGGATGCCTTCCTCCTGGAAGCGGTATACATCACCGGTTATACCTGTACCCCACCGCACAAGGAGATCCGCAAAACCGCCCTGGGGGCAGAAGATACAGTGGCCTGGAAGCATTTTAAACGGGCGGGCGAGGCGATCGCCGAACTCGAATCCCATGGCTTCTCTGTGTACGCCGTGGAGCAGGCCACGGGCAGCACGCCCTTACAGGAACTCAAAACCGGGCCGCAAGAAAAAATTGCCCTGGTATTCGGCAATGAGGTTACCGGCGTGGAGCAGGAAACCCTCAGCCTGTGCAGGGGTTGTATCGAAATTCCCCAGCTCGGGATGAAACATTCCCTGAACATCGCCACCGCCGCGGGTGTTGTTTTGTGGGAAGTGGTAAGGGGGAGGCTGGGGGGAGTTTAGGGTTTAGGAAAGTTTAGGGAGGTTTAGAATGATGTTTAAAAAATGAACAGGCCATTCCTCCTTTAATATCCCGGCAAATGATTGGGTTGTGATCACCGACCATTCAGCTTGTACATGATGCAAATGAAGATTCACCATTGATCAATGACGTTACGAATGCCCGTTACCACCATAAAAAATTACCTTTCGCTGGTTAAATTCAGCCACACCATCTTCGCCCTGCCTTTTGCGATGATTGGTTTCAGCCTGGGCCTCGATGCCGGTGCGCCGGCGGATGCGGCGGCCCGTCCGTTGTACATCCGGTTTATCCTGGTGCTGGTTTGTATGGTTACCGCCCGCTCTGCGGCGATGGCTTTTAACCGCTACCTCGATGCGCATTTTGATGCCCGTAATCCCCGCACCGCCATCCGGGAGATTCCCCGCGGCATTGTTTCCCGGGAAAATGCCCTGCGCTTTGTGATCATCAACGGCCTGCTCTTCACCGCCGCCACTTATTTCATCAACAGCATCTGCTTTTACCTTTCCCCGGTAGCCCTTTTTGTGATCCTGTTTTACAGCTATACCAAAAGGTTTACGGCCCTTTGTCACCTGGTGTTAGGCGTGGGCTTAAGCCTGGCGCCCATCGGCGCCTACCTGGCGGTAACCGGCGTGTTTGCCCTGCTGCCCCTGCTGTTTTCCTTTACCGTGCTGTGCTGGGTGAGTGGCTTCGATATCATTTACGCGCTGCAGGACGAGGAATTCGACCGCTCCCAGCAGCTGCATTCCATCCCGGCAGCCCTGGGGAAAAAGAGAGCGCTGCGGGTTTCAGAAGGCCTGCACGTGCTGGCCGCTGCCTTTGTGCTCATGGCCGGCTGGTACGGTGCATTCGGCGCCTGGTACTGGATCGGGGCTGCGCTGTTTACGGGCATGCTGATTTACCAGCATGCCATCGTCAAGCCCTTCGATCTGAGCCGGGTGAACCTGGCCTTCATGACGGCCAATGGCATCGCCTCCGTGATTTTTGCTGCCCTGGTGATTGTGGATATTATCTGGAAGGGTGGGGTTTAGGGTTTAGAGTTTAGGGTTTAGGGAGGTTTAGGGAGGCACGGCATTCATCATTTAACATTCATCATTTAACATTCATCATTCCCTATGCCCCGCATCCTGGCAATTGATTATGGTGGTAAACGAACCGGACTGGCGGTAACGGATCCTTTGCAGATCATTGCCACCGGACTGGAAACCATTGAATCGCGCGAACTGATTCCTTACCTGAAAAAATACATGGCCACCGAAACGGTGGAGCGGATCCTTATCGGGATGCCCCGGAACTGGGATGACTCGGATACCCATGCCACCCCCCTGGTAAAGGAGGCAATCAAGCAGTTGCAGCGGGCCTTCCCGGGGATGCCGATCCAGCCGGTGGATGAACGCTATACCTCCAAAATGGCCCGGGATGCCATGCTCGAAATGGGCATGAAAAAAAAAGACCGCCGGGTGAAGGGGAATGTAGACCTGATTGCCGCCACCATCCTGCTGCAGGAATACCTGCAGGCCCGGAACGGGTGAACCGCTCAAATCCGTCCATCTTGCCGTAAATTTGCAGTCTATGATTTTACCCATCGTTGCCTATGGATCACCGGTGTTGCGGAAAGTGGCGGAAGACATTCCGGCAGATTATCCTGATCTGCCCAAACTGCTGGCCGATATGTGGGAAACCATGTATGCCAGTAACGGCGTGGGTTTGGCCGCACCCCAGGTGAACCGCTCCATCCGCCTGTTTGTGGTAGACAGCACCCAGATTTTCCAGGGATTCATTGAAGACGGCGAAAAACACGATTACCCCGATGAGCCCGGATTCAAAGGGGCTTTCATCAATGCTCATATCGTGGACAAGATGGGGCCGGAGTGGGCTTACAATGAAGGCTGCCTCAGCATCCCCCGGATCCGGGAAGACATTTACCGGAACGAAACCGTAACCCTCAGCTACCTGGATGAACAGCTGCAGCCGCAAACCCGCAGCTTCAACGGCATTACCGGCAGGGTGATCCTGCATGAATACGATCACCTGGAAGGCAAACTCTTCATCGATTACATGAAACCGCTGAAGCGAACCCTCATCAAACGGAAACTGGACGACATCAGCAAGGGCAAAATCCGGACAGATTACCGCATGATCTTTACCCGCTGATCCGCTTCGGCCGGATTGTGATAATTTGCAGGCAGGATGAAAACCATCTTGCCTTTTTTATTTTTCCTGCTGCCCGCCTCCGGGATCATTGCACAGGCCGGCGACAGCACGCGGCTGGCCGACAGCGTGGTGCAGGTGGAGCAGAAAATGATCACCCTCAGTGAAGTGGTGCTGAAAAACCGGCTGAATGTACCCACCTTCATTCAGCGCATCCGCGACGACAGCTCTTTTTACAAGGCCTTCCGCAACCTGCGCATCCTGGGCTTTTCTGCCATCAACGATATCCGCATGCTCGATGCACAGGGCCGCTCACAGGCTGCTTTGTACAGCAAAACCCGGCAATACCGCGACAGCAGCTGCCGGCGCATGGAGGTGCTTGAAGAACAGGTGAGCGGCGATTTTTACGATGAAGCGCGGCATTACCAGTATTACACAGCGCAGCTGTACGCCTCGCTCTTTTTTACGCAGGGCAGGGTTTGCGGGGAAGACAATATCGTTACCGGCAAATCTTTCAGCACAGCGGGCAAGTCAGGCATGGAAAAACACAAGGAACAGCTGAAGATGCTGTTTTTTAATCCCGGCCGCCGCATCAGCGGACTGCCCTTTATGAGCAGCAAAACAGCCATCTATGACGATGACCTGGCCGACTGCTATGATATGCGCATCGACCTGGAAGAATACAACCGCACCTCCTGCTATGTCTTCAGGCAGAAAGTAAAGCCGGGCCGGGAAGGCGACGTGGTGGTGGATGAAATGACCACCTGGTTCGATGACCGCAGTTTCGAGGTGGTGGCCCGCAACTATTCGCTCAGCTACAAGGCCCTGGTCTATGATTTTAAGGTTTCCATGGAAGTGGAGATGACGCATGCCGGCAACCTGCTGGTACCCGCCCTGATCCGCTACAACGGAAACTGGAAAGCCGTGTTCAAAAAACGGGAACGCGGCGTGTTCACCGCCACCTTGTTTGATTTTGTGCGGTAAGGGCTTACGCACCCATCCTTCCTCATGCTTTGTTCATCATTCCGGGTTCATCAGTCCCAACTCTTCTCGCCTTTCCTATCTTTGTAGCCTAAAACGATTTCTGCCATGCAAAAAGAAGTTTACATCATTTCGGCGGTGCGTACCCCGATGGGAAGTTTTGGGGGCTCACTGAAAAATTTTTCTGCCACAAGGCTGGGGGCCATCGCCATCAGGGGGGCACTGGAAAAAGCAGGCCTGCAGCCCGAACAGGTGCAGGATGTGCTGATGGGTTGTGTGATCCAGGCCAACCTCGGACAGGCGCCTGCCCGGCAGGCGGCTAAATTTGCCGGATTGCCCGATACGGTGAACTGCACCACGGTGAATAAAGTGTGCGCCAGCGGCATGAAAGCCATTGCCCAGGCCGCCCAGAGCATTTTACTGGGGGATGCGGATGTGGTCGTGGCCGGAGGGATGGAAAGCATGAGCAATGTGCCCTTTTATGTTGACAGTTTGCGCTGGGGCAATAAATACGGCAACAGCAGCCTCGTGGATGGTTTAGCCAAGGACGGCCTTACTGATGTGTATGATGGAAAAGCCATGGGCAATGCCGCTGAACTCTGTGCCAGCACCTGCGGGGTAAGCCGGGAAGACCAGGACGCATTTGCCATCGAAAGCTACAAGCGTTCCCAGGCCGCGGTGAATGCCGGCAAGTTTGAGAACGAAATTGTACCGGTGCCCATCCCGCAGAAAGGCGGCGATCCGGTGCTGTTCGCCAAAGACGAGGAGCCCTTCAATGTGAAATTTGATAAAATCCCTGCCCTCAAGGGCGCATTTGTAAAAGACGGTACGGTTACCGCCGCCAATGCCTCCACCATGAACGACGGGGCTGCGGCGCTGGTACTGATGAGCCGGGAGAAAGCCGAAGCGCTCGGCCTGAAGCCCATCGCGAAGATCATCGGTTATGCCGATGCCGAACAGGCGCCGGAGTGGTTTACCACCACCCCCGCGCTGGCCGTTCCGAAGGCCGTGGCCAAGGCAGGCCTGCAGATGAGCGATATTGATTACTGGGAACTCAACGAAGCCTTTGCGGTGGTGGGGATCGAAAACAGCCGCCGGATGAAACTGGATCCCGCCCGGGTGAATGTAAACGGCGGTGCGGTTTCCCTGGGGCATCCCCTGGGTTGCAGCGGCGCCCGCATCATCGTAACGCTCATCAATGTGCTGAAGCAAAACAAGGCACGCTACGGAGCGGCCGGCATCTGCAATGGTGGCGGCGGGGCCTCGGCCATGGTGATCGAAAACGCAGACTGAATTTCCGTTTCAACCTTACCCGTTCAAGTTTAAACTTTCAACCGTACATGACGCCGGAACGTACGCAACGCCTCGACTATGTGCTCAGCCACCGGCAGCCCGATCTTACGGTGGTGCTGGAAAATGTATTTGATCCGCATAACATTTCTGCGGTAATGCGTACCTGCGATGCCGTGGGGGTTCAGGAAATTTTTATCCTCAACACCAAAATTCCGCGGCATAAAAAATGGGGCGCCAAAAGCTCTTCCAGTGCTGCCAAATGGCTGACCATTCACCAGTATACAGATGCAGGGGAGTGCTTTGCAGAGCTGCGCAGGCGGTACAGCAAAATTTACACGACCCACCTGGCCAGCGACGCGGTATCCCTGCACGAGCTTCCGCTCACTGAACCGGTGGCCCTGGTATTCGGCAATGAGCACAGCGGGGTGAGTGAGGAGATCATCGGCATGGCCGATGGCAATTTTATCATTCCGCAGGTGGGCATCATCCGCTCCCTCAATATTTCGGTGGCCTGCGCAGTGACGCTCTACGAAGCCTTTCGCCAGAAACAACAGGCCGGTCACTACCAGGCTTCCCGCCTCCCGGCCGGCCAACTGGCTGCGCTGCGGGAACAATGGGGTTTTGAAGACGCGGCGGAGCCCCTACAACCCTGATGTATTTTCTCCGGGCTTTGCTTAGTTTCGCGGTAACGGTTTCACTACAGAAACGGTTCCGCATACATGAGATACCTACTGATTACCGCGGCATTACTGCTGGGCTTAAGGGCGCTTGCCCAGAAGAAACCCCTCGATCACACCGTTTATGATCAATGGAAAAGCCTGGGCGAACGGCTCGTAACCAACGATGGCCAGTACCTGGTGTACACGGTCAATCCCCAGGAGGGCGACGGCGAGCTGGTGATCCAGCATCCCGGCAACCGCTACCGGAAAGTGATTCCGCGCGGTTACCAGATTGCCCTCAGCGAAGACAGCCGCTTCCTGGTTTGCCGCATCAAAGCCCCTTATGCCGAAACCCGGCAGGCAAGGATCCGGAAGAAACCGGCAGCCGAGATGCCGAAAGACAGCCTGGCCATCCTGCGCCTGGGGGAAGATTCAGTGCTGAAATACCCGGCTGTAAAATCCTTTAAAATGCCTGAAAAGGGCGCCGGCTGGGTGGCTTTTGAACTGGAAAAAACGCCGGATACCCCGGTGATGCGTTTTAAAAAAAGCATCGATACCCTGAAACTCCGGAAAGAACGGCTGCTGCAGCTGGCCGACTCGGTGCTGCGGAAAGCGCTGGACAGCATCGGCGGCAAAGTGAGCGAGGAAAAATTGCAGCAGCTCGCCGAAAAAACCGCCCGTCAGCTCATCCGGATGAAAGAAGATGCGCAGGATGCAGAAGGCGAGGAGGGTAAGTCTGCCGGCAGCCGTGAAGGTGCCGTGCTGGTGCTCCGGCAGCTTGAAACCGGGGTGGAGAAAAGAATTCCCGGCATCAGTGAATATTACTTTGACCGGTGGGGCCGCCGCCTGCTGGCGGATATCGGCCGCAATGCCAAGGACAGCAGCAGCAAAGCCCTTCTGATCGTTTATTCGCTGCCGTTATTCACGCCCGATACCGTGATGGCCGGGTTCAACGATGCCAAACATTTTGTGTTTGATGAGGCCGGCCTTCAGCTGGGCTTCCTGGCGGAACGCGACAGCAGCGAAAAATCCCTGCAGAAATTTTACCGGCTCTGGTATCATACCACCGGGATGGATACCGCCCGGGTGGTGGCCGACCGCAACACCGCCGGGATGAAGATCGGCTTTACCGTGAGCGAGCATGGTCAGCTGCAGTTCAGCCGAGATGGCAGCCGTTTGTTTTTCGGCACCGCGCCGGTACGGCCGCCCAGGGACACCAGCCTGGTGGAGTTTGAAACCGCGAAACTTGATGTGTGGCATTACCAGGATGATTACCTGCAAACCCAGCAGCTCAAAAACCTCGACCAGGAATTGAAACGCAGTTATACTGCAGTGTGGCATCCGGCTTCGGGCAACCTTGTTCAGCTGGGGGATGAGGACGCTGAGAACATCACCCTCGCGGATGAAGGCAATGCCGCCTGGGTGCTTGCCGAATCGAACAGGGAGTACCGGATACCTGCGCAGTGGGAGGGCCGCACGCGCTGGAATGCCTGGCGGGTGGATGTGCAAACCGGTGAGCGAACCCTTATTTACAAGGGCCAGTACCAGCAGGCCAGGCCTTCTCCCGGCGGGCGTTATGTATACTGGTACCAGCCTGAGCAGCGGCACTGGTTTACCTATGAGGTGGCTACCGGTAAAACCCGACGGGTGACCGAACGCATCAGCACGCCACTGTACAACGAAGAGCAGGATGTACCCGACCTGCCGGGGGCCTATGGCGTCATGGGCTGGTCAGCGGCCGACTCCGTCATCTACGTGTATGACCGCTTCGATATCTGGCGGGTGTCGCCTGACGGGGCTTTTGCACCCCGGGTGCTGAGCCTTACGTTGCGCCCGGGTCATGATCATCCGTTACGGGGCCGCGACCGGCAGGTGGTCACCCGGTTCATCAATACCGACCGTGAGCAGCGTTATTTTGAACCCGCCAAAACTTATCTGTTCAGCCTCTTTGATGAAAACAGCAAGGAGTCGGGCCTGTACTTTACCCGGGCAGAGGATCAGCTAACCCGGACGTATATCCGCTTTGACGGCAGGTCGGTGACCACCCGGCATACCGTTCCGGATGCAGGCAACCGTTTCTTTTTCAGCATTGAGCGGTACACGGCTTCCCCCGACTGGTATACCGTGCCGATGGATCCGGCCAGCCGCGAAGCGGTTCATGATTCGGCTGGTCATTTTGCCTATTACTGCTACCCGGAACCCGTGCGGCTCTCCGAGATCAACCCGCAGCAGCGGGAGTACAACTGGGGCACGGCTTCGCTGTTCAGCTGGAAGGCCTACGACGGCAAAAAGGCCACCGGCATCCTGTACAAGCCGGAGGATTATGATCCCTCCAGGAAATATCCCCTGATCTGCTATTTCTACGAACGCCTTTCGGATGGCTTGTACAGCTATATCCCGCCGGCGCCCACGCCCAGCCGGCTGAACATCTCCTTCTTTGTGAGCCGCGGATACCTGGTGCTGGCGCCGGATATCGCTTACCAGGACGGCTATCCCGGCAACAGCGCCTACAATTATGTGGTGAGCGGGGCCCGTGCACTGGTGAAAGCCGGCATGGCCGACAGCAACCGCATCGGCATCCAGGGACAGAGCTGGGGCGGCTACCAGGTAGCTTATCTCATCACCCGCACCTCCCTGTTCAAGGCAGCCTGGGCCGGCGCCCCCGTGGCCAACATGACCAGTGCCTATGGGGGGATCCGCTGGGAAAGCGGGCTGAACCGGCAGTTCCAGTACGAAAAACAGCAAAGCCGCATTGGCGCTTCACTCTGGGAAAAACCGGGGCTCTATCTCGAAAATTCACCCCTGTTTCACCTGCAGAAAGTGAAAACCCCGCTCGTGATCATGCACAACGACGCCGATGGTGCCGTGCCCTGGTACCAGGGTATTGAACTCTTCACGGGCCTGCGCCGCCTCGGCAAACCGGTATGGATGCTCAATTATAACGGGGAACAGCACAATCTGGTGGAGCGGCGCAACCGCAGGGATATCCAGATCCGTGAACAGCAGTTTTTCGACTGGCTGCTGAAAGGGGAGGCACCGCCGCGGTGGATCACCGAAGGGATCCCGGCTGTGGACAAGGGCAGAGACTGGGGGCTGGATGCGGATGCCGGCGCAAACTTACGGTAAGCCGTAAACGAATATCAGTCTTCCAGCCTGATCAGCTGAAAGGGGGTTCCGGATTTTTCCAGGGCTTCGGTGAGCCGCCGGCTATGGGTATCGGTGATGAATACCTGTCCCTCGTTTTCCACGCACACCCAGCGGAGCAGCTGGTCCATTCTTTCGGCATCCAGTTTTTCAAATACATCATCCAGCAGCAGGAGCGGGGCGCTGCCCTTGCTTTGTTTCAGCAGGGCAAACTCGGCGAGCTTCAGGGCGAAAAGCAGGCTTTTCCGCTGCCCCTGTGAGGCCGTCTGGCGGAAGGGCTGTTCGTTCAGCAGCAAGAGGATATCATCTTTATGCACGCCGCTGCCCGTGCGCTGCAGCAGGCGGTCTTTTCCGAGGCCGGCTGCCAGCAGGTCGCTGAAGGCAGCCCCATTCAGCTGGCTTTCGTAGCGGATCTCAGTGTGCTCACGGTGCTGCGACAGTTGGCCGTAAAAATCCTGCACCAGGGGGATGAGCTGCTGCATGAAGGCCTGCCGCCGCGCATGAATGCGGTTGCCCGACTCCGTGAGTTGATCATCCAGCACTTCCAGCAGGGAGGCGTTGAAACGGCCGGAATCGGCAAAATCCTTCAGCAGGCTGTTGCGCTGCTGCAATACCCTGTTGTACACAATCAGCTGCTGCAGGTACCCGGCATCCAGCTGGCTCAGCAGGGTGTCCATGAACTTCCGGCGAACCGTGCCGCTGCCGGTGATCAGTTCCACATCATCCGGCGCCACCATCACCGCCGGAAAACGGCCGATGTGTTCCGACATGCGGCCATACGGCACTTCATCGAGCAGCACTTCCTTCTTGCCGTTCTCCCGCAGGATGCACACAATTTTATGCCCGTTAACCAGGGCTTCCAGCCGGAAGCCCTCCTGGCCGAACTGTACATTGGCCGCATCGGTGCTGCTGAAATAACTTTTGGTAAAGCAGCAGTAATAGAGGGCATCCAGCAGGTTGGTTTTGCCCTTTCCGTTCAGGCCGCAGATGCCCACCACCCGTTCAGTAAACTGAAACGATGCGGAATCATAATTTTTAAACCGGGTAAGTTGTATGCGGTCCACCCTCAACATAACCGCAAGATAAACGAGTTGGCAGAATCCCCGCCGTTTCCGGTAAAGGCATGGCCATGCGCAGCCCTGCCTGCCGGTAAAAGCCACTCCGTAAATCCCGGAGCACCAGCATGCGGGTTTGAGCAGGGTCAGCATTTCCATTGATACCCGTCATGGCGGCCGGCTGAACCGCAACGGTATCTTACTGCAGTTAATCATCCGCGGCAGGGTTTTCCGCGTTTGACGCTGCGTAATCATTCCATCAAAAACTGTGCTATGAAATCCTTTTACACGAAAGCCGGCCGGGCTGATCTGCTGCTGACGGCTGTTTTGCTGCTTTTTTCAGGGTTTGTTCAGGGGCAGATGGGTATTGGCACTGCTGAGCCGGCTGCTTCTGCGCAACTGGATGTATATGCCACGGGGAAAGGTTTCCTGCCGCCTCGTTTAGCCCAGGTGCAACGAGATGGCATAGTGAAGCCGGCCGCCGGGCTGATGATCTGGTGCCGGGATTGCGGCATCACCGGAGAGGCGCAGGTGTTCAATGGCCTGGCCTGGACCAATATGGCCGGGGCGCCTGCCCAAAATGCGCTTCCTTACCAGGTAACCATTGGCAGTCAGCGCTGGATGACGCGGAACCTCTCGGTGGTCACCTACCGCAACGGAGATCCCATCCCGCAGGTGCAGGACTCGGCCCAGTGGGTGAACCTCACCACAGGAGCCTGGTGCTATTACAACAACGACCCGGCAACGGGCGCCATATTCGGGAAACTGTACAACTGGTATGCCGTTACCGACCCGCGGGGGCTGGCGCCGGCAGGCTGGCACATCCCGGTTGAGTACTGGAGCGGGGGCGAATGGCAAACCCTGCTGAACCGTTTTCCTTCTGCAGAAAATGCGGGCACGCAGTTGCGGGCGCCGGTACTGTGGAGCAGCGGTGGCACCAACAGCACCGGGTTTACCGCATTGCCCGGGGGATACCGCGATGTGGATGGTTCATTCAAAGGGCTGGGGAAAGTGGCACTCTGGTGGGGACAGCTCACCGATTATATGTACAACTTCCAGTACATCATGGGGGGAATGATGGATGATCAGCGATTCGGGATCAATATGATTGCCGAGATTGCTCCGGTGCAGGAACCGGATACCGGTAACTGGATATTCGGGCAGTTGCCCAAACTGGGGGCTTACTCAGTGCGCTGCATACGGGATTAGCCGGCATCCACAGCATGAAGGGTTGGGCTCCGTGCCATTGAGAAAAACGGTTGCGGATGGCCGATCCCGGAATGTCAAAACTGATCAATCATGAAAGCAAGATGGTCTATCATAGCCTGGCTGCTGGCCTGGAGCTGGCTGCCGTCACTGCAGGGGCAGGTGTATACCCTGAAACCGGGCACGCCCGTGGTGCTCAAACAGGGGACTCCATTTTTCGCCGACAGCCTGGTGCTGATTCCTGCTGCAGATTTTAAGCTCACCTACAGCAGTCTCGTAAAATCCGGCACCACCCAGCATCCGCTCACCACAGCACATATTGCCCGGGTGTACCGTTTTTGCGGTACGGCTGAGCCCTTCAGCGGCGCCGTTAAAATGGCCTATCTTGAAGGTGCTGAGTTGTCGGGCCTCGCGGAGAACAGCCTTACGCTTGACCTGTTTAACGGGCAAAACTGGCGCATCCTTCCACCTGCCGAACGGGATCTCTGTAAAAACCAGGTAACGGTTAACGGGATCAGGCAGGAGCGGCTCGCTGAGCTCACCCTGGTGGAATGTCCGCCGCCCCGGATGCAATGTCCGGCCGACCTCCTGGTGTATACCCAAGCCGGCCAGTGCGGCGCGGTGGTGCAGTATGCGTCACCGGTAGTGAGCGATATCTGTGGCAGCGCCCGGGTGGACCAAACCGGCGGCTTACCCGCTGGCGCCTTCTTCCCGGCCGGCGTAACCCGCAACACTTTTACGGCGGTGAGCAGTTCAGGTAAAACCACAACCGGCAGTTTCACCGTTACAGTGGTGGACCGGGAGGCTCCGCAGATCACGGGCTTATCTGCTCAGCCGGCTACCCTCTGGCCTCCCGATCACCAGATGCAGCTGATTACGCTCAGTTACGATCTGCAGGATGCCTGCGGCAGGGTTACCCCTGTTTTGTCGGTGAGCAGCAACGAACCGGAGAGCGGTACGGGTTCCGGCGATCTGTCGCCTGACTGGCTGATGATCGATCCGCATCAGCTTCAGCTGCGGGCAGAACGATCCGGGAGCGGAGCGGGGCGCATCTATACCATAACCGTGACGGCTCGGGACGATGCCGGCAATACCAGCCGCGCGGCTACCCGGGTGCTGGTGCCGCAGCATGCGGCAGGTAACCTGAAACCGGAGGCATCATCCCGTCAGGATGGTCTCACCGGAACGGCCCTGCGTTGCACCGTGAGTCCCAATCCCTCGGCACAGCAGTTTACGGTGTATGTCAGTGCGCCATCTGATCTGCCCATTACCCTGCGGTTAACTGATCTGGCGGGCAGGCAGATTGCCCGTTGGCAAATCAACCGGCATCAGCGGCTGCAAACCGGTGCTGACCTGAAACCGGGGATTTATTTGTTAGAGGCTGTTCAGGGTAATGACCAGCAGGTGATCCGGCTCCTGAAACAGTAAGCGGGTAAGGGTGATGGCAAAGCGTAAACGAACGCTTCAATCCTGAAGGGGCAGGCGGAATCTCCCTGCCCCCTAAACTGCTAAACCTCTAAACTCCTAAACTTCTAAACTCCCCAAACCCCAAACATCTTTCCCTCATTTCCCCTACCTTTGCGACCATGACTGCAGAGTATATTAAAGATATGAGGGACCGTCTCCTTGTCCTGAGGAGGTTTCTTTGACGTCGAGAACCGACGATATAAAATAGCAGAAGATAAGCAGCTTTCGCTGAGCCCGGGCTTTTGGGATGACAACGCCCGTGCCACCGCCATCCTGAAAGAAATCAAAAACAACGAGTACTGGGTAAACCTGTTCCAGGCCACCGAAACGGCCGTGGAAGATTTTGCCGTGCTCTTTGAGTTCTGGAAGGGAGGGGATGCCACGGAGGAGGAAACCAAGGAAGCCTACGACAAGGCCCTGCTGCAGCTGGAGGATGCCGAATTCAAGAGCACCCTGAACCAGCCGGAAGACGAACTGCCTGCCGTGCTCCAGATCAACTCGGGCGCCGGTGGTACGGAGAGCCAGGACTGGGCCCAGATGCTCGCCCGCATGTACCGCATGTATGGCGAACGCCAGGGCTGGAAGGTTACGGAGCTCGACTGGCAGGACGGCGATGGCGCCGGCATCAAAACCTGCACCTTTCAGTTTGAGGGCCCCTTCGCTTACGGCTTCCTGAAAGCTGAAAACGGGGTACACCGCCTGGTGCGTATCTCTCCCTTCGACAGCAATGCCCGCCGCCACACTTCCTTTGCCAGCGTATATGTTTACCCGTTAGTGGACGACAGTATCGAGATCGACCTCAAGGAGGCGGATATCAAGATGGAAACAGCCCGCAGCGGTGGCGCCGGTGGCCAGAACGTGAACAAGGTGGAAACCAAGGTTTTCCTTACTCATATTCCCACGGGCATCACGGTGGTGTGCCAAACGGAGCGCAGCCAGCTGGGCAACCGCGAAAAGGCGATGACCATGCTGAAAAGCCGCCTCTATGAAATGGAGTTGCAGAAACGCAATGAGATCCGCGACGCCAATAATGCCAAAAAGAAAAAGATTGAATGGGGCAGCCAGATCCGCAGCTATGTATTCCACCCCTATAAGATGATCAAGGATCACCGTACCGATTACGAAGTGGGCAATATCGGCCCCGTGATGGACGGCGAACTGGATGGCTTTATCAAGGCTTACCTGATGAGTGAGAAGGAAGCGGAAGCATAAGCTGAAATTGTTGGTGAATGTGGGAAATGTGATTGAATGTGGTTGAATGTGATGAATGTGGTTGAATGTGATGAATGTGGTTGAATGTGATGAATGTGGTTGAATGTGTAACCCTAAAACTTTCCTATATGTCTACCTTAAAACACCCAAACATCATTAAGGATGTTACTTTTACTTTTGCTGTAAGGATAGTGCAGTACTCGGAGAAGCTTGAACTGGAAAGACGGTTTGTTGTTGCCAGACAACTAATGAAATCAGGGACTTCAGTAGGTGCAAATGTTCGCGAAGCTCAACATGCAGAAAGCAGGGCAGATTTTATTCACAAAATGAAAGTGGCTGCCAAAGAAGCCGAAGAAACGGAGTACTGGTTATTGTTGTGTAACGCTGCAGGGTATCCTGCAACTGATGATTTGCTGAGCCTTTGTCAGGATATTAAAAGGGTATTAGCCAGGATTATTTTTTCGGCCAAGGCTGTAAAGAAGTAATTACACAAGAATAAAAAACTAGAGCCAACGTCAGATAATTTCGATGGTAATATTGTTTGTGGCAAAATTTCACATTTGTCACATTCAATCACACTTATCACATTAAAAATTGTTTGCTATGCAATTCGGCGATTTTTACTACCCCATCCCGGCCAATGAGCCCGTGTTGAATTATGCCCCCGGCAGCCCGGAAAAGAAAAGACTGAAGGAAGTGCTGGCCGAGCTGAAGGCCGCCACCGTGGATGTGCCCATGTACATCGGCGCGGAGGAAGTGCGTACCGGTAAGCGTGTGGCCATCCGGCCCCCGCATGAGCACCATCATATCCTGGGTTATTTTCATGCCGGCGATGCGGGACATGTAAAGAAAGCCATCAGCGCAGCGCTGAAAGCCCGGGAAAAATGGACGGCGATGAGCTGGGAGAACCGGGCCAATATCTTCCTCAAGGCGGCAGACCTCATCTCCACAAAGTACCGTCCGTACATGAATGGCACCACCATGCTGGGCCAGAGCAAAAACTGTTTCCAGGCCGAGATTGATGCGGCCTGTGAGATCATCGATTTCCTCCGTTTTAATGTACACTTCCTGAGTGAGATATACCGGCAGCAGCCCATCAGCGGTCCCGGACTGAAAAACCGGATGGAATACCGGCCGCTGGAAGGCTTTGTACTGGCCATCACGCCCTTCAACTTTACCGCTATTGGGGGCAACCTGCCCACCAGTGCGGCCATGTGCGGCAATGTGGTGATCTGGAAGTGCGCCAACACGCAGGTGTACAGCGCGCAGATGTTCATGAAAGTGCTGAAAGAAGCAGGCCTGCCCGACGGGGTGATCAACCTGGTGTTTGTTGACGGACCCACGATTGGCGAGGTTTGCCTCAATCATCCTGAATTTGCCGGCGTACATTTTACCGGCAGTACCGGGGTGTTCAACCATATCTGGAAAACCGCCGGCGCCAATATGGGCCTGTACAAATCTTATCCGCGTATTGTGGGCGAAACGGGCGGCAAAGACTTTGTGATTGCGCACAAAAGCGCAGATGTGGATGTGCTGGTGGCCGCGCTGGCCCGGGGTGCATTTGAGTACCAGGGACAGAAATGCAGCGCTGCCTCACGCGCCTATATTCCGGCCAACCTGGCCGCTGAAGTGAAGAAGAAACTGGTGGCCGAACTGAAAACCATGCAGATGGGCAGCGTGGAAGATTTCCGCAATTTTATCAATGCCGTGATTGATGAGAAGAGTTTCGACAAACTGGAGTCCTATATCAAAGCCGCCCGCAAAAAAGATGCACCCGCCCGGATCTGGGCTGGCGGTAAATGTGATAAATCGGTGGGCTACTTCATCGAACCCACGGTGATTGAAGCGCTGGATCCGCATTATGTTACCATGTGCGAAGAACTTTTCGGGCCTGTGCTTACGGTGTATGTGTATGATGAGAACAAGTTTGAGGAGGCGCTCAAACTGGTTGACAGCACATCGCCCTATGCCCTCACCGGTTCGGTGATTGCCACCGACCGCTATGCGGTTGAACTGGCTGTGAATAAGCTGCGCAACAGTGCCGGCAATTTTTACATCAACGACAAACCCACCGGTGCGGTGGTGGGGCAGCAGCCCTTTGGCGGCGCCCGGGCAAGCGGTACCAACGACAAGGCCGGCTCGATGCTGAACCTCTACCGCTGGCTGAGTGCACGCACCATCAAGGAAACCTTTATCCCGGTTACGGATTACCGCTATCCGTTCCTCGGGGAAGAATAAATGCACCAGGAAAGGCCGGCTGAAAAAGTTGGCCTTTTTTGTGGAATAAAGGGATAATTTCGTTTTGCTAAACCCCGACTGATTGACTACGATTCTCGATCCGCAGCAACTGCAGCTTACCCTCCGCCGGCTGGCCCACCAGCTGGTGGAAAACCATACCAGCCTGCAGCAACTGGTGTTCATCGGCCTGCAGCCGAGAGGTGTGGCCGTCAGCCGGATTATTGTGGATCATATCGCGGCCCTTTTTCCGGGTGAACAGCCGCAATACGGCATACTGGATATTACCTTTTACCGGGATGATATCCGGCAGCAGCTGCACCGGGCCAACAAAACCGATATTCCCTTTTCAATTGAAGGCAGGCACGTGATCCTGATTGATGATGTGCTGTACACCGGCCGTACCATCCGTGCTGCCCTTGATGCCCTGCAGGATTTCGGGCGGCCCAGCAGGGTAGAGCTCTGCGTGCTGGTTAACCGCAGGTTCAACCGCGAACTGCCCATACAGCCCGACTACTGCGGCAAGGCCATTGATACCCTGGGATCCCAGAAAGTGAAAGTGGAGTGGGACCGCGAAGCGGTGATACTCTATTAAATCCGAAAACCGTAGCTTTGTTGTTTAATGCAACTCTCCACCAAACACCTGCTCGGCATTAAAGACCTCCAACCGGAAGACATCTCGCTTATTTTACAAACGGCCAGCCAGTTTAAGGAAGTATTGCAGCGCCCCGTCAAGAAAGTGCCCTCCCTGCGGGATGTAACCATCGTGAACCTGTTTTACGAAAACAGCACCCGCACCCGCATCTCTTTTGAACTGGCGGAAAAAAGACTCAGCGCCGATACGATCAATTTCAGCACTTCCGGTTCTTCGGTATCCAAGGGTGAAACCCTGCTGGATACGGTGAACAATATCCTGAGCATGAAGGTGGATATGGTGGTGATGCGGCACAGCGCCAGCGGGGCGCCGCATTTCCTGGCCAAACATATTGCCGCCGCCGTGGTCAATGCCGGAGATGGCATCAATGAGCATCCCACACAGGCGCTGCTGGATGCCTTTTCAATTACGGAAAAACTGGGCAGCCTGGCGGGTAAGAAAATTCTGCTGGTAGGCGATATCATGCATTCACGGGTGGCCCTGAGCAATATCTACCTCCTGAAAAAAATGGGGGCTGAAGTGATGGTGTCTGGTCCGCCTACGCTCATCCCGCCTCACCTTACCGCGGCGCTGGGGGTAGGCGTGGAATACAACCTGAAAAAAGCCCTCCAGTGGTGCGATGTGGCCAACGTGCTCCGCATCCAGCTGGAGCGCCAGAACCAGGTGCTGTTTTCTTCTCTTAGAGAATACAGCCTTGCCTATGGTATCAACCGGAGGCTGCTGGACAGTTTGGGCAAGGAAATGGTGATCATGCATCCGGGGCCCATCAACCGCGGCGTTGAGCTCGACAGCGATGTGGCGGATGGCCGGCAGTCGATCATTCTGCAGCAGGTGGAAAACGGGGTGGCGGTGAGGATGGCCGTACTGTATCTGCTGGCCGGAGGAAGAAACTGAGGTGTTGGGGTGCTGCCGGGAGGAAGCTGATCCATGTGCGGATAAACAGACAAAAAGCAACAATGCGGCTGCCTTGATTCCGGCATCACCGGGGGCAGTCAGCCGGTTCCGGTTTTTATTGATTATGTATTAATTATTTATTCTCTTAATCCCCCGCCTACAGCATGAAAATCTGCCTCTTCCCCGGAACCTTTGATCCCGTAACACTGGGTCATATTGATATCATCAACCGGGCGGTTCCCCTCTTTGATAAAGTGGTGGTGGGCATCGGCCGGAACGCCAATAAGGTGCCCATGTTCAGTGAAGAGATGCGGCTGGAATGGCTGAAAACCATCTACGCCAACGAGCCCCGCGTGGATGCCGTGGTGTATGAAGGGCTTACCGTTGAATGCTGTAAACGGGTAGGGGCCAATTTTATTCTCCGGGGTATCCGGTATGTGAATGATTTTGAGTACGAAAAAGCCATCGCTGATATGAACCGCAGCATCGACGGGCATATTGAAACCATCTTCCTCACCTGCCTGCCGCAATACACATCCGTGGCCTCCACACTCGTACGGGATGTGCTGAAAAACGGCGGGGATGTGTCACAGTTCCTGCCCGGTCCGGTTAATGAATCCATCCGTTCTTTATTAAAAAAATAACCCCTGTATTATGTCTATCTGGTTTAACAAATCGCTGAAAATTACCGATCTGGGCGCTATTGAGCCCGGCACCATGGCCGAATTCCTGGGTATGGAATGGACCGAACTGGGGGATGATTATGTAAAAATCAAAATGCCGGTTGACCAGCGCACCAAGCAGCCCTATGGTTTACTCCATGGCGGCGCCAGTTGCGCCCTGGCCGAAACCATCGGCAGTGTGGCCTCCCAGCTGGTACTCGATCCCAATAAATTCATCTGCGTGGGCCTGGAGATCAACGCCAACCACATCCGCAGCGCCCGCAGCGGTTATGTGCATGGCACAGCCCGGCCGCTTCACCTCGGCGGCACCACCCATGTTTGGGATATCAAGATTCATGATGACCAGGAGAAACTCATCTGCATCAGCCGCCTCACCATGGCTATTCTCAAAAAAGCTTTTTAATTCCCGTACGGGAATGGTGCCTTGAGAATGAAGTGTAATGGGGATGAGGCCTGACAATGACCATTGATGAATCGGGAAGTATCAAGCACGATCCACTCCGGAAGCATGCTCAGGGCTTGTCAAAAAATACCGACAGGATATCCCTGACTGAAGGATAGGTGTCGGCCACAGGCTTTTTGATGTCGCGGGTTTTGAACCACCGGATGGCTTCAATGTGTTCTTCTGTCTGGGGCGTCAGTTCCTGACCGGAGGGACAGGTCATCGCATACCAGTAGGTGGTTTTCAGGTAATGCTTCCCGTAAGCCTCATAGGTATGGTAGGTTTCTCCCACTTTACCGGTAACAGCGAGCCGGGTTACACCGGTTTCTTCCTCCACTTCGCGAACCGCAGTATCCTGCACCTCTTCTCCGGTTTCCACCTTGCCTTTGGGCAGGTCCCATTTGCCGAGACGGCGGATGAAGAGCAATTCCTTCTGGTCATTGAGTACGATGCCGCCGGCGGCTTCGATGAGGGTGAAGTGTTTGAAAAAGGCTTTTTTCAGTTTATCCAGGTCGCTGTTCTGTAGCACGCCCGCATGAAACTCGGGTTTGGCTATTTCGTGCAGCAGCGATTTGATGGCGGCGCCGGACACTTCATCAATGAACACGGCATCAGGATGATGCAGGATTTCGCTCAGCGCCGGGCTGATTTCATCACAGAGGTACACTGGTTTTTCGCCGAAATAAATTTTGATGTGCATAACAAAATTGTAAATGCAGCAGTGCCGGCCTACATTTGCAGCATGACAAACGAGCGGGCAGTAGCTGAAAAGTTACTCCAAGTTAATGCAATTCAGCTGAACCCCGGGCACCCCTATACCTGGGCCAGTGGCTGGAAAAGTCCGATTTACTGCGATAACCGCCGCGTGCTCTCTTTTCCCTATATCCGGGAATTCATCAAAAGTGAAATGTGCAATGTGCTTTTTGAGCAGTTTCCGGATGCCGAAATGCTGGCCGGGGTGGCTACGGCAGGTATTGCCTGGGGGGCGATGGCCGCTGATCAGCTCAAACTTCCCTATATCTACGTTCGTCCCAAACCCAAGGAACACGGGCTGGGTAACCAGGTAGAAGGTTATTTTGAGCCCGGCAGGCGGGTGGTGGTGGTGGAAGACCTGGTGTCAACCGGCAAGAGCAGTTTACAGGTGGTGGAGGTGCTGCGCGGCCAGGGCCTGCTGGTGGAGGGGATGGTATCCATCTTCCATTATGGTTTTGACGTGGCGGAAAACGCTTTCCGGGAAGCCGGTGTTAAACTGATTGCATTGACCCATTACAACGTGCTGATCCGGGCGGCCATGGAAAAAGGACTGGTATCGGCCGACCAGAAAAATACTTTGTTAAACTGGCGGCAGGATCCTGCCGGCTGGGGACGTTAATCTTTAATTTTGCAAAAAAAACTTCAACTATGAAATCATTTTTCCTCTCGATGCTGGCTGTTGGGATGACCATGTTTGCGGCCAGTGCCCAGACTTCCCAAAAAGTGGTGATTCAGACGCCCACGGTACAGTGTGGGATGTGCAAGAGCAAAATTGAATCTTACCTGAAACGGGAACCGGGAATCCAAATGGTGAATGTGGATGTAAAAAAGAAAACCACAACCGTCAGTTTTCTGACCGACCGCAACAATATTGAACAGATCAAAACGGCGATTGCCAATGCAGGATATGATGCAGACGATGTTACCGCTGATGAAACGGCATACAATAAACTGCCCAAGTGCTGCAAGAAGCCCAAGGAAACGGTAGTTCCTGCCACGGAAGAGAAAAAGGAATAAAGGCTTCCCTGCTGCAAAAAAATGCTGTATCCCCCGATACAGCATTTTTTTTGTCCTGATCCGGATCACCTGATCAGCATCAGGTTGCCTTTCTGTTCGGTTCTGCCGCAAACCGCTCTGGCCTTCAGGTAGTAGACATAACTGCCGGCCAGGGCAGGCTTTCCTTTGTACAGCCCGTTCCAGCAGGCATTGGGGTTTTCGGTGAAGAAAACCAGTTCGCCCAGCCGGTTATAGATCAGCAGCTGAAATTCCAGCACCTGGCCGAAATAGCGGATGCCATAGCAATCATTCAGTCCGTCGCCATTCGGCGAAAATGCGTTGGGCATCAGGAAGGTGGGCCGGTTGCCCTGGTCTACCCGTACCTCCACCGTTGCTTCGCCGGTGCAGCCTTCGGCGTTGGTGCCGGTAACGGTGTAGGTGGTGGTGCTGCGCGGACTGGCCACCGGCGCGGACAGGTTGGGATCATTGAGTCCGGTTGCGGGTTGCCACAGGTAACGGAGGGCGCCACCGGCCTGCAGTTGGGTGCTGCCGGTGCTGCAGTCGAGGTCATTGCTTTTGCCCGCCGTGATCAGAGGAGCGGGTAAAACCGTAATCGCTGTTTGCAGGGTGGCGGTATCATTACAGCGGCTGTCGCGGATGAATACGCTAAAGACGGTGCTGCTGTCGCATCGGGCAACCGGGTTCGCAATATCATTGCGGTTGAGGGGGGCTGCGGGGCTCCAGGTATACTGGTTGCCACCGGCGGCATTGAGTTGAACCGCACTGTTCAGGCAGGCGGTTTGGTTGCTGCTGATGCTGAACACCGGGGCGGGCAATATGCTCACAGTAACGGAGTCGGTTGCGGAGCAACTATTCGTTGCCGTTACGGTAACCCGGTAAGTAGCGGATTGTGCAGGGGCAATGACTGGATCGGGCAGGCCCGGGTTGCTGAAGGCACTGGCAGGTTGCCAGGCGTACCGGATGCCGCCGGAAGCCTGCAGGCGCAGGCTGCTGTTGCGGCAGATGGCGGTATCCGGCGTCAGGCTGATCTGCGGTGCGGGTAATAGGGTGAGGGTAACGGTGTCGCTGGCGCTGCAGCCGGCGGCATTGATGCCGGTGACCACATATCGCGTGGTGCTGTCTGGCCGGGCCATCGGATCCGCTATGGTGGCCGACGACAGAGAGCCGGCGGGCGTCCAGCTGTAGCTGACGGCCCCGGTGCTGAACAGTCTTACCGCTTGCTGTGCGCAAACGCTGGTATCCTCACTGGCCACCACCCGCGGGGTATCGATGGCGATCCGGAGCGTATCCGTCTGGAGCAGCAGGGGTTGCCACCGTATATCATCCAGGGCAATGGGGCTGTTGCCGCTTACGCGGATGGCCCATTGGGCACTGGTTTGATCACCCGGATTCCAGTTGAAGTGAAGGCGGGTCCAGTTGCAGGTATTGGTTCCCGTGAGTGTGTCGCGGGCCATTTCGATGCCATTCACCAGCAGCATCACGGTATCGGAGCCGCCGGCAACCAGGGGCAGGGCCCGTACGCTGAACTGGTAGGGGGTATGGGGTTGGAGTACTGCCTGCTGCCTGACCATGTGACCCGCAGGGCCGGGCATGGCCAGCAGCATATTCTCCCCGGCGGTTAAGGGATCGGTGCAGGACAGGCTGCCGCCACCGGCATTGCCGCTGTTGTTGCTGATGAGGAACTGACCGGGCAGCAGGGGGTTGCTCCCGGCTGCGTAATCGGTTTCCATACCGGTAAGGCCCAGGTTAAAAGCACCATTGTTCACCACGGTATTGCCGGCATGCCGGGCCAGCAGGATGTATTGGGTGGCACCGGGCGGTGTAGCCCGCGGTTGCGCGGCAGCGGGGTTGTCCAGGTAGCGGGAGGGCTGCCAGCACCAGCCGAGGAGGGTATCCACCCGGCTTTGCAGGGTGAGCGATGCCCCGAAGCAAAGGGTGGTATCCGGCACCAGAATGATATCGGCAGCCCGGGGAGCCAGGGTAAACTCTTTGCTTACCGTATCCTCACATACCGTACCGCTGTGGTAACGGATCAGGTAGGTACCGGTATCGGCGTAGGTGTGGGCGATGCTGAAACTGCCGGTATATACCGTGCCATCCCCCATCGACCAGTAGCTGTTGCCGGCCTGGCCACCCCGGGCATCGAGGCGGAGGGTGGTGGTACTGCAGGCATCCTGTTCAAAGATGAAGTCGAGGCGCCGGCCGCTGGGATATGCCATCACGGTGAAGCTGTCGCGGCACCCGGAGGGATCGCTGACCCTTACGGTTACCGGGTAGCTGCCTCCTTCGCGGTAGGTGTGCACGGGGTTGATGGCAGTGCTGCTGTCGCCGTCGCCAAAATCCCAGTGCCAGCTGAGTGCCGGACTGTTATTCGGGTAGGCGATACCGTTAAACCGGTAGGTTTTGCAGCCGGTTTTCAGGGTGTCTATTCTTACGGAGTCCAGGTTGCGGGTAAAGGGAACAATAGCCAGGGGCAGCTGGTTGTTCACCGTTTCAAAGCCGGGCTGTCCGTCCTGCGCGCCATGGGTGGTATTGTAGCATACGCTGTTGCTGTTGAGAATGCGGCCGGCAATGCCCCCGTTCAGGGATACGGGCAGGGGAGGTAAGGGCACACTGTTTTTATAGCCTATCCAGCCTCCGCCGCCCCCGCCGCCAGGGCCATGACAGCGGGAGGGATAGATCTGGTTGTCATTGGAACTGCCATCACCGCCATTGGCTGACACGGAGAGGCTGCCGCTGATGCCATTAACGTACAGGAGGATGCTTCCTCCGGCGCCTCCGCCGGCGCCGCCCTCATCCCGCACCAGCGTGGTGACCGATGCGCCGTTGGCCAGCAACTGCCCGTTGTTGCCGGCAAGGCTGTCGCTGATCAGGATGATGATGCCGCCGCCGTTACCGCCGGCTGCCACCGGTTGCCCGTCGTCCTGTTGTCCGCCTCCGCCGGCGCCGCCCATCAGGATGCGGTAGGGTTCAGTGTACAGGTATCCTTCACCGGCATAACTGAAGGTTTGCACAGCGCAGGTGTTGGTTTGGTTGCCGCCGTTGCCGCCGGCACCGGCATTGCCGCCGCCGCCGCCGCCCGTATTGGCCGAATAGGCACCGCCTCCGCCATTGGCCAGCCGCGCACCGCCGGCCTCCTGGTTGGGAATATAGTCGGTGATGCCTTCTCCTTTGGTGCCGCCGGTGCCCAGCGTAACGGCCCAGCTGTTTACATTGTTGCAGTTGAACCCGGCGCCGGTGCCGCCGCCCCTGAAGCCTTTTTCGCTGACATCGATCACGCCATCCAGGGTGATTTTCCCCCGGCTGTTGAGGATCAGCACACCCCCTTTTTTGCCATCCCAGGGCAGGCAGGTGAGGGTATCGGTTACGCGGTAGTGATCAAAAGCGGGTACACGGATCAGTTGCAGGGCGCCTTTAGCGTCATCATAATTGTTCAGCAGCGCAAAACGGAGGTATACGGTGTTGCCGGCAATGCGGTCGATGGTATTCATCTCATACCGTCCGGCATTGTTGTATGCCGTTATCGTGCCGAAGCCACTGCCGTTGGTGGTTTCAATGGAGGCGCCCTTCATCTGCATCAGCACTACGGTATCACCGGCCGAAAACGGCTGAGTGCTGTCAACGGTGAGGCTGTTGTTGCAGGGGTCCACCCGCTCAACGGCTGCGTAATGGTTGATGATGCGGGGTGGGGAGCTGGCGCTGCAGCCGCTTACGGTAAGCCGGATCAGGTTGGAGGCGTACCGGCAGTTCGGACTTTGTATATTGCCCGATTCGGCCGACAGGAGGCGGAAGATATAATCGCCGGGGGTGGTAATATCCACCGGGGAAACAAGGCCGGTGGCGCCGCTGAGGTCAGTGAACTGCAGGCCGCCGTCAGTGCTGACCTGCCACTGGAAAGCAGGATTGTTGAGGCCGCCGGAAACCTGTCCGTACAGGTTGAATGCACCGCAGGTGAGCGTGCGGTAATCCACCAGGTTGCCCGCTTCGAAGGAAGCCAGCGTGGCGGGTCCGCAGGGGCTGAAACTGATGTCATCAATGGCCAGGTCGTTGCCGGGCTGTGCCGTGCCGCCGATGTTGTTGTTGGCCAGCACCAGGGTAACGGATGCGTTACCGGGCGGCAGGGTGAAGAGGAAACTGTACCGCTGCCAGGTGAAGGTACTGGTCATGTTAATATTGCCCGTATTGAAAGCAGCGAGTTCAGTTTGGGTAACGCCGTCGAGTAAACGAAAAGTGATGTTGGGCAGGATGGCCCCCGGGATCACCGCCGGATTCAGTACGTTGGCTACCCAGGCCGCAAACTCGTAGGTGGTACTGGGGCAGAGGCCTGTTACCGTTTGCCGGTAAAATTCTCCCGGGTTGGGGGCGGCGTTGAAGAAGGCCATGTAGCCGCCCGGGTCACCGGTATGATCAGCCGCTCCCGTAAACCAGGCGCTGTTATTGGGTACGGCATTCACGAGGGAATAGTCGCCGTCGAAGATCACCGCCGGGGGATTCCCGGTGGCATAGGCGGCGTAATTGTAATTGGTGGAGGCGCCCGGCACCAGATTGCCCAGGGCTGGTCCCGGGTTGCTGCTGCCGCTCCCGAAACTGATGTTCACCACCGGGTCGCCCAGAGAGCCGCTGCAGGTGCCGGGTTGCGCAATTGTCCACGGATGTATCAGGATAGCCAGCAGGAAAAAGAAGAGGCAGGATTTGCGCATACCGGTGTTTTGAACAGGCTGATAAAGATAGTCAATAATCAGCGGCAGCGTTCCTTTGTTCGGTCCGGGCGCCTGTTCCATCCCATTAAAAATGAACAGGTGATCCGTCCGGCGCAATGGCCTTCTGGATCACCTGTAATCAAAGTGCTTTATCCGAAAAGGCTTACTGGCCTTTGTTCATTTCGGTTTGGGCAGCCACCACTTCGGTTTTGGCTTTCGGGGCTTTTACCGAACTGTGGGGCTCAATCTTGGCAATGGTGGGCGCAATCACCAGGGATACGATGCTCATCAGTTTGATCAGGATGTTCATCGAGGGGCCGGAAGTATCCTTGAACGGATCGCCAACGGTGTCGCCGGTTACCGATGCTTTGTGCGGATCTGATTTTTTATAGAAGGTTTCACCATTGATCTTTACGCCTTTCTCAAAGGATTTCTTGGCGTTATCCCAGGCGCCACCGGCATTGTTCTGGAACATGCCCAGCAATACACCACTTACCGTGGCGCCGGCCAGGAATCCACCCAGCGCTTCGGCGCCGAAGCCCGGCATGAAACCGATGATGAGGGGCGCCACGATGGCGATCGCGCCGGGGAGCATCATTTTCTTAATGGATGCTTCCGTGGAGATGGCTACACATTTGTCGTACTCCGGACGGCCCTTGCCTTCCATGATACCCGGGATGGTGCGGAACTGGCGGCGCACTTCCTCCACCATGCTCATGGCCGCTTCCCCCACCGCACGGATGGCGAGCGAGGAGAAGATAAACGGAATCATACCGCCGATGAAGAGTGCAGCCAGTACATTGGCTTTGTAGATATCGATGCCATCAATACCGGCCACGCCTACAAATGCGGCAAAGAGGGCCAGCGCGGTGAGGGCAGCAGAAGCAATGGCAAAACCTTTACCGGTGGCGGCAGTGGTATTGCCTACTGCATCAAGGGTGTCGGTTTTTTCACGTACCTCTTTGGGCAGTTCGCTCATTTCAGCAATGCCACCGGCGTTGTCGGCAATCGGTCCGAAGGCATCAATGGCGAGCTGCATGGCGGTGGTGGCCATCATGCCGGCTGCGGCAATGGCTACACCATACAGGCCGGCAAAAGCGTAGGAACCGAAGATACCGCCCGCCAGCACGAGGATCGGGAGGAAGGTGGATTCCATGCCTACGGCAAGTCCGCCGATAACATTGGTGGCATGTCCGGTAGCGGATTGTTTCACAATCGAAAGCACCGGGCGTTTGCCCATGGCGGTATAGTATTCCGTGATGATGCTCATGAGGGTGCCCACTACGAGCCCCACTACGATGGCGCCAAACACGTCATTGGAAGTAAAAGAGAATTTGCGCAGCACCATCACATCGGCGGGCAGGATGAATTTTACCAGGAAGTAAGAGGCAACGGCGGTGAGCACGATAGAGCCCCAGTTGCCCATGTTCAGGGCTTTCTGCACCACGGCGGTATGGATGCCTGCGCTGTCGCTGATCCGTACGAACCAGGTGCCCACAATGGAAAACAGGATACCCACGCCGGCAATCAGCATCGGCAGCAGGATGGGCGAGAAGCCGCTGAAACCGTCATTCAGCGCGGCGCCTGCCGCATCGGTCACTTCATGGCCGAGTACGATGGTAGCGAGCACGGTAGCCACATAAGAACCAAAAAGGTCGGCGCCCATACCGGCAACATCACCCACGTTGTCGCCTACGTTGTCGGCAATGGTGGCCGGGTTACGGGGATCATCTTCAGGGATGCCCGCTTCCACTTTACCCACCAGGTCGGCGCCTACGTCAGCGGCCTTGGTATAGATACCGCCGCCCACGCGGGCAAAAAGGGCAATGCTTTCCGCACCCAGCGAAAAACCGGTAAGCACTTCAATCGCCCGGGTTACTTCCATGGAGTTGGAAAGTGCACCCGGTGCAAAAATGCGGATCAGCACGATAAACAGACCACCCAGTCCCAGAACAGCCAGGCCCGCCACGCCCATGCCCATCACAGCGCCTCCGGTAAAGGAAACATTGAGAGCTTTGGACAGTGAGGTACGGGCGGCATGTGCGGTGCGTACATTCGCCTTGGTGGCGGCACGCATACCGATGTAACCGGCAAAGGCGCTGGCAAAGGCGCCGATGATGAACGCGATGGCGATTGACCAGTGCGAATCGGGGTTGCGGCTGCCCATGAAGGCCAGCAGCAGGCCAACAATGATGACGAAATAAGTCAGGATTTTCCACTCTGCCCTCAGGAATGCCATTGCACCTTCCGCGATATAGGCACTGATTTCCTTCATGCGGTTATCGCCCGCGTCCTGCCGGGACACCCAGTTGTATTTCACCAGGGTATACAGCAGTCCGATGATGCCCATGGCCGGGACGGCGTAAAACAGTTTGTCCATGATAATGTGATGTTAAATTTTGGTCGGCAAAAATAGGGCAAATGGGCCAAAATCGGCGCAAACGTTGCCGAAATGATTGATATTATGTAAGGTGTTGGTTAATAATGGATTCAGCAGCCAAAATAAGGGGCCAGTTTTTCCCTGAGCGCGGCCGGCATTTCGGTTCTTTTCAGATTCCCCGCCGTCATAAAATACAAGGTCACTTCGCCGCTGTTCAGCAAATGGTCTTCGCTGTTGTAGATCTCGTGGTGAAAAACAATTTTGTGGTGCAGCGGCAACTCCCGTAACTGGGTATGTACCGTAATCAGGTCTTCGTAACGGGCCGGCCGCAGGAAACGGCTGCGCAGCTCCACCACCGGCATCAGGATGCCCATGGCTTCAATGTCCTTGTACGAAAACTCCAGTTCCCGCAGCCATTCGGCCCGGCCGATTTCATAAAACTGGGCGTAGTGGCCATGGTACACCACCCCCATCTGATCGGTGAGGGCATAATGGATGCGGATCTGGGTGGAAGCGGCGAACATAAGGATGAGGGGTTAGTCCGGGAATCATTTGCCCGACATACCATCCACACTGATTTTGCCGGGGCCCAGCAGCAGCAGCAGCAGGTAGCCGGCGAGGAAGAGGGCTGATTTTTCTCCATCTCCGAAGAAGTCGCCCTGGTGGGCTTTGAACAAGGCTACGCCCATGGTGACCAGCAGCGGCAGGGTAGAGAGGCGGGTGAACAATCCCAGGATGATGAACAGGGAGCAGAAGAACTCGGCAAATACCGCGAGGGACAGCGACACCGTGGTGCCCAGCCCCAGGAAATTCATGAATTTGGGTTCGTACTCACTGAAGTGCACCAGCTTCTGGTAGCCATGGCTGATCATTAAGATACCAATGGCAAAGCGGAAGATGAGCAGGGCTGCATTGAAGGCGCCTGCTGAATAGCGTGTGGAAAGTAATTGCTTCATGGATGATGGAGTTGATGCTGTTTAAGCGTTGCGGTTTACCATTTCATTAACAGCCATGCGAATGTACATTCGTTTCGCGTATTAATTATCCACTTATTCACAAATAAAACGGTACAATGTTTGTCTGCCCTGCTGCAGACCTATTTTTGCGCCCGGGTGAGCCGCCCTGCAGGGCGGCTCACGCCGATCAAGTTTTACCCATGAACCGATTCATCCGAAAATACACACGCAGCCTGTTTGCACTCACCCTTTGCATCCTGCTCAACCGGGAGGCTTTTCCCCAGGCTACCCTGGCAATCACCGATCCGGAAAGAAGATTCAAGGAAGCCAAGTCCCTCTTCCTGCAGCAGCAGTACGGGCTGGCCTATCCGCTTTTGCTGGAGCTCAACGATCAGCTGGCTGCCAACCAGATCAGCAACAATACCTACCTCCACGACGACCTCCGTTACTATACCACCGTCTGCCGGCTCAAACTCAGGCTGCCGGCTGCGGAAGAAGAGGCTGGTCAGTATATCGACTGGGTGAACAATAACCCGCGGGGCCAGCTCATGAGTTATCACCTGGGCAAATTCTATTTTGAGAATGACGATTTCAGCCGGGCCATCGCTAATTATGAACAGGCCGGCATCGCCAACCTCAGCAATGAAGAGATCGGGGATGCCAAGTTTGAAATGGCTTACTGTTACTTCAACCTGGGCAATTTCGCCAAAGCACGCCCCCTGTTCAACGAAATTCACCAGATACCTGATGGCCGGTACTATATCCAGGCCAACTATTACTATGGTTTCATCTGCCTCGCCGACCGCCAGTACCAGCAGGCCCTGCAATGCTTCAGGGTGGTGGAGAACCGGGATGAGTACCGCAGCGTGGTACCCTATTATATTGCCCAGATTTATTATTTCCAGCAAAAAAAGGACGAGGCGCTGAAGCAGGCTGAAACCGCGATAGCCGGCGGTGGCCAGTATTATGAGAAAGAGTTGAAACAGCTGGCCGGAAAGATTTATTTTGAAAGAAAGCAGTTCAGCAAGGCATTGCCTTTACTGGAATACCATGCGGCACGCAGTTCCGCCCTCAGTCGCGAAAGCCGGTACGAACTGAGTTATTGCTATTATGATGCGGGACGGCTTCCTCAGGCCATTGAAGGCTTCAGGATGCTGAGTGATGAACGCGATTCGCTGGGGCAAAACGCCATGTACCTGCTGGGCGACTGCTACCTGCGCACCGGGAACAAGACCGGCGCCCGCAATGCTTTTCAGTTCTGTGCATACAACAGCAGCAATGCGCGGCAGCAGGAGATCTCGCTTTTTCAGTATGCCAAACTTTCCTGGGAGCTGGGCTATGCGGATGTTGCCCTCACCGAAATGCAGCGCTTTCTCGCCACCTATCCGCCATCGACTTACCAGGCAGAGGCCCGGGAAATCCTGGTGAGCCTGCTGGCCGGATCCAATAATTTCCGCGAGGCCCTGGAACTGTATCAGAGTTTCCGAAATCCATCGCCCCAGATGAAGAAAATCTATCCCCGCATCCTCTACGGGCGTGGGGTGGAACTGGTGAATGACCAGCAGCTGGCCAGTGCCGATGAACTGTTTGGCAACCTGGTGAGCATGCCAACTTCATCCATCACACCCTATGCCCAGTTCTGGAAGGGGGAGATCGCCTACCGCTTCAGCCGCTACGACGAGGCCATCCGCATGCTCACCGCCTTCCTGCAGAGCAATGTGCCGGCACAGGGTGAAGCTACTCCAGCGGCAGCCCGTTATACCCTGGGCTATGCCTGGATGCGCAGGGAACAGTACCGGCAGGCACTGGGCTATTTTGAACCGGTGTCCAAAAGTCAAACCACGGCCAGCCCGATGGAGCAGGATGCCTTTGTACGCAGCGCTGACTGTTACTATATGCTCCGCGATTTCAGCAAGGCGGCTTCGATGTACGACCAGGTGCAGAAGAACGCCTTGCCTCAGGGCGATTATGCATTGCTGCAGAAGGCCATGATCGCCGGTATTAAAAGCAGCACCGAAAAAATCACCTTGCTGAACACGCTTACGCGGCAGTATCCGCAAAGCAGCCTGGTGCCCGATGCCCGCATGGAAGCGGCCAATGCCTACATCAATGATGAAAAATTTGCAGAGGCCATTCCTTATCTCTCCAGCATCATCCAGGCTTCCGGCAACAGCAGCCTGAAACCCGCGGCCTGCCTGAAAACCGGACTTTGTTATTATAACCTCAATAAAAACCAGGAAGCCCTGAACATGTACCGGCAACTGCTGGATCAGTATCCGCAGGCGCCCGAAGCCGATGAGGCCACCGAAAACATCCGCAGCATCTATGTGGAAGAAGGTCGCCCCGGCGACTATCTTGAACTGATGAAGCAGTATGGCCGATCCGTGGGCAGCTCGGAGGCGGATTCACTCACCTGGACCTCCGCGCAACTGCGCTACAACAACAATGACTGCAACGCGGCCATCAACGCCTTCAGTGATTACATCACCCGCTTTCCGGAAGGCGTCCACCTGCTGGATGCCCAGTACTTCCGCAGCGAATGTTACCAGCGTAAAAAAGATGTTACCAACGCCCTCAAAGGCTATGACTATGTGAATGCGCAGGGCCTGAGCCGTCATTTTGAAAAAGCCACCCTGGCCGCCGCACGGATCTGCTATTTTGAACTGAAGGATTTTGCGGGCGCCCGACGCTATTTCACTTCGCTGCTGGGCGGGGCCCTCAACCAGGATATCCAGCTGGAGGCACTCCGCGGACTGGTGCGCTGCTATTATCAGCTGAAAGATTACACGGCGGCCAATGAGGCGGCCAAAAAACTGCTGGCAGGTAAAGGCATCAGCACTGATGACCGTTCAGTGGCCTTCCTGGTGCTGGGCAAATCGCACCAGGCCGCCAACAACTGCGCCGCGGCCATCAGCGCTTTCCGGTCCTGCGCAGCCATCAACAAGACCGCCTGGGGCGCCGAAGCCCGTTATGAAATGGCCAGCTGCCAGTTTGTGCTGGGCAACCTGCAGGCTGCTGAAAAAGCCGCCCAGCAGGTGATCCGCGAAACCACCAGTTATGATTACTGGGTAACCAGCGCCTATATCCTGCTCGGGGATATCTTCCTGCGGCAGCAGGATTATTTCAACGCCAAGGCCACCTATGAGAGCGTGGCCAGCAATGCCGCCATACCCGAACTGAAGGCGCAGGCCGCCGCCAAACTGGAGAAAGCCCGCCAGGAAGAACAGCAGGCTGCAAAATAAAAAACTGATGCCCGTGACTACACGTTTAACGATACCGGTATTGAAAGGATTACTGCCCCTGGCCCTGCTCACCGTCTGCCATCCGCTGCAGGCACAGAAGGATACCAGCCGCCGGCAAACCATTGATATTACATCCAGTTACAAACCGGTGCTCCGCGATGCGGTGAAGATCAATTTTTCGGCTTCGCATCTTCCGGCAGATACCAGTAAAACCGTGGCGCCTTACAACGTACCGCCGCAGCAACTCTTCTTTGCGCTGCAGCCCTCGCCGCTTCGTCCGCTGGCCTTTACCCACGATTCGCTGCCCGCACTGGGCATCCGGAATTTCATCAAGGCGGGTTTCGGCAATTACCGCACCCCTTTCATGAGTGCCGGTTTCAGTTTCGGTGATGGCCGCAGCGGATTGATGAATGTGTATGCGGATTACATCTCTTCCCGGGGCAGCATCCAGCACCAGGATTACAGCCAGCTGAACCTGAAAGCCGCCGGCAGCCTGTTCCGGGGTGATCATGAATTCTATGGCAGTGCTTCCGCCAGTCAGCATGATTATCATTATTACGGATACGACCATGCGGTTGACAGTTTTTCAAAAAAGGAGGTGCTGCAGCGCTTCCAGCTCCTGCAACTGCGCGGGGGCATGCGCAACCGCACCCTCAACGGCTCCGGCATCCGGTATAATCCGCACCTGGATGTACGCATCTTCAGTAACCCGGGCC
>JAYRPG010000169.1:0-9162 GCA_041911275.1 Ferruginibacter sp. | reverse complement strand
GCAGCAGTATACTGATCCACGTAGGAACGCCCGCGCGGATTTTCGCCACTCCGGTCGAATGAAGTGGCCGTGAGGCGGTCTTCTTTTTGCCCCAGCGCACCATGGATCGTAAAATAAGTGGTGACCGGCGCCCCGTTGATGCCCGTCCATTGCTGACGGTGACCGACCTTGACATCGGTATAATACTCGATCCCCGTAACCGCCGGATTGATGAGGTAATTGTTCAGCACGTATTGTGTGTACACCGGTTTTTGCTGGGCATGGGCTCCCGCAACCATCAGTAAACAACTTCCCAGCAATAATCGCTTCATGATCTAGTTCTGTCAGGCACGGCGCCCCGGTATTCCGGAAGGGTACGGCTTTCAGCCTTCCGTGCCTATCTTTGCAGACGGCAAATATAACTGAAACCCGCCAGAATGCACAGCCTGACTGGCTGAAAGGGAAGAGCGGCGGGATAAAAGGACAGCCGATACGCTATGAACCCGATCCCCATCCGCATCGCCATTACCTATACCGGCTCTGAAGCAAAACACCGCAATTATGCCGACTGGCTCCGCCTGGATGACCAGGTGGAAACGGTGTGCCTCTCTGCCAGGGCAGATAACCTGCAGGCGGTGGATGAAGCGGATGCGGTAGTGTTTTCGGGCGGTGTGGATGCACATCCCAGCAACTACGGCAGCACCGTCACCGACTACCCCAATGCCCCCGCTGATTTCCAGCCCGAAAGGGATGCCTTTGAAACAGCGGTATTTCTGCGGGCAAGGCAGCGCGGCCTGCCCGTGCTGGCCATCTGCCGCGGCATGCAGCTGGTGAACTGCATCCTTGGCGGCGACCTGGTGCAGGATCTTGGCCCGGAAGCCAACGGCAAACACCGCAACAGCGAAACCGATGAACAGCATGATGTGATCATCCTCCGCAACACCCTCCTCTTCGAGATCTGCGGCAGCACCCTGGCCCCGGCCAACAGCGCCCATCATCAATGTGTGCACCGCCTGGGCAAGGGGCTCATGATGAATGCCGTTTCCGCGGATGGCGTGGTGGAGGGATGGGAATGGGCTGACAAAAAAGACCAGCCCTTTTTGCTGGGTGTGCAATGGCATCCCGAGCGCATGCACAAGCTGGGGATCGGAACCTCGGTGCTGTCTGAAAACATCCGCCGGCATTTTATCCAACACGTCCGCCACCTGGCTGCACAACGCATGCAGGGGCAGCGCTAATTCTTTACCTTTGCCTTTTGCCGGTTTGAACCCCATCCTTCGATACCGACTCCGTTTGCTTGGCTGCATCCTTGCCCTCCAGTTGTTCGCGGGCACCCCGCTTGGCGCACAAAATCCGGCCATTGCCGTTTACTTCAACCGGCCGGTGAACAGCACCCGCTCCACCGGCATCAATGCGGCTTACCTCAACGGCACTTTTGCAGATACCATCGCGGCCTATATCAACCGGGCCACCCAGACCATTGACATCTGCATGTACAATTTTACCGCAAACAGCAACAGTTATGTAGCCCGGATTGCCACGGCAGTGAACAATGCGGTAAGCCGGGGCGTGCAGGTGCGGTGGATCCACAACAATGTGGCCAGCACCCTCAACACCGGCCTCTCCCTGCTGAGCCCGCAGGTGGCGCGGTTCTCGGCGCCCGACCTGAACGGGTACATCATGCACAACAAATTCATGGTGGTGGATGTGAACGCTGCAGATACCAGCCTGGCGGTAACGCTCACGGGCTCCTGCAACTGGAGTGATCAGCAAACCATATCAGACAACAACAACCTCATCTTTATCCGCAGCCGGCAGGTGGCCCTGGCCTACTACCGCGAATTCAACCAGATGTGGGGCGGTGCCGGCCTGCAGCCCGATGCGGCGGCAGCACGGTTCAGCCGCAACAAACAACCCAGCCAGCGAACCCGCTTCAATGTAAACGGCACCCCGGTGGAAGTGTATTTCAGTCCGCGCGACAGCCTCGGCGTCAGGCTGGAGAAATACATCGGCACCGCCGACAACGATATCTTTTTCGGCATCTTCGCGTTCACCGATTTTTCCATCTCCGACAGCCTGAGGAACAAGTTCAACCGGGGCGTGCAGGTGCGGGGCATCATGGACAACTGGAACAACAACAATACGCCTTTCAACACCCTGGTGCCGGTACTGGGCGAAAACCTGGAGATCCAGACGGGCGCCAATGATTTCCACAGCAAGGTGATGGTGATTGATGCCATGCAGGGCAGCTCGGATCCGCTGGTGTTTTCGGGCTCCTTCAACTGGACGGCCTCAGCGCAGTTTTCGAATGATGAGAATGCGGTGGTGCTGCATGATTCAGCCCTGGCAAACCAGTATTACCAGGCCCTCTGCGGCGATTTCAGTTTTCTGGGCGGTCCGCCCTGTGAAGGCAGTCCCTGCCCGAACGGACAAATCAGCATCACCTCCAGCCGGAGGGGAACCACCTTTCAGTGGCAGGCAGACAGCGGCAGCGGCTTCGTAAACATCAGCGACAATGCCTCATACAGCGGCACCGGCAACCTCAACCTGGTAATCACCAATCCACCCACTTCGTGGTATGGTTACCGTTATCGCTGCCTGGTGAACGGCAGCCAGTTCAGCGACACCACTGTTCTGCGGTTCACAGCCTACTGGAACGGCACGGTGAGCAGCGACTGGGAGAATCCGGCCAACTGGAACTGCGGCAGCCTGCCCGATGCCCAAACCGATGTAGTGGTGAATCCCGGTGTACGCTTTTTCCCGCAGGTGAACAGCAGCACCGCCTGCCGGAGCCTGCGCCTGTCCAAAGGAGCAGCCGCCCGCCTGGCCGACGGCATCCAGTTGGTGCTCACCGGCAAATAATTCCTCACCGGAACAATTCCTGGATCACCTGCCCCACGCAGCCGCTGGGCATCTGGATCTTCAGCAGGGCGGCCAGCGTGGGTGCGATATCCGTCATATAGGTTTCGCGGTGCAGCTTACCCGGACGGATACCCCAGCCATAAAAAACGAGCGGAATATGTGCATCATAGGGATTCCATAAACCATGGGTGGTGCCCCTGGCGCTGCCATCGAAATACCCCGGCTTGAACACAAACTGAACGTCGCCGCTGCGCTGGGGCGTGTACCCGTTGGTGATGCGCTTTTTCAGCGGCTCCGGCAGCATGGCTTCCGGCAGCTCCGCCAGGTCAACAGCGGTAAGCACCGCGGGTATTGTCTTCAGCTCTTCAATCACGGCTTCTCGGGCCTCCTCATTGTTTTTGAGGCTGTCGGAGAGGTATACCTGGTAATTGATCACACTGCGGATGGGCTGCTGCACGCCGGTGCGGCTGCGCAACACTTTTTCCAGCTGCTTTTTAATGATGTCGTCATCCTCACCGCCGCCGGGGATGCCATGTTCATGGAGGAAGCCGGGCACATGGGCCACGCCGTGATCGGCTGTGAGGAACAGCAGGTAGCGGCCGCGGCCAACCGTGAGATCGAGGTATTTCAGGAACTCGGCAATATCCCGGTCGAGGCGCAGGTACGTATCCTGGATTTCCACCGAGTTCGGGCCAAACGCATGGCCGATGTAATCGGTGGAGGAAAGACTCACCGCCAGGAAATCAACCGCCTCTCCCTTTCCCAGCTGCTCGCCCCGGATGGCTTCGCGGGCAAAATCAAGCGTATAGCTGTTACCGTAAGGAGTGGTTTTAAAGGCTTCGTACTTCTCCTTTTTCAGTGCCGAGAGGCGGTGCGGGAAGGTTACGGTGGAAATACCCTTGATGTGGTATTCATAGGGCTTGTCATCCTCGGTGCTCAGGCGGTACTGATCTGCAGGCAGCAGGGTATTCCAGTCGCGGCTCATCCACCTGCTCACCGGATCGGTGGCATTGAAATTCCGTACCCATTCCGGCAGTTCACGCATGTAATAGGTGCTGGTGATCATCCTGCCGGTTTTATCATCATACCAGTAGGCGGCGCTGGCACTGTGTCCGGCAGGAAGGATGGAACTGCGGTCTTTCAGCGCGATGCCGATTACCTTACCCGAAAAATGCTGGCTGAGGCGCAACTCATCCGTAACCGTGGTGGCCCAGAGGTTGCGGGGGCTCATCCGGCCCGATTTGCTGTCGCTGCCCACCGTGGCCACACTGTCGTCATCGGTACAGTATTCATAAGCATTACGGGAACGGTTATACCAGGTATTGCCCACAATGCCATTGATGGCCGGCACGCTGCCGGTGTAGATGCTGGCATGCCCCGGCGCGGTATAGGTAGGCACATAGGGAATCATCGTGTTTTCGCAGCTGTATCCCCCGGCGAGCAGCCGTTTGAAGCCCTCATTGCTGTATTGCTGGCGGTAACGGTAGAGAAAATCCCAGCGCATCTGGTCAATCACCAGCCCCACCACCAGCCGGGGCCTGTCTCCGGCCGGTGCGGGAGCCGCGGGTTGGGCAAGGGCGCAGGTGGCGGCAAACAGGCAGGCGCTGAACCACAACAATGCTTTTTTCATACAGTGATTTTTTTCAAAGATAAACCCGAACCCTGTTAATTCCTGTACAGCACCGGGCGGCAGTATAGCCTGAATGGCGTATTTTTGCCACATTTCCGGGACAGATCCCGCAGAACCCAAATCCTGTTGAGATGGCAGACTTGTTTGACAAACTGGTGAAAGACGGCGGCCCGATCGGGCAGCACATGGACCGTGCCCACGGTTATTTTGCATTTCCCAAACTGGAAGGCGAACTGGGCCCCCGTATGCAATTCAGGGGTAAGGAAATGATTGTGTGGAGCCTGAACAATTACCTCGGGCTCGTGAATCACCCCGAAGTGCGGAAAGCCGATGCAGAAGCCGCCGCCCGCTATGGGATGGGCAACCCGATGGGTGCCCGCATGATGAGCGGCAACACCGCGAAGCATGAAGAACTGGAGCGGGTGATCAGCCGCTTTGTGAACCGTGAAGACACCATGCTGCTCAACTTCGGCTACCAGGGCATCATGAGCTGTATCGACGCGCTGGTCAACCGCCGCGATGTGATTGTATACGATGCCGAAGCGCATGCCTGCATTGTTGACGGCATCCGGCTGCACATGGGTTATACCTATGCCTTTAAACACAACAACATAGAGGATTGCGAGAAGCAGCTGCAGCGGGCAGAGAAAATGATCGAGAAAACCGGCGGCGGCATCCTCCTGATTACAGAGGGCGTGTTCGGCATGGACGGCGAACAGGGCATCCTGAAAGAAATTGTGGAGTTGAAAAAGAAATACGCCTTCCGCATCCTGATCGATGATGCCCATGGTTTCGGGTACATGGGCCCCACCGGGGCCGGCGCCGATGAAGCGCAGGGCTGCCAGGCCGGCATCGACCTTTACTTCAGCACTTTTGTAAAAAGCATGGGCAGCATCGGGGCCTTCATCAGCGGCCCCAAAGCCGTGCTCAAATACCTCCGCTACAATACCCGCAGCCAGATATTTGCAAAAAGCCTCCCCCTGATCATTGTGGAAGGCATGCTGAAGCGGATGGAAATGGTGCAAACCATGCCCGAACTCCGCGAAAAACTCTGGCACAATGTACAACGCCTGCAGAACGGGCTCCGCGAACGCGGTTTCGACATCGGCCAGACCAACAGCCCCGTTACCCCGGTGTACATGAAAGGCGATGTGCCCGAGGCCACCCAGATGGTGATGGACCTTCGGGAAAACTACCGTATCTTCTGTTCCATCGTGGTGTACCCGGTGATCCCGAAAGGCGAAATCATCTACCGGATCATCCCCACCGCTGCACACAGCGATGAAGACGTCGACCTTACCCTGAAAGCTTTTGAAGAAACCAAGAAAAAACTGGATGCAGGCCTGTACAAGGCCGCCGACATCCCGGATATGGCCGAAGTGATCTGATTCGTCCTTGTCATACTGAACCAGTTCCTGTGCAAGCCCATGGTAGCTCATCTGCCGTTATATGCTTGTAAGAAAAATTTTGATGTGGCTTTGCCTCTGCAGCACGCTCCTGCTGCAGGGATGCTTCGATATTGTGGAACAGCTCACCCTCCGGCGCGATGGTTCAGGCAGTTTTAAACTGGTGCTCAACCTCAGCCGCAGCCGCAGTAAGGTGCAGTCCATCCTCCGGATGAAAACCGTGAACGGACGAACCGTACCCAGCAAGGCAGAGATCCGGCAGGAACTCACGACTCTTGAAAATATCCTCCGGTCAACCCCCGGTATCAGCCAGGTGAAGAGTACCCTGGATTTCGACAACTGCATCAGCTCCATTGAATGCCGGTTCTCCGCCGTTGAACAACTCAATGCCGCGGCCCTGAAGGCGGCACAGCAGCGCCAATGGCAGCAGAAGGGGCTGCAGCAGCTCTATGCCTTCCGGCCGGGTGCGGGCCTCTTTACCCGCAAAGCCCCCTTCAGCCTTGAAAAAAATTACCGGGAACTGAGCAATGCCGACCGCGAAGTGCTGACCAACGCCGGTTATACCGGGATCTTCCGGTTCGAACAGGAAGTGAAAAGCCTGAGCAATGCAAAGAGCCGGCTTTCTGCCGACAAAAAAGCGGTGATGCTGCAACAGCCGCTCACCGATATCATCACCGGCAAACAAACCATTGATAACACCATACAACTGACATTATGAAACTGCGCTTCCTGCTGCCGGCCTTTTGCTGCCTGCTCTGCTTTCAACCGGTTTGCTCACAGTCGCTCCTCGATAAAGTGCCGGTCAATGCCTCGCTCGTGCTGAAGTATGCCGGCGAAAATTTCCGTACCAGCCTCCCGCTCCGCAAGCTGGAATCGTACAGCTTCCTGCGGAATACCCTGCAGAAGATGCTGCATTCCGACAGCCTGTCTGTGCTGGAAAACACCGGCATTGATCTGTTACAGGATGCCTGGCAGTATGTGCTGATCGAAGATTCCGCAACCAGCCTCGTGAGTTTATTCCAGCTCAAGGACAGCAACCAGTTCAAAGCCCTGCTGCAGCAGAACATGCAGGCCGAAATGCGCCCGCAATACCGGAAAGGCTACCGGCAGGTCCGGCTCACCGACGAATTGTATGCCGCCTGGAACAACCGCTGGGCGGTGATCATTTACTGCAGTTACAATGGTCGCAAAAATGCTTATGAATATCCCGCTGCTGCAGACACCGCCGTGGCACTGGCCGAGGGTACAGCCGGGGTGGTGGATAGCGTGCTTGCAGTAACCACTGAAGAGAAAGCAGAGATCATCACCACCCAGCCGGCTCCCAAAATCCAAAAGCCGGGAAAAACCGGAACGACCGGCAAAAAACACGGCACCCCTGCAAAAAAGAAACCGGGCAAAGGCAAGGCTGCGCCCCGTAAAAAACCGGCGCCGCCCCCGGCCGCAACCGAAGACAGTGAAGCCCTGGAAGCGGAAAGGATGGCGTACCAGGACAGTGTGGACAATGCCCGGCGGGAAGCCTGGTACAAAGCACAGCAGCAGCATGCGGCAGCGGTACAGCAGCAGGCCAGCGACAGCCTGATGGAGGTGGCCTTTAATCAGTCTGTGGTTTCCATCCGCACCGAAGCCAGCTACGATAAAGTGATTGACCCGGTCGCGCATGTATCGGTATGGCTCAATTACGACAACCTGATGACGCAGTATTTCAACCTCCTGTTCAGGGGCATCAACCGAACCCTCTACAGCGGACTGAATGCCCGCCACCTGAGCCGGAACAATGAGGCCGGCTTCCGCACCGGTATGAATATCTTCTTCGACCAGAAACGCCTGCGGCTGGAACAGAAAACCTATACCCCGCAGCCTGAGCTGAACAGCCTGGGCCGCGAGGTGTACAACAGCCGGCAGTCGCCCGCCCTGGCCGGTTACATCAATCCCGGCTGCCTGGCCTATCTTTCCTCCTCGCTCAACACGGAAGCGATGGCCCATTACTGGTACCGGCTGATGCGGCAATACCTCAGCAACAACCCCTTTACCGGCGAATTTGCCGACCTGGTGGATGTGTACATGGATCTCATGGAAATCATCATCGACGAAAAAGCCATCGGCGAGCTGCTGCCCGGCAACATGATGATGGTGCTGCACAAAATGGACACCCGCACGGTTACCTACACCGATTACGAATACGACGACAACTTTAAAGCAACCGAGATCAAGAAAACACGCCAGGAAGCCACCCCTGATTTCAGCATCGTATTTGAAACCCGTAAGGAAGGCTTCATGCAGAAACTGGCCCAGCTGCCCCTGAAATATGCTGAAAAGGGACACTACAAGTATACCGACCGCGGCGGTTATTACGAACTGAGTTTTGACAGCAGCAAAAATGCCCTGAGGGCGCTCTATTTTGCCGTAAAGAACGGAAGAGCCCTGATCAGCACTTCACCGGAAGTTGTACAGCACACCCTGCAGAACACCGGCTTCAGCCCGGATGCAGCCGTGATGGAATCCGTGATGCGGAACAACCTCTCCCTGCGGATCGACATGCAGCAGATCATCCGGCAGATCAGCCCGCAGCTGAGCACGGCCCTGAGCCAGAAAATCAGCCGGCATTTTGAGGAAAACATGGGCGATGTGAGCATGGAAAGCAGCTACCGCGACGGCATCATCCAGGCTACCACCCTGATGAACATCAACGGCAACCACAGCAACAGCCTGGAGTTCTTTTTCAACATGATTGACCAGATCAACCAGATCATCGAAAACGACAAGGCAGGACAGGAAATAAAAATCAACTGATGCGGCGCCGATATGTGTACCTGGCAGGTTTGATCCTCCTGCTCTGGGCAGGATACTACCTGTTTTACCGGCACCGGCCGGTCAACAACCTGCCCCCGGATACCGATGCCTATGCCATACTGGATGTAAAGCGTTTGCGCAACACTGTGATCTGGGACCTGGTGAGCCATCCCTCCCGCTGGGGAAAACTGTCGCTGCCTGCCGCCGAAGAACGCTACGCTCCCCTCCTCGAGCAGATCCGCTGGCCGGATTATCCGCAGGTTTTCCATCTCCGGGGATCAGCGCCGGATGCCTGGTTCAGCTGCCTGCCCCTGAAGGATGAGGCTGCTTTTATGCGGGCACTGGCCGCCCTCTCCTTTCGCCGGGAACAGCAGCTGTACACCGACGACAGCACCGGGATAGCCTTCCTGCCCCTGAAGGCGCACCTGCTCATCGCCACCCCGGGCCATGGCAGCCGGTTGCCGGCGCTTGCAGACCGGCTTTTCCGTCCGCAGG
>JAYRPG010000168.1:0-1438 GCA_041911275.1 Ferruginibacter sp. | reverse complement strand
TGGCGGGCGCGACGAAGAAGTGCTGCAGGCTTATGGCGTTACCAGCCTGCCGGTATTCATCATTTTCAAAAACGGCGAGCCCGTCTGGCGCAAAGACGGCGTGGCCACAGCAGCCGAACTGGCTGCCCAGCTCTGAGCTTCCTCAATCCTGCAGGTGGGCTTTAACGAAGTCGGTGACCAGGTAACTGATCAGTTTGCCCGTGGATTCATCCCGCCGGCCATCGGCCAGCTGGGTGGCGCCCTCACAGATGTGCAGGTAAGCCACTTTGGCATCCTGGGCCACAAAATTCAGGAACTGCCGGGCCTGCAGCACGGTAATGCCCGAGGGGGTGGCTGCACTGCTCAATACCCCTTCAATGCTGTCGAGATCCAGTTCAACGCCGGTATAACTGTCTTCTGTAAATCCGGTGGCATGCGCCACGGCCTGGATGAAGTTGCGCTTTTCGTGCAGAAAAATATCTTCGTACGTAATGTATTCCATGAAGGGATCCTGGTGCAGGTCCATCAGCACATTCTGCGGCAGGTAATTTTCATGGAGCCCGATGCCGCAGTATTTCCCGAGGTACCCGTCTTCATTCGCATACCGGAAACCGTTACCGCTGTGACGGCCCTCCGTAACCCTGAAATCAGGATGTGCATCGAGGTTCACGGCATTGATCTGGGCCAGGGGGATGCGCCCCGCCTTGTGCAGCCCCTTGGCCGCACCCTTGATCAGGGGATACGCGTTGTTTTGTCCGCCCCCGATCACCACCGGCAGTTTTCCCGCGGCGGTGATGGTTTTGATCACGGCTTCCACGGCCTCATCCAGCAGGTTTACCGCATGCCGGTATGCATCTGTGCGCTCTTCGGGATTGTAGGCATTGTTGTCGATCAGGTACTGGATATCGCCGAAGTCGAAATGCCCCAGGAGGAGGATCTCTTCCCCGCTGAGAAAATCGTTGCTCTGCACATTTAAAAAAGCGCTCAGAAAGGACAGCCAGGCCGTTTCCGCGCCCCCGATGCCTTCATTGGCTTTCACCCCGATCGACTCCGGGATACCCAGCAGCACATACCGGGCAGTACTCTGCTGCAGCCGCTCCATCCAGTCGGGCTCCTTGCCGAGGTGCTGCATGCGCTCGCCCAGCCGCGTCTCAAAACGCCGGATCCGGGTGAGGGAAAGAATGTCGTCCTTGCCGTAAATTTTGAGGTGATTCATGCGGAATAATGCTGAATGGTGAATAATCAATTGCCCATCTCCATTGAATGGTTGCTGCACCCCTAAACCCTAAACCCTAAACACTAAACCCTAAACCCTAAATGTAATGTAGTTAGACATCGTGGACTAAACAGGGGGTCTTTAAAACCCTTGTTTTTAAATAATCAAAGTTCTTTGACATCGTGGACAAAAGCCCCTATAGGGGCGGCTAAAGGTGCCAAAATTTCAACACATCGTGGACTG
>JAYRPG010000167.1:0-51767 GCA_041911275.1 Ferruginibacter sp. | reverse complement strand
AGCGGCCTGAGGGTTGCACATACCTCCCATGCTCAAACCGCCAGCCCGCCCCAAGCCTGCCGGCGAACCCTCGGGACGCTCCAAGCGGCCTGAGGGTTGCACATACCTCCCATGCTCAAACCGCCAGCCCGCCCCAGCGTGCCGGCGAACCCTCGGGACGCTCCCAGCGGCCTGAGGGCTTCAGACACACATACTCAAAACGCCAGCCCGCCCCAAGCCTGCCGGCGAACCCCTCGGGATGCTCCCAGCGGCCTGAGGGTTGCAGAAACCTACCATGCTCAAATCGTGCCGGCGTCAGCTCCCCTTCACCCATTCCTTTAGCCCCTCCAGGTAAATGCTTCCCCGCTTCTCTGCAAAATAATCTGCAGCCAGGGCGATCACCGCCATGAGCGAAAGCGCTGCGCCCAGCCCTTTCCAGTACGCCATGGACTCCGCATGCCGGAACCGGAACCATACCATCAAGCCGGCTAACAACAGGGCGATCTCCACCCAGCGGTAAATGACAAAATTCCGCATCACTTTTTCCATCCGGGGAACTTCCTTTTCCTTCAGCTCCGTTGGATTCATATCCAAAGCATACACATTGCGGATTCGGTCGGCATCACTGCGGGCGTAAACAGTATATCCCACTATGGCCAGGAGGCATCCGATAATGATCAACGGCACAGCAACCCCGCGCCAGAAGGTCGTGCGGACACCGATCAACAATATGATTCCGGCAGCCAGGGCAGCAACCCCCATGATCAGCAATACAAGACTTCCTGATTTTTCACCGCTGAAATAGGTTTCTATGGTTGCTTTCTGAAACACCTGCGCATCGTTTTGGTGATCGGCAATCACTATTGATATCCGTTCAAAAATAACGCAGCCGTTCTGAATACAAGCTGCGTTGAGCATTGTGCATGGTCTTAAAAAGATAAAGCCGGCTAAACATCCTGGCCGGCCTTATCGAATCTTGCTCTTACCCTTACTGCTTCGCAGGCGGATACCGCTGCGTTTTTTCATCCAGCATGGCAATTTTGCCATTCACGATTTTACAGTCATTGATCACCGAGACCGAATCCGTTTTTCCGGATTGATCCGTCCACGACTGCGTATACCACAACGTCACATATTCCTGTTTTTTATCCGCAGAAATCACCGACTCCCAATCCCTCATTTTGATTTTCATTTCGGCAAACCGCCCGCGCTCATTCGCGAAAAAGGTTTTCAGGCTGTCGTTGCTCATGCGGGCCCTGAACTGGTCGAACCGCAGCTCAGCACTGTCGGCAAAACCAGCCGCACAGGCCGCAATGTCGCCGGTTTCAAAGCCCTTCAGCGCCTTCATCACCGTAACCACATGCTGCTGATCACCCGGTTGCCAGTTGGCGTAGGGCTCATCCACGGTGTAAGGATAATGGAGTTGCGGCGCAGCAGCAGCTGGTTGGTCTGCAGCTCCCCCTTCCTTTTTGCTTTCGTTGTTGCAGCCCGCCAGCAGAGCCGCCAGGGCAGCCGCCCAGAACATTTTTTTCATACTGTTTTTGTTTTGGAGTGAGTCAATAAAAATGGAGGGGACGAAGGCCTTTTCAGAGAGACGAATGCCTGCGGATATACAGGAGAGGATAAGGTAGACTGAATATTCCGGAAATGCAAGCTGCGAAAAAAATAAATTACACTTACAGGATAGAGATAGCACCTGATAAGAAAAACCTCAGGCCGCTGAAAGCGTCCCGAGGTTTAGTGGGCTGTGCCGGGCTCGAACCAGCGACCCTCACGTTGTCGACGTGATGCTCTGAACCAACTGAGCTAACAGCCCTGAACTGCGAAAGTAGGGAATTCAGGAAAGTTCAGCCCAGGCTTTCAGGATTTCTTCCGTGTGTTGTTTAGCCTTCGGCTTGAGAAAGATTTTACGGATCACCCCTTTTTCATCAATCAGAAAAGTGGTGCGGTGCAGCCCCATGTATTTGCGGCCGTAGAGCTGCTTCTCGCCCCACACCCCGTATTTCCCGATGATGGCATGGGCAGGATCAGCAATCAGGGTGAAGGGCAGCCTGAATTTGGTTTCAAACTTTTTATGGCTGGCTTCATCATCCGGACTTACCCCCAGCACCACAAAACCCTCCCGGGTGAGCAGCGCGAGGTGATCGCGGAGATTACAGGCCTGTTCCGTACAGGTAGGGGTATTGTCCTGCGGATAAAAATACAGCACCACTTTCCTGCCTTTGAATTGGGATAAACTCACTTTCTCCCCGTTCTGGTCTTTACCGGTAAAGGCCGGCGCCTTTTGTCCTTCAGTTAAGCTTGTCATATTTTACAGTTTACCATCCTGGTTACATGATTCCCTCCTGTTACTACCGCGTAAACCGGTAGATTTTTTCCGTACGGTTGCCGGCCACATCCTCCACACTGACCCTGAGCACATGTGCCCCGGGCGGGCAGCGTTCATCAAACTTATAGATAAAGGTCTTGCCCTTATCGTTGCTGAACCTCAGCCAGCGGCCGTCGAGCTCCGCGCGGAAGTTGCGGAGTTCATCGCTTTCATCCCGGATAACAAAAACAATGCGGTTTAGTTTACCGGCATGCATGCCATCATGAAAACCCACCGGCGTAATCACGGGCGGCACCAGGTCTTCATATAGCTCCACATTGCCCAGTGCCTTGAACCGGCTTTCATACCAGCCCTCCCCGATCGGCGTGGCCTTGTCATAATGATCCTTCGCGCCCCACCAGCGTTTCATCACCATCCTGTCGGGATGAGCCGCATCCGGATAGCGGATCCGCACCGGATAGAAACTGTGTACCGGCACATTGCCGTCAATCAGGCGGAAGGCCTTGCCACCATGCGGCGCCGCCACCGGGGTAACCGTACCTTCCACGCCATCATAGAGCTGCGATTCCGCGAGATAAAACTGCACCTGCTGGTTGTCAAAAACATTGAAGAATCCGGGCTTGAAATAACCGGGGCCCGGTATCAGTTTTACCGGTACGGCGGATGAACGCACATCGAATTCCAGCACGGAGCTATTGCCCTCCGTATCTTTTACGTTTATCCGTACCCGGTGGCTCTCCCCGTCGCTCAGATCCAGTACCCCATCGCCGCTGAATTCGCGGTACACCCCTTCCGGGTAACCCGGCAAACGGCTCAGGTGTTGCACAAAGGGGCCACCACCGGTGCGGAGCCGGAAATCAATGTGCGCATTGAGATAACGCGTTTCGTCATAACTGATGCTGTCCAGCTGAAAGCCCACCACGGGCCGGCCGTTTTCATACAGCACCGCCTCATAAATCCCATTCTGGTTCGTGGAACCGGTATACCGGTCTACCGCCGATACCGCAAAGCTCACCTTATCCGTGGGCACGGTAATCAACGCCGGAGAGGTTTGATACCCGCCCTTGCCGTGTTTGAGGGGATAAAGCCGGGGTGTTTGCTCATAGGTGCTGCGGTTGCGGTCGTACACAGCCAGGCGGGTGATCACCGGAGGAATATTATCCTGAACCGGGAAACCAAACAGGAGCGGGTTCAGCACTTTATCCGTACGGGTATCCCGGATTTCAAAATGCAGGTGGGGACCCTGAGATCCACCGGTATTTCCGCTGTAGGCAATGAACTGCCCCTTCTTCACCGGGAAGAGATCCGGGGGAATATTTTCCAGGAACAGCGACCAGCTTTCTGCTTTGTACTGCTGATCGGTAATCCATTTTTCCAGTGCAGGATAAAAATCGTTCAGGTGTGCGTAAAGGGTGGTAAGCCCGTTGGGATGGTTGATGTAAATGCAGCGGCCAAAACCAAAGGGTTCGATTTTCACTTTGGCCACATAGCCATCGGCTGCGGCCAGGATCGGAAGGTTTTCGCGCTGCTCCGTTTTACAGTCCAGCCCCATGTGGTAATGGTTGGGACGCAGCTCCCCGAAATTCGCCGCCAGGGCCTTTGTTGCCTGTACCGGCCAGGTGAAATAACCCCGCGGATAATTCTTGGCGGGGAAGAGCTGGCTCCACAGCAGGCCGGGAATCCACAACAATACGATCAGGCAGCAGGTTGATTTGATTGGTTTCATGTCTGGAAACAAAAATACCGGCTTAACCAGAATGATCAGAAGGGGAATTACAACCAAACTGTTAATAAAAGGCGAAGCCGGCTGACTGACCCAGCCTTGATGCCGGCCAACGGGGCAGCGGATGATTTCCCTCATCCGGTTGGGTTGTGCCCGTCAGTTAGCGGGCGCCGGATTTCTGTATCATTGCAGATGATGCGGGGAATCTGCACAGCATTGCTTTTTACGATGCTCCGGCTGCCGGCCGGAGCACAGCTGCTTCAAACGCGGATCAACCAGTACCCGGTTCCCCGCGATGCGCCCTATGAAAAGGTAGTGGTCATCAAAATGCCTTATGCCGGTTACAGCATTGAATCGGTGGAGGGCGATACCACAGCCCTGCTCCGCGCGGGCGCCATCATCATTGATGTGGTATGCACCGACTATCCCACTGAGCAATCCCTGGCCCGCCTGAACCAGAACCGCCTGAAAGCCCTTTACCGGTATTTTCCGGCACTGCGTGCTGTGCCTGCCCGGCAAATCAATTGCTACCGTCAACTGAGGGGTACGGATAAAGAACCGGCCACCCGTTTGTTTCATGGCCTCGTTATCCGCTTCCGCAGCCGGCAACTGGCGGTGAACAGCACAGAAGAACTGCGCAGGCTGGATGCCCTGCTGCAGCAACCGCAGCGCATCCGGCGCCCGGTTGGCACAGACAGCACCTTGCCGGCAAAGGCTTTGGTGCCCGACAAAACGCCTTACTACGATCCCTCCATGAGCCTGCAGGGCAAAAGGGTTACCCACATCATCGGCGACACCGCCTTCCTGAGAAAAAAGTTTCTGCTGCCCGAAGGCGCCCTGGTGCTGGATTTCAGAACGGCCCGGAAAAAGAAACTCATCAGCAAAGCCCTGTACCAGCGCTTCCGCGACCGCGGGCACACCTGGCTCACCCTCTATCAGCCCCTGGAAGAAACAGCCACCGAACCGCCGGAGCCGCCGGCAACCGGCGAAACAGATTCCATTGTGGCGGCGCCGCTGATGCCCGACTCCACCCTGCTGCGCATTTTCGGCCGCAACAGCTGGAGCAATTATGTGGTGGTGGGCGATGTTACCGGAAGCATGTACCCCTATACCGCACAGCTCCTGCGCTGGCTGCAGCTGCAGTTTGCCGCCCGGCAAACGATTCGCTGTGTGTTTTACAACGACGGCGACGACCGGGAGGATGACAAAAAGAAACCCGGCAAAACCGGGGGCATCTACCTGCGGCAATGTACGCGCTACGAGGAGGCCGAGGCCCTGGTGAAAAACACCATGCAGCGGGGCGCCGGCGGCGATTTCCCGGAAAATACCGGCGAAGCCCTCTTTGTGGCGCAACAACGCTACCCCGATGCCCGGTGCCTCATCCTGATCGCCGACAACTGGGCCGGCATCCGCGACCGGTTCCTCATCAAACACCTGCAGGTACCCGTACATGTACTGCTTTGCGGCAGCCATGGCAACGATATCCACCCCGACTACCTGGCCCTGGCGCGGCAAACGGGCGGATCGCTGCATACCGCTGACGAAGACATCAACGGCCTCGCCGAAATGAAAGCAGGCGAACAGCGGGTGATCGGCGGCCGGCCCTTCATCCTCCGCAACGGCGAACTCACCGATGCCGGCGAAACGCTTCAGCCGGTTGCTCCCTGACTGTTCAACCTTAACCCGCGCCGGTCAGCATCCCGATTTAACACCCGCCGGGATTGGGAGGAGCGGTTACCGCACAGCCTGTTTTTTCGATACATTCGTTTCTCTAAAACATAACCATGATCCGTCATCAAAAACTGTTCGCTGTTTGTTCAGTGCTGTTACTGACCAGCAGCATGCCTGCCCTGGCACAACCCGCCTCCCGGAAATTCATCGACCCGGCCAATATGATCAGCACCGTAAAGCCCGGTGATGATTTTTACAGCTATGCCAACGGCGCCTGGGTAAAAAACAACCCGGTACCGGCCAAGGAAACCCGCTGGGGCAGCTTTATCCAGCTGCGCGATTTCAACATCAACGCGGTAAAAGCCATCCTGGAAAATGCTGCCGCAGACCGGCAGGCGCCGGCCGGTTCGCTCATCCGCCGCGTGGGCGACTTCTATGCCGCCGGGATGGACAGCGCCCGCATCGAAGCGCTGGGTGCCGCTCCGGTAATGCCTTACCTGGAGCAGATCAGGGCGGTGAACAGCCGCGAACAGTTGCTCACGGTGATGAATAACCTCAGAAGGAACGGCACCGGTGGCGGACTCTTCGGATTTTTTGTGGCCCAGGACCGGAAGAATGTGGAGAAGATGATCCCCCAGTTCAGCCAGGGCGGTACCAGCCTGCCCGACCGCGACTATTACCTGAAGAATGAAGGCCGCAATCCCGGCATCCAGGAGGCCTTCCGCAAATATGTGAGTGAGCTCTTCACCCTCACGGGTATCCCCAAAGCCACCGCCGATCAGTCGGCCGCGGCCATTTATGAACTGGAGAAAAAGCTGGCCGCCGCGCAGATGAGCCGCGTGGAGATGCGCGACCCCTATAAAACCTATAACAAGTATTTCGCAGGCGACCTGGGCCGCCTCACCACCGGCATCAACTGGCCGGCGATGCTTCAGGAACTGGGCGTACAGGGCGAAGACAGCCTGCTGATCAACAACCCCTCCTTCTTCAAAACAGCCGACAGCCTGCTGGGCGCCCTGCCGCTGGAAGACTGGAAGCTGTATGCACAGTGGAATGTGCTGAGAAACGCTGCGCCCCACCTGAGCAGCGCCTTTGTGAATGCCAGCTTTGCCTATAACCAGGTGCTGAGCGGCCAGAAGGTGCAGACGCCACGCTGGCAGCGGATTTCTCAGCTCACCGACAACTCCATCGGCGACCTGCTGGGGCAGCTCTATGTGAAGGAACATTTTAAACCCGAAGCCAAGGCCCGGATGCTGGAACTGGTGGAAAACCTCCGGAAAGCCTTTGCCAGCCGTATCCGGCAGCTCGACTGGATGAGCGATACCACCAAGCAGAAAGCCCTGGCCAAACTCGCCGCCTTCCGCACCAAGATCGGCTACCCCGATCAGTGGAAAAATTATGACGGCCTCGAAATCCTGCCCGGGGAGCATTTCCGGAACATCAGCAACGTAGGCCGCTGGAACTATGCCTACATGATCAGCCAGCTGGGCAAACCGGTTGACCGCAACCGCTGGGCCATGACCCCGCCCACGGTAAACGCCTATTACAATGCCACCCTCAATGAAATTGTGTTCCCCGCGGGCATCCTGCAGTTTCCCTTCTTTGATGCCAACGCCGACGATGCCGTGAATTACGGAGGCATCGGGGCGGTGATCGGCCATGAAATGAGCCATGGCTTTGACGACAACGGCAGCAAATACGATGCGGATGGCACGTTGCGCAACTGGTGGACCGAGGAAGACCGCAAACGCTTTGAAGCCAAAACCCTGGCCCTCGGCAAACAGTTTGATGCCTACACCATCCAGGATACCCTGCATGTGAACGGCAAACTCACGATGGGGGAAAACATCGGCGACCTCGGCGGCCTGAATGTGGCGTATGAAGCATTTAAAATGACCAAACAGGGAAAAAGTCTTAAACGCATTGACGGCTTTACCCCCGACCAGCGCTTCTTCCTGGGCTGGGCCCAGGTATGGCGCGGGAACATCCTTCCACAAACCGCCGCGCAGCTGCTGCTGACCGATACGCATTCACCCGGCGAATACCGCACCATCGGCCCCGTGGTGAATATGGATGCCTGGTATAAAGCCTTTGACGTGCAGCCGGGCGACAAACTGTATAAAAAACCCGAAGACCGGATTGTAATCTGGTAAACCCTGCCTCGCAGGGCATACAGGCGGTACCCCGGTGGAACACACCGGGGTACCGCTTTTTTACGGGATCGTTGGCGGCCCCGGCCAGGCCCGGCAGGGAAAAAAAATCGTCCGCTGAAAACCTTTACAGTCAGGCACTCCCGGCGTCTGCCGAAAAAATGGCCCCACCCTATTTCCATTTTTCGCTACCTTTGGCCGCTCCGGAAAACATCTCCGTGGCACATTGTTCAACACCCTCAGTACAATATGCCCAAGCACAACAACCTCTCCTCCGTTCTCATCATCGGCAGCGGACCCATCATCATCGGACAAGCCTGCGAATTTGATTACTCCGGCACCCAGGCCGCCCGCAGTTTACGGGAAGAAGGCATCAGGGTGATCCTGATCAACAGCAACCCCGCCACCATCATGACCGACCCGATGATGGCCGACCGCGTGTACCTGCTGCCGCTCACCGTGGAGAGCATTGAACAGATCCTGGAAGAAAACCAGATCGACGCGGTGTTGCCCACCATGGGCGGACAAACCGCGCTGAACCTCTGCAAGGAAGTGGATGAACTGGGCATCTGGGAGAAATACGGCGTGCAGCTGATCGGCGTCGACATCAAAGCCATCGACAAGGCCGAAGACCGCGAGAAGTTCAGGCAATGGATGATTGAAATGAACATCCCGGTATGCCCGGCCCGGATCGCCAACTCCTTCCTGGAAGGCAAGGAATTTGCCCAGGAAATCGGCTTCCCACTGGTGCTGCGCCCCTCCTTTACGCTGGGCGGTACCGGGGGCGGCATTGTCTTTAAAAAAGAAGAACTCGACGAAGCCCTCAACCGCGCCCTCACCGCCAGCCCCATCCATGAAGTGCTGGTGGAGAAAGCCGTACTGGGCTGGAAGGAATATGAACTGGAACTGCTGCGCGACAACGCCGATAATGTCGCCATCATCTGCACAGTGGAGAATTTTGATCCGATGGGGGTGCACACCGGCGACAGCATCACCGTGGCCCCTGCCATGACGCTGAGCGATACCGCCTTTCAGCAGATGCGCAATACCGCCATCCGCATGATGCGCAACCTGGGCAACTTCGCCGGCGGCTGCAATGTGCAGTTTGCCATGCACCCCGAAACCGAAGAGATCATCGTGGTGGAAATCAACCCCCGCGTGAGCCGCTCCTCGGCGCTGGCCTCCAAAGCCACGGGTTACCCCATCGCGAAAATCGCCGCCAAACTGGCCATCGGTTACAACCTGGACGAACTGAAAAACCAGATCACCCAAAGCACTTCGGCCTATTTTGAACCCGCGCTGGATTATGTGATTGTGAAGATCCCGCGCTGGAACTTCGACAAATTCAAAGGCGCCAACGATACCCTCGGCTTCCAGATGAAGAGCGTGGGCGAAGTGATGGGCATCGGCCGCAGCTTTGCCGAAGCCGTGCAGAAAGCCTGCCAGAGCCTCGAGAACGAAGCCGTGGGCCTGGGTTACTACGGCCAGAGCCTGATGAAGGCCGAAGAACTGATTGAATACATCAAGGTGCCGAAATGGGACCGCATCTTCCGCATCAAGGACGCCCTCATGACCGGCATCAGCGTGAAACGCATCTGCGAAAGCACCGGTATCGACCGCTGGTTCATTTACCAGATTCAGCAGATCTGCAACTGCGAAAAGGAAATTGCCCGCTACGATCTCCGCACCCTCCCCGACAACCTGTTAACCCGGGCCAAACACCTGGGCTTCAGCGACGAACAGATCATCCGGATCATGAAGGAGGAAAATGCCGAACTGCTGTACGAACGCCGCAAAGCCATGGGCCTCACCCGCGTGTACAAAATGGTAGACACCTGCGCGGCCGAGTTTGAAGCGAAAACCCCTTATTTCTATTCCACTTTCGAAAACAGACCTCACGGCGGCGCACAAACGCTTTCAAACGAATCGAAAGTGTCGGACAAAAAGAAGATCGTGGTGCTGGGCAGCGGCCCCAACCGCATCGGCCAGGGCATCGAGTTCGATTACTGCTGCGTACACGGCCTGCTGGCCATCCGAGAGGCGGGCTTTGAAGCCATCATGGTGAACTGCAATCCCGAAACCGTATCCACCGACTTCGACATTGCCGATAAACTCTATTTTGAACCGGTGTTCTGGGAACACCTCTGGGAAATCATTGAACATGAAAAACCGGAAGGTGTGATTGTGCAACTGGGCGGACAAACGGCCCTCAAGCTGGCCAAACGCCTGCACGAAAAAGGCATCCGCATCATCGGCACCTCGTTCGACAATATGGATATTGCCGAAGACCGCGGCCGCTTCAGCGATATGCTCAGGGACCTGGGTATTCCCTATCCCAAATACGGTACCGCCTATACCACCGACGAGGCCATTGACGTGGCCCATCAGGTGGGCTACCCCGTGCTGGTGCGTCCCAGTTATGTGCTGGGCGGTCAGCGCATGCGCATCGTAATCAATGATGAAGAACTTGAAAAAGGCGTGCTGAGTCTGCTGAAACACCTGCCCGGCAACAAAATCCTGATCGACCACTTCCTCGACCGGTGCCAGGAAGCGGAGATTGATGCCATCTTTGACGGGGAAGACTTTCACGTGATGGGCGTGATGGAGCACATTGAACCCGCCGGCATCCACAGCGGCGACAGCAATGCCGTACTGCCCCAGTTCAACCTTACCCCACTGGTGGTGCAAACCATGGAGGAGTACGCGGAAAAAATTGCCCGCGCCCTGCAGATCAAAGGACTCATCAATATCCAGTTTGCCATCAAAGACGGCAACGTGTATGTGATTGAAGCCAATCCCCGGGCCTCCCGCACCACGCCGTTCATCGCCAAAGCCTACCAGATCCCTTACCTGAACATCGCCACCCGGGTGATGATGGGCGTGAACAAACTCCGCGATTTTACCTTCGAGAAAAAACTCAGCGGGTTTGCCATCAAGGAGCCGGTGTTTTCATTCAACAAATTCCCCGGCGTGAACAAGGAACTGGGGCCCGAGATGAAGAGCACCGGTGAAGCCATCCGCTTCATCAAAGACCTCCGCGATCCTTACTTCCGCACCCTGTACAAGGAGAGAAGCATGCACCTGAGCAAATAAACCCGCCGGGCTGCAGAGCCGCACTTAAACGTTTATCACCCGGCTCAGGAAATCCGGCGGCCTTAATTTGAAGGGATGCGCCCCGGTTCAAATATCCCTCTCTGGATTGAGGCTCCCTTTCTGCGCCTGCTGCCGCCCTGGACAGCGGGCATCCTGCTGCAGGAAAACCTGCAACTCACGCTGCCGCATATCCTCACTGCCTGCTGCTGTTTTGCTTTCGCCTATCTGCTGTTCCGCCGCCTGCCCTTGTCGTGGCAGTTTCAATGGCAGCCACTGCAGGGATTGTTGCTGATGTTATTGCTGGCCGCAACAGCCATGCTCGTTACGCGGCAGCAGGATCCGCGGCAGCAAACCCACTGGTACGGCCATCAGCACCAGCCCGGCGAATGGCTGCAGGTAGCCCTCAGCGAACCGCCGGAAAGAAAACCCCATACCCTGAAAGCCGTGGTGCGGGTACTGAACCGGGTAAGGAACCAGCAACTGCTCCCCTGCTCAGGAAAGCTGCTGCTCTACCTCAGCCTCAACGACAGCACTGCGGCCTCCCTGCGTTTCGGCCATACCCTGCTGATCCGTGCTCAGCTGCAGCCGATCCGCAACAGCGGCAACCCCGGCGCCTTCAACTATGCCGCTTATGCGGCGCGGCGCGGACTGTTCCACCAGGCCTTCCTCCGGCCGGGACAATGGACGCTCACACCAGAACAACAGGCGCATCCCTTCTGGCAGGGCCTCTACCAGGTGAGGGATGCAGTGCTGCGGCAGCTGCGCACCTATGTCAAGGGATCAGAGGAAGCCGGCATCGCCGAAGCGCTGCTGATCGGGTATACGCAGGACCTGGACAAAGACCTGGTGCAGGCATACAGCAATACGGGCGTAGTGCACATCATCGCGATCTCGGGTATGCACCTGGGTTTGATCTATGGTCTGCTGCTGGGCATCTTCACGCGGCTGCCCCTGGTAAAACGCTCCGGAAAACTGCAGGCGGTCCTGATTCTCACCGCCCTCTGGCTCTTCGCCCTGCTGGCCGGCGCCTCAGCATCGGTGATCCGCTCGGCCGTGATGTTCAGCTTTCTCACCACGGGCCGCTTCTTCTTCAAGCGCAGCTCCACCTTCAACGCCCTGGCCGGTTCGGCCCTGCTGATGCTGGCCTGGAACCCCGGTTATTTATGGGACCTGGGCTTTCAGCTCAGCTTCAGCGCGATAACGGGTATCATTTGGTTGCAGCGCCCGCTCTATCACCTGCTCTTCATCCCCTGGAAACTGCCCGACCTGCTCTGGCAGGCCGTCAGCATCACCCTAGCTGCGCAGGTACTCACCTTTCCGCTCTGCCTCTACCATTTCCACCAGTTCCCCCTGTCCTTTCTCGTGAGTAATCTCGTGGCAGTACCTCTCTCCACGCTCGTGCTCTATGCCTGTATCGCCTTGCTCGCCCTCTGCGGACTGACGCCTGTAGCCCAGTTAACGGGCACGCTCATCAGCTGGCTCCTGCAGTGGCTGAACGGGTTCATCCGGATGATCAACAACTGGCCCCTGGCGGTATGGGACCAGATCCCCGCCAACGGCATCAGCACCCTGCTGTTGTACGGCGCCGTGATGGCCGGCGCCGCCTGGCTCCTGTACAGGAGCACCCCGCTGCTGGTGAGCGCCCTCAGCTGCATGGCGGCATTCCTGGCCTGCCATGCCTGGGCAGACTGGCGCGCCATGAACCAGCAACGCATCATCATTTATCATATCCCCAAACAGCAGGCCATCGATTTTGCAGCCGGCAAACAGTATCATTTTGTGGGCGACAGCATCCGGTTGCCGCATTTTCACCTCAGGCCCGCCCGTACAGCCCTGCGGCTGAGCCAGCCCGCGGAACGGCTGCCTTCACTGCAGCAACACGGCAACGCTTATCAGCTTGGTAACCGCCGGTTGGTGCTGATTGAACAAAAGCCCGCAGGCCCCGCTCCCGCCACGCCGGTGTATACGGATTACCTCGTACTGAGTCATAACCCCGACGCAACCATTGAAGAGCTGCTGCCGTACTACCGCTTCCGCTGGCTGATCATCGACGCCAGCAATCCGTTGTGGAAAATTGAAGCATGGAAACAAGCCTGTGAACGGCTACATTTGCAATGCCATCCTGTTACCGAACAGGGGGCCTTCCTTTCAGACTGATAACTCCCCCCTTCGAATGAATAAGAAGATTCAATCTGCGCTCATCTCTGTTTTTTACAAGGATGGGCTTGAGCACATCGTGCGCCTGCTGCACCAGCAGGGAGTAACCCTCTACTCAACAGGCGGCACCCAGCAGTTCATCGAGTCCCTGAAAGTGCCCTGTGTGCCGGTGGAAACACTCACCACCTATCCCTCCATCCTCGGCGGCCGGGTAAAAACGCTTCACCCCGCCGTGTTCGGCGGCATCCTGGGCAAACGCGCAGATGCGCAGCACGTGGCCGAAATGCAGCAATACCAGATCCCCGCCATCGACCTCGTGATTGTGGATCTCTATCCCTTCGAAGAAACGGTAGCCGCCACCAGCGAGGAGGCAGCGATTATTGAAAAGATTGATATCGGCGGTCCTTCCATGATCCGTGCCGCCGCCAAGAACCACCAGGATGTGGTGGTGGTGGCCGCCAAAAAAGAATACCCGCTGCTGGAGCAGCTGCTGAAAGATCAGCAGGGCAGCACCACCCTCGAACAGCGCCGCCTTTTTGCGGCCCTGGCTTTTGAAGTGGTGGCCCATTATGATGTGGCCATTGCCCGGTATTTTACGCCGGCCGATGGCCGTTACTTCCTGGAATCGGTTCCGGATCCCTACCCCCTGCGCTACGGCGAGAACCCGCACCAGCCGGGCGTTTTCTACGGCGCCCTGCAGCAGCTGTTTACCCGGCTGCACGGCAAGGAACTCTCCTACAACAACCTGGTGGATGTGAACGCCGCGATGGAACTGATCCGCGAATTCAGCGCGCCCACCTTCGCCATCATCAAACATACCAACGTGTGCGGCATCGCCCAGCGGGATACGATGCAGCAATGCTGGGAAGCTGCGCTGGCAGGTGATCCGGAAAGCGCTTTCGGCGGCGTGCTGGTTTGCAACGGCACCATCGATGCCGCTACAGCCGCAGCCATCAGCGAAATTTTCTTTGAAGTGCTGCTGGCGCCGGCCTTCGACCCTGATGCACTGGCCCTGCTGCAAACCCGTAAGAACCGGATCCTGCTGCAGCAAAAAGCCAGCCTGCCGGTCCGCCGCCAATACCGGTCGGTACTCAACGGCACCCTGGTACAGGATGCGGATGAAGGCAACTGGAGCACCTGGACGGAAGCAGGCGGACGTCCCTGCACGCCGGAAGAAAAAGATGACCTGGCCTTCGCCAACCTGGTGTGCAAACACCTCAAGAGCAACGCCATTGCCCTGGTGAAAAACCGGCAGCTGGTGGGCAAGGGCTGCGGACAAACCTCCCGCATTGATTCACTGCGCCATGCCATCGAAAAAGCCCGCCAGTTCAGTTTTGACCTGCAGGGCGCTGTACTGGCCAGCGATGCCTTTTTCCCGTTCGACGACTGTGTAAAGATTGCCCACGCCGCCGGCATCAGCGCCTTCATTCAGCCCGGCGGATCGCTGCGTGACCAGGACAGCATCCGGTACTGCCAGGAACAGCAGCTGGCCCTGGTGATGACGGGCATGCGGCATTTCCGCCATTGAGGACAGCCGGTCATTCGTTTGCAGCTTCGTATTTTTGCGGCGTTCCGTTAATCATCCGTTTTTGCAAGCTTCCACCCACCGAACCCGCGGGCTCATTGCCCTGGCCACCACGAGCATCCTCTGGGGCACCACCTGGGTAGCCAGTAAGATCGGCGTGCAGCATATCCCCGCTTTCCAGATGGCCGCCATCCGGCAGTTTGTGGGCGGCAGCGTGCTGGTGCTGTTCTTTCTGCTGCTGAAAAAACTGCCCCTGCCCACCGGGCGGCAGTTCGGCGCCCTCTTCGTGCTGTCGATCCTGATGTTTGTTTGTGCCAACGGACTCAGCACCTGGAGCCTGCAGTACATCCCCACCGGGTTAAGCTCCCTGATCGGCGCCCTCTATCCCCTGAGTGTGGTGATCATTGAAATGCTTTTCTTCAACAACCGCGATGTATCGCCGCTTACTTTCGCCGGCCTGCTGCTGGGCATCGGCGGTACGGGTATCGTATTTTATGAAAACGCGATGACGGGCAGCCACGATGCCGCGTTTTTCTTCGGCGTGCTGCTCTCTGTACTGGCTATGCTGGCCTGGAGCATCGGCACGATGGTGATTGCCCGCAACCGGATGCAGATCAACCCCTATTATGCCACGGGCTGGCAGATGCTGATCAGTTCGGGCATCCTGCTGCCCGTAGCCTGGGCAAAGGGTGAACTGATTCCCCTGCAGCAGATCAGCTGGCAGGGCTGGTCGGCCCTGGCCTATCTGATCCTCGCCGGCTCCATCATCAGCTTTGCCGCTTTCGTGTATTCCATGAAACATCTGCCGGCCGCTCTCTTTTCCCTCTACGCCTATTTCAACCCGCTGGTGGCCATCCTGACCGCCGGATGGCTGCTGGGCGAAAAACTGAATCTGCATATCCTCTGGGGCGCTATCGTTACCCTGCTGGGGGTATTCCTGGTGAACTTCAGCCTGCGGCGCAACCGGTCTGTGCCGCAGCAGCACACTGAATGAGCCAGCGGGCATACATCTCCCGCCAGCCTGCAAAAAAAGGATCGGTTCCAAGAAAGTTATTGTGGAAGATACTGATGAGTGTGCCCCTCACTTCCTGGCAGCTGCGCTGAAAATTCATCAGCTCCGCCAGGGCAAGGCCGGGACTGAGCCGCTGTTCATAAAGCGCATTGGCATCCATGAAGCAGAAGGGATGGATGCGGAGCGGCGTAACGGTTTCGGCGGCGAGGTCGTACCAGGAAAAAGACGCGGCCACCGAGGCCCGGAAACCGTTGATGCTGCCGTATCCCATGGAATAATCATCCGTGATGCCCGCGGCCAGGAGGCGGCGGTAATCATCCGGCAGCCGGAAGCGGATATAATGCTGCCGGGAATGCCGCACCGGTTTACCGCTCATGCTTTCGAGCCGGGCGATCTCGCGCTGCAGCAGGGCCGGCTCATCCCCGCTCTGCCAGCTGGGATGAATGCCCGTATCATATTGCTGGCTGTGCCGCCTTACGAGCGCCTGCAGGGCAGGATGGGCGGGCAGGATGTTCTTATCCAGCCGGCCATTGCGTTCGGCAAGCAGGAAGAAATAACGGGCACGCACACCCGTTTTATGGTGAAGCGCATCAAGCCAGTCGTAGGCGTCAAATGGATCCGGTTTGCGGCCGCTGAGTACGGCCAGCCGGCTGAGACCAGGATGCCGCAGCCAGCCACCCAGGTTGCGGAGCCAGCCCTTGTGGCGGTACGACCAGGCCATATCGATGTCATAAGTGGGCAACACGCAGAAGCTCCCCCTCACCGGCCGGAAAGCCGGGAACTGTTGCTGCAGCCGTTCCTGCAGGAGCAGCATCCATTCATCCACCAGCGGGCGCTGCAGGAAACCGGCCCGGAAAGCGAGGGCAGCGCGGTGCGGAAAACGGCCGTATTCGTCTGCGGTAAAAGGCAGGTATTCTTCATAACGGCTGAGCAGGTAGAAAGCGGCTGCCAGCACATCAAAACCCATGCAGCCATCGGGAGCGGCAAAAAAAACAGGTACCCCCTCCCGGTCCGTCACCTCCACCGCCTGCGGACGGATCCCCTCCTCAAACAGGAGGCCGCAACTGCGGATGTGGAGGGCATTACCCGGCAGGGGCTGTGAGGCATAGCAGAGCGCCGGCCCTTCAAAGGCCTGCAATTCCTCCGCAGCCTGTGTAAAACGGCAGGGCACCCCCATCCTTTCCCGGAAGAGGTAATCGCAGATGTACTGCAGCCTGGCCGATGGCCTTTCGCTGTAAATGAGCAGCATGCCCCACAAATTATAAAAGTTCAGCCAATCCCTGCCCGGCGCGCATTGGGGATGAATGTTTATTTTTGACCATTGTTTCATTCATCTGCAACCGCTTGAGCGCACCAGCCGATAAAAAAATTTATTTCCTTTCTGATTTCCACCTGGGTGTGCCCGACCACGCCGAAAGCCTGGAACGGGAAAAAGCCATCGTCAGGTTTCTCCACCAGGCCGGCGCCGACGCATCGGATATCTTCCTGGTGGGCGATCTCTTCGATTTCTGGTTCGAATACCGCAAAGTGGTGCCCAAAGGCTATGTACGGCTGCTGGGCAAACTGGCCGAGCTGTCAGACCAGGGCGTGCGCCTGCATTTTTTTATGGGCAACCACGACATGTGGGTGAAGGACTATTTCAAAACGGAACTGAACATGCAGGTGTACAGCGAACCCACGCGGTTCAGTTTTCATGGGCGTTCTTTCCTGGTGGGGCATGGCGACGGACAGGGCCCCGGTGATCACGGCTATAAGTTCCTCAAGAAAATTTTCCGCAATCCGCTTTGCCAGTGGCTGTTCGGCATCCTGCCGCCGGTGATCGGCATCGGCCTCGCGGCTTATTTCTCGAAAAAAAGCCGGCTGGCCGACAAAAGCTATGAAGAACGCTTCCTGGGCGAAGACAAGGAATGGCTCATCATTTATGCCCGGGAAGTGCTGCAGCATACCCCCACCGACTTTTTCATTTTCGGCCATCGCCACCTGCCGATCGACTTTACCCTGCAGCCCGGCAGCCGGTACCTCAACCTCGGCGAATGGATCCGCTACCGCAGTTATGCCTGCTTCGACGGACAACAGCTGACACTCGAATATTTCAAAGGATGATGCGCCGCTTCACCATAGCAGTCCTGGCCCTTGCCCTGCTGCCGGCTGCCCTGGCGGCACAGACCGACTCGGTACTGCGGTTCAGCCGCCTCATCCCCGGCGAATACAGTTATTTCAATGTAGACAACCTCGGCAATCTTTACCTGCTGAACAGCGGCAACCAGCTCAAAAAACTGAACAACCGCGGCGATTCGGCCGGGGTGTTCAATGAGGTGCGCCGGTACGGGAAACTGTACAGCATCGACGTTACCAACCCACTGAAGCTGCTGCTGTATTACCGCAACTTCGCCACCGTGGTTACCCTCGACCGGTTCCTCAACCTCCGCAATGTGATCAACCTGCGGCAGCAGAATATTTTTAACGTGGGCACCATCGCCACGTCGTACGACAACAATATCTGGGTGTTTGATGAAGGAGACGGCAGGCTGAAAAAGGTGGATGAAGGCGGCGCCGTGCTCACAGAAACCGTTGACTTCCGCATGCTCTTCGACAGCATCCCCGCGCCGGTGAGCATCATCGACCAGGAAGGCTATGTGAACCTGTATGACCCGGAGAAAGGGTTTTACATTTTTGACATCTACGGCGCTTTCCGCAGCCGGCTCGCCTGGCGCGGCTGGCAATATACCGGCGTGGTGAACCGCGACCTCTACGGTTTCCGCGGCGATACCCTGTACCAGTATGTGGCCGCTACCCAGGAACTGCGGGAATATCCCCTACCCCCGGTTTTCCGGGAAGCCCTGCAGGTAAAGGTCACTAACGGGCAGGTATACCTGCTGCACAAAACCGGCATTCTCCAGTTTTCCGTGCGCTGAACCGGTACCGGTCAGTCGTTCTTTTCAACAGTAATTCAGAGATTGGCCTTCATCTCCAGCAGGAAGGCCCGCAGTTTTTTGAGGGAGTCGATGGCGGCTGATTTCTCCTCCGCGTTCTTCTGGTTGCGGAAATAATCCTTGGCGCCCTCCAGGGTATATTTCTTTTCGCGGGTGAGGTGAAAGATCAACTGGAGATTCTTAACGTCTTCGGGGCGGAAGAGACGGTCGCCCTTGCCGTTTTTCTTCGGCTTGAGTACGTCGAATTCATTTTCCCAAAGCCGGATCAGGGAGGGATTGACCTTGAACCAGGCCGCTACCTGGCCGATGGGATAATACATTTTCTGAAACAGCACTTCATCATCAGGCACGGCTACCTGGGCGGCCGAGGCACTCATTTCTTTCAGGCTCTTGCGGCCCCGCGTGGATTTGGGCTTTTTCTGCTCCGGCAGGGCTACCACCACAGGGGCAGGCGCAGCAGGCTGCTTTTTAGGCGCAGGCGGCGCCTTCACCGGCTCCGGTGAAGCAGGGGGCAGATCAAAATCAAACGCTATCTGGGTGAGCTTTCCCATTGCAGGAGTTAAAAGTAAAGGCTTTGGCCGAAACGCAGGCTTTTCTAATCAAAACTTTTTGCACTGCCCGTGGCCGCAATTTTCAGGAGGCGGTCGTACTGTTCCGCATTCAGGTCATTGTAAAAGAAGTATACCGGATCCACCGGGTTGCCGTTGATGTGCACCTCATAATGGCAGTGCGGACCGGTACTGGCGCCGGTATTGCCCACCCAGCCGATCACCTCACCCCTTTTCACCCGCTGGCCGCTGCGCACCTTGATGCGCACCATGTGCATGTACACGGTTTCGTAGCCGTAACCGTGGTTGATCACCACATGGTTGCCGGTACCGGTACCGGGACCGGCAGCCGATACCCTTCCGTCGCCGGTGGCATAAATGGGGGTGCCGGTGGGAGCGGTAAAGTCGAGCCCGTTGTGCATCTTGGGAATACCATAGATGGGATGGATGCGTACGCCGAAGCCGGAGGCAATCCGCGAAAGGTCTTTGTTGCTCACCGGCTGAATGGCCGGCATGCAGGCCAGCTTTTCATCCTGGTTGCGGATCAGCTTTTCAATGGAGAGATAGCTCTTCCGCTGGTATTCGATGCGGGCACTGATGTTGTTGAGCTGGGCGGCAATGTCTTTGCTGAGCTGGTCGTCGCTCATCACATTCACCTTGGCCACCTCTTTGGATTTTTCGGTGAGTTTGGCGCGGGCGCTGTCGGGCAGGGGGTTGGCTTCAAAAATGGAGCGGTACACCTCGTTGTCGCGCTTCTCCAGCTCGGCCATCTGCTGCTGCAGCTGTTTGAGGCGCGCCGCCAGGTCGTTGTAATCGTCCCGCAGCACTTTGTACCGCAGGTCGGTTTCTTTCTCGGTAGGCTTGGGGATAAACTTGGTGTAGAGCCAGATCACGAGGGCAGAACTCACCAGGAGGGCCGAAATAAATCCAAACACCCGAAGCAGTTTCACCCGCAGGGGGGTAACCAGCTTCTCATAGCGCAGCGTATTGGTGTTATAGAAATATTTTACTTTTTTCATGTCCTCCGCTGAGGGATCATCAATGGTGAATCGTCAAAGGTCAACAGCGCCCCTCACACCTGTCGCATCACGCCGGATATCCAACCTTTCTAAACCTCCCTGAACCTTCCTGAACCTCTCCCAACCTTCTCCCCTTTACGCCCAAGCCTCCTTCCCCCGCATTGCCCCACATTCATTACCTTTGCGGGCCGTCGGGCATAGCTTACAAATATAGACCGTTCATTCGCAAAAATCAACCCAAAACATGCTGGATATGATGACGAGTGCCGAAATACGTCAGCAATTTCTTGAGTTTTTCCGTTCCAAAGCGCATACTATTGTTCCCTCCGCGCCCATCGTGCTGAAAGACGATCCCACCCTGTTATTCACCAATGCGGGGATGAACCAGTTCAAAGACTATTTCCTCGGGAATAAACCCGCCCCCTACAAACGGGCGGCCGATACCCAGAAATGCCTGCGGGTGAGCGGTAAGCACAACGACCTGGAAGAAGTGGGCGTGGATACCTACCACCACACCATGTTCGAGATGCTGGGCAACTGGAGTTTCGGGGATTATTTCAAAACCGAGGCCATTGCCTGGAGCTGGGAACTGCTGACGGAAGTGTACAAGCTCGACAAAGACCGGCTTTATGTCACCATCTTTGAAGGCGATGAAAAAGAAGGACTGCCGAAAGACGAGGAAGCCTTCAACGAATGGAAAAAATATGTGGCGGTAGACCGCATCCTGCACGGCAACAAAAAAGACAATTTCTGGGAGATGGGCGATACCGGGCCCTGCGGACCCTGCACCGAAATTCATGTGGACTGCCGCAGTGACGAGGAACGCCGCGAGGTAAACGGCAAAACCCTGGTGAACCGCGATCATCCCCAGGTGATCGAAATCTGGAACAACGTGTTCATCCAGTACAACCGGAAAAAAGACGGCACCCTGGAGCAGCTGCCCGAAAAACATGTGGATACCGGCATGGGCTATGAGCGCCTGGTGCGGGTGATGCAGGGCAAACAGAGCAACTACGACACCGATGTATTCAGCGGCACCATCCAGGAAACGGAGAAGCTTACCCGAAAAAAATACCAGGCCGGCACCGACCGCGCCAGCGTGGCCTTCCGCGTGGTGGCCGATCATATCCGGGCCATCAGCTTTACCATCGCCGACGGGCAGCTGCCCTCCAACACCGGCGCCGGTTATGTGATCCGCCGCATCCTGCGCCGCGCCGTACGGTATTATTTCTCTTACCTCGATTACAAGCAACCCCTCCTTTTCCAGTTGCTGCCGGTGATTGCCGACCAGTTCAGCGAGGTATTCCCCGAACTGAAAAAGCAGCAGGACTTTGTGGCGAAAGTGATCCGGGAAGAAGAGGAAGCCTTCCTCCGCACCCTCGACAAAGGCCTGAAAAAGATGGATGATATTGTGTCACAGTCCAGGGCAAGCGGCCTCATCCAGGGCGCCGCCGCGTTTGAACTGCTCGACACCTACGGCTTCCCGATCGACCTCACCCGCCTCATTGCCGCTGAACAGCAGCTGCAGGTGGATGAGGAAGGCTTCCATGCGGAAATGGAGCAGCAGAAAAACCGCTCCCGCGCCGCCACGGCCCTGGAAACCGACGACTGGGTGATGCTCGGCAGCCAGGAAACGAACCGCTTCGCGGGATACGACAGCCTGGAAACCGCCACCCGCCTGCTGCGCTACCGCAAAGTAACCGCCAAAGGCAAGACCGCGTACCAGCTCGTACTGGCCGAAACCCCCTTCTATGCCGAGAGCGGCGGTCAGGTGGGCGACACCGGCACCCTGCAGTTCGGGAACGAAACCCTCACGGTGCAGAATACCCGAAAAGAAAACGACCTGATTATCCACTTCACCGACAAGCTGCCGGCCGAGCCCGAAGCCCCCGTACAGGCCCGGGTAGACGCGGCCCGGCGCAAAGCCATCACCATCCACCACAGCGTTACCCACCTGATGCATGCGGCCCTGCGCAGCGTGCTGGGTACCCATGTGGCCCAGAAAGGCAGTTTGGTGAATGAGGAACACCTGCGCTTCGACTTCAGCCATTTTGCCAAAGTAACCGACGAAGAACTGCGGCAGGTGGAAGCCCGGGTGAATGATAAAATCCGCGAAAATGTACCGGTCATCATCAAAACCCTGCCCAAGGAAGAAGCCCTGGCCCTCGGCGCCATGGCCCTGTTCGGAGAGAAATACGGAGATACTGTAAGGGTGGTGATCATGGACCCCGCATACTCCATTGAGCTCTGCGGCGGCACCCATGTGGGCTATACCGGTGAGCTGGGGCTGTTTGCCATCAAAAGCGAATCTGCCGTGGCAGCCGGCGTGCGCCGGGTGGAAGCCGTTTGCGGAGCCGCTGCAGAAGCCTACCTCCGCCAGGAACTGACTGAACTCTCCGCCCTGAAAGCGCAGCTCAAGAATCCCAAAGAACCGCTGAAAGCCATCCAGCAGCTGCAGGCAGAAAACAGCGAACTGAAAAAACGGGTGGAAGGCCTCGAAGCCCGCCAGCTGGTAGGCATCCGCAACGAACTCCTGCAGAAAGATGAAATCATCGGTAACGTAACCTTTGTGGGCGATATCGTGGAAGTGAGCAGCGCCGATGCCCTGAAAAAGCTGGCCGGCGATGTCAAGCATCACCTGCACGACGCCCTGGTGGTACTCTGCGCCAATATCGACGGTAAACCCTATGTGGCCATCAGCATCGCCGATACCGTGGTGACCGCCAAAAACCTCGACGCCGGAAAAATCATCAAAGAACAGGTGGCGGCCCTGATCAGGGGCGGCGGCGGCGGTCAGAAAAACCTGGCTACAGCCGGGGGACAGGAGGTAAGCGGACTGCCGGAAGTGATCAACCGGGTAAAGGCCCTGCTGTAATCCGGGATACCACCGCGTTGCAGGCCGGGGAGACCGGCCCGCCGGGAACAGACCGATTGCATTACCTTTAAACGGCATGATCAACTACAACCCTAAAGACTGGTTCAGCTTTATCGTACGGTTTCACAAGGCCGATACCTTCCGTGCGCTCTTTCCCCTGATCCTCGGGGTGGCGGCCTACTCGGGACTCATTGCCTTCATTGAAAAAGACTGGCTGCAGCTCACCGACAAAAGCTACCTGAAAAACATTCCTCTCCTCCATGGCTTGCTGGGTTTTGCCATTTCGATGCTGCTGGTATTCCGCACCAATACGGCCTATGACCGCTGGTGGGAAGGCCGCAAACTCTGGGGATCGCTGGTGAACAACAGCCGCAACCTGGCCCTGAAACTTTCGGTGATGCTGCCGGAGGAAGAAAAGGAAACGCGGGCTTTTTTCCGGAAAATCATTCCCGCCTACGCCTTTGCCCTCCGCAACCACCTCCGCGCGGAACGCACCCGTACCGAACTTTTTGAAGAAGACCATGGACAGCTGCTGAATGCGCTGGACAAAGACAAGCATATTCCCAACCAGGTGGCCCTGCTGATGTACCGCCAAATCCATGCACTGCAGAAGAAGGGCGCGCTGACGGGCGAACAGCTGCTCTTCCTCAATGCCGAACTGCAGTCGTTTACCGACATCTGCGGCGCCTGCGAGCGCATCAAGAACACCCCGATTCCCTTTTCGTACAGTGGCTTCATCAAAAAATTCATCTTCTTTTATATCATCACCCTGCCGGTGGGCTATGTGTTCAGCCTCGGCTACTATGTGATTCCCGTGGTGGCCCTCACCTTCTATGTACTGGCCAGCCTCGAACTCATCGCCGAAGAAATTGAAGACCCCTTCGGCGGCGATGCCAATGATGTGCCCACGGATAAAATCGCAATGAACATCCACCGGCAGGTGTGCGAAATCCTCTGATGCCGCCCGGTTCCTGAAAGAAATGTTAAAGCCGGATCTGAATCTCCGAATTATTTCGTAATTCGAAATTTCCGGCTATTTTTGCTCTACTAAATCTTTCGTAAATAAAAAAATAGCACATATGAAAAACATCTGGACTGCCCTGGGGATAGCCACCCTGGGATTACTGCCCGCCCTCGGATTTGCACAGGACGGCCCTGAAGCCGCCGAAAAGCCCGGCACCAAAGAAAGCCAGGAAATCATCATCCGGCAGAAAGGCAACAAAGACGTAAAGCTGAAAGTGGAAATCAACGGCGACCAGATTACGGTGAACGGAAAGCCCCTGGCAGAGTTCATGGACAAAGACGTGACCATCAGCAAACGCCGCATGACCATCACCGACGGCAACAAAAAGATGTTCTGGAATTTTGATTTCAACGGCGACGACTGGGGCAAATGGGGAGAGCAGTTCGGGGATGAATTTGCCCGCAACTTTGAACTGGAGATGGAGGAAGGCAACAGCAACAAGGCCTTCCTGGGCGTAACCACCGAAAAAACCGAAAAGGGCGCCCGCATTGAAGACGTGGTGAAAGGCAGCGCGGCGGAAAAAGCCGGACTGAAAAAAGGCGATATCATCACCAAAGTGGGGGAAGAAGCCATCGATGGGCCCGAAGCCCTTTCGGATGTGATCGGCTTTAAAAAACCCGGCGATGAGGTGAAGATTGCCTACCTGCGCGAAGGGAAGAAAGCCAGCACCAAAATCAGCCTGGGCAAACGCAGCAACCGGCAGATGATCACCGGCACCCGGCCGCGGGTACGGGCTTTCAGCATGCCCGGCAGCCCGGTAGCACCCGAAGTCAATATGGAAGGATCGTTGACCCCGATGGATGTACCCGGCTTTGGTTTCGCACCGGGAAGGGGCAGGAAAATCGGGCTGAAACTGCAGGATACGGAGGAAGGCAATGGCGTACGCGTGATCAACGTGGAAGACAGCTCCGCAGCAGCCAGCGCCGGCATCCGGAAGGATGACCTGATCACCGAAATCAATGGCCGCAAAATCGCGAATACCGATGATGCACGCGAGGAGCTGGTACCCGATCCGGAGAAGAAATCCTACAAAATCACGGTGACCCGCAACGGCGCCGCCCAAACCTTTGAGGTGAAGATTCCGCGCAAACTCAAAATCGCCAACTTCTGACATTATCATAAAGTATAGCCAGCACAGGGTAAAAGGGCTGTCCCCGCCGGGCCAGCCCTTTTCTTATGCACAGGAAGACCGTTCCCACCACGTTATTGTACCTTTGTGGCAAAGCAGAAGAGGTTTGTCCAACACGATTCAGTTACTCCCCGATCACATTGCCAACCAGATAGCCGCCGGAGAAGTGATCCAGCGGCCGGCCAGCGCCGTGAAAGAGCTGCTGGAAAACGCGGTAGACGCGGGCGCCAGTGAAATCCGGCTCATCATCAACGATGCCGGCAAAGCCCTCGTGCAGGTGGTGGACAATGGCAAAGGCATGAGCGAAACCGATGCCCGCATGGCCTTTGAACGCCATGCCACTTCCAAGATCCGCAACATCGACGATCTCTTTCAGATCAAAACCATGGGCTTCCGCGGCGAAGCGCTGGCCAGTATCGCGGCCGTGGCCCAGGTGGAGCTGAAAACCCGCAGCAGCGATGCCGTTATGGGTACCTTCATCGAGCTGGAAAACAGTGTGGTGACCCGCCAGGAACCCGTAGCCTGGGAACTGGGCACGAGCATTGCGATGAAAAACCTCTTCTTCAACGTGCCGGCCCGCCGCAATTTTCTCAAAAGCAATGCCGCAGAGATGCGGTACATCGTGGAAGAGTTCATCCGCGTGGCCATGTCGTTTCCGCAACTGTTCTTCTCCCTCACCAGCAACGGGCAACAGGTGTTTCACCTAGAAAAAGGCTCCCTGAAACAACGGATTGTTCAGATCCTGGGCAACCAGTATGCCGCCAAACTGGTGAACATCAATGAACAAACGGATTACATGAACATCTACGGGTTTGTAGGCAAGCCGGAAACCGCCCGCAAAACCCGCGGCGATCAATACCTGTTTGTGAACAACCGCTTCATCAAAAGCGCCTACCTCAACCATGCCATCATGGGGGCTTTCGACCAGATGATTCCGAAAGACAGCTTCCCGATGTATGCCCTGTTCATCGACCTCGACCCTTCCCAGATCGACATCAACGTGCATCCCACCAAACAGGAGATCAAGTTTGAGGACGAAAAAATTGTGTATGCCTTTGTGCAGAGTGCGGTGAAACATGCCCTTGCCCAGTTCAGCATCACGCCGGCCCTCGATTTTGAACTGGATGCCGGCATCCAGCAACTCGACGCGGTGAACAAACCCTTCACAGAAGCCCGCCAGAGCTCAGCCACCGCCTCTCCCCTGTTCAGCAGTTTTACCCAAAAACACCAGGCACACTTCATTGAACGAAGCTCAGAGTTGAAGCACTGGAAAGATTTCTACGAACCCTCCAGCCCACAGCCGGCACCCGATGCCTTTGCCCCACAGGCCGGCGCGCCGGCTCAGGAACCTCTGCTGCAGCCCCCGCATGAACGGCAGGCCGCTGCCGTGGTACAGCTGCACCAAAGCTATCTCCTGCTCCCGGATGCGGAAGGGTTTCTGCTGATTCACCAGCAGAATGCCCACGAGCGCATCCTCTATGAACGTTTCCAGGAGGCTGCCGCCGGTAAGCCCATCGCTACCCAGCAGAGCCTCTTCCCCGCCACCCTCCAGTTGTCTGCGCCGGATGCCACCCTGCTCACCGGGCTGCTGGATGAACTGCAGGCACTGGGCTATCAGCTGGAACCCTTTGGCAACAACAGCTTCGTGATCCAGGGCACGCCCGCGGATATCACCCAGGGCAATGAGAAAAGCAATATTGAACAGATCCTGGAGCAATACAAGCACTTCAGCACCGATCCCAAATTCAGCAAGCGGGAGAAGCTACTCCGTTCACTGGCCTGGCAGCACGCCGTAAAAGCCGGCACCCCCCTGAGCCCGAAAGAATGCAGCGCCCTTGTGGAAGACCTCTTCCGCTGCAGCACGCCCAACATCACGCCCAACGGCAAACCCACCTACAGCAGTTTCAAAAAACAGGACCTCGACCGCCTCTTTGGCCGCTGAGTCCTGCCTGCAAAAAAAAGCACCCGCGGTGGAAACCGCAGGTGGTAGTTTTCTTTGTATGATTATTGAAACCTTCCTAAATTTTCTGGAACCGTGCATAACATACGCGGTTACCATACACGATACGCATGGTATAGAACCCGGTGGGCAGCTGCTGTACGTTCAGCGTGATGAGGTTATTGCCCGCCACCCCCTGGGTGGTAACCCGCTGCATCAGGATCTGCTGCATGCTGTACACTGAAACGGTAACGGGACCGGGTACCTCCAGTTGCACATTCACGGATACCTGCCCCTGTGCCGGGTTGGGATAGGCATGGAGCACACACTGGGCGGGCAGTGCCGTGCTGTAGATGCGGATTTCGCGGCAGTGCGTTTTTTCACATCCGTTGAGGAAGCCGCCTTTCAGGCAAACATTGTACAAACCGGTGTCGGGGAACACGTATACCGGATCCGGACGGTTGATGACCACCTGCTGGCTGTCGCCTGCGCGGCGGATGACCCATTGCTGCCGCACCAGCGGCTGCGGCGCCAGGGCAAAGAAGAACAACTTGTTGGGCATATAGGCATCGCGGCGGTAAGCAAAATTCAGCCGCAGGCTGTCGCAGGATACCGGCGGGGTAACGGCCTGGCTTACCCGAACAGTATCACACACCGTACGGTTGCAGGTATTGCCCTGGAAAAGCGTCAGGCAAACCACATGCACACCCGGCTGGCTGTAGCGGTGTTCGGCATTCCAGCTGGTGGCCGAGCTGCCGTCACCGAACGACCACAGGGCCTGGGCGGCAGCGGTAGCCGTGGCGGAGGTATTGGTGAAGATCACCGTATGCGGGCTGGTGCTGCTGATGCGGTGGGTGAATGCGGGCCGGATGAGGCAGCTGTCGGCCGGGGCCGGCTGCAGCACCACGGGGCCGCAGCTGTCACGCATACAGTTTGTTCCGTTCAGCACGATCGTGAGGCAAACATTATACAAACCGGTTTGTGCAAATTCATGCACCGGGTTCCATTCATTGCTGCTGCTGCCATCCCCGAAGGTCCACCGCACCGTAGCTGTGGCTGGGGTGGCGTCGCTGTGGTTGCTGAAGCGCACCAGCCGGGGGTTGACACTGTCGGCAGTCCAGGTAAAGCGCGGGTTCAGCGTGCATGCCGGCGGGTTCTGGATCACGATGCTGCGGCATAGCTGGCGCTCACACTGCAGCGTGGTGCTGCCCGGCAGCATTTTCTTTACCCGCAGGCAGACATTGTAATTGCCGTTTGCCGGGAAGCTGTGCAGCACATAGGGCGTGCTGCCGCTGGTGACCACCACGGGCGTGTTGTCGCCGAAACTCCAGAAGCAGGAGTCTGTGGCGGCCAGGGGTACGGATGTATTGTAAAAACGCCAGGCCTGCAGGGCACCTGCGGTTACCGAATCACGCACCACATCAAAATTTACCTGCAGGTTGCAGGGCTCAGGCTGTGTCAATACGATCACCTGGCACCACTCCCGCACACAGGGGGCGCTGCCGGCGGCGGTTACCTTTTTCACCCGCAGGCATACGGTATAGCTGCCCGCCTGAGGGAAGGTATGTACGGGATTCAGTTCGGCAGAACTGGTGCCGTCGCCGAAGGTCCAGCGGATGCTGTCGGTATTGCTGAGCGGCGTGCTGTTGTTGCTGAAATGCACCTGCAGCGGGTTGGCCGTGGAAGGCTGACTGCTGAAACCCACCACCAGGCTGCAGGGTGGCGGCGCCAGTACGGTGAGGGTTTGACAATACTCCCGCACACAGGGGGCTGCCGCGGAGGAAGCCGCTTTTTTCACACGGAGACAAACGGTATAACTGCCCCCCTGGTTGTAGGTATGCACCGGGTTGAGTTCGGCAGAGCCGGAACCATCGCCAAAAGTCCAGCGAATGCTGTCGGTATTGCTGAGCGGCACGCTGGTATTGGTGAACCGGATCTGCAGCGGATTGGCGGTGGAGGGCGTACTCACAAACGAAACCTGCAGGGTACAGGGCGGCTGTGACTGCACCGTCACGGGGGCGCAGTACTCCCGCACACAGGGGGCTGTTCCCGAAGGCTGGGGCCTTTTCAGCACCAGGCAAACCGTATAGGTGCCGGGCTGGCTGTAGGTATGCGACGGGTTGAGATCGCCGGATGAAGTGCCGTCGCCGAAAGTCCAGCGTACCGTATCAGTGTTGCTGAACCCTGCGCTAAGGTTGCTGAAGTAGACTTTCAGCGGATTGGAAGAATCGGGTACAGCACCGTAATAGGCCTGCAGGTTACAGGTACTCACGGGAACCTGTACCTGCACAGGCTGGCACCGCTCACGGGTACAGAACGAATCGGTTACTGTCAGGCATACATTGAAGAGACCGGAAGCGGTAAACACGTGCACCGGGTTAACGGCATCCGACGCGGTGCCATCGCCAAATGTCCAACGCAGACGGGTATTGCCCTGCATCCCGGTGCTTTGATTATAGAAATACACTTTATTCGGCTGAAGGCTGTCGCGCCGGAATGTAAAGGCCGGCGTAAGGGTACAGGCGCCCGCGCCGGGGAGGAGGATGACCTGTACGGCTGAATCGGCGCAGATCAGCAGGGTGCTGTCGTTGGGCAACCAGTAATACACTTCGTGCCGCACCTGGTACTGACCGGGCTGGTAAGTGTGCGCCGGGGCCGGTTCGGCCGATGAAGGTGAGCCATCCCCGAAATACCAGCGGTGCTGCAGCAGGGCACTGGTATTGATGGCCAGGGGCATGAACTGTACCTGGTTACCAGCGCTGACGCTGAAACTGAACCTGGCATCACAAAGGGTACCCGGCTGCTGGGCCTGCAGCGAAAAGAGGCCCGCCATGAGTATTAACAGTACAGCTATCTTTTTCATAAGCATCATTGTGGTTTCGCAAAACTGCGCATTGTAAGGAGATACCCGGTCAGGTACTTTCGATGCCTGCCGGAAAAAAAATTAAGGGCGGTGGTTTCTTTTCAAGAGGGATGCCGGTTGATCCGGAAAGAATCGTCAGAACTGCCGGCGGATCTCTCCGAGAAAAAGCGCAACAGCGTTTCGCAGGGCAGCACTTTTTCCGGGGGCGTTGTTGATGAGTACAGAAAAAATCAGGGTCTTGTTCCGGCGGGTAAGGAGATAGCCACTGAGGGCAGACTGGTTGCTGAGGGTTCCGGTTTTGGCAAAGATATAGCTGCTGTCGGTGTGAAAATAATTTTTCAGCGTGCCCTGCCCGCCGGTGGGCAGGAGGCGTTGCATCCGCGGCAATCCGAACTGGCGCTGCAAACTGTCGAGCAACGCCACCAGGGTGCGGGGGGTAACGAGGTTATAGCGGCTGAGTCCGCTGCCATCCACCCATACCGGCCGGTCGGGCAGGGTAGGGAGGGCATGGTTCAGCAGGGTATCGATCAGGCTGCCTTCCTGCATCTCGCCCAGTTTTTCCCCGGCGGCCATCAGCAGCAACTGTTCGGCATAAAAATTATCGCTGCGGTGCAGCAGGGGGATCAGCACCGAATCGAGCGGCCGGGCATAGAGCACGCTGAACTTGCGGTTACGATAGGCCGGCTCATCCGAGGTAGTCAGGGTAAGCTGCTGCAGGTTGGGTAAGGTATCCTGCAACAGGGCCAGGGCTGTGGCCGCATCATTGGCAAAGGGCCGCACGCTCACCGGCGCATCCGGTCCGGGCGCCGGAAACAGCGGTCCGCCCTGCGCCTGGAACGCGGGGCGGTTGAAAAGAGACGGATGGTACTGTATGCTGCCATTGGCCGCCTGCCGGCGCAGCTGCAGTTTGTTTTCATACAGCGGCAGGGGGCTGCGGGCAGGCATAAAGGATTCCGTAAAATCATCCCAGGCCCATCCTTTTCCGAAAGGCGGGGGTGCGGATGGCCAATCCACCCAAACGCGGGATTGCCGGCGCAGCCAATCGAAGGCGGGTTGCGGGGTAAAGCGGCTGCTGAGCAGCGTGGGGTCTCCGGTGGGGCGGATCTCGATGGCTCCCTCCCCGGCATCACGCCAGCGCAGGGCCGGCAGGCTGTCGCCCAGGGTATGCAGGGCCGCATAAAGTGTGAAGAGTTTCATACAGCTGCCGGGCACAAAATACACAGCAGCCTGGTGCTGCATCCAGTAGCGGCCGGTAGCGGGTTCATAAAGGCAGATCCCGATATGCGCCTTTGCCATCACACTGTCGCGCAACAGCGTAGTCGTGGCTACCCGCTGAACCCGGGCGGGCAGTGAGCAAGCCGAGGCCCAGCCGAGCAGGATCAGCAGAGCAGGAACGCGGAGGCAGGAAAAACTGGCATGCCGGATCATGGGCCACAATTCAGGCTAAAGGTAGCTTTTCGCAGGCAATTGCGGGTGAGGGAATGATGAAGCCGGAATGAACAGAACAGGCATCAGGTTGGTCCATGGGTGATGGAGTGATCACATCAGCAATTCCCCCTGAAAGCTCAGCACTGACCGGTTAAACAGGCACAAGACGGCCCGGTCAACTGCGCTCCTGTGCCCGTATCCAGCGTTCCGGGATTTCATTTTTACTGGCCGTGATGTAATCGTTGTAACTGCAGGCGATGAGCTGCTTATCCGGCAGCTGCATCCACCAGCGGCCGGTGCGGCGGCTCTGGAGGAAGAGCGTGCCCTCGTCGGTGAGGGCGGTATTGAATTCGTTGAACAGGGCGGTGTCGTCCAGGGAGGCTTCCTGCTTGCGGCGACTGATGCCGTCAATGAAATACCAGAGCATCTGGGCTGCCTGCAGGGCGGTGAGGGCATTCACGTCCTGCTCGGGCAGGTACCCGTATATGCCAAAGCTGCTGATGTGACTGCCCATGCCGGCATAACGCGCAAGTATACACGCTTCCTCGCCGGTAAAGCCATTGGGACTGCAGCGGCCGGAGGGGGCATCGCTGTATTTGATCGCATTGATGTCGAAACTCACCAGGTTCGCATTGCGCAGTACAGGCTCCATCTCGTCCATATTCTCCTTGGCTACCCCTACGCGGTAGCAGTCAAACCGCAGCTTATCCATTGTTTCCAGCATGCGCGGGTGTACAAAATAGCTCTGAAAACCGATATGGTTGTAGTGCCGTACAAAATTGGGTTCGGCAGTGAGCATCTCGAGCAGGAAGTTCTCGCTGCGCAGCGGACTTTCACCCCGCAGGTCAATCGTGGCGTCGATGCAGGTGGCTTCAATGGAGCGTCCCAGGTCGCGGTAAGCAAAATACTGGGCCAGGGTCACATCATGTGAACCGCCGATGATCACCACGGTTTTCTGCATGCGGAACAGTTCGGCGAGCACGGTTTTAATGGCGGCATAACTGTCGCTGAGGGAAGCCCCGGTGCGGATATCCCCGATATCGGCAATGCGGGTATCAAAATGCCAGTAGTGCAGCTGGTACAGCTGGCGACGGATCACCGAAGCCGCTTGCTGCTTCACTTCAAACAGGCCGCTGCCCCTGAACTCATTCACCCCCACCAGCACGATGTCGGCATCTGCCAGGTCGGGCAGTTCGGTATCGTAGATCCGGATATGCTTGGCAAACTGGCCGTCGTTGTAACCGCTGTCTTCATTCAGCGCGTGGATATCTACCGGTATCAGATAATCGTGCAGGTCGTACATGAACAGTTGGGTTTGGGCAAACTTAGGGAAATATTGCTTTGCGGGAAAGCCATGGCAGAATCCCTGGCATGCGGCGCACGCGGAAATGAGCAGCGGAGGGGTTAATTGACTTTCTGGAGATTGCGCATCACAAACCATTCGTCGTAACGCGGCACCGGCCGGGTGCGGTAATGCACGCTTACTGCTTTGCGCAATTCACTGCAGCTGCGGATGAATTTGTTGGTGAACTGTTCGGCCAGCAGGCATAAGCTGAGCGACTGGCCCTGTTGCAGCACTTCGGCCAGGTACACCCGGCCCTGCACGATGATGTTCAGAAAACGCCGCTCGTCCAGGTAAGAAATAAAGGCTGATCCGCGGATGGTATCCTTGTCTACCACCCCAAAGGCATTCAGTTCATGAATATACCCGGTGATGGCAATGCGGTATTCCTGTTCGGATTTGGTTTCGAGGATCATTTTCACCGGGGCTTCGAGGGTCTGGCCTTCAAAGGAGGGACGCTTGACCATGGTGGCCCATTTGCCCAGCAGTTGTTCATCCACGGGATGCTGCGGTTCAAGGTCGAGGGCATAAGGCGACTCCCAGGGGCAACCCCAGAGGCCGATACACAGCGAAAAGAGTAGGAAAGCCTGCAGCAGTCTTTTCATCTGTTTTTAAAATTACGATTTTTTATATACGCAACGCTAACCCGGGAGGGATATTGTACGGCAACGGGGGGATTAATGAGCCGTTAACAAGCGGAAATCAGATCGTTTCAGGCTTTTGGCTGTTGCCTTGTCTGTTGCTTTTTGCATCGTGGCAAAAGTAAAGAGGGTAAGCCCCGATGGTAGAAAGGCAGGCTGCTGCTGCGGCACCTAAACGGCGGGGTTGCGCGGAATGCCATTGCGCAACGGCAGGACCCCGTTGCGAAAACCCAGACGGAACGGAGCCAGGACCGTCCTCATCAGGCCGGCCGGTTGAGCGTCGTCCAAAGCAGGTCTTTCAGATCCTGCAGTCCCTGGCCGGTAACGGATGAGATGAATACATGAGGGATATCCGGCGGCAGTTCGCGGGCGATGGCGGCGCGGAGTTCGTCATCGAGCATATCCGATTTGCTGATGGCGATGAGAAAATCTTTCTGCAGCATTTCCGGGTTGTACTGTTCCAGTTCGTTGACGAGTATGCGGAACTGCTGGGCATGATCCGCGCTGTCGGCGGGTATGAGAAAGAGAAGGATGGAGTTGCGTTCGATGTGCCGCAGGAAGCGGTACCCCAGGCCCTTGCCTTCTGAAGCGCCCTCAATGATACCGGGCAGGTCGGCAATGCAGAAGCTTCGGCCATCGCGGTATTCCACCATGCCCAGCTGGGGGGTGAGGGTCGTGAATGCGTAGTCCGCAATTTTCGGGCGGGCGGCGGTGAGTACCGACAGCAGGGTGGATTTTCCGGCATTGGGGAAGCCTACCAAACCCACATCCGCCAGCACTTTCAGCTCCAGCAGCTTCCAGCCCTCCACGCCGGGTTCACCGGGCTGGGCATATTCAGGCGCCTGGTTGGTGGCACTTTTAAAATGACTGTTGCCCAGTCCGCCGCGGCCGCCGGGCAGCCACACAATTTCCTGTCCGTCTTCGAGAATCTCGGCTTCCTGCGCACCGGTTTCTTCGTCACGGGCAATGGTGCCGAGGGGCACTTCAATGATGATATCTTTACCGCTGCGGCCCGTCTGATTGTTTTTCAGTCCACCCTCCCCGTTTTCCGCCAGCACATTTTTATAGTAGCGCAGGTGCAGGAGCGTCCAGAGCTGGGCATTGCCCCGCAGGATGATATGGGCGCCGCGGCCGCCATCGCCGCCATCAGGCCCTGCCATCGGGTTGTACTTGGTGCGGGCAAAATGCCGGCTGCCCGCGCCGCCGTGACCGCTGCGGCAGAAAATGCGGATATAATCAATAAAATTGCTCTTCTCCATGAATCGGGCAAAGTTAGGGCATTGCCGGCAGGGGGCGGCAGGTCATTCTGAGCGCCAGGGGCGGTAAGCGGCCGGAGGCTGATCGGGTTTCTGCAGGGCAGGATCCCGCAGGGGTTCGCAGGGCTTCCAGTGGGCGCGCAGCTCCGCCGGAAGTTGCTGATAGATGCGGGTGCCCTCCGTTTTCCAGGCCAGCTGCTCATCGGTTACCTGCCTTACAATCCGGTGCGGATTGCCCACCACCAGGCTGCGGGGCGGTATGCGGGTGCCGGCGGCAATGAAGCAGAGCGCACCCACAATAGATTCATCGCCCAGCTCCACCTCATCCATCAGCACCGCATTCATGCCTACGAGGCAGTTGCGGCCGATGCTGGCGCCATGCACCACGGCGCCATGACCGATGTGGGCGCCGGTACGAAGCCACACCGTTACACCGGGAAACATATGCACGGTGCAGTTTTCCTGGACATTGCAGCCGGCTTCGATCACTACCCGGCCCCAGTCGCCGCGGATGGCCGCCCCCGGACCGATGTACACATCCGGACCGATGACCACATTGCCGGTAACCGCTGCCTGCGGATGTACAAAGGCGCTTTCGTGCACCACCGGCCGGTATCCGTTGAATTCGTACAGCATAGCCCGTTATCTTTCGTTTTCCTGCGGCAGGGGGATATCCCTCACCAGCATCGCCTCACGGTTGGCCATCTCCCAGGCGGTATGGAAGATCATACGGGCGCGCTTTTCGTACAGCGGCCAGGTAATCTTATCCACCGTATCCGTGGGTTTGTGATAATCAGCCTTCAGCATGCCATCGTAAAAAAACAGGATGGGCACGCCTTTGCGCGCAAAGTTGTAGTGATCACTCCGGTAGTAGATGCGTTCCGGATCGCTGGGATCATCGAACTTATAATCCAGCACCAGCCCGGTGTAGCGGTTGTTCATGCCCTCATTGATGGGCTGCAGGTCACTGCTGAGCTTATCGTGCCCGATCACATAAACATAATTGAGGGTATCGTCTTTCTTCCGCTCGGTGTCGATGCGGCCGATCATATCGATGTTCAGGTCAACCGACGTGTTTTCCAGCGGAAACACCGGGTGCTCACTGTAATACTCGCTGCCCCAGAGGCCTTTTTCCTCGCCGCTCACCGCCATCAGCACCACGCTGCGGCGGGGCCCCTTGCCATCGGCGCGGGCCCGGGCAAAGGCTTCGGCCATATTGATGACCGCGCAGGTGCCGCTGCCATCATCATCCGCGCCATAATAGATTTTTCCGTCGTGTTTGCCGAGGTGGTCATAATGGGCCGTGATGAACACATACTCATCTTTCTTATCGGTGCCTTCCACCACGCCCAGCACGTTGCTGGCCAGGATGGTTTGCCGGGTTTTCCGGTAATCGAACCGGAAGCCGGCTTTCAGCGGATGTTCTGCCGAAGCCGCAAAGGGCTCGCTCTGGGCGGCACGCCGGATGAGGCTGTCCCAGTTCAGTCCGCGGAGATGCGTGAGTGCCGCTTCTTTCGAAATGGCGATGTATCCCACAGACTGCTCCGCATAGCGGCCGGGATAGTACACATTGGAGCGGGTGTTAAGCTGCACGGTGCGGCTGTTGAGGGTCGTCATCTGCGGATTGATCACGATCACGGCTGCCGCGCCTTTCTCCGCCGCGATCTTTACTTTTTCGGTGATGCCCGGGAACGAAAATTTCGAAGGGCTTTTGGTGCCGCTCACCAGGTATCGCCCCTCCTGTTTCGGTTCTCCGCTGAACAGCACCACCACCCTGCCTTTCACGCGGAGGCCGGTATAGTCGCTGTAGTTCGGATCTTCAATGCCATATCCGGCAAACACGATGGCGGATGCCCGGGCTTTGCGGGTGCCGTTGTTCAGTACCGGCACAAAATAATCGGTGCCGTAGGTGAGCGGTTGACCGTTGACGGTAACCTGCGCGGCCATCATGCTGTCGCGGTGCAGGGGATATTGCTGCTGGTAACCCTTCAGGGCAGCCGGTGCGGTGAGGCCGGCGCGCCGGAACTGCTCCTCGATATAGGCAGCGGCCTTGCGCTGGCCCTCGGTGCCGGTTTCGCGGCCTTCCATTTCCTCACCGGCGATGATGGTGAGGTGCTGCTCCAGACGGCTGGCCCGGATCATGGCGGCATAAGGCAGAGAGGGATCGGTTTGCGCGATGAGGGGCGTCGTGCAATACAGGGCAAGGCTGAGGAATAGCGTTTTTTTCAATGGTTCAGTTTTAAGATGAAGAACGAATCGGCGTGATGGAAACGTCGTGATGCTGCAGCCGGGCGTTGTCGGCCACCAGCAGGCTGGTACGGCCGGAAAACCTGTTCCGCCTCATCAGGCTGCGGCAGGTGAAGCTCAGCAGTTGCAGGTGATTTTCTGCACCCGGTTGCCGTGTCTTCCGCCCTCAAAAGCGGTGTTCATGAAAACATCGAGCATTTTTTCCGCATCGCCGTCTCGGACAAAGCGGGCCGGGATGCAGAGCACATTGGCATCGTTGTGTTTGCGGGCCAGCTCAGCGAGCTCTTCGCCCCAGCAGATCGCAGCGCGGATGCCAGCGTGCTTATTGGCCGTGATGGCCACCCCGTTGGCACTGCCGCAGAGCAGGATGCCGAAAGCGGCTTCGCTGTTTTCAACCGCGCTGGCCACCGGGTGGGCAAAATCGGGATAGTCTACCGACTCCTTGCTGAAGGTGCCGAAATCTTTAAACGCGATGCCCTTTCCTTCGAGAAAAGAGATCAGGTCTTCTTTGCAGTCGTATCCCGCATGGTCGCAACCGATGGCAACGGGCAGGTTCAGATCAAATGGTAACATGGTACAAGCATTAAACGTAAACAGGAACCTAAAATTAAACCAAAATACCCGGAGCGCAGGATGAAAATGACCGGTGGTGAGGCGGCGCGTGATTCAACCCGCCTTTTTTGGAATTGCTGCTGCAAACCCGCACTTTTGCTGCATGTGGCAACACTTACTTGAGGGAATGCTTGCCGGCGACAACCGGGCCCTGGCCCGGGCCATTTCGCTGGTGGAGAATGAAGTGGCCGGCTATGAAGAACTGCTCTGCGGTCTGCCATCCTCTGCCATCCCGGTGATCGGCCTCACGGGCCCGCCCGGCGCGGGGAAGAGCACCCTGGCAGATGCCCTCATCGGCGCCTGGGTGGGCGCAGGCAAGCGGGTGGCGGTGTGCTGCGTGGATCCCTCCTCTCCCTTCAACCTCGGTGCGCTGCTCGGCGACCGCATCCGGATGAGCGACTGGTACAACCATCCCGCGGTGTTCATCCGCTCGCTGGCCAGCCGCGGATCACTGGGCGGCCTGCATCCCAGGATTATTGAAATCACCGACCTGATGCGGGCGGCAGGGTTCGACCTGGTGCTGGTGGAAACGGTGGGGGTGGGACAAAGTGAAGTGGAGATTGCCGGGCTGGCCGATGTTACCGTGGTGACCGTGGTGCCGGAAGCAGGTGATGAGGTACAGACGATGAAGGCCGGGCTGATGGAGATTGCAGACATCTTCGTGGTCAACAAAAGCGACCGCCCCGATGCCGATCTTTTTGTGAAAAACCTCAAATCCATGCTCCTGCCCGGTTCTGCCCGGATGGGACAAGAAAAGCAGGTATCCGTTCCGGTTATTAAAACCATCGCCACCCGCCACGAAGGCATCACGGAACTGCAGGAAGCCATCCGCACGCTGTGGGAACAGCAAGTGGTGGGCGATCATCCGAGGCGTGCCTGGCTGCTGGCAGAAAAAGCTTACCAGCTCATCCAACAAAGACGGATGAAAGATGTTAATAAAGCCAGCCTGAAAAACCTCATCGGGCAGGCGGGCAGGGACTTTAATCTCTACCGTTTCATTCAAAATTTCTGAACATGGACAGCATCAAGAACGAAGGATTTCCGCGGGTAGCCAAGGCTGAACCCGCCTGTGTGAAAGTTGAACCCGGAAAAATATATGCCTGGTGCACCTGCGGACTGAGCGAAAAGCAGCCGTTCTGCGACGGATCCCATAAAAAAATTGAACCGGTCATCAACGAACAGGGAGAAGCGGTAATGCCTTACCGGAGCCTGAAAGTACAGTTTGAAAAAGAAGAGGAAGTATGGCTCTGCCAATGCAAGCAAACCAAAAACCCGCCGTATTGTGATGGCAGCCACCGCCACCTGAAATAATCAGGAAACCTGGTTGCCTTTCCACCAGCGGTAGCCGATGAACCCGATCAGGGCGAAGGGCGCCGCCATCAGGTAAAGAATACCGGCATTGAGGCCTTCGGCTGGCTTTTCGCCCAGCTGCTGGGCGGTTTTGGTGCAGAGTGAGCATTGGGCTTCAGCCTGTTGCGCTGCGCAGGCGAGCAGGAGGATCAGCGGGAGGATAAAGCGGATTTTCTTCATGTACAGTAAAGGTACAAACAATAACAAACCGGAGGGAAAGCGGTTTAAAAAAACCTGAAGAAAAGTGAGTGGCTTTGCTTCAGGGTTCTGTTTTTATACGGCTTCGGCGCTCATTTTCTTCGCCACTTTTTTGCGTTCCTCCTCATCCAGGATCACTTTCCGCATCCGGATGAAGTTGGGCGTAACCTCGATGCATTCGTCGAACTGGATGTACTCCATACATTCTTCGAGGGTCATCTGCACTTTGGGTGCGATATTGGTCGCTGCATCGCTGCCGCTGGCCCGCATATTGGTCAGTTTTTTTCCTTCGATGACATTCACCACCAGGTCGCCGGGCTTGATGTTTTCAGCCACGATCTGACCGGCATATACCTCCTCGCCCGGATCCACGAAGAAGGTGCCGCGGTCCTGCAGTTTATCAATGGAATAGCCCGTTGTGCTGCCGCCCTGTTTGGCCAGGAGAACGCCGTTGTTACGGCCGGGAATCGGTCCCTTCCAGGGCTTGTATTCGCTGAAGCGGTGGGCCATTACGGCTTCACCGGTGGTGGCGGTGAGCATCTGCGTACGCAGCCCGATCAGGCCGCGGGAAGGAATTTCAAATTCCAGGTGCTGCATTTCGCCCTTGGTTTCCATCACGTGCAATTCTCCTTTGCGACGGGTAACCAGGTCAATCACCTTGCTTGCAAATTCCTGCGGCACATCCACCACAAGGTTTTCGTAAGGCTCGCATTTGGTGCCGTTGAGTTCTTTCACAATCACCTGGGGCTGCCCCACGGTGAGTTCGTATCCCTCGCGGCGCATGGTTTCCACCAGTACGCCGAGGTGCAGGATACCGCGGCCGTAAACGATGAAGCTGTCGCCGCCTTCACTGTCTTCCACCCGCAGGGCCAGGTTTTTCTCGGTTTCCTTCATGAGGCGGTCGCGCAGGTGACGACTCGTCACAAACTTGCCATCGCGGCCATAAAAGGGTGAGTTGTTGATGCTGAACAGCATGTTCATCGTGGGTTCATCCACGCTGATCACGGGAAGCGCTTCGGGGTTTTCGGCATCCGCAATGGTATCGCCGATATTGAAATCTTCGAGGCCCACCACCGCACAGAGATCGCCGGCCTGTACCTCGCTCACTTTCTTCTTGCCCATGCCTTCAAACACATACAGTTCTTTCACCCGCGATTTTTTGATGCTGCCATCGGTTTGCACCAGGGCGATGGGCTGGTTCTCCCGGATGGTGCCGCGGCTCACTTTGCCCACGGCGATGCGGCCGAGGAAGGAAGAGTAATCCAGCGAAGTGATCTGCAGCTGCAGGTTACCTTCTGTTACCCGCGGCTCGGGTACATATTTGAGGATGCCGTCGAGCAGGGGATCAATATTGTCGATGGGGGTTAAGGAATCATTGAACCAGCCGTTCTTGCCGCTGCCGTAGAAGGTGGGGAAGTTGAGCTGTTCCTCGGTGGCGTCGAGGTTGAAGAACAGTTCGAAAACCGCATCATGCACTTCATCGGGGCGGCAGTTCGGTTTGTCTACCTTATTGATCACCACGATGGGATGCAGGTTGAGGTGCAGGGCTTTCTGCAGTACAAAACGGGTTTGCGGCATCGGTCCTTCAAAAGCGTCTACCAGCAGGATCACGCCATCCGCCATTTTAAGCACCCGCTCCACTTCACCGCCAAAATCGGCGTGGCCCGGGGTATCGATTACATTAATTTTGATGCCTTTATAGGTAACGGAGGCATTTTTGCTGAAAATGGTGATGCCCCGCTCGCGTTCGAGGTCGTTGCTGTCCATAATCAGGTCGCCGGTTTCCTGGTTGTCACGGAACACCTTGGTGGCGTGTAAGATCTTGTCTACCAGCGTAGTTTTACCGTGGTCAACGTGGGCAATGATGGCGATGTTGCGAATATTCATGATCGTGCTAATTTCAAAAGACCGGCAAAGGTAGGCCTTTTCGGCGGGATGGCAAGATTAATAATTGATGAACAATGTCCTGAGGCGCGGGCGGGAATGTGATTGTTTGATAATTTGGTGATTGTAAAAATGTGATGAATGTGCAAATATGACAATGTGCAAATGTACCAATGTGCTAATGTGCTAATGAACCTGCTCCCGGAGCGAACCTTAAACTTTTAAACGCTTAAACCTTTTAAACTTTCTATCCCGGAGCGAACCTTAAACTTTAAACGTTAAACCTTAAACTCTCTACCCCTTGCCCCACACCCCTCCCACCCGCACCATCGGCAAACGCAAACGCATCGCCCTGGTGGCGCATGACCACAAAAAACACGACCTCGTGGAATGGGCCCGGCACAACCGGGAGATGCTGGCCAAACATGAACTGCTGGCTACCGGTACCACGGGCCGTTTACTGGAAGATGAACTCGACCGGCCGGTTGCTCAACTGCTCAGCGGCCCCCTGGGCGGTGACCAGCAGATCGGCGCCATGATTGCCGAAGGCAAAATTGACGTGTTGATTTTTTTCTGGGATCCGATGCAGGCGCAGCCGCACGACAGCGATGTCAAGGCCCTCCTGCGGCTGGGGGTGGCCTGGAACATCCCGATGGCCTGCGACCGCTCCACGGCTGATTTTATCCTCACCTCTCCCCTGATGCACGGGGAATATGCCATCCAGCTGCCCGACTATGAAGGGTACCTGAAGAGGAAGTTGTGATGGAGCCAATGGGCCAATGTGCCAATGTGCAAATGGACCAATGTGCCAATGTGCCTTCTCCCGGAGCGAACCTTAAACTTTTAAACGCTTAAACCTTTTAAACCTTCTATCCCGGAGCGAACCTTAAACTGTTAAACCTTAAACCTTTTAAACTCTCTTCCTCACACCCGCACATAAATCTTCTTCCTGTCCAGCCACCAGCCCGCCGCCCAGCAGAGCAGCATGTAACAAAGGGCGAAGAGCAATGAGCCGAAGTAGCTGCCGGCATGGCTGAACACCTTTTCATACACCCATACATAGGTATCCTTGCCCCCGGTTTTGAAAAACCAGAGCAGGATGGCGCCCAGTTCGGATAAGAGGTAAATGAAGAGCGGATTACGCCCGAATACTTCGAAGAACGCATTCCAGCCGGTGATCTTTTTAAAATCGATGATATAGATGATGATGGCCAGGATGATGCAATCGAGCCCCACGGTGTGCAGCACAAAGGAGCTGGTCCAGAGTTTTTTGTTGATGGGAAACACCCCGTTCCACACCCAGGCGGCGGCCAGCAGGAGCACACCGGCGATCAGCAGTTTGGAGAGGGCTTCGTAATTAGTGCCCTTTTCGCGGATAAAGCGGCCGGCTTCAAAACCAGCCAGCACATTCACGATGGCCGGAAGCGTACTGAGTAAACCTTCAGGATCAAAAGCCACCCCCTCGCCGTGGTACAGGTGTTGTTCACCGATCAGCCAGCGGTCGAGGTAAAAACCGGCATTGCCCTGCATGCTCAGCGGGTCGGCCGGATCGCCGAACACGTATAACAGGATCCAGTACACGAACAACAGCGCGATGCCGGTGTTGAGCGCCATCCGGGGCCTGAGGTAATAGATCATCAGGGCGGCAGCGCCGTAACAGAGGGCGATGCGCTGCAGCACGCCAAACACGCGGGTGTCTGAAAAAGGAATTGCTGCCAGCCTGCCTTCCTCCCAGCGCACAAAGGGAAACCAGTACATGAGGTAGCCCAGCAGGAAGATGATGAGGGTGCGCCGGCCGATTTTCCGGAGCACCTGTCCCCGGGTCATGCCTGCCCATTTCGGCATCACAAAACTCATGGCGTTGCCCACCGCAAACAGAAAGGATGGGAACACCAGGTCGGTGGGGGTGAACCCGTGCCAGTTGGCGTGCAGCAGGGGGGCATAGGTGCTGTCCCAGCTGCCGGGCGTATTCACCACAATCATCAGGCAAACAGTCATGCCCCTGAACACATCCAGGGCGGTAAAGCGGGAAGCCACAGCAGTCATAGCAGGCAGATTGAAGGCTTCAAATTAGGGATTTTATCCGAGGTGTTGCGAACAGTTGTACCTTTAAAGTCAATTCATTCGCTATGCAAAAAAACTGGAGCCGGCGTGATGCCATCCGCGCCCTGTCGCTCACTGCAGGGTCACTCCTCCCGATCGCTTCCCTGGCCCGTAACGAGCAGGGACAACCCATTCTGCTCCCGGAAAATGATCTCCAGCTCGATGCGCCGGTAACGGCCATCACCCTCGGGGCAGGCAACCGCGGCAATACCTATGGCGGATATGCCCTGCAGTACCCGCAGCACTTGAAGATGGTGGGGGTAGCCGAACCCGTTAACCTCCGCAACGAACGCTTTGCCCAGAAACACCAGATCAGGGCCGAAAACCGGTTCCAGACCTGGGAAGAGGTATTCAAAAGACCAAAATTTGCCGACGCGGTGGTGATCAGCACCCCCGACAACCTCCACTACGGCCCCTGCATGAAGGCGCTGGAGATGGGTTATGATGTGCTGCTCGAAAAGCCCATCTCGCCCAGCGAGGAAGAATGCCGCAACATCCTGAACCTGGCCAGAAAAACCGGACGCATTGTGGCCGTTTGTCATGTACTCCGTTATGCGCCCTACTTCGTTAAACTGAAAGAAATCATGCAGAGTGGTGTACTGGGCGATATCATCAGCATCCAGCACCTCGAGCCCATTGAGCACATCCACATGAGCCATTCCTATGTGCGCGGCAACTGGCACAACAGCAAGGCCACCACCCCGATCATCCTGGCCAAATCCTGCCATGACCTCGACATCCTCCGCTGGCTGGTGGGCAAACGCTGCACACATATCCAGGCCTTCGGCGACCTGAAATGGTTTACCGGAAAAAATGCCCCCGCCGGGAGCACAGCGCGCTGTACCGACGGCTGTGCCGTGGAATCGAAATGTCCGTATTCCGCCCTGGAAATTTATTACCGCAAACGCCAGCGCAACTATGTATTTGACCTGCCGGAAGACCCGGCGCAGCAGGCTGCGTATGTACTGCAGCAGCTGAGAACCACCAACTACGGGCGCTGCGTGTACCGGATGGAGAACGACCAGCCGGATCACTATACCACCAACATCCTCTTTGAAGGCGGACTCACCGCGGCTTTTTCCATGGAAGCCTTCACCTCTTACGAAGGACGCCGCACCCGCGTGATGGGCAGCCTCGGCGACGTGGTGGGCGATATGAGTTCATTTGTGATGACCGACTTCCTCACCGGACAAAAAACGGAGTGGTCGCAAAGCACCGACGGCCATGGCGGCGGCGACTGGCGGCTGGTGGCCAACTGGGTAGAAGCCATCGCGAAAAAAGATGCCTCGCTCCTCACCTCCACCATCGATCAAAGCATCGAAAGCCATATCATGGGCTTCATGGCGGAAGAGAGCCGGAAGGGCAAGCTGGTGAAGGAAGTCGTGTTGTAAGATGGGGGCGTCCCCGTGATTAAAATTTTTTCTTCAGACATGCCTGCCGATACCACTTTTCTTCAGGGTGTCAGGCTGATGGTGATCCCCATAAGTATAAACAGGCTGCTGCCCGGCTCCAGCCGGAGGCCGGAACAGGTGGCATTGCTGTCGCCGATCACCTGGTGACGGATCAGCACTGCTGCCCCGGGTGGCGGCACTGCGCCTCCCTGCCAGATCTGCGGGTTGCTCCAGCTGCCATTGGCCACAGTAACAAAAGCCGCCGCCAGGGTACCCAGCAGGGAGCCGTTGGCCTGCAGCATCGCGGCATAAATATCGGCATCCGACTCGGATGAATTGCGGTAGTCCGTCCAGGCCAGCATCATCCTGTCGGCAGCAGTCCGCACGATGCTGGCTGGTCCCGGCCATGACGAGGGATGCATGCAAACCGCTACGCCACCCGGAGTCCACTGCGGTACGCCCCCGCTGTTGTATCGCTGGGCCCGAACCACGGTATAATAGGTCACAGTGTCTAATTCCGTCCAGTTCATTACAAAATACCCCGCACCATCTGCAGCCATCCCCGCACTTTGTGCACCAAAAGCGGAGGAGCGTTTGCTGATCAGTTTTCCCGAGATGCCCCACTCCGGGGTGCCCGCGCCATTGATGTGCTGCGCCACCGCGGCCAGGCGCTGTACATAATCGGTCATTTTCCAGCAGGCCACGATCCCCTGGGCGCCATTGCTTTCCAGCACCAGGTATTCACGGCTCTGTACGGCCTCGGTGCTCAGCGGAACGCCGTCTGCCGGCCAAAGCCGGTTACCCGACGCGTCGAGGCGCTGCGCAAAAAAGAAATCCCCGGCCTGGTTGCCATTGTGCCAGTCGTGGTACGCCACAATCATGCCGCCGGCGCCATCGCTCACCATGCTGCGCACCGACTCCCAGGCCTCCAGCGTGTACTGATTAAAAGGCAGATTGCACACTACCCTGCCCGTATCCGTCCAGAGCCGGCTGCCGGAAGCGCTCAGCCTTTGCGCATAGATATCGGCGTTATCAAAACCCGTAACAGGATCGGTGCCGCTGTTGCGGGCATCACTGAATGCGATCAGCGCGCCATCGCTGCCGTCGCTCACTACCGATGCCAGGGCCCGGAGGCCGGGCGCCGTGCATACCTGTACACTTCCGCCGGCCCATTGCGGCTCACCGCTGTTGCTGTAGCGCTGGGCAAAGACCTGCGCATAGGTGGCTGCCGCAGCATCCGGGGGCTGGTGCACCTCACTCCAGCAGGCAATCAACCCGTTGCTGACGGCACAAAGCCGCGCGCCCAGACTTTGACGGCCGTTGGCGGGATTCTGCCGGATACCCGGCGCCGGAAAGGAGGGGCTACCGGTGCTGCTGTACCGCTGCAGGTAAACATCGGCCAGGGTATCGCTGATGCCCTCAATCCAGGCCACCCAGGCGCCCCCGATGCCATCCGCCATCAGATCACTGATCTCGAAGTAATTGCCGGAACTAACGGTGGCTACCTGCACCGGACTGTTCACCGTGCCCCAGGCCACCGTGCCCTGGGCTGTTTTGCGCTGCATCAGGATGAACAGGGCCGTAGACTGCGGATCATAAGCCTCCCAGGCCATGATGGCGCCGCCGGCGCCATCCGCAACCGAAAAGATGTTCTTCTCATGCAAAGGGGTAACCGAAACGGGATTATCCACCGTAAGCGGGTTGCCATCCCATTGGGCAAGCGACGCGAGCCACGAACCGGCGAGGCAAAGGAGTAAGAGGTGACGCATGGTGGAGGGATGAAGGGTTTAGGAGTTTAGAGGGTTTAGGGAAGTTTAGAAGCATGCAGGGATACGAACGATCAATGTTCAGCCGTTCCCTGGCGCTGTTCCAGTGCTTCCAGCCGGCGGAGCAGCGCTTCATTTTGTTTTTGCAACCCCTCAATCTGATTTTGCTGTTCCTGGATGGCCCTGGTAAGCACCGGAATGAAATCATTGTACCGCAGTTCGAGGAAGCCCCGGCTGTCGCTGCTCAACAATCCCGCACCGCTGTAGCCCAGCTTTTGCAGGGCGGCCTGCACATCCTGCGCAATGAACCCGGCTTCGCGGGTGCGGGCCTCCTGGTGAATGCGCTGATAATCCACCGGCTTCAGCTCCCGCACAAAATTCAGTCCGTAGGGCAAAGGCCGGATGTCTTCCTTCCAGCGGGCATCGGAGGTGATCGTCCAGGCCACCTGGATACCGGCATAGCTGATCTGGCTGTTGCCGATCTTCACCTGGTTGCTGCCGGTGAGGGAGGGCAGGTCGATGCCTTTACCGATTACAATATTGTTATTACCGGCCGCCTGGTTGAGCGCCGCATCACAACCAATGGCAATATTGTCGAATCCGGTGGTGAGGTTGATCAATGCATTGTAGCCCACTGCCGTGTTGGCCCATTGGGTGGACTTCGACAGGGCCTTGGAGCCCACCGCGGTATTGCCGCCGGCATTGTTCGTGTACAGGGCACTGTCGCCGATGGCCACCTGGTAGCTCTGCGTGGTACTCCCGAAAAGGGCCCTGGAACCTAAGGCCACATTGGCATTGCCGCTGCTGCAGGAGAACAGCGCTTCGCGGCCCAGCGCCGTGTTGGAGGATCCGGTTTGGTTGCTGAACATAGCCGTTCTGCCGATGGCGGTATTGAATTGCCCGGTGGCATTGAGGTACAAGGCGCTTTCACCCATAGCGGTATTTTGCACACCCGTACTGTTGGTATACAAAGCCCCTGCGCCATGGGCGGTGTTGGACGAGGCCGTGGTATTGGAGGCCAGGGCATAATTGCCGGTAGCGGTATTCGAGAAGCCGCTAGTGTTCAGGCGCAGGGCAAACTCACCGGTGGCGGTATTGGAATGCCCGTAGGTGTTGGAAAACAGGGCACTGGAACCCACCGCGGTATTTGAGTAGCCGGTGGTGTTGGAATATAAAGACTGGTAGCCGGTAGCCGTATTATGGTCGCCGGTGGTGTTGCTGTACATGGCTTTGCTCCCCACCGCGGTATTCGCCATGGCATCAAAAGAACGTACTGCTCCTGTACCGTTGAAGTACAAAGCGCTGTCGCCAATGGCCACCCCGTTGCCCTGGGTGGTATTGCTGTATAAAGCCCGCATGCCGATGGCCACATTCGCATAACCGGTACTGTTACTGTATAAGGCCTTACTCCCCACCGCTGTGTTTCCCCGGGCATGATAAGTGAGGGAAGCACCCGTGCCATTGTTGTACAAAGCGCTGTCGCCAATGGCCACCAGGTAGCTCACCGAGGTGTTACGGAACAGTGCCCGGGAACCAACCGCCACATTAGCCATTCCATAATTGTTGGCATACATGGCCTCTTCACCGTAAGCGGCATTGGCCAGCCCGCCACTGTTGCTGTACAGGGCAGCCCAGCCGGTGGCGGTATTGGATGAGCCCGTGGTGTTATTATACAAGGTGGCCGGCCCGATCCCGATATTGAATGAGCCATTGTTTTTCAACAGGGCTTCAGGACCGATAGCAATATTATTATCTCCGTCGGTGCTGGCATATAAAGCATTGAAGCCTGCGGCCACATTATAATTACCGCTGGTATTGTAATGCAGGGCTCCCCGGCCAATCGCCGTATTGTACCTGCCATAGGTATTGGACTGCAAGGCACCCCGTCCGGATGCTGTGTTGTAATAGCCGTTGATATTGGACGCCAGGGCTTCCTGCCCCACGGCCGTATTTTCATAGCCGGTGGTATTGCCGTACAATGCGCGGCTGCCCACCGCCGTATTGCCGGTTGCGTGGCCAGCCGACATGGCCCCATTGCCGTTTTTATATAAGGCACTGTCGCCGATGGCCACGAGGTTGCTGCGGTCAGTATTGCTGAACAATGCCCCGGTGCCCAGGGCAACATTGCCATTGCCGGAAAGGTTTTCGTGCAGGGCACTCACCCCGAAGGCTGTATTGTTATAGCCCGTATTGTTGTTATACAGGGTACTGAATCCCGCTGCCGTATTGCAGTAACCGGTAGTATTGGCCTGCAGCGTCTGGAGCCCCAGGGCACTGTTGCTATACCCCGTGTTATTGCTGAACAGGGCATGACTGCCCACGGCGGTATTGCCCAGCGCCTGCACGGCGGGTTGCGATACATTGGTACCGTTCCAGTACAATGCACTGTCGCCAACCGCCACCAGGTGATGCCCAACGGTGTTGTTCTGCAAGGCATTGGCCCCCACCGCTACATTGGCATAGCCGGTGGTATTAAACCCCAGCGTCAGTAAACCCAGTCCGGTATTGTTCCCCCCGAGCGTATTGTAGTACAGCGCCTGGTAGCCGAGTGCCGCATTGCCGCTGCCGGTGGTATTGTTGCGCAGGGCACTCTGGCCGATGCCTGTGTTGTTGTTGCCGGAGGTATTGGCAAACATGCCACGGTGCCCCAGCACGGTGTTGGAGGTGCCAGTGGTATTCGACCACAGTACGAGGTAACCCAACCCTACATTAAAAAGCACATGGTCAATCTCCCCGGAATGGGATCCGTTGACGCGGAAGCGGAGCGGCATGTTGTCGGTGGTGCCGATGAAGTGGATATCCGCTGATGTTCCCGCATTGCCGCTGGTGCTCCACAGCCCGCTGCCGGCACTGCCCGCGGTTTGCCAGGCGCCATTCCCGGCGGCATCGCTGGTGAGCACCCTGCCGGCGCCGGCGTTGGAGAGGATGTTGAGTACACCAGCTTTGACGGTATCGGCTTTCACATTTCCCTTAACATGGAGTTTTTCGAGCGGTGTGGAGGTGCCGATGCCCACATTGCCGTTCTGGGCCCGGGTTTCCAGCGCCGGCAGCAGCACCACTGCCAGCAAGGCATAACTTTTCATAAATAGGTGTTTAGCAGACAACCAGCAGGCATAGGGGCCGCTCTTCAGCACAACCTGCGCGGCGCAGCAAGGCCTGCACCCTCTTTTTTTTCCTCCTAAAAGTACCACCGCCGGCAGGCCGGCAATAGTCATGGCGGTTAGCGGAATTCATGATCGTGGTCAGGGGAGAAAATGGGGTAAAGGGCGCAGCAGGCGCAAACGCTCAACGCGTTGCAATCCTCCGGAACCGGTGTACAACCCCGCCGGGGGAGTATCATCCGCATGCCCCGGCTGCTGAAGGAGGGGCAAAAAAAAACGGCCGCCTGTTGACAGGCAGCCGTTCAGCATCATCACAAGGCTGAATCAGGGTATATAGTAGGATTCGAGCAAACGGGAGGAAGTGACCCCGAAATTATCGGAGGTAAACTCAACCAGTCCCACCCCGCGGGCATAATAATATTCTGCCGTACCGGCCTCTATTTCAATGCCCATCACCACCATCGTTTGGCGCAGGCTCACATGAATTACATTGCTGTACGTGGTGCCCAGTACGGTGCGGGTGATGCCCTTTTCCATAATGGTAAAGGTATTGTTCACATCCTGCCCTGTCTGGTTCTGGATCACATCCACCCAGCTGCCGCCTACGGGCAGGTTGGCCTTGAGGCCGGTTACTTTAAGGAAAGCAACCGTGGTGCCGGCGGCGCCTACCGCGTTGTACTGGAAGGCAACCGATTCACCATTGTTGCAACTGATGTAGGAGTAGGCATCCATATTCCCGGTACGCTGGCCGGTGCGGATGAGCATCTTGGAGTACGTGAGGCTTCCCACCACGGTATCCACCGCGGATAAATAAGTGGAGCGGAAGGTGTCGGCTGTGCCGAAGGTCTCCGTCTGGTACTTATACCAGGAGCCCACACAGGCCGGCACATATTCACAATCCTTGCAGCCGGAAGGCGGCACCACCACTCCGCCGGTTACATCCACGGAGAAAGTACATCCGCCGGAACCAGCGGTATAGTTGAATGTGCCTGCAGCAGTTGGATTCCCACTGGCCCGCAGGGTAATGGTTTGCGCACCCGTGGCACTGAATGTACCCGAACCGCTGAAGCTGATGCCGTTTACGGTTGCCGTGCCCACCGACCAGGTACCTACGCTGTCAACGGTAACCGTCAGCGTAACGGTATTGGCGGTGCCTACTGCTGTACCAGCCGTGTACAGTCCGCTTACAATCGCCCCGCTGCAGGGACCCGCAGCTCCGGCAAAGCTGAACTGTGAAGTGCCGCCGGTAGAGCCGGAGAGAGGCGGCACACCGCCGTTCTCAAAACTGAGTTCGCGTTCGCAGGAAACCAGCACTGCTGCCAGCATTAGTACCCAGCCGAACCGAAAAGAGAGCAATTTTTTCATATATAATAAATAATACGCTTGTGAAGTGTACCGAAGGTCGGTAAAATATTCGTGACGGCGGAAGTATTAACAAGTTAATAGCGCCCGGGGGAGGTTTAAAAGGTTTAAGGTTTAACAGTTTAAGGTTAACGCCGGGAGGGGGAAATGTTCCAAAAGTTCCAGAGGTTCAAAGGGTTCAAAAGGTTGCCCCGGGAGAAGGCTCATTGGCACATTTGCATATTTGCACATTCATCACATCTTTTTTCAGCAACGTCTCCCTCAGCCAAACACCCGGTGTGTGTGAATATTCCGGTGACATTGCGTGTGCAATTCAATCGCACAATTATTAAACGCAACGTCCCCGGATACATTATTCTTACTATTGGATTGGTATAGGGAGACCTTGCTGGAAAAAATGTTCCAAAAGTTCCAGAGGTTCAAAGGGTTCAAAAGACTGGCCCCGGGAGAAGGTTCATTGGCACATTTGCATATTTGCACATTCATCACATTTCCCTTGTATCCTTTGCGAATCCCCTGGTGCACTTTGTGATTAAGCATCAGCACATCACCAAATCATCAAATTACCAAATCTCTTAGTGTTCCTTCCCGCCTTCGTGACTTCGTGGTTCAATCCTTTATTTTTTAAAAAAATACCGCAGCGAAATTTCATGGGCCCCGCTGCCGGCATCAAACAGGCTCAGCGGCGTGCTGTACTGGTCGAAGGCATAGCCAATCGCCAGCTGCTGCTTCACCTTCAGCCCCGCAAAAGCCGAATAGCTCTGGTTGTGGTGATAGTTGAACCCCACCCACACCAGTTCGCGGTGCTCCAGCCGAAGACCGCCCGAGATATCCGCCGGCAGGCCCGGTACAAACTGGCACTGAAAATTCGGGATCAGCACATTGGATTCATCCGTGCGGATATTGTAACTGCCGATCACATACAGGTGACGGTACAGCTTTCCCTCCGGGTTGGTGCTCGATTTGATGTAATTGAGCTTCGACTGCAGCAACTGCTGCACCGATACGCCCAGGTTCAGGGTATTCGACTGGTAATAGATCCCCGCGGCGGCATCCCCCTTCACCGTGGTGCCCGAACTGGCCAGCAGCGGATCGTTCGGAATGTACTGCGCCATCT
>JAYRPG010000166.1:0-5817 GCA_041911275.1 Ferruginibacter sp. | reverse complement strand
CCCTGTTCGCCGATAAAAGAAAAGTCGCGGGAGCTGAGTTTGATCAGTGCCTGCTGCGGCTTCAGTACAATCACGGGGGGCAGTTTCGGGGTAGGCTGGTTGCTGATCACCGTGCCGCGCAGTTCAGGATCCAGGAAGCATTTGACATGCAGGGGAATGCCTTTGTTCTGCAGGGGTTTGATGGTTTTTGGATGGATCACCTGCGCGCCGTAATAGGCCATTTCAATCACTTCGGCATAGCTCAGTTCAGAGATGAAGACCGCATCGGGAAATTTCTTCGGATCCGCATTCATCACCCCTTCCACATCCTACCAGATGGTCTGGCTTTCGGCGCCCAGCATATTGGCAAAAACCGCTGCGGTATAATCACTGCCTTCCCGGCCGAGGGTCGTGCTCTCGTTTTCATCGGTGGATCCGATGAAACCCTGGGTGATCACGATGTCGTGATCGGCAAAAAGCGGCATCACTTCCTCCGAAACTTTCTGGCTGCTGAAAGTCCAGTCAATATTGGCATCGCGGAAATTATCGTCGGTGCGCATCACATCCCGCACGTCCATCCAGTGATTGCGGATCCCCATGTGGTTGAAATAATGGCTGACGATGAGGGTACTCATCAGTTCTCCGGTGCAGACAATCTGGTCGTAATAATAATCGAAAGCCTGTACGGGCCGGTCGTGCAGCAGCCATTCCACCTCCGTAAACACGTCAGTAAGGCCGGGGGCTTCACTGCCGGTGAGCTGCACGGAGATGCCGATATGTTCTTTTTTCAGTTCGAGGAACAGGGCCAGCGCTTCCTCTTTTTTGCCCTGGTAAAAGGTTTCCGCCACCTTCTCCAGCGCATTGGTCACCTTGCCCATGGCTGAAATGATGATCAGCAGTTTTTCTCCCGGGTAGCGACGGATGATGCGGGATACGTTTTCGATCCGTTCTGTACTGTTGATGCTGGCGCCTCCGAACTTGAATATTTTCATGTGATGATGAGCTGTATGGGTTTATGGCAGCAAATATCCGGAAAGATCGCGATCCCGGAGCAGCCCGCGGGGGTTTCGGCCGGCAGGGTGGTTGTTTTCTGCCTGCTGCCCGGCTGATTGTGCCCCATTTGCCTGCATTTGATTACATTTGGTGCCATTCTTTCCACCCGATAAATCGGTTCCAATTATGAGTCTGATCAACCGGAGGGTTCAAACCCTTGATGAATTCACGATCCAGCAGATGCGCAATTTCCCCAACGCCACCGGTGAACTCTCGGGCCTGCTCCGTGATATCGGCCTGGCCGCCAAGCGGGTGAATGTGGAAGTGAACAAGGCCGGACTGGTAGACATCCTGGGCGATCACGGCACCGTGAATGTGCAGGGCGAGGAGGTGAAGAAGCTGGATGTGTACGCCAATGAACAGTTTACCGGGGTGCTGCGCCACGGCATCAGCTGCGCCGGCATCGGCAGTGAGGAACTGGATGATGTGGTGGTGTTTGATGACGAAATCAGCAACAACAGCAAGTACGTTTGCCTCTTCGATCCGCTCGACGGCAGCGCCAATATTGATGTGAATGTGTCCATCGGTACCATCTTCAGCGTGTACCGCCGCATATCGCCCATCGGCTCTCCCGCCACCCGGGAAGATTTCCTGCAGCCGGGTATCCGGCAGGTGGCTGCCGGCTATGTGATCTACGGCTCCTCCACCATCCTGGTATATGCCACCCGCCGGGGTGTCAACGGGTTTACCCTCGATCCTTCCATCGGCGAGTTCACCCTCAGTCATCCCCAGATCACCTGCCCGCCCACGGGAAAAATTTACTCGGTGAATCACGGTAATTTCTGGAAATATGAAGAGGGGGTAAGAAAGTACATCAATGTGTGCCAGACCAAGGAGAAAGCGACCGGTGGGCCGTATACGCAGCGTTACATCGGCAGCATGGTGAGTGATGTGCACCGCAACCTGCTGAAAGGCGGCATCTTCATGTACCCGGGTACCACCGATAAGCCGGGCGGAAAGCTGCGCCTGATGTACGAGTGCAATCCCTTTGCCTTTATTGTGGAAATTGCCGGCGGACTGGCCACCGACGGGCACCAGCGCGTGCTGGAGATACAACCCACCGACATTCATCAGCGCACACCCTTTTTTGTGGGCAGCCGCCTGATGATGGAAGAACTGGCCACTTATTATCCCTGACTGACAGCGTAATTCATGAGCACACCGGTGATCACAGTTGAGCATCTCAAAAAAAGCTACGGCTCCTTCCTGGCTGTAAAAGGCATTTCTTTTACGGTAGAGGAGGGGGAAATCTTTGGTTTGCTGGGCCCGAACGGCGCCGGCAAGTCCACCACCCTGGAAATCCTGGAAACCCTCCGCGAAAAATCATCCGGTCGGGTGCTGGTGGGCGGTTTTGATCTTGACGAGCAGCCCGCAGAGATCAAAAAAATCATTGGGGTACAGCTCCAGACCTCCGGCTATTACCCCGGCCTGAACCTGGAAGAACTGATCCACCTGTTTGCCGGTTTGTACAACCGCCCCGCCGATCCTGCCGCCCTGCTGCGCATGGTGAACCTGGAAGAGAAGGCCAAAAGCAAATTCAAGGAACTCAGCGGAGGACAGAAGCAGCGTTTTTCCATCGCCACCACCCTCATCAACCGGCCCCGGATCATCTTCCTGGATGAACCCACCACCGGGCTCGATCCCCAGGCCCGGCGCAACCTCTGGGCCCTGATCCGGGAAATCCGGCAGCAGGGCACCACGGTGATCATCACCACGCATTACATGGACGAAGCCGAACAGCTCTGCGACCGGATTGCCATCATGGATGAGGGAAAGATAATTGCCTTAGCTTCGCCGGATGAGCTCATCGATCAGCTGGTGGCGGGCGGTTTTGAGCGCCCCAAACAGGTGAAGATGGCCAATCTCGAAGATGTGTTTATCCACCTTACGGGCAAGGATATCCGAGAAAATTAAATCATTACAACCATTAATAAACCCAGTACAATGAAGTCAGTTATCATCGTTTTTGCAGCCTGTTCTCTCGCAATGCCCGCGCTGGCACAGAAAAAAAGCGCACCCAAAGCCGCAAAGGCCACACCGGCTGCTCCGGCAGCAGCGGCCATGAAAAATACCGCCGATTCCTTCAGCTATGCGCTGGGGATGAACATCGCCAATAACCTGAAGTTCCAGAGCATTGAAAGTGTGAATTTCGGCGTGATGCAGAAGGCCATGGAAGATGTGTTCAAAAAGCGTACGGTAGCCCTGAACGACCAGGAGGCCAATACCGTGATCCAGACGGTGCTGCAGGCCAGTGCCTCCAAAAAATCGAATGCTGAAAAAGAAAAGGGCATCCGCTTCCTGGCTGAAAACAAAAAAAGGCCGGGTGTGGTCACCACCGCCAGCGGACTGCAGTATGAAGTGCTGGTGAAGGGAGATGCCGCATCTGCCATGCCCCAGTTACAGGACACCGTAGTGGCCCACTATGCCGGTACCCTGATTGATGGCAAGGAATTCGATAACTCCTACAAACGCGGTGAGCCCCTCACCATCCCGGTGGCCGGCGTGATCCGCGGCTGGACGGAAGCGCTGCAGCTGATGCACATCGGCGACAAATGGAAAGTGTATATCCCCAGCGAACTGGGTTACGGCGACCGCGGTGCGGGTGCCGATATCCCCGGCGGTGCCACCCTGGTATTTGAAATGGAACTGCTGGGCATTAAACCCGCCGGCGCCAAAACCGAAACTGCTCCCGCAGCGGCGCCCAATAACTGATCAGCTTTTTCAGATGGAGGACCTGCGTTACCCGATCGGAAAGTATGCTGAGCAGCCTTTCTCCGCCACACAGCGGGAGGAGTGGCTGCTGGACATCCGTTTCCTCCCCGGCCACCTGGAGCGGGCCATCGAAAACCTCGATGAGGCCCAGCTCGATACCCCTTACCGGGAGGGGGGCTGGAACCTGCGGCAGGTGGTGCACCATGTAGCCGACAGTCACGTAAACGCCTATACGCGGTTTAAGCTGGCCCTCACCGAAGAGCTGCCCGTGATCAAGCCCTATGACGAAGCGGCCTGGGCCGGGCTGCCTGATGTGAACACCGTTCCGGTGAATGTATCGGTCACCCTGCTGCATGCCCTGCACCGACGCTGGTCGGCCCTGCTGGAAGCCTTGGGTGACGAAGCCTGGCAGCGGGAGCTGGTTCATCCGGAACACGGCCGGAGGATGACCCTCTGGTACCTGCTGGGGCTCTATGCCTGGCATGGCCGGCACCATACGGCGCACATCACTGCGCTCCGGGAGCGGATGAAATGGTAAACATGATTCTTCAACCTTAAACATTCTGCCTGCTTTGGAATGGGAAAAGCGCTCCTCTGAATACATCTCCCGTCACCGGTACTTTACAGCCCGTAAAGACGAATGCCGGATGCCCGATGGCACCATTGTGCCGGAGTATTTTGTGGTGGAACTGCCCACCAGCGTATGTGCCATGGCCATCACCGAAGATCAGCAGGTGGTGATGGTGCGCCAGTTCCGCTATCCTATTGGTGAAGCCATCCTGGAAATCCCCGGCGGGTTCATCGATCCCGGTGAGGATCCGGCCCTGGCCATCCGGCGCGAACTGCTGGAGGAAACCGGCTACAGTTTCCCGGAAGTGAAGGAGTTGGGCCGCGTGGCCGCCAATCCCGGTGTGCTCAATAATTATACCCATCTGTTCCTCGCTACCGGGGGCCGTAAAGTGGCAGAACAGCGCCTGGATCATCATGAAGATATAGCCGTAGAGCTGATACCCCTGGAGGAGGTGCGCAGCATGCTTCAGCGCAATGCTTTCAAGCAGGCATTGCATGTGTGCTGCCTCTTTTACGCTTTCCAGGCACTCCGTTAAAACATAGCATTTCCGGATAAAAAAAGCTGCACGGTTGAGGTGCAGCTTTTTTATGAGGCAGATCGTTGCTTATTCATTCTCCAGGGAAACCGGGTAGTCATACAGGGCATCGTAGCCGGGATAAAAACCGCTGATGGTTACTGAACGGGCATCCCCGATTACCCGCGTCATGTCTTCCGTGTTTTTCACTTCCTGGTCATTGATGCGGATGATCACAAAGCCGTCGCGCATGCGGGTTTGGTCGCTGATGGCGCCATCGCCGATTTTCTTCACCACCACGCCGCCGCTGATGCCGTATTCGCGGGCTTTGCGGCTGTCGAGGTTCACGAATTCGGCGCCCAGCTTCGACATGGCGGCATTGTTCACTTTCACAATTTCGAAGTTGCCCAGTTTGTTTTTGAGCGTTGCAGTGGCTGTGGCGGGCTTGCCGTTTCGGGTATAGGCCACCGTTAATTTATCGCCGGGTTTGTAGCGGGTTACCAGTTCCTGCAGTTCGGAGGGGATGGTAACGGCGGTGCCGTTGATGCTCTTGATGATATCGCCCTTTTTGAGCCCGGCATCCTGGGCAGCGCTGTTGGCGGCCACTTCGGTGATCACCAGGCCTTCACCCGAGAAGCTCAGGTTCATTTTTGATTTGAAGTCGTCGGTGATGTCGTTGCTGTTTGCCGTGGATACGCCCAGGAAACCACGCTGCACATTACCGTACTTGATGAGGTCGTCCACCACTTTTTTGACGATGTTCACCGGGATGGCGTAAGAATAGCCGGAATAAAAACCGGTGGGGGAGGCGATGGCCGAGTTGATGCCGATCAGGAGGCCGCTGTTGTTGATCAGGGCGCCTCCGCTGTTCCCCTGGTTTACGGCGGCATCCGTCTGGATGAAGGATTCCACCGGAGAATTGTTCCTGGTGCCTTTATTGAGGCCCAGGCTGCGGGCTTTGGCGCTCACAATACCCGCGGTAACGGTG
>JAYRPG010000165.1:0-1173 GCA_041911275.1 Ferruginibacter sp. | reverse complement strand
GAACAAAAGAAAGCCGGCATCCCCGGTTTATCCGATGTCTCTGACATGCTCGGCAGCAGCGATTCCGAAGCCGCCACCGAAATCGAACTGATCAAATCCCGCATGATCATCGGCCAGACGGTCGATGAGCTGAATCTGAATGTGCAGATCGAACCTGATTTTCCGTACGGTGCCGGCAAAGGGCTGGCCGCGCGGTTAGGCTGGCAGGCCGGTAAATTGCTGGTCAGCCGTTTTCAGGTGCCGGCCGCCTATGAAGGCGCTGCATTTACACTGGAACTGCTGGAAAACGGCGCTTACCGCCTGAGCCATGATGGTGAAGAACTGCTGCAGGGCAAAGCCGGTGAAATGGTGCAGAGCAAAGATGGCATTTCGCTGCTGGTCGCCGATCTGCAGGGCGAGGCCGGTCAGCGTTTTACCCTGACCAAGCTGCCAACCTTGCAGGTGATCAACGATCTGCAGCAAAACCTGATGGTCAGCGAGAAAGGCAAGAAAACCGGCATGCTGGCATTAAGCCTGAACGGCGATGATCGTGACGCGATCCGCACCGTGCTGGAAAGTGTCGCCCGCAACTATGTGCTGAAAAACATCGAGCGTAATGCAGCGGAAGCAGAGAAGAGTCTGGAATTTCTGCAATCGCATCTGCCCGGTGTGCGCAGTTCACTGGAAGAGTCGGAACAGAGGCTGAACAGCTATCGTCAGAAGAATGAATCAGTTGATCTCAACCTCGAAGCCAAAGCTGCGCTCGACACCATGGTGTCGCTGGAAACCCAGCTCAACGAACTGACCTTTAAAGAATCGGATATTGCCCAGCAATTTACCAAATCGCACCCGGCCTATATTTCACTGCTGGAAAAACGCCACACACTGCTGAAAGAAAAAGAGCGCATCAACCAGCAGGTGCAGAAACTGCCGAAAGTGCAGCAGGACGTCTTACGGTTAACCCGTGATGTGGAAGTCGGCCAGCAAATTTATCTGCAATTGCTGAACAAGGTGCAGGAGCTGAACATCCTCAAAGCCGGCACCGTGGGTAACGTGCGCATCATCGACCATGCGGCGGTACAAATTAAGCCGGTGAAACCGAAAAAACCGTTAATCGTGGTGATCGCCACGCTGCTCGGCGGCATGCTGTCGGTCGCGCTGGTGCTGATCCGCGCCGCCTTTAACCGCGGGGTG
>JAYRPG010000164.1:0-1023 GCA_041911275.1 Ferruginibacter sp. | reverse complement strand
GGTACCCGCTGCATTCACCAGTGTGACCAGGGTCTGCGCATCATCCTGCTCCAGCAAATTCTTACGGGTATCAACAGCCGGAATATCATTAATCACTTCATCTGGCATGGTGACCTGAATTGTGCCTTTCCCCCGGATATCCAGCGTACCTGCAGCAGAGGTTTCAATACTGTTGCTGGCAATGGTATCGCCCGGCATAACGGAACCAAAAATCAGCGTTCCGCCATTGAACCCAAGACCGCCAATCTGCTGAACACCGGAGCCAACCGTTGTGATATTCCCGGTTTCAGACATCAGCATTGCATGGGTTAACCCGCTCGTATTCAGCCCTTCCAGAGCAAAGCTACTGGTACCCAGCTTCAGAGTTCCGGCAAATTGATCCCCGACGTTATGGCTGAATTCAAAAGCAGATGTGTCGGCATCAAGACGGGCAGACAGTGTTCCTTTGCCTGTTAACAGTGGATCAAAGGTAAAGTTGCCTGCAACTGCGGGAATAATGGCCAGTTCGCTGCCCGATTCAATATCGACGGAACCCGGGCCGGTCCCCCCATCGGTCAGCACAAGAGCTTCCTTCAGAGTGACAAGCGAACTGTTCTTCAGCCCGACATGTTCAAAATTCCGTAGTTTTACAGCAGAATCCAGCGTATGAATGGCGTTATCAAAAATCAGGGAATCAGAATCTCCCTGCCCGCCATCCAGCAGGTTCCAGGTTGCCCCTTCGCCTTTAATGGTGAAGGTGTTCTTCCCGGTACCGGCAGTAACCTTATCAACATGAGCCTTACCATTGAGCGTTACATTGTTATTGCCATTTCCTGCAGCCACTTCTCCTGTCAGTATGCTGCCATCATCAAATAAAAATGTATTGTTACCCTCTTTTGCACTGACGGTTCCGGTAATACTGCCTTTATTGGTGAATGTGTTATCACCGCCGTTCAGAGCCACAACCCCCTGAATTTCAGCACCGCTGTCATTCAGTACGGTGGTATTCACGGCGTCATCAAACGCCATTGCAGTCCCGGTGGC
>JAYRPG010000163.1:0-2762 GCA_041911275.1 Ferruginibacter sp. | reverse complement strand
AGCGGACCGCTTTCCACGTAATCAAAGCCCATCTCATAGCCCCGGTCGCGGAGTTCCTTAAATTCATCCGGATGCACAAATCGGTCAACCCGCAGGTGCTTTTTGGTAGGCTGCAGGTACTGCCCGAGCGTAATCACTTCTACCCCGCTGTCGCGCAGGTCGCGCATGGTCTGCAGCACTTCTTCCTTCGTTTCACCCAGTCCCAGCATGATGCCGCTCTTGGTGCGCATGCCGCCTTCCTTCAGGATACGAAGGGTTTCCATACTGCGCCAGTATTTGGCCTGGATACGTACCTGCCTGGTGAGTCGCTCCACCGTTTCAATATTATGGCTCACCACTTCAGGCGCGGCTTCGATCACCCGCTGAATACAGGCTTTATCGGCCCTGAAATCAGGCACCAGGGTTTCCAGCGTGGTACCGGGGTTCAGCGCTTTCACCGCTTTGATGGTATTGTACCAGATGATACTTCCCTGGTCTTCCAGTTCATCCCGGTCAACCGAAGTGATCACCGCGTGTTTTACTTTCATCAGGTGGATGGCTTCCGCAACCCGCTGGGGTTCATCCCAGTCAACCGGATCGGGCTTACCCGTAGCCACCGCACAAAAGCCGCAGCTTCGGGTACAGATGTTGCCGAGAATCATGAACGTGGCCGTTCCTTCGCCCCAGCACTCCCCCATGTTCGGGCAGTTGCCGCTTTCGCAGATGGTGTGGAGTTTATGCTGGTCTACCAGGCCCCGCACATGGCGGTATTCTTCCCCGATCGGCAGCTTCACACGCAGCCAGTCGGGCTTTTTTCGGGTCGTATCCACCACACCGCCGGTTACAGGTAATTCTATCATTTGCTTTCAGGGTTTTGGGTTCATGAGGCCGGATGCCGTTGATAATACGGATGATCAGCGCCGGCGTCCGAACTGCATCGCAAAATACATATTCACGAACAACTGCTGTTGTTTTGTGTAAACGAGCTGCGGAATTTTACTGAAATAGTATTCAGCCGATAAGCCCACCTCGATGGCACTCACCACTTCATTGTACCGGCCGTAATCAAAACGCAGCGCCGCCTTGGTGTAAAGGCCAGGCCGCACTTTGATTTCGCCCCAGCCCTTTCCGAATCCGGATCCCGAAGCCAGCAGGTACTGGTTCATGTAAGAGGAAACAAAAGTGCTGCTGTCCGGACTGTCGTACTTGATGGCCCGGCGGTTGCCGGTGGTGGTATCGGTGATTTCAATATAATAGGGACGCAGGAGGCCGAGAGAAACCCCACCGCCAAAGTTGCCGGTGACCGCCACGCCGTTTTTATTGCTCTTGTTGCCCAGCAGCAGTTGCTGCTGCACACCGAGTTTCAGGGGATAGAAATAGTTGGCCTTGCCGAAAACATAGGGAGAAGAAGGGATAAAGGGGTTGGACTGCTTATATTCTTTGGCATGCTTGCGCTCGGCAAAATCCAGCTGAAACAGGAGGGCCTTCCGGATCGACTGGGCCCGGCCATGCTCATAAAAGGCGCCCCAGCCGTCGTTGGTTAATTTAAACCCCCAGAGATTGTGCTTGCGGTAGGCAATCACGCCCTCTTCTTCCTGTTTGATCAGCGCATTGATGCGTTGCCGGCGTTCCTCCTTGCGGTCTTTTTTCGTTTTCTGGGCACTGGCCGTGGTCATGATTCCTACCGCCAGGCAAAAGCAAATCCATCTGCGCATGCTGTTATTTTAACCTGTTGATTTTTCTCTTCCTGCCCGGTTGATCCTTCCGGGCCCGTAACCGGCTTTCCCTAACTTCGCGAAAGTACCGGAAGGGTACAAAAGTAAATTTAGACAAAAATAGCACAATGACTGCATCCATCCAGTATGAAGGCCATTTAAGGTGCCGGGCCATCCATCTGCAAAGTGGCACCGCCATCGAAACCGATGCGCCCACCGATAACCGGGGCAAAGGTGAACGCTTCTCTCCCACCGACCTGGTCTGCACAGCCCTGGCCACCTGTATGGTGACCACCATGGCCATCAAGGCAACAGATATGGGGATTGAACTGCGGGGCACCGTGGTGCAGGTGAAGAAGCACATGCAAAGCGATCCGCGCCGGATCGCCCGCATTGATGTAGACCTGCGGTTTCCCGAAGGCCTGGTGCTGGAAGAAAAAGACCGGCTTATCCTCCAGCGCACCGGCGATCACTGTCCGGTGATCTACAGCCTGCACCCCGACATTGAGGTAAGGATCTCCTACAGCTGATCCGGCGGCACTTCTCGCCCCAGCAATGCCGCTCCCACAGCGCATTCGAGGCAGCGTCGTTCCCGGCAATAATGCTGGTACAGGCGCTGCAGGGCCTGGGTACTGGCGGCATCGGGCAGCTCCCACTGCAGGGTTTTGTAGAGCCGGGTAATGCGGTTGGATTCGGCGGGCAAGCTTTCGAGCCAGTCCACTGCGGTTTCGCAGAGCTCAGGCTGCTGCCTTTCGAGGCCGCAGGCATAGAGAAGCGGGGCCAGGATATTGATGACCAGATTCTCCGCCATCGAACGGCCCACCTGTTTCACTTCCGGATCTGAAGCCACCCCCGGCCGGTAATGCTGATCCCAGTATGCCGAAGCCTTTACCTGCAGGCATTCCAGCAAATCCTCCACTTTACCGTCTGCCCGCAGCCAGCTGAATACCGGCCCGCGGGTGTGCAGCAGCATCGCGAGCTGGGCCAGCCGGGGCGCGGGAAATGCCGCCGGCCGCATCCGCAATAGCTGTACCGGCAGCCGGGGTGCAGGCAGCCGGTACTTCTTTT
>JAYRPG010000162.1:0-22348 GCA_041911275.1 Ferruginibacter sp. | reverse complement strand
TGCAGAGGCCGGCCGCCGTGGTGCCCGTGCCGGCTGCACAGCAGAGGTGGGTAACGTCGGCGGGGATCAGGGAACAGATCTCCGCGGCGCCGGCTGCACCTTCGGGGCCATAGCCTCCCTCCGGCACCAGGGTGGCGGGCCCGTATTGCTGCTCGAGGGTTTCAACAAAGGCAGGATCCTCCCGGAGGGCAAACTGCTGCCGGGATACAAAATGCAGTTGCATGCCCTCGTCCCGGCACTGCAGGAGGGTGGCCGACCATTGCGCCGGCGCCTCGCCCCTTACCACCGCGGCACAGGCTATCCCGAGCTGCCGGCAGGCAAAGGCCGTGGCAACGAGGTGGTTTGACCAGGGGCCGCCGAAGGTGATGAGGGTGCGGTGGCCGCTGCGGAGATGGCTTTCCAGGTAAGGCTGCAGCTTGAAAATTTTGTTGCCCGACACCACCGGGTGCAGCAGATCCAGCCGCAGCACCTGCAGCCGGATCCCTTTTTCCTCCCAGTTTCCGCTGAGGGTTTGCACCGGCAGCGGCCCGGCGAGAGGGAGCAATTTTTTTTGCGGGTTGGGCGTTATCATTCTATTTTCGCCGGGCAAGTTCGCCCATTATTGTGAATTCAAATAACCTAGCATGCAACCAACGCTTGTGATCCTGGCGGCCGGCATGGCCAGCCGTTATGGAAGTATGAAACAAACCCAGGGCTTCGGACCAGGGGGTGAAACCATCATGGAGTATTCGGTTTACGATGCCATCCGGGCCGGCTTCGGCAAGGTGGTATTCCTCATCCGTGGCGAATTTGAAGCCATGTTCCGTGAAAATTTCGGCAATAAACTGGAGGGGAAGATAGAAGTGGCCTATGCCTTCCAGGAACTGGATAAATTCACCGGCGGCCGGGCCATTCCCGCGGAGCGGAAGAAGCCCTGGGGCACCGCCCATGCCGTGCTTTGCTGCAAGGGTGTGGTGAATGAACCTTTCGCAGTAATCAATGCCGATGATTTTTATGGACGCGATGGTTTTGTGAAGGCTTATGAATTCCTCACCGGAAAGGTATCGCCCGCCAATTACGCCATCATCGGTTATGAGCTCAAACGCACGCTCAGCGAGAATGGCAGCGTGAGCCGCGGGGTGTGCACGGTGGATGCTGCCGGCAACCTGGTGGAGATCAATGAGCGCACAAAGATCTTCCGCAATCCGCAGGGGGTGATCACCTATGAGGATGAATCGGGACTGCATGAGGTGGATGAAAACGCCAGCGTAAGCATGAATTTCTTTGGTTTCCATCCCGGCTTCATCGATCAGTGCGAGCGCTATTTCGGTGAATTCCTGGACCGGGAAATCGAGAATCCCAAGAGTGAATTTTTTATTCCGCTGGTGGTGGACAAAGTGGTGAAGAGTGGCGACGTGCGGGTGAGTGTGATCCCTACTTCCGCCCAGTGGTTTGGCGTAACCTACAAGGAAGATGCCCCGGGCGTACAGGCCAGCATCGACCAGCTGGTGGCTTCGGGCGCTTATCCGGAGCGGTTGTGGAGTTAAGGTTTTAAGTTTAGGGTTTAAAGTGTAAGGTTGAGCAGGCCATGAACCAGGCTGTGCACATCCGGCAATGATCGTCTTTTATTGCTGATCGGCTTAAAGTCAAAAAGGAATCCTTGCGGATTCCTTTTTGATTATCGTTTTAGGGTTATGGTCAGTTGCCGACTACCATGAACACAAATTCTTCCATCTTCTTCACCTGCTGTACGCGGTCGTAGCCTTTGAGGGCGGTGCCGCCGGGCACTTTGATGGCGGGCGCCTCGCTGTTGTTCTTTTTCAGTTGTTCCAGCATTTTAAAGATGTTCCGCGATTTGGTGGCGTACACCACCCCATCGGCCTTGGAGTCCTTGGCGGTGATGATGCCGATGATCTCCCCGTTCTTATTGATCACGGGGCCGCCGCTGTTACCGGGGTTGGCCGAAACCGTGAGCTGGTAGGAGAGGGAATCGCCTTCATTGCCCGATTTGGCACTCACATAACCCTCTCCATACACAATTTCATTGCGCGGGAAGCCCAGGGTGAAGAACTCTTCGCCCAGATCTGAATTGCCCCGCTTAATGGAGTAGGGTGGGTTGCCCATGCTTTTGAAAGTGGTGTCGGTAATCTTCAGGATGGCCAGGTCGCACTGGGGATCGGTGAATACCGGCTCCGCACTGAGGAATTCGCCCCGGTTATTCTCCACATAAATATTCTTCATGCGGCTGATCACATGGGCATTGGTAACCAGGTAGCCTTTGCCGTCAATCAGGAATCCTGTGCCCCGGAAGTCAACCTTGGGTTCAGGTTTCTGCTGGGCGGCCGGGAGGTTGCTGGTATGTTTGAGTTTGCGGACTTCGTTGTTGGTTTGGTTGATTTTGTCGACCAGTACATTGTAATTCTCATTGCCATACTTTTTGGTATAGCTGATCAGCAGGCCGGAGGAAACGATGGAAATGAAACCGGCGATGGAGGCTGCCACGGCGATGCTGCGTTTGTAGCGGCTCCAGAGTTGTACCAGTTTGGCGCGGCCGTGCAGGGCCGGGGTACTGATGAGACCTTCTTCCACCAGGCGGATTTCGGTTTCGTGCAGGGTGTGCCGGAACTGCTTCTGGTCCTGGTATTTCTCCAGGCCATGCAGGAAATAAATATGCTCCACCACCAGTTGGTCTACTTCCGGGGTGTTCTTGCGCACTTCCTCAAAAAAGGCCTTCTCCTGCGGCGACATCTCGCCGCTGAGGTACCTTTCCACCGCCTCTATGAGCAGTAATTCATCCATGCTACAGGTTTTTATACTGGGCGAAGAATAGTTTTTTCAACCGCACCAGGCATTTGTATTTCTGGGTTTTGGCGTTGTCGGCATTGGTGTAGCCAAACTCGGCCGCAATGTCCTGCATACTTTTTTTCTGCAGGTAATAGGCATCGAGCAAACTCTTACAGGGTTCCCCGATCTTGCTCATCGCCTGTTCCATCAGCTGGAAGTCGGCGTTCTTCTTGTCATGTTCTTCCAGGTCTTCCTCCACCGGTACGGTTTCTTCCAGGCTTTCCACCTGGGAGGCGTAGCGGTTCATCTGCTGCAGGCGTTTCAGCCATAATCTGCGGCAAACGGAATAAAGAAAGGTGCGGATCTGGCAGTGCAGGCTGAAGGCCGGGTCTTTCGACTTTTCGTATAATACCACCAGGGCCTCCTGGAAAACGTCGCGGGCATCGTCTACCGTACCGGTATTATTCAGTATAAAAGCCTGAATAACAGTATAATGATCGCGGTAGAGTTGTTCAACCGCCAACCGGTCGTTAGCGGCCAGCCCTTTCAGCAATAATTGTTCCTGCTCCGTGCTGCTCACCGTTCTTGTAGATTAATACGTTTAATGCTGCAATAGTAACCCAAAACAAGGGAAAAAATATTTTTTTAAAAAACCGGGTTACCTTTTTTCAGGTGCCGTATTAATGTGCATAAATCACCAATTTTAAAAACTCGAAAAATGAAAAAAGTACTGTTCGTTTTCGCTATCGCTGCCGCTTTCGCAGCTTGCAACAACGCCGGAGAATCTACTCCTGCTGCTGATTCCACTAAAGTTGACACTGCCGCTGCTGTTGCTCCGGTAGTTGACAGCACCAAAGTTGACTCTGCTGCTGTGAAAGTTGACTCCGCTGCTGTGAAAGTTGATTCTGCTGCTAAGCACTAATCGACCCCACACAACCGGTCTGGTTGCTTGTCTGAATAGCACCGGTTTCAACATAAAGATTTTTCATATGGCAAGCAATCGTTAAAGTCGCCCCCGTTCCCGGGGGCGTCTCCATTTCTGGAAGGGTTTTATTCAGGTTATGTTCCTGAATGGTGAATAATATTTAAGTTTTGATAAAAGATATTGGATAAAATTCTTGGCTGATATTCTTTTCCTTCTTACTTTCGAATCCTGATTATGAAAATGCACGCAACTTATACCTGGTTTTATTTTAGCTACTATTTTACGAATAGGCCGGGTGTCTGTTGTTAATCAATTATTTATAAAAAGATTTGCAAAAGATTCCCGGCCAGGTGCCGGGATTTTTGTTATAACCCCTTTTCCATGATGCAGCTCAGCCAGTCCGCTCCTTGCCGGGTATCGATCCAGGGTTTTGAAGGGAGCTTCCACCAGGAAGCGGCCCGCCAGTTTTTTGGTAAATCGGTGGAGGTGATCTGCTGCGCCAGCTTCCGCGACGTGGTGCGGATTGCGGGCAACCGCAGGGAGAGCGAGGCGGGTATGATGGCCATCGAAAACTCCATCGCCGGCAGCATCCTCCCCAACTACAACCTGCTCCAGAAAAGCAACCTGCAGATTGCCGGGGAAGTGTACCTGCAGATCCGTCAGCAGCTGCTGGTAAACCCCGGGGTGCAGCTGGCGGATATCCGGGAGGTGCATTCGCACCCGATGGCCATCCAGCAATGCCTCGATTTCCTGGACAAGCACAACTGGCGGCTGGTGGAAACAGATGATACCGCCCTCAGTGCCAAACTGATCCGTAAGCGCCACAGTAAGCACATCGCGGCCATCGCCAGTAAACTGGCGGCTGAGATTTACGGGCTGGAAGTGCGGGTGCCGAATATCCACACCCTCAAAAACAACTATACCCGCTTCCTGGCCCTGAAACGGGCCGGGGAAACCGTAGAGGCCGAGGGTGCCGATAAGGCCACGATCAACTTCCAGACCGACCACTCCCGGGGAAGCCTGGCCCGCGTACTCAACTGCATTGCCGACGCGGGCATCAACCTCAGCAAACTGCAGAGCATGCCCATTCCGGGTTCAGACTTCCGGTATTCGTTTCATGCCGACCTGGAGTTCGACGACCGCAAACAGCTGGATACCGCACTCACGGCTATTCAGCCACGGACCGCCTTCCTGAAAGTGCTGGGGGTATATAAACGGGGGAAGCGGGTTTGAGGACCTGAGCAGGGCAGGCGTGGAGAGTTTCCACGTTGAGCGACCCACAACGATTCTGAATTGACCATTATTGATACATGCAAACCGCACAACGACTAAAGGGCATCAGTGAATACTACTTCTCGCAGAAGCTGCGGGAAATTGACGCTATGAACAAGGCCGGCCGCCAGGTGCTGAACCTGGGCATCGGGAGTCCTGACCTGCCCCCGCATCCCGATGTGATCCGGGTGCTGCAGGAAGAAGCCGCCCACCCGCACCAGCATGCCTACCAGAGTTATAAGGGCAGCCCCGTGCTGCGCAATGCCGTTGCGGCCTGGTACCGGCGCTGGTATGGTGTGACGCTGGATCCCGACCGGGAAATCCTGCCCCTGATCGGCAGCAAAGAGGGGATCATGCACATCTGCATGACCTACATCAACCCCGGTGATACCGTGCTGATTCCCAACCCGGGTTACCCCACTTACCGCAGCGCGGCCACCATTGCAGGGGCTAACGTAGAGGAATATACGCTCAGTGAGGCGCACGACTGGTTCCCCGATCTCGAAGCGCTCAGCGCGCGCCTGCAGGCAGCGGGCACCACGCAGGCGCTGATGTTCGTGAATTATCCCCATATGCCCACCGGGCAGCTGCCCACGGCAGAACGTTTTCAGGAACTGGTGGCTTTTGCCCGGGCCCATAACGTACTGATTGTACACGATAACCCTTACAGTTTTATCCTGAACGATAACCCCGTGAGCCTGCTTGCGGCGGAAGGCGCCAAAGATGTGGTGATCGAACTGAACTCCCTGAGCAAGTCGCACAACATGGCCGGCTGGCGCGTGGGCATGCTGGTGGCCGGCAGCCGGCGGGTGGATGAAATCCTGCAGTTCAAAAGCAATATGGACAGCGGCATGTTCCTGCCCCTGCAACTGGCCGCTGCCCGGGCCCTGGAGCTGGATAAAGACTGGCACGACAGTGTGAACGCCGTTTACCGCAGCCGCCGTGATAAAGCCATTGCCCTGCTCAGCCGGCTGGGGTGCCGCGTGCAGCCCGGACAGGCCGGCATGTTTGTATGGGCCGCCATCCCCGGCCACCTGGCGGATGGCTATGCGCTGAGCGATGAGGTGCTGCACAAGGCTGCTGTATTCATCACGCCGGGCGGTATTTTCGGCAGTGCCGGCAACCGCTATGTGCGCATCAGTTTGTGCAGTCCGGAAGAAAAATACGACGAGGCTATTGAACGGATCGCCCAACACATGATCCTATAACCCTGTTATCATGTTCAACAACGTTACCATCATCGGTGTAGGCCTGATCGGCGGTTCCATGGCGCTGGCCCTGAAGGAAAAGGGACTGGCCCGCTGCATCACCGGCGTGGGAAAGCCCGGCGACAGCCTGCGGGTTGCCCGCGAGCGTTCCCTGGTGGATGAGGTGCTGCCCCTCCGCGAAGCCCTGGCCAAAAGTGAACTCATTTATATCGCCATCCCGGTGGATGCCACCATTCCGGTGCTGCAGGAGGTGCTGGACGCCCTGCAGCCCGGCCAGATCGTGGTTGACGCGGGCTCCACCAAGCAGGCCCTCTGCGAGGCGGTACGGCAGCACCCCCGCCGGGCACAGTTCGTGGCCAGTCACCCCATGTGGGGTACCGAATACAGCGGCCCGGAAGCCGCGGTGACGGGCGCATTCGCCGGCCGCGCCTGCGTGATCTGCGAAAAGGAGCACAGTGATGCGGCGGCCCTGCAGGCCGTGGAAACGCTCTACCGCAGCCTGGGGATGCACATGGTGTACATGGATGCGACAGCGCATGATGTGCATGCCGCTTACGTAAGCCACATTGCTCACATCACGTCCTTCGCACTGGCCAACACCGTGCTGGAGAAGGAGAAAGAGGAAGATGCCATCTTTGAACTGGCCGGCGGTGGTTTTGAAAGCACCGTGCGGCTGGCCAAAAGTAACCCGGCCATGTGGGCGCCCATCTTCCTGCAGAACCGCGAGAATGTGCTGGATGTACTGAACGAACACATCAGCCAGCTGCGGAAATTCAAGGCGAGTCTGGAGAAAGAAAACGGTGACTACCTGATGGAACTGATGGAGCGGGCCAACCAGATCCGCAAGATCATCCGCTGATACAGCGGCAGGAAGTTTGTAACGGAAACCAAATAGCACGGCCGGCTGGCGTGTTTGAGAAGAACCAGCCGGAACCGGTAACTTTATACAGGCAATCAAAATCAATCATTATGACAACAGCAACTCAGGACATGCGGGCTATCGTCAGCGAAAAATGGAACAAGCGGCCCCTCATCATCAGCGGGCCCTGCAGCGCGGAAACCGAGCAGCAGGTGATCGACACCTGCACCCGGCTGGCCGCCACCGGTAAAGTGGATGTGCTCCGCGCCGGTATCTGGAAGCCCCGCACCAAGCCCGGTATGTTTGAAGGCATCGGCACCAAGGGCCTGCCCTGGATGCTGCAGGCCAAGAAAATCACCGGCCTCCCCACCACGGTGGAAGTGGCCACCGCCAAGCATGTGGAAGATGCCCTGCAGTTTGACGTAGACATCCTCTGGATCGGCGCCCGTACCACGGTCAATCCTTTCAGCGTGCAGGAAGTGGCTGATGCGCTGCGGGGGGTGGACATTCCCGTGCTGATCAAGAACCCCATCAATGCCGATCTCGAACTCTGGAGCGGCGGCATCGAACGCATCCAGAAAGCGGGCATCCGCCGCGTGGGGATGATTCACCGCGGCTTCAGCAATTACGGCAACACCGAATTCCGCAATGCCCCCATGTGGCACCTGCCGATTGAGATGAAACGCCGCTTCCCGGAGATGCTGCTGATCTGCGATCCCTCCCACATCTGCGGCAACCGGCACATGCTGCAGGCCGTGGCCCAGAAAAGCATCGACCTGGATTTCGACGGGGTGATGATTGAAAGCCATATTGATCCCGATAACGCCTGGAGCGATGCCAAGCAGCAGGTAACACCCGAACAGCTGGCGGCCCTGCTGGAGGGATTGATCTGGCGCAGTGAGAACACCGACAAGGCCGACTTCCTCACTGCACTGGCCACCCTGCGTGAACAGATCAACCACATTGATGATGAACTGATGACGCTGCTCGGGCAACGGATGAAAATTGCCGACAAAATCGGTCAGTATAAAAAAGATAACAACATCACGATCCTGCAAACAAACCGCTGGAATGAAATCCTTGATAAGGCCTGCCGCAAAGGCGAACAACTGGGCCTCAGTGAGGAGTTCATCACCCGCTATTTCGACGCGGTGCACCTGGAAAGTATCAACCACCAGAACCGGGTGATGAACAGCTGATACCGGGGATAAATTTACCGATGTGAAAAGCACAGAAACTGTTTACCATTTTTCCGGGAAGGCGGTAGCCTATCATGAAGGGGTTTCCCTGCGTGCGTTCCTGAACCGGTTCCGTCCGGCAGAAACCATACTCCTCACCGACAGTCAGCTCGCAGCTGCACAGCCCGGACTCTTTGAGGGCTGGCGCACCATCGTGATGGCAGCCGGGGAGGTGCACAAGCAGCAATCCACCGCGGATAAAATCATCAGCCGCCTGATTGAACTCGAAGCCGACCGCAATACCCTGCTCATCGGGGTGGGAGGCGGTGTGGTGACGGATATGGCCGGTTATGTAGCCGGCATTTACATGCGGGGCCTGCGCTGTGGCCTGGCGCCCACCTCCCTGCTGGCGATGGTGGATGCCGCCATCGGCGGTAAGAACGGGGTGGATGTGGGCCCGTATAAAAATATGGTGGGCCTGATCCGGCAGCCCGATTTCCTGGTGTTCGATTATGAATTACTGCAAACCCTGCCACAGGAACAGTGGATCAACGGGTTTGCCGAAGTGATCAAGCATGCCGCCATCCGCGATGCTGCACTTTTTGAACTGCTTGAGGCGCATCTGCCCGGCGATTTTCAGCAGCAGCCCGCATTGCTGGCCGCCCTCATCGCCCGGAATGTGGCCCTGAAGACCAGCATTGTGCAGGCGGATGAGTTTGAACAGGGTGACCGGCGTCTCCTGAATTTCGGACATACCCTTGGGCATGCGCTGGAAAACACCTGCTCGCTTCTCCACGGGCATGCCGTCAGCATCGGTATGGTGGCGGCGGCACGGCTTTCGGTGCGGCTCACCGGTTTGCCCGCCCCGGCGGTGCAACGCCTCTCCACGCTGCTGCAGCGCTACCAGCTGCCCGTTGCTTTGCCGGTGCCGCCGGCACAGGTTTGGGAACTGCTCAGGCGGGATAAGAAAAGGGCCGGAAAGCAGCTGCGGTTTGTTCTGCTGCGGGCTTTGGGTGATGCCGTCGTGCAGCCCATCCCGCTCGAAGAACTGGAGCGGCAGCTCGGTAAGGATTAAAACAAACTATTGCTCAACGTAAACGCAGATACGAAAAGAATGACGGTTACCCTACATCCTGCTTCCGTTTGCGGTACGGCGCCTGCGCCGGCCTCCAAAAGCTCCATGCAGCGGGCCTGCGCGGCAGCCCTCCTGCACCAGGGGCGAACCCGGATCCACAATCCCGGCACAAGCAACGACGACCGTGCGGCGCTGGAAGTGATCCGGCAGCTGGGGGCCGGTATCACGGAAGACGGTCCCCATACCCTGGTGATCGACAGCCATGGGGTACAACCCGTTTCCGGCACGCTGCACTGCGGAGAAAGCGGGCTGGGGATCCGGATGTTTACGCCCATCGCGGCCCTCAGTGCGGCGCCGCTGACCATCACGGGGTCGGGCAGCCTGGTGAACCGGCCCATGGATTTTTTTGACCAGATCCTGCCCCAACTCGGGGTATCCATCCATTCCAATGCGGGTAAACTGCCCCTCCGGGTGCAGGGACCGCTGCAGCCCCGACCGGTGACGGTAGACGGATCGCTGAGCTCACAGTTCCTGACCGGCTTGCTGATGGCCTTTGCCGCCGCGGCGCAGAAGTCCGTGCAGATCCAGGTGAACGACCTCAAAAGCCGCCCTTATATCGATCTCACGCTGTCGGTACTCCGCCACTTCGGCTGGCAGGTAAACCATGAGGACTACACCCTTTTCAATATTGCCCCGGCGCTGTTACCTGCAGCCGAAATTGAATATACCGTTGAGGGCGACTGGAGCGGAGCCGCTTTTTTGCTGGTAGCCGGCGCCGTGAGTGGCTCTGTGATGGTGCAAGGTATCGATGCCGCCTCCACCCAGGCTGATAAAGCCATCCTGCAGGCCCTGCGCGACAGCGGCGCCCTGCTCGACATTGAAGCGGCAGGGGTGCGGTGTTCTGTTCCGGCAGGCGGACAAGCAGCGCTCCGCGCTTTCAGCTTTGATGCCACCGACTGTCCCGATCTCTTTCCGCCGCTGGCTGCTCTCGCGGTACACTGCGCGGGGGTCAGCCGCATCCGCGGCGTGAGCCGGCTGGCGCATAAGGAAAGTGACCGCGGACTTACCCTGCAGGAAGAACTGGGGAAAATGGGCGCGGAGATCCGGCTCAACGGCGACTGGATGGAGATCAGCGGGGGACAGGTGCTCCATGGCGCAGAAGTGCATTCCCGCCACGATCACCGCATCGCCATGGCCTGTGCGGTGGCCGCCCTGCCTGCTGCCGGTGCGGTGACGATTCATGCCGCCGAAGCCATCAATAAATCCTATCCTGTTTTCTTTGAGCATCTGCAGCAGCTCGGGGTTGCCGTATCTTTGAATCCTCACCTGGTAACGAAAAATTAACTGACTAACCGTGAACAGTTTCGGACGCATCTTCCGCATCAGCCTGTTTGGCGAATCGCATGGCCCCCTGGTGGGCATCTCCATTGATGGCTGCCCCGCCGGCATCCCGCTGCGGGTGGAAGATTTTGCGGCGGATATCGATCGCCGTAAGGCCGGCGCAAAGGGTACCACGCCCCGCAAGGAAGACGATATCCCCCGGCTCGTGAACGGGGTGTTCAACGACCATACCACCGGCGCCCCGCTCACCATCCTCGTGGAGAACAACAACACCCGCAGCAGCGATTACGAAAAGCAGCGGGCTGTGCCCCGCCCCGGTCATGCCGACTGGGTGGCCGGCGTTAAGTTTGGCGGCTTTGAAGATTACCGGGGCGGCGGGCATTTCAGCGGCCGCCTCACGGTTTGCCTCGTGGCCGCCGGTGTGGTGGCCAAGAAAATTTTGCCCGGTGTAACCATACAGGCACGGATACTCGAAATTGGCGGTGAAGCCGATCCGGAAGCCGGCCTGCAGAAAGCCATCGACCATAAGGATTCGGTGGGGGGGATCGTGGAATGCAGGGTGCAGGGGCTGCCGGCCGGACTGGGCGAGCCTTTCTTTGATTCGGTGGAGTCGCTGCTGGCGCACGCCGTGTTTGCCATCCCCGCAGTAAGGGGTATTGAATTCGGTACAGGTTTCGCCGCTGCCCGGATGCTGGGCGCCGAACACAATGATGCCCTGTTGAGCCGCAGCGGTACCACGGCCACCAATCACGCAGGGGGGATCGTGGGCGGAATCAGCAACGGCAATGAACTGGTATTCCGCATCGCGGTGAAACCCACTTCCTCCACGCCCCGTGAACAGCAAACCCTGAACCTCCAGACCGGTAAGGTGGAACCCTTTTCGGTAAAAGGCCGGCACGATCTCTGCATTGCACTCCGTGTACCGGTGGTGCTGGAGGCCGTAACGGCCTGCGTGCTGGCAGATCTGATGCTGCTGGAGCAGCGGGTTGCCCGCCGCCACGGAGGGGCTTAAAAACGGATGTGCTGAATGTCCGTCACCTTCATTAATTTCATTTTGCAATATCCGCCGGATTACCGCTCAGCCAGGCTGCGCCTGCTCACCAAATTGTGCCGGATATGACAGGTTCCAGAATTACCGCTTTACTATTCCTGCTGCTGCTCGTGGCCGGGCTGAGTGCCTGTACGGGTCCCGCTGCCGAACCCGGCAACCAGACGAACTTTACTACCGAGGATCAGCTGGAGGCCGCCAAAGCAGAGTCGGTTGAAAACCTGCTCAGTTATGCCCGCGAACAGTCGGGTAAGCTGGACGACAGCTCCGGCCTTTTTTTTCCTGCGCTGTTACCGCACAGCTACGAGTCGTCCGATTATGCCTGCCGCTGGAGCAGCAGGCAGGCCTGGCGGCCTCTGGCTGATTCCCTGTTCAACCTCATCAGCGATGCGGCCGTTTATGGTCTTTTTCCCCGGGATTATCATGCCGTCCGCCTGCAACAGATCCGGCGCCTGCTGGCCACGGATTCTGTGATGCGGCTGGATGCCGTGCTCTGGGCCAAGGCCGACCTGCTGCTTTCCGATGCCGGACTACGCCTGCTCCGTGATATCCGTTACGGCCGCCTCCGCAACGACAGCCTGGCCCTGTTGAGCGATACCAGCTATTTGGGCAAACAGTTGCTGGGGTTGTACGATGATATGCTGCAGCAGCCCGGCCTCCGCAGTTTCCTGTACCAGATCGAACCAAAGAATCCAGGATACCATGCCCTCAAGGCCGCCCTGCCTGCTTTTCTCGACAGCATGGATGAACGCAGCTACACCTACCTGCGCTATCCCTTTAAGAAAAATGATGCCGGCGATTCGCTGCAGTTTGTCCGTTCCCTGCAGCAGCGCCTGCAGGAAAGCAACTGCCTGCCCCTTTCCGGATCACTGCCCGACTCGGCCCGCCTGGATTCGGCCATCCGGAAATACCAGCGGATGCGGGGCGTAAAGCCTGATGGGAAAGTAACTGCAGCCCTGGTTAAGCAGCTGAACAATACCGACCGGGAAAAACTGCTCCGGATTGCGATTACGCTTGACCGTTATAAGCAGTTGGACACGGATACCCTGCCGGATCCGTATATCTGGGTAAACCTGCCCGCCTTTACCCTGCAGGTATGGAGCGGTGATACGGTTGCCCTGTGCTCCCGCATCATCTGCGGCAAACCCATCACCCCCACGCCGCTGCTCACCAGCGCCATCAGCGATATGATCACGTACCCCACCTGGACGGTGCCGGCCAGCATCATTGCCAAGCAATACCTGCCCAAACTGAAGAATAATCCGAATTATCTCTCCCGGCTGGGGCTGAAACTCATCAACAGCGAGGGACAGACCATCAGCGGCGAAACGGTGAACTGGGCCAGGTACAATAAAGGCATCCCGTACAAGGTGATGCAGGCCAGCGGCGACAACAATGCGCTGGGCGTCATCAAATTCAACTTCAACAATCCTTATGCGGTGTACCTGCATGATACCAATGAACGCTGGCTGTTCAAAAATGCTTCGCGGGCATACAGTCATGGTTGCGTACGGGTACAGGAATGGGAAAAGCTGGCCGCCTTTATTGCCCGAAACGACAGCGCACGCCTGAAAGCGGGCGACAGCCTCCGCTACAACGCCGATTCCATCCGCACCTGGATTGCTGCTAAAAAGAACCGGCGCATTGTGCTGAAAAACCGCATTCCGTTGTTTATTGCTTACTTTAGCTGCGAAGAAAAAAACGGGAGGGTTTTGTTTCACGACGATATTTACGGTGAGGATAAAGCCCTGCGGGAAAAATATTTTCAACAACCTTAACCGATTGCCGGATGCCACTTGCCCGCCGCATACGCTTTTCTGTAACCGTGCTCGTCACGGCAGGCCTGCTGGCCGGCGCCCTGCTGAGCTCCCCGGCCCTGACCGCTCAGCCCAAAACCCGGACGGCCGCACCGGTACCGCGAAAAATTTTTTACGGCCAGGCCAGTTTTTATGCCGGCAAGTTTCATGGCCGCAAAACCGCCAGCGGTGAACGCTTTGACAAAACCAAAATGACCTGCGCCTGCAATGTGGTGCGCCTCGGCACCTGGCTGCGGGTAACCAATCTCAGCAATGGCCGTTCAGTGGTGGTAAAGGTCAACGACCGCATCCATCCCCGTATGCGCCGCCTGGTAGACCTCAGCAGCGCCGCTGCCCTCAAACTGGGTTTTACCCAGCACGGACTCACCCGCGTGAAAGTGGAAGTGCTGGGGCGGAAAAAGCCTTCCTGACGCCTGCATAATTTACCCATCTCGTAAATCAGGGCCCTTTTCCCGGGGAACCTCCGCCCTGATTATTTGTTAACTTTGCGCACCTGATCAAGCACAGTGGTTTATGGCAAAAATCGGCATCAATATCGCAACCGGAAGTCTCCAGAAATCTGAAATGATTGTGGGCATCGACCTCGGTACCACCAACAGTCTCGTAGCCATCATTCATCCCGAAACGGGGCAGCCCGTGGCGCTGAAGGAGCACGACTGCTCCTCCCTGGTTCCTTCGGTGGTGTACTTTGATGAGGCCGGCGGCGCGGTAGTGGGCGAGGAGGCCCGCAAACAACTGGAGCTGCAGCCGCAGCGTACGATTTTCTCAGCCAAGCGGCTGATGGGGAAATCGTATAATGATCTCCGTGAGCATGCATCATTTTTTACCTATAAAGTGATTGATGACAATACGGAAAGCCTGGTAAAAGTGCAGGTGGGCGACAGGTTCTATACGCCCATCGACCTCTCGTCGTATATCCTCCGCGAACTCAAGCAGCGGGCGGAGCATATTCTCAAAACCCCCGTTACCAAGGCCGTGATCACCGTGCCGGCCTATTTTAACGATGCCCAGCGGCAGGCCACCCGGGACGCGGGTAAACTGGCGGGCCTCGATGTGCTCAGGATCGTGAATGAACCCACTGCCGCCAGCCTGGCTTACGGGCTGGGGCTGCGTAAGGACGACCATAAAACCATTGCCGTGTACGATCTGGGCGGCGGCACCTTCGATATCTCCATCCTCCGCATCGCCGACGGGGTGTTTGAAGTGCTGTCTACCAACGGCGACACCTACCTCGGCGGTGATGATTTTGACCGGGCCATTGTACACCACTGGCTCGCTGCCGCCGGACTCACCGAGCAGGTGCTGATCGACAACAAGGAATTTGCCCAGTCCATCCGCCTGCAGGCCGAAGCAGCCAAAAAACAGCTCTCCTCCGGCAGCCATTTCACTGCCGACCTCAACGGCGACCGCCTGGAGCTCAGCCGCCAGGATTTTGATAAACTGGCTGCCACGCTGGTGGAGAAAACCATCAGCTGCTGTGCAAAGGCCCTGAAGGATGCCGCCCTTACCGTGGACGCCATCGATGTGGTGGTGATGGTGGGAGGCAGCACGCGGGTGCCGCTGGTGAAGGAGACGGTAAGCCGCTTCTTCGGCAAACCGGTGAACGATTCCCTCAACCCGGATGAAGTGGTGGCACTGGGTGCCGCCATCCAGGCAGATATCCTGGCCGGAAATAACCGGGATCTGCTGCTGCTCGATATCACCCCGCTGAGCCTGGGGATTGAAACCATGGGCGGACTGATGGATGTATTGATTCCCCGGAACTCCAAGGTGCCGGTGAAGGCAGCACGCCAGTATACCACCCAGAAGGACGGGCAGAGCGGTATGCGCATTTCGGTGTACCAGGGCGAACGCGACCTGGTGAAAGATAACCGTAAACTCGCTGAATTCAATCTCACCGGTATCCCGGCCATGCCGGCCGGTTTGGCCAAGGTGGAAGTGAGTTTCCTGATCAATGCCGATGGCATCCTTTCCGTACGGGCCAAAGAACTCCGCAGCGGCGTGGAGCAAAGCATTGAAGTGAAGCCCCAGTATGGCTTAACCGATGAAGAACTGGAGCGCATGCTGCTGGATTCCATCACCCATGCCAAAGATGATATCGCGGCCCGGGCCCTGGTGGAAGCACGTACCGAAGGAGAACAGCTGCTGCACACCACGGAGAAATTTATCCAGAAAAACGCGGCCTTCCTCACGCCGCAGGAACTGACGGATACCGCCGGCGCCATGCAGGCCCTGCAACTGGCGCTCACCATGGATGATAAGGATCTGATTCACACCCGGATTGAGGCCCTGAATGAGATCTCCCGTCCTTATGCTGAAAGGGTGATGGATGAAGCCATTGCGGTGGCCATGAAGGGCAAATCCATCTGATCAGCAGGGAGCAGCGCGGGCAACTGTGATCTGTGCCGCCACTTTCGGCCGGTTTCGATCGTCATCATCTTAAAGTTATACCGACTAACGATCAGGCATAAACGCCTGTCCATTACTTCTTCCATTCCATCCTCCCCCATACCACGAGGGTGAGCACCCAGGCCAGGGCACTCAGGAGCATCAGTCTTTTTACCCATACCGGGTTGAATGTCCATTGCACGGCATGATTGCCTGCCGGCAGGTCCACGGCCATGAATGCGGGACCTTCCTGCCGGATGGGGACCAGCCTGCCATTGTGCCGGCAGCTCCAGTGCGGGTAGGCGTTCTGCTGCAGGATGAGCCGTCCTGTATCTGCGTTCTGTATCCTTGCGCTCACCTGTTGCGGGTTGTAGGCTTCCAGGCTCACCGTACCCGCGCCGCTGTAATAGAGAAAAGGATGCGCTGTACAGGCCTGTCGGTAAGCCTCCGGGCTTTCAAAATAGGCCTGCATGCCCTTCAGCACGATGGGATAGGGGGCTTGCTGCCGGTTGCCGGGCTCCTTGCTATACAGGCTCCAGTCGCCGATGATGGCGGTGGTAGCGGGATGCCGGGCGCACAAGGTATCGATGGGTTGCAGCGCGGGCAGGGGGATGCCACGGGGCGACTGGCGGATCAGGGCATCAATGGCCGATACCGGCAGCTGGCCTGCACCGGTAAAGGGAAGGTGCAGCAGGGTGGCCAGCACCAGGTCGGCCATTACCAGGTTGCGCAGCAGGCCCCAGAGCCGGTAACGCATCGCCCATTGTAAGGCCGCAAGTACGGCCAGTTGCAGCAGGGACTGGATGATGAGGGTGTCGCCGAAGCTGAGCTGGTCGATCACCCCCTTTATCCTGCCGGTGAGGCCCGTTCCCCGCATCCATCCCCCGGCACCGGCGAGGAAGGTACCGTGCTCCGTGAGGTTCAGGCAGAGCCCCCAGCCGGCCGCCAGTACCAGCAGCAGGCTGATGGCCGCCAGGCTCCGGTGCCAGATCCGGGGCAGGGCATTTCCGGGTAGGGTATAACGTTGGAGCGTAACTGCACCGAGCAGGATCAGGCAGAACAGTACAAAGATCCTGAACTCGCCGTTCAGGCGTACATACCCCATCCCGGGGAGCCATCGGTAAGCCAGGGTTTTAAAGAAGCCGCCGGCCGCCAGCAGGATGAAGAACAGGGAGGCGCCCAGCAGGAAATACGTAAGCCGGTCTTTACGGGTAAACAGGGCCGTGATCACCGCCAGCAGCAGCAGGAGGCTGAAATAGCCGTTGCGCATGCTGATATCCGTGAGGAACAGGGCTTCATTTTTAACGGTGGCTAAGGGCAGTAATACACTGATCCAGCTTGCCGCCGTGGTGGGCTGCAGCAGGGCATCCTGCAGGCTCAGGCGGCTGCTGCGTACAAAATGGGGCAGCACATCCGCATAACCGGCAATCATGCCGGCACTCAGCAGGCCCACCAGCAGGGCCAGCCACGGCAAACCACGCCACGCCGGGGTACGCTGCAGGTTACCGGGCTGCAGGCTGCCGGTGAACCGCATCACCAGGAAGCCCAGGAGCAGGTAGGCAAAACCAATGCTGATGCCCGGATGTGCAGCAGCCAGGAGCAGGCTGAACAGGATCGCCGCAGGCAGCAAGCGGCGCAGGCTGAAACCATCGAGGAGCTGCTGAAGGGCGTAAAAGCACCAGGGCAGGAGGGCGGCGCCACTGATCCAGTTGAAATGCTGCAGGTGACCGGTGAAATAACCACAGCAGCCATAGGCCAGGGCCGCGATCAGCCGGATGGAAGGGTGCAGCCGGTAATAGCCGGTGAGTTTGTACATGCCTGCAGCTGCGAGCAGGATGTACAGCAGCAACTCGAGGGTGAAGGTATAGGCATTGTAGCCCACGGTGGCCGCGATCAACCAGGTAACCGGGCTCCAGTATCCGCTGCTCATATCAGCATACTGCGGGATACCGAAGTTGATATAAGGATTCCAGAGCGGCAGCTGCCCGGCGGCCAGGCTCTCACTCATGAAAAACTTGGGCGGGAAATACCCGGTGAAGGCATCGTTTTTTATAAAGAACAGAAAACTGCTCACCGGCAGGTATGCAATCCAGAGGGCCGCAGCCAGCATGAGAATGATTTTCAGCTGCCGCCACCTGTTATTTGCGTTAAATTGCATGAAATAAAAGTACACTATTTGCCAGCATGGACAACCGCCGCTTCGACGATTTTGATCCTTACGCCCGCGACTACCGCCGGATTCATTCAGAAAACATTCGTTTATCCGGCGCCGACAGTCACTATTTTGCCGGGATGCGGGCGAAAATGCTGCGGCAGCTGGAGCCGGCCAAGCAGCTGACGGTGCTGGACCTGGGCTGCGGCGACGGCGTGATGGAACAATACCTCGGTGAGTACTGTCCGGGCTGGCAGGTGGAAGGGATAGATGTATCGGCCGACAGTATTGCAGCGACCCGTCAATTGAACCTGCCCGGCGCCCGGTTCAGTCATTACGACGGACTGAACATTCCTTTTCCCGATCAGCATTTTGATCTGGTGATCGTTGCGGGTGTGCTGCATCATGTTGCTTTTGACCTGCATGCCTCCCTGCTGCGGGAGATGTGGCGGGTGCTCAAACCCGGCGGCCGGGTGGTGATTTACGAACACAATCCCCTCAACCCCTTCACCCGCTACCTCGTTCGCACCTGTGTGTTCGACCAGGATGCCCGGCTGCTGCGCTGCAGCTACCTCAGGCGCCTGCTGCTGCAGGAAGGCTTTCAGATCCGGCAGCGCTTTTACTTTGTGTTCATCCCGCCCGCGGGATTCCTGCGCCGCCTGGTACCGCTCGAACGCCTGCTGGGCTGGCTGCCGCTGGGCGGCAAATATTTTATCCGTGCACAGAAACCGGCAACCGATGAAAGCTGACCGCATCCGGCCATCCGAAATCAGGGCCTTCACCGGACTGCTGCAGCAAAAAGCAGGGCAGGTGCTGGAGCCCGGAACTTACCCGGCCCGCTACCTGGCCCATATCCTGGATCATGCAGCTTATTACAGTGCCGTATATGCGCAATTACTGAACCTGCTGCTGTCGGCATCGGCACGCAGCCGGCAAACGCTGAGCCTGCTGGATTATGGCGCGGGCAACGGCCTGCTCGGCCTCATGGCCCTGCACCTGGGTTTTGGAAAAGTATATATCAACGACCAGGATGCCGGTTTCCTGGAGGCCGCCCGCCGCATGGCCGCAGCCCTGGGCCTGCAGCCGCAGGCCTTTATTGAAGGCGGGGCGCCGGCAGTATTGAAGGCCTGCCGGGAAGCACCGCCCGATCTGCTGGCCGGTTCGGATGTGATCGAACATATTTATGACCTGGAGGGATTTTTCCGGGATTTGCAGCAGCTGAATCCGCGGATGATCCTCTGCCTGAGTACCGCCTGCAATCCCCTGAATCCCTTGCTGCGCCGCCGCTTCCGCCACATACAGCTCCGCGATGAATTTGAAGGCGGCAACCCCGATACCGATCCGCTCTTTGCCGCCCGGTCTATCGAGCCCTTTGTGGTACAGCGCCGCAACATCATCACCGGGGCGGCTCCTCATCTGCCCGGGCACGCGGTCAGCCAGCTGGTGACGGCAACCCGAGGACTGCAAAAACAGGATATCCTGGTAGCTGTGGAACGCTATGTACGGGAGGGAATCTGTCCGCAGCCACCTGCACATCCCACCAATACCTGTGATCCCGAAACCGGCAGCTGGAGCGAACGGATGCTGGATCTGGACACATACCGGCAACTGATGCGTGCTGCAGGTTTTGACTGCACGGTGCAAGATGGTTTCTACAACCAGGTTGACCCGGGAAGGGGCGCCTGGCTCCGGTGGATGGCCAACCGGCTGATCCCGCTTTCGGGGCACCGGCTTGCGCCCTATATCGTATTGGTAGGCCGTCCCTTCGCTGCCGGGGCTTAATTGCTTAACCGCTGAATAGATATGTACCGCCTCATTTTTCTCCTCTGTTGCTGCCAGCTGATGGTGCGCTGGCTCCCTGCCCAGCAGCTGGGCGGAAACCCGGCTTCGGTGCGGTGGTGGCAAATTCATGACGGCCGCAGCCAGGTGATCTTTCCCGGCGGGCTCGACAGCCAGGCGCGACGGGTGAGTGCCCTGCTGATGCGCCTGGACAGCAACACCCGCTACAGCCTGGGTGATCAGCGGCGCACCTGGCCGGTGCTGCTGCAGAACCAAACCACCCTCTCCAATGCCTATGTGCGGCTGGCGCCCGTGATGAGCGAACTCTACCTGATGCCGCCCCAGAACAGTTTCAGCACGGGCAGCCTGCGCTGGGAGGATAATCTCCTGATCCATGAGCAGCGGCACATGCACCAGTTCAGCAATTTTAACCAGGGCTTCACCCGGGTGTTCAGTTTTCTCCTCGGCCAGGAAGGCCAGCTGCTGGCCAATGGCATGACCATACCTGATTATTTTTTTGAGGGCGATGCCGTGTGGCAGGAAACCCTGGTGAGCCGGCAGGGCCGCGGACGCATGCCCGCTTTCTACAACGGACTCAAATCGCTCTGGAGCAGCAACCGCCAGTTCAGCTGGATGCAGCTCCGCAACGGCTCGCTGCGAAAGTATTACCCCGATCAATACGAACTGGGGTATCCGTTGGTGTTATATGGCTATTCGCAATACGGACCTGATTTCTGGAAGAGGGTTACCGGCGATGCCGTGCGGTTCAGGGGGGTGTTCTATCCGTTTAACAAAGCCATCCGGCGTTATTCCGGGAAAAGCTATCCGCAGTTTGCAGAGGCGGCTCTCCAATGGTACCGCCAGCAGCTGCAGCCTGCAGAAAAAGCAGAACAACCGCTTCATTACCTCACCCCGGCGCCCCGGAACAATGTGGTGGACTATCTCTATCCCCAGTATGTTCACGATGATACCCTGATCGTCACCCGCCAGTCGTACCGCGACCTGAATGCCTTTTGCCTCATCACCCGGGGAGAGGAAAAACAGATCCGCGTGAAGGACTATGTACTCGATGATTATTTTTCGTACCGCGACGGCTGGATTGTATACGCCGTTTACCAGAGCGATCCCCGCTGGTATAACCGCAGTTACAGCATCCTGAAACGCCTGAATATCTACACGGGAAAACAGGAGCAGCTCACCAGCCACACCCGGTATTTTTCTCCGGACATCAGTCCGGACGGAACCGGGATCCTGGCCGTTTCGGTGGATGCTGCCGGTTACAGCAGCCTGCACCGCCTTGAGGCCGCCACGGGCCGCCTGCTGCAGGCCTTGCCCAATCCAGGCCGGTACTTTTTTACCCAGGTCAAATACCTGGATGCTGACAGGGCCGTAGCCGCCGTGCGGGATACTGCAGGCAGGATGGGCCTGGCGGAGGTGGATCTGCGCACCGGCCTGCTGCGGGAACTGGTGCCGTTCAGCAACCGCCTGATCGGGTATCCTGCTGTGCAGGGACAGACCGTGTACTTTACAATGAGTGATTTTGAAGGAGGCGCTGCCGACCGGATTTTTTCAGTGGATCTGCAAAGCCTGCAGTTGCGCCGGCACAGTCGCCAGCTGAACGGCGTATACGCTCCGGCCGTCAATACCAAGGGTGAAATCGTGGTGAGTGCGTTCACCGATCAGGGCATGCGGCTGGCCCGCCTGGATACCCTGCCGGCTGCTGAGCAGGACTTAACAGCAGCCAGGCTGCCGGTGCCCGGGCAACAGGTCCTTGACCAGCCCGGAGCAGGGTGGCTGCAGCCTGAGCTTTCCCCGGCTGATCAGCCGGTAAAGCCCTACCGCAAAACGGCCCGGCTTATCAATTTTCACAGCGCCCGCCCCTTTGCCGACGACCCGGAGTACGGGTATACCTTTTACAGTGACAATGTGCTGAGCACCTTCCGCAGTGAACTCACGTATACGTATAACCGCAACGAACAGAGCCATAACGCCGGTGTTGCGGCCGTTTATGCCGGCGCTTTTCCGTTTCTGCGCGCAGGGGTGGAACGCAGTTTCAGCCGCAAACTGGACACCGGCCGGGTGAGCCGGAATGAATTCAGTTACAATGCCACCAGGATGTATGCTGGTTTTTCCATTCCCCTCAGCCTGATCAATGGCCGTACCTTCCGGTTCCTGCACCTGGGAGGAAATTACAACAGTGAATATGTGCCCTTTCAGCTGGCGGGCAAGGAAGTACGCACCCGGGCCCTGAATTACCTGAATGCCTTCCTGCTGTTCACCCACCGGGCCCGCAAACCTCGACAGCTGATTCACCCGGCCTGGGCACAGGAGCTGAGCATTACCTACCGGGATGCCTTTACCCTCATCAGCAACCGCAAACTGGTGGCTGATTGGGCCCTGTACTTCCCGGGCCTGCTGCGCACCCACAGCCTCGTGCTGCAGGGCGCCTGGCAGCAACGGGACACCCTGCCCGATTTTTTCAGCAAAACCTTTTCCTTTTCAAGGGGGTACCAGGACCTTAACCAGCGCAGCATGTTCAAGTG
>JAYRPG010000161.1:0-5557 GCA_041911275.1 Ferruginibacter sp. | reverse complement strand
CCCAGTGAGCTGCCTGCCTGGGTCTTCGCATCCCAGATCGTATAGTTGTTGGCGATACCGCTGCGGGTAAGCGCCGTGAAGTCGATGGCGGAGGCATACAGGTTCGGGATCAGCTGGAACTGTCCGGCAGGAACCGTGAACCCATGGTTACCCGTATAGAGGATGCCGGTGCTGCGCAGCGTGGTGGCGCCGGCATCTACCGTAAGACCCGTTACCGTTTTGCTCCGGTCGCCGCGCACATACAGGAAGTAGGCCTGGCGTGCCGACAAGGCCCCCAGCGTACCGTTTACATTGCTCCAACCCGTACCGTTCCAGTACTGCATGGAAGTGTTCGGACCGCTGTAGTCGAAGCCGATGGCCTGGGATGCGCCGGTATTGTTGCCGCCACCGGTGATCAGCGTGCCGTAGCCCGGGGTATTATTGGCCAGCGGAGCATTGTTCTCCTGCCAGCTCTCCCGGATGGTTTGTGTGCCAAAAGTGGGCACACTCAGCAATCGCCAACTGCGAAATCCTGCATTGGGAATATATCTTTCCACAGTTACGGCAGAAACACCGGTCAGTATACCCGTTATGCGTCCTAACGAACCGTACCCGGTGGCATCAGACTTAAAGGTAACCGGCTGTCCGGTAAAACTGGCATATCCGCTGACGCTGAATGTGGCACCGGGGTTCACCGTCATGGTGCCACCTGTCCACAAAGTAAAACTGCCTCCTACATTGAAATCAGTATTCAGTGTTACATGGGCACCAGGTGCAATGGTGATATCATCTCCTTCCCCGGGCGGCACACCGCAACTCCACTTCGTGCCATCCGTCCAGTTGCCGCTGCCGCTGAACGTATTGCCCGAGCTGCCCACACTCACAAAAGCTTCCACCGGTTCACCGCAGTCGCCGGTAACATAGGCAAAGTATGATCCCGCACCTACGCCGGAAAGGCTCAGGCCCGTACCCACCAGGGTACCGCTGCCGCCCGGACCGGTGTACCAACTCACCAGCGCGTTGGTGCCGCTCACCCCTTGCGCCGTGAGCGTGGTGGTTTGTCCAGAACAGAGCAGACCCGCAGGTGAAGCCGATGCGCCCGTGATGGCTACGTTCGTGCAGCCCGGCACCGCCTCACCCAGGTAGAAGGTACTGAAAGAAGATTGTCCCGAAACCGTGGTTACCGATGAAGAAGTGCCGGAAGCCACCAGGGGGTTCGACCAGGTACCTCCATCGTTTTTCGCCACTATCAGGGCAGCGGTATTGGCGCCGCCCACCACATCGCCCGGATTGGCAAAGTTGAAAGTGGCGGCATAATCCGGTGTGCTGATGGTGGAACTCAACGACCAGCTGCGGTTGATGTATTTGCTTTGATCGATACCCGACCCGGTGGGCGCCACACCGGCAGCAGGGGCTGTACCCGGCTGGGTGGTGCTGGCCGTAACATTTCCGGCGCTGTTGGCGGCGCCAAAGGCCAGGGTAAGCGGCGCATAAGCAGCCGCATCGCCGATCGGGAAGTTCACCGTGGAGGCACCGGCATCCACCGCTCTTTCCAGGTTGCCATGCACATAGGCGGAAGCCGAGCCACCGGAAACAGTATTGCCGGTAGCCGTTACCGTTACCTTTTCAGGACCGGTGCTGAGTTTGCCGCTGCTGAGTGTGAGTACCCCATTCACAGCAACGCTGGCATTCAGGGTAACACCGGCAGCATTGCTGATGCTGAGGTTGTTTACGCTGGCAGGCAGGCCATCGCCTGTTTGCTGCGCGGTGGTGCCTTCATAACTGTAGTTGGCGGAGCTGCTGTAGCTGCGGGTTCCGGTTCGTACCGGGCCTGCCGCAGCACTGGCGGTGATGCCATCCGCTGAACCGATGCGCAGCGTGGCGCCGGAGAGCAGGTTAACCGTACCGCTGCCGGTAATGGTTTGGGAAGCCTTACGGAAATCAGCAATACTGGAGATGTTGAGCACGCCGCCTGCGGCAACGGAGATCACCGCATCGGTACCGGTGCCCACGCCACCGCCGGAAGCCGTGCCGTTGGGATAGAGCTGCGCGGCGTTGACCACACCGGTGCTGCCCACATTCAGCGTAAATACTTTGCCGGAGGCAGTTCCCCCGTAGATGAAGCTGTTCACAGCCGGTGTGCCGGCATTGGGAGCCGGACTGCTCTGCATATCAAGGGTGCCGTTCACATTTAAGGTAAGGTTAACCGCCGGAATACCATTGGATGACGAAGTGGTGCCCAGGATGGCCCAGGGTGCAAAACTGAGCGTGCGCCCGGCATTGATGGTTAACACGGTATTGTCAACAGAGGTGGAGTTGGGATAGAAAGCCGCGGTATGTCCGCCCTGGTTGGTCGTTCCATGATAATTCAGTGTCATATTCCGGTCAATCACAATGGTGGTGTTGGCATTATTGGGCTTTAAGCGGGATAAGTACACCGAACCAGTTCCGGAAAAGGTAATCGTATTGCCACTGGCGGTAAAAATATCGATGCTGATACCATCCGCGTTATCCCCGGTGGGGTTGGTGGTGCTGCCGATGTATCCGGAAGCGCCCACATGGACGGAGGTGCCGTTGACCCGCACATATATCGGCGAGTTCACGAGGCTGTTGGTTTTCAGCTGACCGTCAACGGTAAGGTTTTTACAGTTTTTCGCGGAGGCCTCCACATTCACCACATGCCCCGGGAGAATAAACACATTATCGCTGGCGGTGGGTGCGCCGGCCGGCACCGTTGCCCAGGCCGAACCGTTCCACTGGCGCCAGTTGGCATTGTTGGTGCCCCAGTTGCCCGAGCCCAGCGAACCAAAATCACCCACCGCATACTGTACGATGGTGATGGCGCCGGAGATGGAACTGGTAACGGCAGGCGGGCAGTTGCCGCTCACCACGCAATAATAATACAGCGTTCCCAGTGTACTGGTGGAAGGCGTATAGCTGTTGCTGTTGGTACCCACGGCCACGTCATCACCGCTGGTATTGGTGGAGGCGTCCGTGCTGCTGTACCATTGATAAGAGAGGCCCTGTCCGGTAGCCGTAACCGTGAGCGCATTGGCTGCACCATTCTGTGAATAAGAAGCGGCAGCAGTACTCTGCGCGGTAATCTGCACCGCATCGATGATTATCTGTACCGGGTTGGATGGCGTGGGACAGGCCCCGCTGGTGGCCACACAGTAATAATAATAAGTGCCGGGTGTGCCGGAGGGCGGCGTGTAAGTATTGGTGTTGCCGCCATTGCCGCTGCCTACCGAAGTGCCGCCGGTATTGGATTTGGAGGTATTGGAATACCACTGGTAAACGGGCGACTGATCGGCCACCACGGTGCCGAGGGTAAGGGTGCCGCCCACGCACTGCACCTGGTTGTCTGCCGGCTGCACCGAGAAGGTGGGCGCCGTACAGGCTTCCACGATTTCGATGGCGCCGGAGATGCTGCTGGTAACCGCAGGCGTACAGGTACCGCTCACCACACAGTAGTAATAAAGAATACCCAGCGACGCGGTTGAAGGCGTATAACTGTTGCTGTTGGTTCCTACGGCCACATCATCACCGGGCGTATTGGTAGCTGCATCGGTACTGCTGTACCATTGGTAGCCGAGGCCGCTTCCGGTGGCCGATACCGTTAGTGCTGATGGTGAGCCAAAGCCCTGGCCGTATTGTGCGGCACCGGTATTCTGACTGCTGATGGCGGGAGAAGCCAGCGTACCTACTGTAATCGAGGATTCTGCAGGTGCGCCGCAATCGCCGGTTACCCTGGCGTAATACGTACCTGCACTCACATTATTCAATGAGCTGCCGGTGCCCAGGTTGGTTCCGGTTCCGCCAGGACCGGTGTACCAGGTCACCACCGGGTTGATGCCATTAACGCCATTTGCAGTGAGGTTGGTGGTGTTGCCCGAACAAATGGGGTTAGCTGCCGCAGTTACCGATGAAATGGCCGGAGGGGTGGCACAGGCCGGAGTAAGCACAATAGATGCCACATAGGCATTGCCGCTGAGTGTAATCCGGATAAATGTACCCGCTGCAATGGTGGTGCCAAATGAAATGGTCATGGGGTTGGGGCTGCAGATATTGGTAGCCTGTGACCCTGACAGGTTACCGGTCGCACTGGCCCCGGATACCGCAGTATAAGTGCCGTTGAGTGTTGAACTGGTGGCTACAGCAGACAATGTTCTGCTGGAACCTGTGCCCGAGTTGCCATGAATGGTAAATCCGGTGATCGCAACAGTGGCCTTGAATATAAAGAGGCTACTGCCCATTTGTATATTGGCAGTAGACCCATTACAGGGAGTTAATCCTGTACTCACAGTGGATGTTCCACCGGAAGTAGCCCGGTAGTAGGTACCGATTCCACTGTGGGTATAACCCAATCCATCTCCGCTATTGTAAACAGCTGAAGAAGCCAGCCAGGTCTGGGCATTCACCTGAACAGTTATACCCATCAGTGTTATCAAGGCAAACGCGATCAGTGTGGAACTGCATATGCCTGAGAAATAAGCAGATAGATTTTTTTTCATATAGCACCTGTTTAAATTAAATACAAGGTTATCCGGGTGAAGATCCGGTTGTGAGCTTTGGAGGAAAAAAAGCCAGGTAAGGAGCAGTTTACAGGGGAACGGCGGCAATCGTATTCGCTAATTTGGGATTATTTGAACGTAATCCCCTCATATCCGGGCCTGATTTTTTACGCAATCGTTGCCAAAAGGATCAGGGTCCGGCTTCAGGACGAAAATGCTCCTGCAATCCCAATAAAAGAGGGCCCCCTGGAAAGGGGGCCCGTGATTGACATCATTATGAACAGTGAAAATATCAGTTTTTGATCAGCAGGGGCTGTACACTGCGCTGGCGGTCCGGACTGATCACTTCCAGCCGGTACTGGCCCGAAGCGAAGCGGCTGCCCAGGTTCAGCGACTGGTTACTGCTGCCGCCGGGATGTACCACTACCCTGTTCATCAGCACCTGTCCGTTCAGGCCCGTTACCCTTACGGTATAGCGGCCTTCCGGCTGATGGCTGAAGCGCAGGTTCAGTACGCCGCCCGTTACCGGGTTAGGCGCCACCGTGATGGCCGGTGAGGCTTCCACGCCGGTCATTCCCTTGCGGAACACTACCCGGAAGCGGTTGGCGGCTTTAGAGCCCGCATCATCGCTCACGCTGAAGGCTACCCGCGTGCTGCCATTCAGCTGCAGCGGCGTTACCGTATGCGTGTAACGGTCTTCCAGCAAGGCTTCCACGCCGGCGGCCGTAATCTGGCCTGCGGCCAGTTCCAGCGTATAGCTGCCGTTCTCCAGATTCCAGCTGCGGAACTGCAGCACCTCACCCGCCCGGGCCGGCTGACGACCTTCCACAGCCAGGATTTTAGCGTTTGTTTCAATACCGAAGTTCGCGCCGGGGTTACCCATCTTCAGGGCATCATCCCCGTCGAAGTCATTGGCAAAGGCAGCATCAAACACCACCACATTACCATCCAGCTCCCCTGCCCCACTGTGCAGCGTGGTGCGCAGCTGCTGGCGCTTCACCGGGCGCAGCCCCAGCGTACCGTTGGCCGACTGGCTCGTTTTGGCGCTCTCTACCAGCATAATG
>JAYRPG010000160.1:0-33584 GCA_041911275.1 Ferruginibacter sp. | reverse complement strand
CCAACGCCACCTACAGCGTACTCTCGAGCACCATCGGGGGGATGGTATCGGGCGTGGTGTCAGGATTCCTGAACAGCATCATCCAGAAGATTCCCAACCTGCGTTTCGATGTGGACGTGAACACCAGTTTCAGCGGATCGACCACCAACCTGCAAACCAGTGTGGAGCAACTGCAGGCGGCGGCGCGGAGCAAATTCATTTATACCCTGCTCAATGGCCGCCTCATCATTACCGCTGGGCTGAACCTGGACTATAATAACCCTTACGCCAACACGAACCGGAACACCAACCTGTTGATTACGCCGGATATCACGGTGGAATGGATCCTGAGCAAAAGCGGACGTTTGCGGGTGGTGGGTTTCAACCGCAGCAATTTCGACCTGGTGGGTCAGCGGAACCGTACGGGCGTAAGTTTATCGTACCGGCGCGATTTTGAGCGGTTGCCGGAGCTCTTCAAATTCCTGTTCCTGGATTTCAACCGGAAAAAACTGAAGAAAGGCTCAGTGCCCGGATAAAATGGTGTGCCCCAGTTTATCCCGCTTGGTGGTGAGGTATTTCTGGTTGTGTTCGTTGGGTTTGATCTCGATGGGCAGGTTTTCCACCACTTCCAGTCCGTAACCGAGCAGACCGGCCCGTTTGCGCGGATTGTTGCTCAGCAGTTTCATTTTGCTCACACCGAGGTGGCGCAGGATCTGGGCCCCCACCCCATAATCGCGTTCATCCATCCCGAAGCCGAGTTTGAGGTTGGCCTCCACGGTATCCAGTCCCTGCTCCTGCAGTTTATAGGCCTTGAGCTTATTCAGCAAGCCGATGCCCCGGCCTTCCTGGTTCATGTACAGGACCAGCCCCTTTCCTTCGGCTTCAATCATCTGCATGGCCTTGTGCAGCTGATCGCCGCAGTCGCAGCGCAGCGAGCCCAGGATATCGCCGGTTACACAGCTGCTGTGTACCCTTACCATGACGGGTTCGTCTTGCTGCCACTCTCCCTTTTTAATGGCCAGGTGGATATCGCCGGTATTCAGCTGACGGAATGCAATCAGTTCAAAAGTGCCGTATTTCGTGGGCATCTGCACCCGCTCTTCTTCCCGGATCAGGGTTTCGTGGCTGAGCCGGTAGGCGATGAGGTCTTTGATGGAAATCAGTTTGAGGTCAAAGCGGGCGGCAATGGCTTTCAGCTGGGGCAGGCGGGCCATGGAACCGTCTTCGTTCATGATTTCCACCAGCACGCCGGCTTCGGCGAAGCCGGCCAGCCGGGCCAGGTCGATCGCGGCCTCGGTGTGTCCGGCACGGCGGAGCACCCCTCCCTTTTTAGCCCGGAGCGGGAAGATATGACCCGGGCGGCCCAGGTCTTCAGGACGGGTGGCGGGATCGGTAAGGGCCAGCACGGTTTTGGCCCGGTCGCTGGCGGAGATGCCGGTGGTGCAGCCATGCCCCAGCAGGTCGATGCTCACGGTGAAAGGCGTGGCATGGAGCGAGGTATTGTCCCGGACCATCGGCTCCAGCTGCAGGCGTTCGCAGATTTCCTCCGAAAGCGGCGCACAGATCAGTCCGCGGCCATGTAAACTCATGAAATTGATGATTTCGGGGGTTACATTGGCTGCCGCGGTGATAAAATCACCCTCATTCTCACGGTCTTCATCATCCACCACAATCACGAGTTTACCTTTCCGGATCTCTTCGATGGCACTTTCAATAGGATCGAGCATGCTGGTTTTTTTGCAAATTTAACGAAGTATCCCCGCACGGAACTTGCGACTTCCGTAAAAGCCCATTCCCGGGTTTTTTGCACATTCAACCACGGGGAATGAGTTTATTGAAAAAAATAGGCTTCCTTTGCACGAACCCCGAAAGGGGACACCAAAACAACAATTGCCACTGCCCTTTTCAACAGGCCTCTGTATCATGAGAAATCATCTGGTCAGCTTATCATATTATTTTTTTTCAACTCCTGAAAAGGCTGCCGGACAGCTGACGGGTACGGATGAGTTCGGGCAATCCGGCACAATTAATCATTTCGTAAAGGCGGTTTTTTCCCTGAGCGCCTTCCGTCCTGCAACTTTGCAAAAATTTGAATCTATGAATATGCGTAAACCATTCCAACTGCTGATGATGCTGCTGGTGCTGGGTTTTTCAGTGAATGCCCAGGTCACTACGTCCAGTGTCAGCGGTTATGTCCGTAAAAACGGAGGAGAAGCCCTTGCCGGCAGTACCATCACGCTGGTGCATACCCCCTCCGGTACCCGCTACCAGACCTCGTCAGGAAAAGACGGCCGCTACAACCTTGTGAACCTGATTCCGGGTGGCCCGTATACCCTGGAGGTGACCAATGTGGGTTTTGGCAACTACACCGAATCCAACATCAATCTCCCGCTGGGTGAAAACACCCGGCTCGATGCGGCCCTTTCCGCCACGGCTACGGTATTGAGTGATGTGGTGGTATTGTCTACTTCAACAGCCCGCAAAAAAACGGGGGCTTCCACCAGCATCGGCAAACAGCAGCTGAGCACCCTGCCCACGTTGAGCCGCAGCATCCAGGATTTTACGCGGCTTACGCCCCAGGCCAACGGCAACTCTTTCGGCGGCATGAATAACCGTTTCAACAACATCACCATCGACGGTGCGGTGAACAACGACGTGTTTGGTCTGGCTGGTTCCGGTACGCCCGGCGGTCAGGCAGGTACCACGCCCATTTCACTGGATGCCATCCAGGAAATCCAGGTGGTGCTGGCCCCCTATGATGTTTCCTATGGCAATTTCACCGGCGGTGGCGTGAATGCGGTAACCCGTTCCGGCACCAACAAGGTGGAAGGTTCGGTTTATTATTTCATGCGGAACCAAAACACGGTGGGTAAGGATCCCATCAGCCGGGTGAAATCAACCGACTTCAGCGACAAGCAGTTTGGTTTCCGTCTCGGCGGACCGATCATCAAGAACAAGCTGTTCTTTTTCATCAACGGTGAAATGGCGCGCCGCACAGCCCCCACGCTGTTCAATGCCGGCGACAGCAATGCCCTGCTCACCACGGCCGAAGCCCAGCAACTGGCCGACACCCTGCAGCAGCGGTACAATTATGATGTAGGCACCTACAACAAGTTTGATGCCGCCACCCAGAGCGACAAAGCCTTTGGCCGTATTGACTGGAACATCAACAACAAACACCGGTTAACGGTAAGGCATAACTACATCAAGGCTTATGATGACAATATTTCCCGTTCCACCACCTTCTTCCGTTTCGGGAACAATACCTACCGTTTCAACAACAAGCAGCATATTACGGTTGCAGAACTGCGGAGCCGCTTCAGTTCAAAGGTTTCCAACAACCTGATCCTGAGCCGTCACCAGATCCGCGATTTCCGCACCACTTACGGCACCCTGTTCCCGTCAATCGAAATTGCCAAGGGCTCGGGAACGGTACAGCTGGGTTCTGAAAGAAGTTCGGCGGCCAATGAACTGGACCAGGACATCTTTGAGATCACCAACAACCTGAAAATATTCACCGGCAAGCACACCTTCACGGTGGGTACCCACAATGAATTTTTCAAATTCAGGAACCTCTTCATCAACAACTACAATGGCCGCTGGCGCTTCGCGAGCCTGAATGATTTCTATGGCAACTTCCCGCGTCAGCTGGATGTAACCTATTCTGCAGACAAAACCACCGATCCGAAGCCTTCCGCCCGGTTCACCGCTGCCCAGCTGGGCTTTTATGTGCAGGACGAAATTCAGTTCAACCCCAAATTCAGGCTGACTGTGGGCATCCGGGCCGATCTGCCCGTGATCAATACCACACCGGCCAACAACCCGATTGTGGATTCCACCTTTGGCGGCCAATACAGCACCCAGCACATTCCCAACAAGCAGATCCTCTGGGCTCCCCGTGTGGGCTTCAACTGGGATGTGGAAGGCAACCGCAATGTGGTGGTACGCGGCGGCGTGGGTGTTTTCTCCGGCCGTGTTCCGTTTGTATGGATCTCCAACCAGTTTTCCAACACCGGCCTGCTGCTGAAAACCATCAGCCAAACCGACAATACCCCCACTGCTGCTCCCTACGACGTGAACGGCGGCCGCGGGTTCAACCCGAATGTAGATCAGCAGAGCACCCTGGGTACCGGTGGCAGTTCATTTGAAGTGAACCTCATCGACAAGAACTTCAAACTGCCTCAGGTATTCCGCGCCAACCTCGGCATCGACAAAAAATTCCCGGGTAACTACAACATCACCCTGGAAGGTATTTACTCCAAAACCATCAACAACGTATTCTATCAGGATGTGAACCTTACCGATCCGGTAGGCCTGGTGGATCCGGCTTACAACAACGGCTACGATACGCGGATTGCTTACGCGGCTTCCACCAATGCCCGCCGTAAAAACCCGCTGATCACCAATGCCATCCTCATCAGCAACACCAGCCGTGGTTCATCCCTCAACCTCGGTTTTACCGCCAGCAAAACCGCCAACTGGCTCTTTGCCCAGGTGGGTTATAACTACAACATCGCCAAAGACGTGAACAGCGGCGCCAGCTCCACGGCCCTTTCCAACTGGGAATTTGTACAGGTAGTGGGCAACCCCAATAACCCGGGACTCACCACCTCCAACTACCAGATGAAGCACCGCTTCACCGGCGTACTGTCGTTCATCTTCAACTATGCCAAGCAGCACAAAACCACGCTGTCGTTCTTTTACAGCGGCACCTCCGGAACACCCTTCACCTACCTCGTGAACGGCGACCTGAACAGCGACGGCCGTTTCGGCAACGACCTGCTTTATGTGCCCGGCGATCTGGCTGAAATCAAATTCGTAGACCGCATCAGCGGCAGCACCGTACTGGCTACAGCCGCCCAGCAGGCTGCTGACTTCATGAACTTTGTGAACACCGATCCTTACCTGCGCACCCGCAAAGGCAAGTATGCCGAAAGGAACGGCGCCACTACCCCCTGGGAACATGTGGTGGATATGCGCCTTGCGCAGGACTTCACCATGGACATCAAGGGTAACAAACACAACTTCCAGCTCACCTTTGATATCTTCAACCTCACCAACCTGCTGAACCGCTTCTGGGGTCGTCAGTACTTTGTGAGCAACCAGGCTTATACCATCCTGAGCACCGTGAACCGCACTTCCGGACAGTTTGCCGGCAAGGGCTACAACTTCACACCGGGCAGCCCCTACACCATGTCCTTTGGCTCCAGGTGGCAGGGCCAGGTGGGTATCCGCTACACCTTTAACTGATCTGCCAGCGGCATAAAAAAAAGACCATCCTCCGGGTGGTCTTTTTTTTATGCTTGGATTTTCCATGTTCAAACATTAAATTGCTGTACGGACTTTCCCCTGCCTGCAGCGGGAGCCCGCACAACCATCATTGTGTATGCAGAAATATCTTGTCGCCGCATGGCTGATCATCAGCTTCAGTTCCTTTTCCGTCCTCATCAACAGTGCTGTGCCCGACCAGGGGTATACCGGTGCCGACGGCCTCTATTGCACCAACTGCCACAGCAGCAATACCCTGAACAGCGGCGGGGGCGGTGTTACGGTCAGCGGCCTGCCCCAGGGCACCTATACCGCCGGAGCGGTGTACGATTTCAGCATCCAGATCAGTCATGGTACGGCCAACCGCGGGCGCTTCGGTTTTTCGATAGAAGCCCGCAACGCGGCCGGGCAGAAGGTGGGCAGTTTCTCCAGCACCAATCCCAATGCCGCGCCGAACGGCGACGAATTATCCCATTGGAATGCGCCCCTGCTAACTACCGGGCAGGCAGCCTATACCTATAACAACCTGCGCTGGACAGCTCCCGCCAACCCATCGGCTGCCGACCAAACCGTTACTTTTTATTATGTGGGGAATGCCGCCAATGGCAGCGGCAGTTCAGGTGATTTTATCCATGCCGGCACCCTTACGGTGAACCTGCTGGCGGTGCAAACCTATACCTTTACCGGAAACGGCAACTGGAGCAACCCGGCCAACTGGCAGAACGGGCAGGTGCCGCCGGCCGTTATCACGGGAACGAATGCGCGCATTTTTATTGATCCGGCCGGGGCGGGTGAGTGTGTGCTGGATGTGCCGCAGCAGGTGAGCAGCGGTGCCACTATCGAGGTGAGAACCGGAAAAGCTTTCCGGGTGAACGGTAACCTTACCCTTGTCAACTAACCGGCCGTGGTGCCCCATCCCCATTTCAGGAAATCGGGAAAAGCCCGGGCCCAGGTGGGCACATCGTGGCGGCCATCCTGTAATTCCAGGTAACAGAGGTCTTCGTCGCGATAGCCCTTGCGGCGCAGTTCATCCATCAGGCTGCGGGTATCATCAATAGCATCAATGATGCCGTTGTTGTTGCGGTCGGCGGTTTCATCCTGGGTGCCTACTTCAAAGAAAAAACGCAGCCAGGGATAATACTTTCCTTCCCGCACCAGGCGATGCATGATGCGATGGATTTCCTCATCAAAATCAGGATCCTCCTGTGCCATATCGCGCCACCAGAATGATCCGCTGAACATCCCTGCCTTACTGAACTGGGAGGGGTGGCTCCACACGATATCCATGGCGCTGAGGGCGCCGAGAGAAAACCCGGCAAATGATTTTTCGCGGAAGGAGGGAATGTGATAGGTATTGCGGATAAAGGGAATCAGTTCCTGCAGCACAAACTGGGTATACAGTTCGGCCCTTGCGCCGCGCCCCTTGTAATCCAGCACCCGGGCGGTGCCATATTCATTCTTCCGGTCGGTGGAACAATGAATGCCCACACAGAGCAGCGGCTGGATGGCCTGTGCGGCATAGAGCCCGTTGAGGATGGCTTCAAAATTCATGGTTACCAGATCCTGGCCGTCGTTGATGAGCAGCAGGCTCATTTCGGCAGGCTGAGGCACATCATGAGGCAGGTAGCAGTCCACCATCACCGTGCGGTTAAGATAGCCGGAATGGAGGGTATGTGCCTCAACAGTAAGATGTACAGCAGCCTGGCCTTGCATAGGCGCCAAAAATAGCCATTTTCCCTTCACAGCAGCAGGCGTAGTGGCCGGCAATAATTTTTGGTAAATCAGCCCCGGGAAAATATATTTGGAAAGAGCAATATCAATCCCTCTTCACGTTTCAATTTCTCAGTATGAAAAAAATCGGCATCCTCCACGGAAAAGAAAGAAGTTTTCCCGAAGCCATCGTGGCACGCATCAATGGAAAAAAGGTGGACGGCATCCTGGCCGAACCGGTATACATTGAAAAAGTGATCCAGGGCAATCCCACCGAGTATGCGGTGATCGTTGACCGGATTTCCCAGGATGTACCCTTTTACCGGGCTTACCTGAAAAATGCGGCCCTCTGCGGCACCGCGGTGATCAACAACCCGTTCTGGTGGAGCGCCGATGAAAAGTTTTTCAACAACTGTCTTGCCACCAAAATCAATGTACCGGTTCCCAAAACGGTGATCCTCCCCTCCCGCGACCTGCCGGATGACACCTCGCCGGAATCGTTCCGCAATCTTTCCTATCCGCTCGACTGGGGAGGCATCTTCAATTACGTGGGCTTCCCGGCCTATATGAAACCTTTTGCCGGCGGCGGGTGGAAAAACGTGTACAAACTCAATGGCGTAGACGATTTTTTTGACAAGCATGCCGAAACCGGACAACTGGTGATGCTGCTGCAGGAGGAAATCGTTTTTGAGGAATATTACCGCTGTTACTGCATCGGTGGCAAGTATGTGCGCATCATGAGCTACGAGCCCCGTAACCCGCATCACCTCCGGTATGTGGCCGATTTTAAACCCTCGGCAGAAAGGCTGCAGCTGATGACCGATATCGTGCTGCGCATCAACCGCTACCTGGGTTATGATTTCAATACGGTGGAACTGGCCGTAAGAGACGGCGTACCCTATGCCATTGATTTCTGCAACCCGGCCCCTGATGCGGACAAAGCCAGCGTGGGCGATGAAAATTTTGAGTGGGTGGTGGAAACCGCAGCCACCTACTGCATCGAAAAAGCCCAGGCCCATGTGGAGGGTGCCGATAACCTCACCTGGGGCGAATATGTAAAACGCAGCGCCGGCAAACAGCCGCTGTTTAACGAATAACCTTACCGGCAGCGCGGCCCCTACCAGAACAGGGATCCGTCTTCCCGTTTGCAGACCTTTGGTTGTGCTGCTGCCCCCGGCGAACCCTGATCATTTAACCGTAATTGTTACTATGGCCAACCTCTCTTATAAAAATTTCACCATCGGCGTTGAAGAAGAATACATGGTGATTGACCCCCACACCCGGGAACTGAAGAGTCATGAACAGAAGATTGTGCAGGAGGGGCAGAAAATCATCAAGGATAAGGTAAAAGCCGAAATGCACCAGGCGGTGGTGGAAGTGGGCACGGACATCTGCCAGAATGTGGATGAAGCCTTTGAAGATGTATCTACCCTCCGCAAAACGATCAGTGGTATCGGGGAAAGCCTCGGACTGCGGCTGGGCGCATCGGGCACCCATCCGTTCAGTCACTGGGAAAGCCAGCTGATCACCGATCATGTGCGGTACAGTGAAATTGTGAACGAGCTGCAGGAAGCAGCGCGGAGTAACCTGATTTTTGGCCTGCACGTGCACGTGGGCATGGAAAACCGGGCCATGGCCATCCATATTGCCAACTCTGCCCGGTATTTTCTGCCGCACGTTTATGCCCTGAGCACCAACTCCCCTTTCTGGGAGGGCCGGCTAACGGGCTACAAATCTTTCCGCACCAAGGTATTCGACAAGTTTCCGCGCACCGGCATCCCCGACTATTTTGAAAGCATTGAAGCTTACGAAAACTACGTGAACCTGCTGGTACGCACCAACTGCATCGACAATGCCAAAAAAATATGGTGGGACCTCCGCGTGCATCCCTTTTTCAACACCGTGGAGTTCCGGATCTGCGATATCCCCATGACGGTTCACGAAACCATTGCTATCGCGGGTTTGTTCCAGGCCATCTGCGCCAAACTTTACAAGCTGCGCAGCCAGAACCTGAACTTTATGATGTACTCACGGGCACTGATCAACGAAAACAAATGGCGGGCCAGCCGTTACGGAATTGACGGCAGCCTGATTGATTTCGGAAAAGAGAAGGAAGTGAATACCCGGGTGCTGATCTATGAGCTGCTGGATTTTGTTGACGATGTGGTGCCCCACCTGGGCAGCCGGCATGCCATCAATTATGTGCATAAGATACTGGAACAGGGAACGGGCGCCGACCGGCAATTGCAGGTATACGGCCAGTCAGGAAGCCTGACCGATGTGGCCGATTATATTGCCGGGAACTTCCTGGCCGGGATATAAATAACCCGCAACTAAAACAAGAAGGTTGTATCGCATGATACAACCTTCTTGTTTTTACAGGATTTCGGTATGCAGGCATGAAACGCCTGAATGGCCAGCGGGAAAACTCAGCTGTCCAGTGTAATCTTTTCAATCACATCACCCGCCCGGATGTCATCCACTACGTCAAGCCCTTCGGTGATTTTGCCGAAACAGGTATGCACCCCGTCGAGATGGGCCGTATTTTTCCGGCTGTGGCAGATGAAAAACTGGGATCCGCCGGTGTTGGGTCCGCGGTGGGCCATCGACATCACGCCGCGGTCGTGGTACTGCAACGGCGCCCTGGTTTCGCAGGGAATGGTATATCCGGGTCCGCCTGCACCCGTTCCATTGGGGCAGCCACCCTGGATCACAAAATCGGGGATCACCCGGTGAAAAGTAAGGCCGTTGTAAAAGCCCTGCTCCACCAGTTTCCTGAAATTTCCGGCATTGATGGGAGTGGCTTCATCAAATAATTCAAATTTCATCACGCCTTTGGCCGTATGGATTGCGCCGGTAGTGGGTTTGATTTCGCTCATAAATTTCTTTTACGCGAAAGTACAGCCTCCGGGCCTTTCAGGAATGCTTTTTCCGCAGATCCATGGTCTGGAAGAAAAAAAGCCGCAGCGCATGAACCATCCGGTACTGGTTGCCCGCCGGTAACTGCTGGAAAAGATTCATATACCCGGCCTGGAGATTACTGTGTGCCCCGGTCTGATACTTGAACCCGGTAAAGAAACGGTTCTGATCGGAATAATGATACACGATTTCGCTTCCAAAATTGATGTGCAGTTCATCATTGGCAATGAATGACCAGGCGCCGGGCTCAGTGCCGCTTTTGCAAAAAGGAATTTCATACCAGAGGTTATACCGCAGCCTCCAGTTGAACAGATAGCCCTCTGCCAGTTCATCATCATTCTTCAGCTTCCGGCGGAAGCGCTGCTCGAGGCGCAACCATTGCATCATATTCTTTTTGCCATACCGCGTGTGCCATTGCAGTTGCTGCCAGGGCCGGTGTTCATAGGTGGCAATATTCCTGTGATTGTCTGATGGAAAATCATGGATGTAGGCGTATCCCATCGTCAGTTTGGTATGATTGCCGAAATAACGGGTAAGCCCCAGCCGGGCTATTCCCTGTGACCAGTCCCGGATGAAGTCATCCTGAGTCCGCAGCTGCAGATCAACCCACAGCCCCCAGTGATCACTGAACCTCATCTGGTTGAAATATCCGCCCCATATCCGTTGATAGTGGGTGGTATTTTTTACCTGTGCGTTACAGAGTATTGATGCCAGCAGCATCAGCAGGAGGAATTTGTATGATTTTGGTAACATCATCATTCCAGTCTCGTGATTTTATCATATGTCATGCAGGCTGCAGCAACCCGGATGCCCGCTTTCGGTTTAGCGGCCGCTGCAACATTACCCAAACAAGGCCAAACAAAATAACTGCCACCGGCAGACATGCTCATCTGTTCATACAGCTGCCGGATGGTTGATTGACGCCACGGCTGGATTCGAACCAGCGTAAAAAGTTTTGCAGACTTTAACCTATCCTCTCGGCCACGTGGCTGTGAAGAGCCCCCCTGAGAACAGGGGCGCGTAAGTAGACTTTCGATTGCTTGCGAAATGAAAGCGATTTGAGTACCCTTCGGGTCAGAAATTATATTTCAGGGTTACGCCATAAGTACGCTGGTCGCCCAGCACACCGGCATAATGCCCGGCATTGCCACCGGCAGGAAGCAACTGCTCGTAGTAGTTCGTATTGAACAGATTCCGGCTCCAGAAGAAAGCCGAAAAGCCGTTGTTCGACTTGAAGCCCAAACGTCCGTTCACCAGACTGTATCCCTTCACGTTCAGGAATGCAGAGGGAGAGGGACTGGAGGAAAACGACGAACGGTAAAAGCTTTCCAAAGCCAAAAAGAATTTTCCGGCTTTTCCGAGAAAAGCGGCCGGCGTGGCAAACTCTCCGCCTGCCGAGGTCGCCCACCTGGAAATACCCGGCAGCCGGCTACCGGAGATATCTTTGAAAGCCACCTGAACACCATTCACGGTAAGTCCGGTTTCTTCAAGAGGCAATGGTGCATTGGTGAAGTGTACATACCTGCCGTCTGTATAAGTGGCAGCACCATAAAAAGTAAACGCTCCATTGAGTTTGTAGTGAACATCCAACTCCAGTCCTTTTACATTCACCCTGTCGGCATTGGCAATATAGCCCCTGTTCACGCCTAACTCGGGCGATTGCACATTGGTTTGATAGTTATCAATGTCTGAATAGTGGAAAGTGAGATTCAGCAACAGGTTATCCGTTAAAGTGGTTTTCAGCCCCGCCTCATAATGTTTCACATACTCCGGTTTGATCACCGACAAATCAATGGCGGGTTGACCGTTCACCGTGGGCAAGCCGGCAACATTGACCCCCACCGGTTTAAAGCTGGTGGAGTAGGTGGCAAATGCATGGATGCGTTTTCCCCGCCGGTATGCCAGCGTAAACTGGTAGGTAAAGTTTTTCTCTTCCGCCTCCGAAGTATAAGCCTGACTGGTATAAACGCTGCGCTTCAGGGCCAGGAGCGCAGGATCTGTGGTTTCCAGTCCGCCATAGGCCTCCCGGTTGTACACCACGTCTTTTTTGTCGTAGTTATACCGGATACCGGGCAGCAGGTGTAAACCCTGTAAAACCTCCCAGTCCAGGTTGGCAAACACAGCCGCACTCCGGGATGTAATGGATGCCTTGGTATTGATGCCATACCCTTCAAACAAACCCGGGGTTTTCCAGAGCGCGCTGGTGGAGCTTTGTGAAAACCGCCATTGTGCCGCACCCGACTCTTCCGTACCATCGATCTTCACCTCCTGGTTGATATAGAATAGTCCGATCACACCACTGAGCCGGGAACTGAAATCGCCGGCATAGCGCAATTCCTGCGACCAGTTTCTGTGCTTCGCCGGATTCTGGGATTTCGACAAGGCCTGCAGGCCGGTGAAATCCCTGTCGTTGGAGGGATCCCAGTTCCAGTACCGCCATGCCGTGGTGGAGGTGAAGGTACCCGGGCCTATTTTGGTATCGACGTTCAGGGATACACCTCCCAGCTCGTTACCCGAATTCCAGGGCACATCATGGTCGATCTTCCTGTCGAAAGCGTTCCGGCTGGGCAGCTGATAATTCAAATCAGCGATGATGGAATCAAACTGCCGGTAGCCTGCCCGCTTCGTTTTCACGACGCCTGCCACCACCTGTGCGTATCCGTCCGGCTGCTGATCACTGATGTCAGCGGCCAGCACCACGGAGGTTTGGTCAGACGGCTTATAGAGCAGTTGTCCCCGCAAGCCAAGGTTATTGAGGGTATTGGTGTACTTACCCGTACGGACATGCTCAATCAACCCATTGCGCTGGGTACCGGAAAACGAGAGCCGTGCGGCCAGTTTTTTACTCAGCGGACCTGTAATGGAGCTTTTGGCCTGTATGTATCCGAAATTGCCATAACTCACTTCAAAATTTGCACTGGGTTTGAACAAGGGGCGCCGGGTGGTGATATTGATGGCCCCGGAGGTGGTGTTTTTACCGAACAATGTGCCTTGCGGACCGCGGAGCACTTCGATCTGATCAACATCAATAAAATCCATGGTAGCGGCTGCCGGGCGGGCATAATAGACACCGTCCACATAATAACCCACGCCGGGATCCAGGCCATCGTTGGTCAATCCGAACGGCGCACCCAACCCCCGGATATTGATCCCCGTATTCCGCGGATTGGAGGTGTAAAGCTGTACCGAAGGAATCAGTTCCTTAACGCGGTTCACGTTAAAGGCTCCGGCCTCATCCAGTTGCTTTCCACTCACCACCGAAACGGCAATGGGTACCTCCTGTAACACTTCCCGGCGCCGGCGGGAAGTGATGACAACAGTATCAGTCTGGAATACAGACTGCAGCTGCAGCAGCAGATCCGTGGTACGGCTCCCGCTTTTCACCACGAAATGCAGCGGTGAAAATCCGGCGGAAGAAACGGTGATGACAAACGGGAGTTTCTGGCGCACGGTAAACGAAAAATAGCCGGCTGAATCGCTGGCGGTGCCTTTGGGCTGGCCTTTCACCGATATGCTGGCAAAGGGAAGTCCGCGCAGACGGTCATCGGTAACGCGGCCGCTGAGCAGGGTTGCATTTTCCTGTGCCAAAGCACTCCAGGAAAGACCGAGTAAGAAAACTGAAAAAAAAGATTTCATCCTGAACATTTTGTTGGTGATTGATTAAGGGCAAGTCAATCGTTTCATGGATTCATGCGCAGTATCCGCTACTGGCGAAATCCTGCAGGGCTGCCGGCTTCAACATCGGCTCATCGAATTGCGGTACAACATCATTTTACTCTACTATTTTAATAGACTATTATTACAAAAAAAATCACAGCAGTTTCCAGAGAATCCGGATACTCCAGCCGATCACCACCAGGCCCAGGAAAATAAAAGAAGTTTTGCGGGGCAAACGACCCGCCAGGCGGGCAGCGATGGGTGCGGCGATCACCCCGCCGAGCACCAGCGCAAGAATCACCTGCCAGTTTTGTACCCCGATCAGGGTAAAAAAGGTGAAGGCACTGGCGAGGGTAACAAAAAACTCGGTGAGGCTCACGGAACCCACCACATACCGCGGGGTACGTCCCTTCGTAATCAGCGTTGAGGTAACAATTGGCCCCCAGCCACCGCCGCCAAATGAATCGAGGAAGCCTCCGGCGCCTGCGAGCCATCCGTACCTTTTAAATTTCTTCTTTTGCTGCACCGGCCGGAAAGCATTGCTGAAAATCCGTACACCCAGCAATAAGGTATAAACGGCCATGGCCGGCCGGAGGTAACGGATATGCGTATCATCAAACTTCACCAGTAAAACGGCGCCCAGTACGGCACCGATCACGCCGGGTATCACCAGCGCCCTGAACAGCTTTTTATTGACGTTGCCGAACCGGTAATGACTGTAGCCTGAAGCGCCGCTGGTAAACATCTCCGCGGTATGAATGCCCGCACTGATTGCGGCCGGATTAACACTGGCTGTTTGCAGTACAATGGAACTCGTTACGCCATAACCCATGCTCGTGGCGCCGTCTACCATCTGGGCCAGGAAGCCGGCCAGCACCATCCAGGGGAAATTCTTGTCCAGCGACCGGTAGGTGTTTACCGCCCAGTTCCCGATATCCTGCACCGGAACATAGGAGAATACAAAAAAGCCCAGCAGCATAAAGCCAAAAGCCTGCACAGAGTAGGAAGCCACTTTCCGCCACCGCTGGGTGGCCCGGTTTTCCCTTTCCGCTTTTCCATTCACCAGCACGTCGGTGATTTCATCCAGCCGCTTCACTTTTTCAGCAAAGGGCTGCCCGTTCAGCTTCAGACGGATCTGCCCCAGTTTATCCAATACATTTTCCAGTTCATCCGGCAGCATGGCCGCGATGGCCTCTTTCAGCCGCTTGGCGATGGTGGGCGATTTGCCGTTGGTGGAAATGGCGATTTTAATGCTTCCCTTCTGCACCACGGAACCCAGGTAAAAATCACAGAGGGCGGGCTTATCCGCCACATTCACCCACTTGCGGGCGGCCCTGGCATCCTGGTACACCTGTGCACTCACAGCAGGATCGTTGAGTGCAGCCACCACGATATCCATATCCTGCAGATCGGCGGCCTCGTAAGGGCGTTCGATCAACTGCAAATGATATAAGCGGGATAATTGCCTGATTTCATCACTGATGGCGGGCGCCACCAGTTTAATTGAGGTACGGGGAGAATTGGAGAGAATGGCCCTGAGTTTTTCATGGCCCACATAACCACCCCCTACCACCAGCACATTAAACTGTTCCAGTTTAAGGAAAACCGGGAAGAGGGGATTCTCCCCCTGCGGAGGAGCATGCTCGTGTTCCGTTATCACCGGCTGTGTCTTCTGCATACAGTTTTTGCGCGGCACCAGGAGGTGACCGGAACAAAAATAGTATTTTCCTACCAATTTAGTAGACTAAAGAAATATTTTTTTTACCCTGCCGTGCAGCAGTCATTTTTCAGACGGTTATTTCCTGTAAACTTTCCGCGGCTTTGCGGATGGTTTCGTCCAGGTCGTCCGTGGTGAGGGCGTTGTTGAGGAACCAGCTTTCAAACGCAGAGGGAGGCAGATAGATGCCCCGGTTCAGCATGGCATGGAAAAACTGGCTGAACTGCTCATTGCGGGCAGCGGCCGCAGTGGCAAAATCCACCACCGGATGATCGCTGAAGTGTACGCTGATCATGGAGCCTATGCGATTGATCACATAAGGTTGCCCCCACTCCCGCAAAACCGTGTCGAGCCCCGCGTGCAGGTAAGCGGTTTTCTGATCAAGTTGCGTGTACAGCTCAGGGTTATCCCGGAGTGCCTGCAAGAGGGTATAGCCGGCAATCATCGCAATCGGGTTGCCGCTGAGGGTTCCGGCCTGGTATACCTTGCCCAGCGGAGCGATGTGTTCCATGATGTCGCGGCGGCCACCAAAGGCGCCTACCGGCATCCCGCCGCCGATCACCTTACCATAGGTAACCAGGTCGGCGCGGATGCCCAGCTTTTCCTGCGCACCGCCGGGAGCGAGCCGGAAACCGGTCATCACCTCATCAAAAATCAGCACAATACCCTCGGCATCACAAATGGCCCTTAATCCTTCGAGGAAACCGGGCTGTGGCAGGATACATCCCATATTGCCCGCCACCGGTTCGGTAATGATGGCGGCAATGGATCCCCGGTGGGTTTTCACCAGTTCATGCGCGGCGTCCAGATCATTAAACGGCGCGGTGAGGGTATCATTCGCCACGCCGGCGGTTACCCCCGGAACGGTTTGAATATTGAAGGTGGCCACCCCGCTGCCTGCCTTCACCAGGAAGGAATCGGCATGGCCGTGATAATGGCCTTCAAACTTGATGATCTTATTGCGGCCGGTATAGCCCCGGGCCAGGCGGATGGCACTCATGCAGGCCTCGGTGCCGCTGCTCACCACGCGGATCAGGTCCACATGGGGCACCATGGATTTGATCAGCTCCGCCATCCGGATCTCCAGCTCGGTGGGCGCCCCGTAGGAAGTGGAAAACACCGCCTGCTCCTGGATGGCCTTCACCACCGGCGCATACGCATGGCCCAGGATCATCGGACCCCAGGAAGCGATGTAATCAATATAGCGGTTGCCGTCTGCATCAAAGAGATAGGCCCCGCGCGCATCCCGGATAAATACCGGCGTTCCGCCCACACTGCGGAAGGCCCGCACCGGAGAATTGACGCCACCGGGAATGGACTCCTGCGCCCGGGCAAACAACTGCTGACTTTTGGTATACATAGTACTGACTTGTTACATGTTCAATCCTAAACCTCCCTAAACTTTCCTAAACCTTCCTAAACCTTCCTCCCCCCTACCCCAGCAACCTTACCGCGTCTTTCGCAAAGTAAGTGGCAATGAGATCGGCTCCTGCCCGCTTGATGCAGGTAAGGCTTTCCAGGATGGCCTTATTTTCATCCACCCAGCCCATTTTAGCGGCAGCCTTGATCATGGCATATTCCCCGCTGATATTGTACACACTCACGGGAACGGATACCGCATTTTTTACCTCTCTTACAATGTCAAGATACGGCAATCCGGGTTTTACCATCACAATATCCGCACCTTCTTCCACATCCATCTGCGCCTCCTTCACTGCTTCGAGGCGGTTGGCATAATCCATCTGGTAGGTTTTCTTATCCCCGAAGCCCGGCGCACTGTCGAGTGCATCCCGGAACGGTCCGTAAAAACAGGAAGCGTACTTGGCGCTGTAGGCCATGATCCCGGTTTGCGTGTACCCGTTTTCTTCCAGTCCCCTGCGGATGGCGCCGATCCTGCCGTCCATCATATCGCTGGGCGCCACCATATCGGCACCGGCTGCGGCATGGCTGATGCTCATTTTCACCAAAGCCTCCACCGTGGGATCATTCACAATTTCTCCGTTCGCCACAATGCCGTCATGCCCGTAGGATGAATAAGGATCCAGCGCCACATCGGTCATCACATACATCTCCGGAACGGCATCCTTGATGGCTTTGATGCTGCGCTGCATGAGGCCATCCGGGTTCCAGGCTTCCTGCCCGGTATTGTCTTTCAGTTCGTCCCTGCACTTGATGAACAGCAGCACCGATTTCAAACCCATCGACCAGAGGGTTTTGACCTCCTGCACGGTAATGTCCAGGCTGTTGCGGTAGTAGCCCGGCATGGAGGCAATTTCAGTGCGCACGTTCGAGCCTTCATCAATAAAGAGCGGCACAATAAAATCATCCGGAGAGAGCCGGGTTTCCGAAACCAAACTTCTCACAGCGGCGGTCTTCCTCAATATCCGGTTGCGTCTTTGTAAATACATACGGGTAAAGTTTTAATGCATGGTTGATGCGGGCTCAGCAGGTATTGCTGCGTTTGGCCCATTCCTCCCGTTCGGCATCCGACACAGTATCAGCCCAGTCGCGGGGATGTAAACACACCTGTTCCAGCGCATATTCGGGTGAGCCGGGTTGCGGGTGATAATCGTACTCAAACCTGACGGTGGGCGGCAGACTCATCAGGATGCTTTCGATCCGTCCATTCGTTTTCAAGCCGAACAGCGTGCCCCGGTCGTGCACAAGGTTGAACTCCACATACCGGCCCCGGCGGATTTCCTGCCAGTGCTTTTGCTGATCGGTAAACGGCGTATCCTTTCGCCGTTCCACAATGGGCAGATAAGCCTCGGTGAATGCATTACCGCAGCGCTGCCCGAAGGCCATCCACCAGGCAGCATCCCGCTGCTGATCCGGCCGCTGGTAATCATAAAAAATGCCCCCGATGCCGCGGCGCTCCTGCTGGCGGTGCCAGTTCACAAAATAGTTGTCGCACTCCTTTTTAAAGCGCGGATAAAAATCCGGATCAAAGGCATCACAGGCCTGTCGGTACGCCTGGTGAAAATGCCGGGCATCTTCTTCAAACAGGTAGTAAGGCGTGAGGTCGGTGCCGCCGCCAAACCAGCGGTCTTTCAGCTGCCCGTCGCCATCGTACAATTCAAACATCCGGTAATTGCAGTGCACGGTGGGCACGAAGGGGTTCAGGGGATGGATCACCAGGCTGAGGCCGCAGGCAAACCATTGCTCCCCGTCGATCTTCAACTGGCTGCGCATGGCCGGGGTAACGGCACCATGCACCACAGATGTATTCACGCCGCCTTTTTCCAGTACGGAGCCCCCGGCAATCACCCGCGTGATGCCGCCACCGCCCTCCGGCCTTACCCAACGGTCTTCCCGGAACTGCGCGCGGCCATCTGCCTGCTCCAGGGCGGCGCAGATGCGGTTCTGCAGATCGTGTACAAACTGGATCCAGGTGTTTTTGATGTCCATGATGAAGTTGAAAACAAATATCAGCATTAACCCGGCACTAATACAACGGCATGCGGCAACAGCATGACCGACTGGCGTTTCGTTTTACTGCTGATCTTTCATTTTTGAATTGTCAGGGCTGATACTGTTTCACCGCCTCCACAAATGCCCGGGCATGATCCACCGGTACATTCGGGGTAATGCCATGGCCAAGGTTGGCGATATAATTTTGTGTGCCAAATGCGTCGATCATTTCCTTTACCCGCCGCCGGATTTCCGGAATGGGGGCCAGCAGCCAGGCCGGATCAAAGTTACCCTGGAGGGTAATGCGGTTGCCCGTGAGCTGGCGCGCCATCTTCGGGGTGATGCACCAGTCGATGCCCACTCCTGCAGCATCGCTGTTGCTGATGTCTTCCAGCGCATACCAGCTGCCCTTCGGAAAAAGGATCACCGGGGCATACGGTTTCAGCGCCGCGGCAATGCGGAACAGGTAGGGCTGGGCAAAGGTTTTAAAATCATCCGGACTGAGTGCGCCGGCCCAGCTGTCGAATACCTGTACCGTATCGGCACCGGCCTGTACCTGCAGGCGGAGGTAATCGATGGTAATGTCGGTGATCTTGTTCAGCAGGCGGTGTGCCAGTTCGGGTTCGGTATAGGCAAACTGCTTGGCCTTGTCCCAGGTTTTGCTGCCCTTGCCCTCCACCATATAGCAGAGGATCGTCCAGGGAGCACCGGCAAAGCCAATCAGGGGTATCCGTCCGTTCAATTCCTTTTTCGTGAGCGCCAGGGCATCGTACACATAGCTGAGGCTTTCTTCCGCGCCGGCCGTGATGAGGCGGTCGATGTCAGCCGCGGTGCGCACCGTATGCGGCAGCGAAGGCCCCTTGCCCTCTTCCATCAGCACTTCCACCCCCATCGCCTGGGGAATGACGAGGATATCGCTGAAAATGATGGCGGCATCCACCCCTACCTGGTCTACCGGCTGCAGGGTGATTTCGGCAGCCAGCTCGGGAGTGCGGCAACGCGTAAAGAAATCATATTTCTCCCGCAGTTTAATGTAATCAGGTAAGTAACGTCCGGCCTGGCGCATCATCCATACCGGAGGGCGCTCCACCGGTTCATGGCGCAGGGCGCGGAGCAGCAGATCGTTTTGCAGGGTCATAATAATTGAAAAATGATGAATGATTTAAAATCCTCTGTCTGTTATTGTATACAAGCGTTGGGCGTTCAGTACTGTTCGGATAACCGTTCCTGTGGTGATCAGCCCATGGCCCGGCTTCATCCCGTTAACGGCGGCTGCTCAGGTAAACCATTGCAGCACCTGCCGTACCAGCTGTTCCTTGTCAGGCGTTTCGCTCAGGATGATTTCATTAGGGCTGTATCGCCTGATTTCAGCAGCCGTGGTTTTCCCGATGGCGAAGGCCACCGCACCGGAGGCCAGGCCGTTGTGCCGGAAATAGCTGCGCACGGCGCTCGGACTGAAAAACAAAACGGCCGGGTAATCCTGCTGGATTTTCCGCGGCAGTTCCACCGTATGATACACCGTGATCTCGTGCAGTTCGATGCCCGCTGCCCGGATGATGGCGGGTAATTCATCCCTGCGCTGATCGCCGCAGAAAAAAAACACTTCGTCGGCCCCGCTCTCCTCCACCACCATTTCGGCCAGCCGGGCACCATCCGGAGCCGCGCCCGCAATGGCCTGCTCCCCGAAATATTCCGCCACCAGCCGCCGGGTGGCCGACCCGATACAGTAAACCTGCCAGTCGGGCTGCTGCCCCTCCAGCTCAGCCGCCACCGCTTCCACCGCATTCATGCTGGTAAACACCACGGTGATGCTTTGCAGCATCAGCTGTTCAATTTCCTGCTGCACTTCCACCGAAGCGATGGCCTCTGTATGAATGAATGGAATGCAGTCGATCTGTACGCCTGCCGCCGCTGCATCCTGCAGCAGGTCATCCGGCAGGGGCCGGGTGCAAAGTACGGGTATGTTACCGGGTGTTTCCAATGATGGCTTCGATGATGGGCTTACCGCCACGGGCCAGCACATCGGTTGCCGCCCTTATGCCGAGATTATAGCCGCTGAAACTGTCTTCCGTCAGGGCTACTTCAATGCATTGGGTGCCGTCAACCGACAGCAGGCTTCCGCGGAATGACAGCTGCCCGTTCGCAACCGTAGCCAGGGCGCTGATGGGGGTGGTACAGCCGCCCATCAGGGTGCGGAGAAAATCGCGTTCTACCTGAACACAAAGGGCGGTATCGCTGTCGTTCAGGTTTTCGCAGGCATCTTTACAGGCCAGGTCGCCTTCGCGGCATACCACCATGATGGCCCCCTGTGCCGGGGCAGGCAGCATCCAGTCGAGCTCCACACTGGTTTCAGGCCGCAGGCCGATTCTTTCCAGTCCGGCTGCCGCAAAAACCGCCCCGTTCCATGCACTTTCGGCCAGCTTGCGCAGGCGGGTATTGACGTTGCCCCGCAGGTTATCCAGCCGGTGTGCGGGAAAGCGGTGCAGCCACTGGGCGCGGCGGCGGATACTGCTGGTGGCGATGGTGAAGGCGGCGGTTTCCGCCGGATCGGGCGCCTGGGCCTCCCGGAAAAAATTCCAGTTGAAACCCGGAACCGACTCCGGTTTGTACACCAGCAGGTCTTTGCTGGAGGCTCTTTTCAGCACGGCAGCCTGAACAATGCCGGATGCCAGCTGTGTGGGCACATCCTTCATGGAATGCACCGCGATATCGATCTTTCCGGCCAGTAAGGCCTGGTCCAGGCTTTTGGTAAAAATGCCCTGCACGCCCATTTCATAGAGGGGGGTTTGCAGGTCGATATCGCCTTCACTTTTGATGTAAACGAGCTCAGTGTCGTAATGAAACTGCGTGAGCAGTTCCTGCACCCGGGTAGCCTGCCATACGGCCAGCTGACTTTCCCTGGTGCCAATCCGGATCAGTTTGTTCATGCAGGAATCAGTTTGTACCGGTTGCAATGTATTCATGAATGGCTTCCAGGTAGCAGCAGCCCTGTTGGGGGCGGGTACGCATTTTAACGGCCATTCCGTTGAGGACTTTCTGAATTTTTTCGCCCGTTGGCGCGGATACGCGTTCGGGTTGGCCGGAGCGGTGGGTATAGGCTATGTACAATTCACATTGCTGAAGCGACTGCAGTTTGTCTTTTACAGCCCTCAGTACCGGCACATGGCGGCGCATTTCATGCCATTCCATGTATTCAGCCATGCCATGGGCAACGATTTCCTTTACTTTCGGAATTTCAGCCCGGCGTTTTTCGAGGGTGGCGTCTTTGATGCGGGAGAGTTCATCCACATTCACCAGGGTGATGTGCCCCAGGTCCTGGGCAGATTCTTCCACATTATAGGGAACCGATAAATCAATGATGAGTTTTTCGCGGCGGCCTTCGAGATGGTCTTTCAGGATCACCGGCTCGGCAGAGTTGGTGGCCACCAGAATGATGTCTGCGGCTTCCACTTCCTGCTGCAGGTTTTCAACCGGTGCACAGCGCAGGTTCATTTCAGCAGCCAGCTGGGCGGCTTTTTCAAACGTGCGGTTCACCAGGGTGATGTGCCGGGTGGGCAGATAATCCACCAGGTTGCGGCAGGTGTTGCGGCCGATCTTTCCGGTACCGATCAGCAGGATCTTTTTATCCTGCAGTTCCTGCCGCGTTTCGCGGATGTACTGGATGGCGGCAAAGGAAACTGAAACTGTGCCGTCGCTGAGGGCCGTGGTAGACTTCACCTGTTTGGAAGCCTGGAGCACCCCGTTGATCATCCGCTCCAGATAGGCGCCGATGAAACCCCGGTCTTTGGCAAATTTCACCGCCTGCTTCAGCTGGCCCACAATTTCATAATCGCCCAGGATCTGTGAATCGAGGCCTACCCCTACATGAAAAAGATGCTCCATGGCCTGGCCGGCGTGCATCACATAGGCGATGTCCCGGAAGGTTTCCAGGCTGCCTTCGGTCTGGCGGCAGAGCAGTTCCATCAGCAGGGAGGCGGAAGGGGCAAACCCATAAATTTCGGTGCGGTTGCAGGTACTGATCACAAACAACTCCTGCAAGCCGGCCTGTGCCGCATCGGCGAGCAGCAGTTCATATTTTTCCTGGCTCAACGCAAACTGCCCCCGGAGCTGGGCGTCCGTTTTTTTGTAGTTGATACCGGCAACAAAAAATTGATTGATATCTCTCCGCACTTCCGTCATGAAGGGTTATACAGTTGTGTATGCAAAAATAAAAAGGCCGCTTTTGCCAGCCGCATTTTCATGTCATGATCGTGTCATATTACCGCATGATCCGTATCAGAGCACCCCCTGATGAATCTCAGCCAGCGAAAAGTGAATGGCAGCCCAACCCGCTCTGGCAAAGGCTTTCAGGCAGGATGCGCAGCCGGCCAGGCGTGCCTGCCCCAAGTTCGCCGGCCGCAGTTGAACAAATCAGGGAGGGAACGGTTATTTTTGCACACCTGAAACATATGGCAAAAAAAGGCATTGTGCTGATGAACCTGGGTTCGCCCGACAGCACGGAAGTAAAAGATGTACGGCGTTATCTCACCGAATTCCTGATGGATGAAAAGGTGATCGATTCTCCCTTCCTGCTCCGGTACCTGCTGGTGAAAGGGATCATCGTTCCCTTCCGGGCTCCCAAATCAGCGGAGGCTTACAGTACCATCTGGACGAAAGACGGATCGCCCCTGATCGTACTCACCCGTCAGCTGCAGGAAGCGCTGCAATCCCTCGTGGATGTGCCGGTGGAAATTGCCATGCGGTATGGCAACCCCAGCCCGGCGGCTGCTTTCGACCGACTGCTGGTCCAATCGCCCGACCTGGAAGAAGTGGTGGCGGTGCCGCTGTATCCGCATTATGCCATGGCCTCCTATGAAACCGCGGTGGAATACGCCCGTAAGGTGCACACGGAGGGGAAATACCCTTTCCGGCTGTCGTTCATCAAACCGTTTTACAACGACCCGGGCTACATCGAAGCCATGGCGGAAAGTATGCGCCCCTTCCTGCAGGAGCCTTATGATCACATCCTCTTCAGCTATCACGGCATCCCGGCCAGGCACCTGCTGAAAACCGATCCCACCGGCTGTCATTGCATGAAGGTGAAAGACTGCTGCAATGTGCCCTCCGAAGCACATAAAGTGTGTTACCGGCATCAGTGCTTTGTTACCACCAAGTTGGTGGCCGAAGCGCTGCAGATTCCGGAAGAAAAATACAGCATCTCCTTCCAGTCAAGGCTGGGCAGGGGATGGCTGGAACCCTTTACGGATAAGCGCCTGGAAGAAATGCCCAAAGAAGGCATTAAAAAACTGCTGATCCTTTGCCCGGCCTTTATCAGCGATTGCCTGGAAACCCTCGAGGAGATTGAGGAACGCGGCAAGGAAACCTTTATGGAAGCCGGGGGCGAGCAATACCGGATGATTCCCTGTTTGAATGTGCATCCCCTCTGGGTGAAGCTGCTGGAAAAATGGGTGAAGGAAACGGTGGCCGGCCACCGGGAGATGCTGCTCTGATCCGGCTCAACAACGTATCTTTCCCTACCTGAACCGGCATTGCCGGAAAAAAAACGGGCATGACCTATTTCTACATCAAAGCCATCCACATCATTTTCATCGTTACCTGGTTCGCAGGTATGTTCTACATTGTACGGTTGTTCATTTACAACACCGAAGCCAATGTACTGCCGGATGCGGAAAAAAGCATTCTCCGGAAACAGTTTAACCTGATGATCCGCCGCCTCTGGCTGGGCATCACCTGGCCATCGGCGATCCTCACGCTAATTTTCGGCACCTGGGTTGCCTTCCTGCTGGGACCGGTACAGGGCTGGCTCTGGGTGAAGCTGGGCTTTGTGGCCGGGCTGTACCTCTACCATTTCAGCCTGCAGAAAATTTACCGCGAACAACTGCGGGGCATCTTCCGCTACAGCTCCAACCAGCTGCGGGTATGGAACGAAGTAGCCACCATCTTCCTGGTGGCCATCATCATGATTGTGACAGTGAAAAACAGCCTGAGCTGGATTTGGGGGGTGGCCGGACTGCTGGCCTTTACGGTGGTGCTGATGGCCGCGATTCGCATTTACAAAATTATCCGCCAGCAGAACACGCATTGATCCGGCGGCAGACTCTCCCTGATCAGATGGCCTTGCTGAAACGCGGCGCGCCGGCATCCTGCTGGGTGCGCAGCAGATGAAGGTCAAAGGCCCTGCAGATATTGCGGATGAAATGCCAGCCCAGTGCGGTAACCTGCACGCCGCTTTCATCCCAATGCAATAAGCCGTCCGCCGCCAGCGTCTCCAGTTCAGGAAAGCTGAAGCTGCGCAGGATAGGCAGGTCTTCCGTCCTGAAACTTACTTTACCCCGGCAGCTGAGATCCAGGATATATTTCCGGAAAGCCCGGTCTTCCTCATTGAGAAAAAATCCCCGCATCACCGGCAGGTTGTGCGCCTGCAAAGCCGCATAATATTCGTGAATGGTTTTTTCATTCTGTGCAAAGGCGCTGCCTGCATCACTGATGGCAGATACGCCCAGCCCGATCAGCAGTTCGGTGGCCTGCGTGGTGTAGCCCATGAAATTGCGGTGGAGCCGGCCCTCGTTGCGGGCCACATTGAGTTCATCGCCGGGCAGGGCAAAATGATCCATGCCCACATCCTGGTAGCCCTCTTCGGTGAAGAGGGTTTTGCCCAGCTGATACAGCCGCATCTTGGTGGCCGTGTCGGGCAGATCGTTTTCATCAAAGAGTCTTTGTCCACGGCTCGTCCAGGGCACATGGGCATAACTGTAAAAGGCAATCCGGTCGGGTTGCAGGGCAATGCACTGCCGGATGGTATTCCGCAGTCTTTCTTCCGTTTGCAGGGGAAGGCCGTAAATCAGGTCATAATTCACTGAATGGTAGCCCAGTTCACGGGCATCCCGGGTGGCCCGCTCCACATTCTCCAGCGGCTGGATGCGGTTGATGATGCGCTGCACTTCAGGATCATTGTCCTGCACGCCGTAACTCACCCGCCGGAAACCCAATTGGTATAAACGCTGCAGGTGCTCGCGGGTGGTATTGTTGGGATGCCCTTCAAAGCTGAAGGCATGATCAGTATGAATCCGGGAATTACTGAAGATGTTCTCCAGCAAACGCTCCAGGTTATCGGGTGAAAAAAAGGTTGGGGTACCGCCGCCGAGATGCAGCTCCCGGATCACCGGTGCGCTGTCCATCAGTGAAAGGTAAGCTTCCCATTCACGGGCGATGGCCGCCATGTATTCCTTCTCTACGCCGTGATTGGTGGTGATCTTTTTATTGCAACCGCAATAGGTGCAAAGCGACTCACAGAAAGGCAGGTGGATATAAAGGCTAATCCCTTCGCGCGGATTCTCCCGGGCAAACTCACGCCTGAAAACCTCCTGCCACTGGTTGCGGTCGAGGCCGTCTTTCCAGAAGGGCACAGTAGGATAACTGGTGTAGCGGGGCACCGGAACATTGTACTTGTTCAGAAGTGTGGCATCGATCTGCATGCTGCAAAATTACCATTCAAAGCCCAAATCTGCCTGATGCTGATCAGAGGGCCGGTTGAGAAGGATCAGGCAGCCCCTGCCCTTACACCAGTTGCCGGCGCATCACAAAATCGCCGAAGCGTTCTCCCTGCAGACGCTCATTCCTGAAGAGGGCAAACAAGCCCTCCAGGGTGGTGAGGATCCCCTTTTCGTCGAGGGACTCTTTATAGATCCTGTTCAGCCGCTGCCCCTGGTGATCCCCGCCAATGTGCAGGTTATACCGGCCGGGTGCGGTGCCCACGAAACCGATTTCGGCTGCATAGGGTCGGCCACAGCCATTGGGGCAACCGGTCATCCGGATGATGATGTTTTCGTTATCCAGCTGGTAACGCTGCAGCAAAGGCTCGATTTTCGTGAGCAGGGCAGGCATATAACGCTGGGCTTCTGCCAGGGCCAGCGGACAGGTAGGCAGTGCCACACAGGCAATGGCATTTTTCCGGATGAGGGAGGCTGCCTCAGTATGGGCAGTGATGCCGAATGATTCCAGGAGCGCATGCACGCTGGCTTTGTGCTCCGGCAGTACGTCAGCCACGATCAGGTTCTGGCTGGCCGTGAAAAGAAAATTGCACAGGCCTGTTTTGGCCAGCTCCAGCAAACCGGTTTTCAGGGGCAGGGTTTTCGAATCGTGCACCCTTCCGTTTTCCACGAATACGGTATAATACCAGCGGCCGTTATGTCCCTCATGCCAGCCATAGGCATCGCTGCGTTCCGTAAAGTGAAAGGGCCGGGCGGGTTCCAGGGCAAATCCGCAGCGCTGCTCCACTTCCTCCCTGAAGCGGTCAACCCCCATCCGGTCAACCGTATATTTCAGGCGGGCCAGTTTGCGGTCACTGCGGTTGCCGAAATCCCGCTGGGTGGTTACTACTTCGTACACCACCCTCAGGATCTGTTCCGTGTCTGCAAATCCAATCACCGTTGCAAGGCGCGCATAGGTGTCAGGGTTGCCGTGCGTGGTGGAGAGCCCGCCGCCCACCGCTACATTGAAGCCTTTCAACTGGTTATTCTCAATAATAGCGATCAGGCCCAGGTCATTGGTGAACACATCACTGTCGTTGTTGGGGGGTATGGCGATGCCGATTTTAAATTTACGCGGCAGATAGCGGTCCTGGTACAAGGGATCCTCTTCCTCTTTTTTATCGGCGATCTGCTCGCCATCCAGCCATATCTCATAGTAGGCCCGGGTTTTGGGCATCAGCAGCTCACTGATTTGATCGGCATAGGCAAACACTTCGGCATGCAGCGCCGACTGACGGGGATGTGCGGCACAGGTAACATTGCGGTTGATATCCCCGCAGGTGGCAATCGAATCCAGTTTGGCCGCGTTGAAAGCCCGGATGGTGGGCTTAACGTGCGATTTGAGGATACCATGCAGCTGCACGGTTTGCCGGGTGGTGATTTTGATGACCCCCGTGGAATGTGCATGAGCCACCTCGTGCAGGGCCATCCATTGTTCGGGCCGGATGAGTCCGCCGGGCAGACGCAGCCTGACCATATAACTGTACAGGCGCTCCAGTTTTTTCTCCGCCCGCTCTTCGCGCCGGTCGCGGTCGTCCTGCATGTACATGCCATGAAATTTGATGACCGCCTGGTCATCATCCCGGATGGCCCCGGTAATGGCATCCTGCAGGCTTTCGTTAAGCGTGCCCCGCAGCCCGTCGCTGGCGGTTTTGATTTTCTCCACCGGCGACAGGGGCCGCTGCTGATTGTGCTGATCTGACATGTTGGAATAATCCGGTTTAAATGATTCAGTTCTTTATACTACCGGTAAGGAATAAATGATTCTTCCGGTTTCAGTAAACATCTTTCTCATAGCGGCCCTCCTCCTCCAGGCGCTCCAGGTATTCCCGGGCCGCCTCTGGCGACATGCCCCCCTCCTGCCCGACGATGCGCAAAAGGGTTTGCTCCACTTCAGTGCTCATGGGTTCCTTCCGGCCGCACACATAGAAGTAAGCGCCGTTTTCGAGCCACTGGTACAGTTCCGCAGCCTGCTCCAGCATGCGGTGCTGCACATAGATCCGCGCTGCCTGATCCCTGGAGAAGGCCAGGCTGATCTTGTTCAGTACCCCGGATTGGTGCCATTGCTGTATTTCGGTCTGGTATAAAAAATCGGTGGTAAAGCGCTGTTCCCCGAAAAAGAGCCAATTGCGGCCGGTGGCGCCGGTGGCATCCCGTTCGGCCAGGAAAGAGCGGAAGGCGGCAATGCCGGTTCCGGGCCCCACCATGATGATGTCTTTGTCCTCCGCAGGCAGCCGGAAACGCCGGTTGGGCTGCACGAAAAAATAAAGCTTCCGGCCCGGTTCAAATCCGCCCAGGTAGGCGGAGCACAAGCCAATTTTCGTTTGTCCGTTACTGTTAAACTGGTCTTTCAGAACCAGGATATGCACTTCATCCGCATGGACCGAAGGCGCGGAAGCGATGGTGTACAGGCGGGGCGCCAGTGCATTGAGGCCTGCCAGCACCTCTTCAAACTGCGCGGTGCTTTGCACCGGATACCTGCTGAGCAGGTCCAGCAGACCGGCACGCTGAACAGGTATCTCCTGGCCGGTGATGCGGCCGTATTGCTGTACCTGCTTCTCCGTGAGGTACTCAATGTTCACTTTATGCTTCAGCAGCTCACAGAGCGTATGCTTTTCATTTTTATAGGCGACCACTTTATTCCCGTCCACATTCACCCTGGCGATGATATCGGTCACCAGCTGTGCATTATTTTCCGGAACCACCCCGATGGAATCGCCGCACTCGTAGGCAATGCCCTCTGCCCTGATCTCAATGTGCCAGGTTTCGCGGGCTGAGCCCCGGTCGTTCAGATTGATATGGGTGAGCACCGTACCCGCATAGCCCTGCTTGCCTTTCTTCACCGCGGCGGCGGGCCGGGCAGCGGCAGGTGCAGCGGCAGTGCCCGTAAGCTGCTGCAGCACATTACTGAACCAGGTACCGGCATCAGCATCAAAATCCACATCACATTTCTGGAGGGGAACAAGGCGTTGCCCGCCCAGTTTCTGCAACTGCAGATCCACTTCCTCACCGGTTTTACAAAACAACGGGTAGGCGCTATCCCCCAGGGCCAGTACCCCATACCTGAGTTTGTCCAGCCTGAAACCATGGTGATGGAGATGATCGTAAAACTTCTTCGCGGCAGCCGGCGGCTCCCCATCGCCATGCGTGCTGATCACGGCCAGGAGGTATTCTTCCCGGGTGAGATCGGTTAACCGGTATTGATCCATGCCCTGCACCTTCGCCCGGATCCTATGCTGTTTGGCTTTCAGGGCAAACTCATTGGCCAGTCGTTTGGCATTGCCGGTTTCCGTGCCATAGAGAATCGTGATGCTGCTCACCGCAGGTTCCCCGCCCGGTGCAGCTTGTGCAGCAGCAGGCACAGCGCCCTGTACCACGCCGTTGAGGTATCCGTTGATCCAGAGCAGTTCCTCGCGGTTGCAGCCCGCGATCAAATCCTGCAGGGTTTTCAGTTGCGTGCTTTTCAGCATGGTGGTATTCAGCGATTGATGGGTTGAACATGCAGGGAGCGGATAAAGGCCTCCCATTTTTTTTCTTCATCCGGCTTGAAGTATTCGCCGTTGGCGGGGGCTTCCGGCTTCCAGCCGAACCGGGCATGCAGGGCCACCACCCGGCCAATCATCAGGATTGTAGGCGATACGGGCAGCCTGCCCTCCGGATCGGGCCGGTAGTCCCAGAGCGGGGTAAGTTTCACTTCCTGCAGTGGTGTGGTGGCCTGCCCGATCACCGCCAGCCATTTTTCTTTTCCGGCCCCGTGCCTGATGAGTTGGGTCACCACCTCCTCCAGGTTCCCGGATGACATATAGAACACCAGGGTATCTTCCGTAACAGCCAGCTCCTGCCAGGCTTCCGGCGTGAGCACATCAGATTGGTAGAGCGTGAGTAAACGAACAGCCGTGGAGTATCCGCGGGCGGTCAGCGGAATACCCGCATAGGCGGCGGCACCCAATGCAGCCGTTACACCCGGAACGATTTCATAAGGAATGCCATGGGCTACCAGCGTTTCCAGCTCGTCGAGGATATTGGAGAATACAGACACATCTCCTCCCTTGAGCCGCACCACCAGTTTGCCTTCCAGTGCATACTGCAGCAGCAGGTCATTGATGCTTTGCTGGGGCGTACTGAATCCCCGGCGGCACTGCTTGCCCACATAGACCCGCTCGGCCCCGGACCTCACGTAGCGTTCCAGGATCTCCGGACTTACGAGGCGGTCGGTGAGCACCACATCAGCCTGCTGCAACCAGCGTACGGCCCTGAGGGTGATCAGTTCCGGATCCCCGCAACCCGCTCCCGCGAGGATCACTTTTCCGGTACAGGGTTGTACTCCGCTCATCAGTCTACTTTTTTGATAGATTATTAAAGCCCTGGCATTTGCCGGAAGGAGCTGGCCTTCCGGATCAATGCAAGGCGGATCGTGTTATGAAAAAACCGGCCGGGCCATCAGGCAAAAAGGCCTTCGATAGACAGGTATCTTTCCCCGGTATCGTAATTGTAGGTGAGCACCCGGGCACCCGCGGGGATTTCAGGCAGCTTTTTGGCCACCGCAGCCAGTGAGGCGCCGGTGGAAATGCCGGCCAGGATCCCCTCTTCGCGGGCAACCCGTCGGGCGTATTCAAATGCCTCATCCCTGCTCACCGTGATGACGCCATCCAGTACCGACCGGTTGAGGATGGCGGGCACAAAGCCGGCCCCGATACCCTGCAACGGATGCGGCGCGGGTGACCCGCCGCTCAGCACAGGCGACAGCTCGGGCTCAACGGCAAACACCTTGAGGGCAGGAAATTTATCCTTCAGCACTTCGGCCACCCCCGTGATGTGACCACCGGTTCCCACCCCGGTGATGAGGTAATCGATCCCCTCCGGAAAATCCTGCAGAATTTCCTGTGCACTGGTGGTGCGGTGGATCAGGGTGTTGGCGGCATTATCAAACTGCTGCGGCATCCAGCCGCCGGGTGTGGTGGCGGTGAGTTCCGTGGCCTTTTCAATGGCCCCCTTCATGCCCTTTTCCCGGGGGGTCAGCACAAACTCAGCCCCATAGATTGCCATCAGCCGGCGCCGTTCAATGCTCATGCTCTCAGGCATTACCAGGATGATGCGGTAGCCTTTCACCGCCGCTACCAGGGCCAGGCCAATTCCGGTATTGCCCGAAGTGGGTTCAATGATCACACTGTCTTTGCCGAGGATGCCCTTTTGTTCGGCATCTTCAATCATGGAAAGCGCGATGCGGTCTTTGATGCTGGAGCCGGGGTTGGTGCGCTCGAGTTTGATCCATACTTCGTGCTGGTTACCCAACAAACGGTTGATGCGTACATGCGGGGTGTTGCCGATGGTGCCGAGGATGCTGTTTGCTTTCATGTGCTGATGTTGAAGGTTGATGGTGAAAAGTTAAAGGTGGAAAGCGTTTATATTACAAAGTTGAGGACATCGGGCAGGGGATTCTTGTCGCGGATGCTCACTTCGCTTTTATGGTAAACGATGGACCCGGGTAATACGCTGTTGGTGAGCCATACATTACCGCCAATCACACTGTCGCGGCCAATCACGGTATCGCCACCCAGTATGGTGGCGCCGGAGTAGATCACCACGTTATCCTCAATGGTGGGATGCCGTTTGGAACGGGCCTCGCCCTTGTTCACGCTGAGTGCGCCCAGGGTTACGCCCTGGTAAATTTTCACATGATCGCCGATCACCGTCGTCTCCCCGATTACAATACCGGTACCGTGGTCAATAAAAAAGGAACGACCGATGGTGGCGCCGGGATGAATATCAATACCGGTGCGGCCATGGGCATATTCGGCAAACACACGGGGCAGGATTTTCACTCCCTGGGTCCAGAGCAGGTGTGAGAAGCGGTACACTGCCGTGGCATAAAAGCCGGGATAGGCCACCAGCACTTCTTCCAGTGATTCGGCAGCCGGATCAAAATCCACCACGGCCTGCGCGTCTTGCAGCAATGCATTGTACACGTCGGGCAATGCCTCAAAAAAAGACTGCGCAATATCCTGGGTGCGGTCGCCGTCGCCGATCACATCATAGATCAGGGTGGAGAGATGACTTTTATACGATTCCAGTTCACGGCAGAGTTCAAACTCCGACAGCTTTTTCTGCCGCCCCGGGATGAAGAGGTACTGAAAAAAGCCATCGATAAACTCTGCAGCCAGCATTTTGTCCGGGAAGGTCCGGGCCGACTGCTGGTGCTGCAGGTAAAGCTGGTGAATGAATTCGGGTGTGCTCATGTTTGCTTGTTCGTTTTTCGTTTTCAGTAAGATAGGGATCCTGCCCGGATTGATCAACAAGTTCGGGCTTCACTGGTTCAGCCGCAGAGCTGTCATTTTCATTTTCCTGCTCACGCTTCAATCATACAGGCCCCCACGGTTACATTACTGGTTTCATCAATCAGGATGGCGCCGCCGTTCACCCGGAGTTCGCGGTACAGGTCGTAGGGAATGGGCGAGGCGGTGCGGATCCGGGCCTTCACCACATCATTCAGCACGGCCTGTGCCGGGGCCTCCAGCCTATCCAGGGTATTGACATCCAGTTTAAAGGCAATGTCCTTCACCGCGGCTTTCACCACCCGGCTGTTGATCTGCAGCAGGTAACGGTTGCCGGCGGTCAGGGGTTTGTTGTCCATCCAGCAGAGCAGCACCTCCAGCTCGTTGGAAACTCTGGGCGGATATGCTTCCCGGGCAATCAGGTCACCCCGGCTGATGTCGATATCATCGGCCAGGTGCAGGATCACGCTCTGGGGTGCACGGGCCGGGCTGGTGGGTACCCCGTTCATTTCGATACCGGTGATGCGGCTGCGGAGGCCCGAAGGATACAGCACCACCTCATCGCCGATCCGGTATTCCCCGCTGATGATTTTACCGGCATACCCCCGGTAATCGTGCAGTTCATCCGTTTGCGGACGGATGACCAGCTGCACCGGGAAACGGGCATGGGTGAGGTTCACGTCTGCTGCCACGCTTACATTTTCCAGGATGTGCAGCAGCGATTCGCCTTCATACCAGGGAAAGCTGGATGACTTCTCCACGATATTATCGCCATTGATGGCGCTGATGGGGATGAACCGGATGTCTTTCAGTCCGAGTTTTTCCGCCACCGCCGCATAATCAATCACAATATTGTTGTATACATCCTGTGCATTGCCCACCAGGTCCATTTTATTGACTGCCACCACCACGTGCGGTATATTGAGCAGGGCGGCGATGATGGAATGCCGGCGGGTTTGCTCCACCACGCCGTTGCGGGCATCGATGAGGATGATGATCAGATCGGCATGCGAAGCCCCGGTGACCATATTGCGGGTGTACTGGATATGGCCCGGCGCATCGGCGATGATGAACTTTCTTTTGGGCGTGCTGAAATACTTATAGGCCACATCAATGGTGATG
>JAYRPG010000159.1:0-29478 GCA_041911275.1 Ferruginibacter sp. | reverse complement strand
TGTTGTGATTAGCTTTCAAATTATTGGTTAGCTTCGGCTACCAACAACTATGTGAATTGTTGAGCCATTGGCAAACTTGTTGTGATTAGCTTTCAAATTATTGGTTAGCTTCGGCTACCAACAACATGCGCGAGCGGTGGAAGAGGCCGGCAGATGTTGTGATTAGCTTTCAAATTATTGGTTAGCTTCGGCTACCAACAACATTTTATATTGACACGGTTACAAGGTTTGTGTTGTGATTAGCTTTCAAATTATTGGTTAGCTTCGGCTACCAACAACTATCTATTATAGAGTAGTACTCTCTATAAAGTTGTGATTAGCTTTCAAATTATTGGTTAGCTTCGGCTACCAACAACCGGCCGTCGATTCGGATCGCGTCGCAGGTGTTGTGATTAGCTTTCAAATTATTGGTTAGCTTCGGCTACCAACAACTTTGCGGGGAAACCTGCCGGTTATCAGCAGGTTGTGATTAGCTTTCAAATTATTGGTTAGCTTCGGCTACCAACAACTGAATTCGCTGAAAGGCTTGCTGACAAAGACTTCCGGAGCAAAAACAGGATGAAAAATCCGGGCTCCGGAAGCCTTTTTCCATTCCTGCCCCTGTATTAAAACATTTCCAGCTGCTGAACGGTGGGATTCCGTTCCACTACCTCTTTTCCAAAGAAAACCTCCATCTGGCCGAACTGTTTATCGGTAATAATCATAATACCCACATGCCCCTTGGGAGGCAGCATTTTCCTGACTCTTGCCTGGTGCACTTCCGCATTCTCCCGGCTGGGGCAGTGTCGGATGTACATGCTGAACTGAAACATCTGAAAGCCATCGGCCAGCATTTTCTTCCGGAACTGGGCATAGTTTTTCCGATCCTTTTTGGTTTCGGTTGGCAGATCAAACATCACAAGCACCCACATGATGCGGTAGGCATTGATTCTGTTATAAAAATGCTCCATATCAGGCTTCCAGCACCGGATACAGCAGCTTCCGGGCATCTCCCTCAAAACAACGCACCAGGCTGGCTGTTGTGCGGCTAACGGCATTCATCATCGGGCTCTTCCGTCCCTCCAGCTGCACATCCATGGCCGGTATAGCCAGCAGCTGCTTTTTCATGGAGGGGGTCATTTCCAGAAAGCGGCCATGCATCTTTACCAGTTCACACACTTGCTTGTCGACAAATGGGCGGTAAGGCTCCATGATGTCATCGGCCAGGCAAAAGGCATTATACTGATTGCGGTGAAAAATACCGAGGGTGGGCATTAGGCCGCTGCCAACGAGTGCCCGGGCCACCATGGCCCGGAGGATGGCATAACCATAATTCAGCAGGTTGTTGGGAGGCGCCCCATTCCTTTCGCGCCGGAATTCCAGAAAATCGGGGAAGAGCACCTTCCAGTAATGCGCCGCCGCGGTGGCTTCGGCATTATCGCTGTCGCCGCTCTTCACGCTGGCCGAAAGCTCTTCCAGTAAACGGTAGGGCGCCCGCTGCAGGCGGAGCAGGGCAGCCTGGTTGGCGATCTTGGCCGCCACGGTTTGCTGCCAGAGCTGCTTTTTGAGGGGCAGGGATGCCTCAACCTGTACCTGAAACTTCTGACTCTGCAGGCTGTTGCCCTCCAGGTTCAGCATCATTCCGGCAGGATGATGGGTGGCATCGCAGCAGACAAATGCCACATTGTGCTCCATGAGGGCGCTCATCGCCATCTGGGTGATAGTGACCTGCTGATGATCTATAATCAGTAATCCAAGGTCTTCCAGGGGTACAGCTGCCGCATCAGCCGGTCTTTCGGGCAGTTCGATCAGCAACTGCTGGTTGCTGAACCTCAGATAGGCTGGATTGCCAATATAGATGGTGCGCTTGATCATGCAGGCATATTGAAAATTTTAAGCCAGGCTAATCTGTCCTTTCACGTCTATTTTCACTTTAACCGGATTAAGTGATTGAAACCTGGAAAGACTCTGAATTCTGATCATCTTACCCCAATCAATGGAATTTTTATCACCCCCGAATTTTTTATCATCAACAGTCGTTTCCAAATGGTGCCTGAATACATAGTATACTTCAGCAATTTTCTGCACCCGGTAAAGGTTCTGGTTGATTAGCTGAAGCTGCCCCTGATGGATGCAGGATGCCACTTCTTCCCTAGACAGGTTGAACACAAACATCTCATTTTGTGACAGGCTTTCATAGAAAGTCCAGGAAGAATCGGGCAGATTGGCCAGCACTGACTGATCGTCAATGCCTTTATTCAGCACTTCGTTCCAGCAAGCCTGCACGTCCCGGATCAGCACCGGCAGGCCCAGTTGCTTTCTCCTTACAGCTTCCCAAAGGGTAACCATTTTTTCCTCCAGCTTTCCTTCAGGAGTTTTATACAAAGCCACATGATGGTTATTCCGGGTAGACACAAAGTCGGTGGGCTGTGCAGGCTCCTTTATCGCTGACCGGGAAAGAGTTTCCCCCTGTTGCGCATGGTGCAAAGGCACGAGATCTGTTAACCCGGTAAAACACCTGACCGATTTAATCGGAATCCTTTTCTGCGCATTCAGCCAGATCGGATCCTGCTCAATATTTTTTAACGGATGATCCTTTTGTCCGGCCCGCTCTTTAAAGCGTTGCCTTACTTTTTCCCGGATACCCGCATCTATGATGGATTCAATATCCTTCTCCTTAAACTGCTGATCAAGGGTATACTTATAAACAAAAAAATACTCCCAGCAGGTCACCTCAGTTAAGGGCTTTGTTTTCTCCGCATCCAGCCAGATGGGATCTTTGGCCAGGTTCTTAAAGGCTTTTTTCGGGTCTAGGTCAAAAGCAGCCAGCCTTGCCTGCACCAATGCCTTTTCCGTTTCGTTTACGATATCCTCAAGCCGGTTAAATCGGCTGTTAAGGGGTATTTTCTTTTCACTGTAGCGCCTGATTTTTCCATACACCTGTTCCTTATGCAGTTGCCCCCGGGGGATCACGGATCGCTGGTCATTGGCCTTATTCCGGGAAATCGCCGAGGCCTTTTTACCCGATTTGAGCGAAATCAATACCTGACTGACGGCCTGCTTGACTTCCTGGGTGGTAAAAGGCTGTTCCGTTTGCACGTACTGGTCGAGCAGTCTTTTGCGGGCCTGCCAGCCATTTTCCACCCTGCCCTGTATGGCCTTCAGCATCGCTGAACGGGTTTCATCGCTGTTCAGCCGGTTGAGTTTTTGTATATATCCCTGACGGGTTGCAGCTACCACCAGGGCATCGATGGCGTGGTGCCGGTGGTCATCCCGCTTGCTCCAGCCGGAAACAGCGGCTTCCTCATCAATACCCAGTGTTGAATACCGCTCCCCATTCAATTGCCGCAACACTTCATCGTATCCCCACTGTTCCCGGAGAAATGCCGTAACCGATCCACCGGTTGTATACACATCCCGGCAAACCTGCTTAAGTAATTTCACCGCTTCGCGGCTTACATAGCTGGTTTCATTCAATTGCCGGGAGATAAAGTCTTCTGGAATTTCCTTCCCGTCCATCAGTAATTTTTTATGCTTGCTCCGGGTGATGCGGTCCTCTTCCAGCAGGCGGTTGACTCTTTCGAGGTACTGCTGCAATTCATCATCGGATTTAGCATTCATGTATTCATAGGCAGTGCGGTTATCCTTGGCAGCATTTTCTGACCGGAAAGCCAATACTTTATTCTGATAAGAATCATCAAAGAGTCGGGTGCGGGGTATGATGTGATCAACATCGATCCCCTCTCCCCGCAATACCATGGCCAACTCCATTTTATTACCTGAATACATGCAAATACCCCCCTGCTCCTCATACAGCTTATACTTCTCGATTAATTTCCGGGTAACCTTGATGCCGGGATATTCCTGGTGGATGCGATCCGCAATAGATTTGTGCCGCCTGTCGGTTTCATTGTTCCGGTTATAATCCTGCTGCCTGTCTTCCCGGCTCTGTTTGAGTTGACGGGCCAGTTCCACCCTGATTTCATCAGGTCGCCCCAACTGATTGTCCGTAATGATGCTATTGATGAGGTTTACAAGTTGATTCAGCACTTTTTCCACTACCGGTTGCCGGAGTGTATTCCGCTTATAATGGACAAGGCGATCCGCAAGAGGCCGGGCCTCATTTTCCGCTGTTGTGAGGCTGTTACTGTGATTATATCCTGCTTTTTTGGCTGCTTCCGCATACCCGTCACCTTCCATCAATGCAGGCAGCAGCTTACGGATGGCGCGTGCACTTTTTGATCCAAAACCTGATTTTGTAAAATCAAGGGCAGATAATACGGCCGCCTGGTCCTGATCCATCCCGTATTCACGCATCAGCAGTTGCTGGAGCGTATGCGGATCACTTAATGAATATATGCGGTGCCAGAGCAGATACAAAGGCTCCCGTTCAAAAGCGCTGCTGATCAACTTCAGGTCACTGACTTCACCCGTTTGCTTATCCACCAATTGCCGTACTTCGGTAACAAGGTTAAACTGCAGCAGCTCAGGCCGTTCAAGTCCCGCTTTTTTAAATGCCTTTCGGAGAAGGCTAACGGTGAGGTTTCCCTGAATGCCCGTTTTCCGGATCTGCTCATTCGGTATCCATCCGTCTCTTTTATTCAGTCCGAGTATTTTGAATAATTCAGTCTGTGTAAGCTTTTCGTGATGATTCAGGTGCTCAAATAACCATTGCTTCTGCTCCCGGCTGATCACATACTGTTCTTTGCTTTTATTCACAATTGAAATATTGTGAATACTTTCCCATATTTTTTCAACCTGAAAAAGGGGGGAACTCTTCGGTGCAACTTTGTGATGTTTTTCGAATGTACATTCCCCCACTAAATGCTTCTGTGACTTTAACGGCCGCTGCCAGAATATGATCTCATCCCTGATTTCTGATATCCGCTCATCCGTGAGCAGATCAGGATAAAACCGTTGCTGGGCAAGCATGATCCGGTCATATTCCTGGATATAACAATCCCGGGGAAACACTTTTTCCCGGATTCTGAAATAAGGATTGTTGAGCAGTTGCTGGTGAAAATACTGGCCGATGGTCAGGTTCCGGGATTCGATCGCCGCCTTTCTTTCCGCCAGTTCCTGAAGGTAGTCGCTTACTTTTTTCCCTCCTTCCTCTGCAGGAGAGGTTCTGGAGCTCCGGTATCCCCGCTTCTGATTCAGGTGAAGCAATACCCTTCCCAATTCCGGGAGAGATAATTTTTCGCTGACGCCTTTGCTTCTGAGCCCGTATAATGACAGGGCATTGACTTTCAGCAACAGATTCTGCTCCGGATAGGCGCCGATCTGCTGAAGATAGGTACTGAGTTTGAAACGCCGCTGCTTATAGCGGTGATTGCATTTCCGGGCGGTACGTTTCAGCGTCCGGTCTTTGTTCACGGTAATGGTTTGCCCTTTGGAAAACTGATCCTGCTCATCACCGGCGTAAGGGATAAGCCTGACCCCCAGTTTCCTGATGCTTCGCTTCGAACCAGCCTCATCAATATAAGCCCAGCCAATAGATGTGCTGCCAATATCAAGTCCCAGTATTTTCCGCATAATGATTAACTCATTTGTGTACATGAATATAAAAAAAATATTATTTTCGTACTGAAGCTAATCACAATAAGGATTTATTCCGTTGTGAAAACATTCAAGCCGGGACCTCTCGGCTTTTTTTTTGCCATCCCTTTTTCAAATAGCTTTCTGATGAATCCACTCTCCCGATTCAAACCTTCACCGCATCAACGGATCCTCTGCGAATGACACCTGGATGTGCCTGTTATCCTGCCATCCCGATGCTGAAGCAAACCAGCAATCGTGAAACTTGATCAATAAAGGGATTTCCGATCCCTTCGGCTTCACCCAACAGCACCGTATAGCTGCGGGCAATCGTTGAACACATCGGGAGAACCGGTGCCGGCATGGCGGCAAGCCGGCTTCCTTCGACCTTAAAACCCGGACAGGCTACCCGCACCCTCCCCGATTTCCGTATTTTTACCGCATGACCCCAGCCCCGTTTCCTGATCCCGAAGCTGCAATCCGGCAGCTCTTCAGCAGCATTTCCGCAGCACCGGTGGAACAACTGGATAAACTGCCGCAGGCCGGCAGCGAAAGGCAGTATTACCGGCTGCACACCGCTGCGGGAAATTATATCGCCACCCTGGGCGCCAACTTGCGTGAGAATGAGAGCTTCCTCTGGTTCTCCCGGCATTTTGCGGAGAAAGCCCTCCGCACCCCCCGCGTGCTGGCCGTGAGCGCCGACGGCAGCCTGTATATCCAGGAGGATGTGGGCAGTACCTCCCTGCTCGACATCCTGGAAAAAGAGGGATATACCGATGACGTATATGCGCTTTACCGCCAGAGCCTGCGGGAGCTGGCCCGCCTGCAGATCCTTGGTCATGAGGGAATGGACTACAGCCACTGCCTCACCAATGCTGAATTCGGCAAGGAAGCGATCATGGCCGACCTGCTTTACTTCAAATATTATTTCCTCGATGCCCTGCGCAGGCCTTACGACAAACAAAAACTGCTCACCGATTTTGAAGCCCTGAGCAATTACCTGGCGCATACGGAATACCGCTTTTTCATGTTCCGCGATTTCCAGAGCCGCAACATCATGGTGAACGATGATCGCCAGGTAGCCTTCATCGACTACCAGGGCGGTATGCTGGGCGCGCCGCAGTACGATGCAGCCTCCCTGCTCTGGCAGGCAAAGGCCAGCCTCCCGGAAGCCTGGAAACAAAGTTTGCTGGAACAGTATGTGGATGATTTTGAAGCCATCCTTCAGGCGCCCGTAGACCGGGAGGTTTTCCGGAGCCAGTACAACGGCTATGTGCTGATCCGCCTGCTGCAGGTACTGGGCGCCTATGGTTTCCGCGGCCTCTTTGAACGCAAAGCCCATTTCCTCACCAGCATCCCCTTAGGGCTGCAGAACCTGAAGCGCTTCCTGAGCCAGCACCGCATGGGCATCGCCGTACCGGAATTCAGCAAAGTGCTGGGCATCTGTACCAGTGATGAAGTGATCCGCGAATTCACTCCCCTGCAAGCTACCCCCGATACCCCGCTGCGGGTATCCATCAGCAGTTTTTCGTTTCTGCAGAACGGTTACCCCGCCGACGAAACCGGCAACGGCGGAGGCTTTGTGTTTGACATGCGCGGCATCCTCAACCCCGGGCGTTTTGATGAATACAAACATTTGTCGGGACTTGACAAACCCGTGAAAGATTTCCTGGAGCAGCGCACCAAAATGCCCGAATTCCTGAACAGCATGTTCAGCATCGTGGACATTTCGGTGGAAGAATACATCCGCCGCGGCTTTGAACACCTGAGCGTGAATTTCGGCTGTACAGGCGGACAGCACCGCAGTGTGTATGCCGCTGAAGCCCTGGCCCGCCACCTGCGCAATAAATTCAAACTGAAACCGGACATCCATCACCGGAACCGGACCAACTGGAAAACGGGATAAAAGAACGGGCTCAGCTGTTTGCAGCGCATCACGCCGCAGGCGGCAAAGCTGTATAAAAAACAGAAGTATCTTTTGTCCATCACTCAAACACCCTCACACATGAAAGCCATGATTTTTGCCGCGGGCCTCGGCACGCGTTTCAAACCCTGGACCGATCATCATCCGAAAGCCCTGGCCCTGGTCAATGGCAAATCGCTCCTGCAACGAAATGTGGAATACCTGCAGCAGTATGGCATCAGGGAGGTGGTGGTGAATGTACATCATTTTGCCGACCAGATCATGGAAGCCGTGCAGCAACACCAGGGCTGGGGCAGCCGCATACAGATCAGCGATGAAACCGATGCTGTGCTGGAAACCGGCGGCGGCCTGCTGAAAGCCCGCCCCCTGCTGGAGGGAAATGAACCCTTCTTCACCCTCAATGCCGATTTCTTAACCGATCTGCGCCTGGACCATTTACTGGCCTACCACCGGCAGCGGAAAGGCCTGATCAGTTTCGGCATCACCAACCGCCCTTCCTCCCGGAATTTTTTATTTGATGCCGACAACCGCCTGTGCGGCTGGATCAACAACCACACGGGTGAAAAAAGAATGGCCATTGACCAACCCGGTCTGCACGCGATGGCGTACAGCTGTGTGGCACTTTTTGAACCCCGGGTTTTTGACCTCATCCCGCAGCGTGGAAAATTTTCACTGGTCGACACCTACCTGAGCCTGGCAGCGGACTATCCCATCTATGGCTATGATCACAGCGGCGACCGGCTCGTGGATGTGGGCAAACCGGAAAGCGTGGCGGTGGCAGAGGAGCTGTTTCCCTGAGACAGGGAACAGGGAATGATGAACAGGGAATAATGAACAAGGAATGATCAACGGGGAATGTTGAGTGAAGGGAGTTTTCAATATTCAATTTTCAAACTCCAATGTAGGACCAGGCAACATGTTTCCAAACGCGCTAAGGGCCTCAGAAAAATAGCGTGAAGAAATGTACAGTCTGAAGCGTCAAGCGGCGAAAATGTTGGGAATAGTACATCGCAGATCAAGGCATTGGCCGGGCTGCGAAACGCAGTGGAGGCTTAGTTTTTTCGCCATAGCGGAAGAGCGTACATTTCAGCTGTTTTTCTGCAGCCTTGAATTTTTTAATTCTTTTTTGTTTCAAGACAAAAAAGAAAGCTGGGTAAATGATCTGTCTAAAAGGAATTTGAGATTAAAATACCTAATCCGCTATTCAATATTCTAAGGGGCATCCAACGGGAAGAACGCATGGAACGAATGCCCATTCGGAGATGCACCTTTTGAAGCGCTGAAATCTTTTGAACCTTTAATAATTCCCGAGCAGCCAATACGCCACGGCACCCAGCAGGGCGAAGAAGAAGCCCGACCACAGGAATCCCCGCGCCGGCCTTTTGTCGGCCCGCAGCAGCAGGAGGAGCCCGAGACCCAGGGCAGCCGCCGTAGCGGCGAAAGCGATGAAGCCGAACATCAGGAAGAAGCCATTACCGGGAAAGGTGTCGGTGGCGAAGGTCGCAGCCAGGGTTATCGCCAGCAGCAGGGCGGTATTGAACAGCAGGATCCGTACAGGAAGCGTCATCATGGTTGGCAGGGTTTTATCCAGCGCCAAATTAAGGCAAAACGGGGTAAATTACCCCCGCTGAACCATTGCCGGGAAGGATTGTTGTAGTCCCCGGGCCTGGCCGGATGCCCTCCGCACCGCCGCCGAAGGGCTGGCGGACAGAGCGGAAAGCCGGCCCGGGAGCAGGTTGATCCGGGTGGATGCGGCACCGCACCGGCCGCCTTGCAGCGATGGCCGCAACGGCTGCTGAGCCGGGCTGATGCCGCCCACAGCCCCCAGCAAATAAAAATGTACCTTTACCGACGAAATTTGCCTACATGGATATCAAACCGGGACCTTTATTAGCCCAGATCAACAGTCCGGCCGACCTGAAAAAACTGCCGAAAGAGCAGATGCACCAGGTATGCGACGAGCTGCGCCAGTACATTATTGACGTGGTGAGCGTGCACGGGGGCCATTTTGCGGCGAGCCTGGGCGTGGTGGAACTGAGTGTAGCCCTGCATTATGTGTACAATACGCCCTATGATCAGCTGGTATGGGATGTGGGCCACCAGGCTTATGGTCACAAAATCCTGACCGGCCGGCGCGACCAGTTTCCGAGCAACCGGAAATACCAGGGGCTGAGCGGCTTCCCCAAGCGCAGTGAGAGCGAATACGACACCTTCGGTGTGGGACATTCCTCCACCTCCATCAGCGCGGCCCTGGGCATGGCGATGGCCGCCAAATACAAGGGGGAGAAAGACCGCAAGAGCATCGCGGTGATCGGCGACGGCTCCATGACGGCGGGCCTGGCTTTTGAAGCCATGAATCATGCCGGGGTGGCCGACAGCGATGTGCTGATCATCCTCAACGATAATTGCATGAGCATTGACCCCAACGTGGGGGCGCTCAAGGAATACCTCACCGATATCAGCACTTCCCCTACCTACAACAAACTGAAGGATGAAGTGTGGAAGGTGCTGGGCAAGCTGCCCGCAGGCACCAACCTGAGCCGCAAGGTGGCCCATAAAATTGTGGAGGGCGTGAAAGGCGTGGTGAATGCCAAGGCCAATCTCTTTGAAGCGCTGAAACTGCGCTACTTCGGACCGATTGACGGACACAACATCAGCAAACTGATCGATACCCTGCAGGACCTGAAACAGATTCCCGGTCCCAAAATCCTGCACATCATCACGGTGAAGGGCAAGGGATATGCGCTGGCCGAAAAAGACCAGACCAAATGGCATGCGCCCGGCTTGTTCGACAAGGTTACCGGCGAGATCCACAAAAAAACCTTCGACACCCCGCAGCCGCCAAAATACCAGGATGTATTCGGCCATACCCTGATTGAGCTGGCAGAAATGAATGACCGCATCATGGGCATTACGCCCGCGATGCCCAGCGGCTCATCCCTGAAATACATGATGGAGAAGATGCCGCACCGGGCCTTTGATGTGGGCATCTGCGAACAGCATGCGGTTACGGTAAGTGCCGGACTGGCCACACAGGGCATGCGGGTTTTCTGCAACATTTATTCCTCCTTCATGCAGCGGGCTTACGACATGGTGATCCATGATGTGGCCATCCAGAAGCTGCCCGTGGTATTTTGCCTGGACCGCGCCGGCCTGGTGGGGGAAGACGGCCCCACACACCACGGCTGTTACGATATTGCCTACATGCGCTGCATCCCCAACATGATCATCAGCGCCCCCATGAACGAACGCGAACTGCGCAACCTGATGTACACGGCACAGCTCGACAGTACCGGCTATCCTTTTGTGATCCGCTATCCGCGCGGTGAGGGCGTGATGCCGGAATGGAAAACGCCTTTTGAAGCCATTGAGATCGGCAGGGGCCGGAAACTGCGGGACGGAGAAGAGGTGGCCATCCTGAGCTTTGGCCACCCGGGCAATTTTGCCGCTGCTGCCATCCGCGACCTGCGCGCCGATGGCATCCAGCCGGCGCATTACGACCTGCGCTTTGTGAAGCCGCTGGATGAAGACTTACTGCATGAAGTGTTCGGTAAGTTCAAAAAGATCATTACGGTGGAAGACGGTACCGTGGTGGGCGGCTTTGGCAGCGCCATCCTCGAGTTCATGAACGCTAACGGCTACGCGGCGGAGGTGAAAATACTGGGTATCCCTGACCGTTTGGTGGAACACGGCACGCCGAAACAGCTCTATGCAGAGATCGGACTGGATGCGGCCGCCATCGCCGATGCGGTAAGGGTGATGCTCAAAGAAAAAGTAACGGTTTTTCAGTAAATACAACCCCATTCGTTGAAGAATCCCGGCGCAGCAGCCGGGATTTTTTTATGGACATCCCCCGCCACCGGTGCGGCGGATGGTCAGCTGATAATCTGCGGGGATCAGCAGGTCAATCTGTTCGGTACCGTTGCCCAGGAACACCCGGGTATTCTTGCCATCGAGGGTCCAGTTGCCGGAAATGGTGGGGGCCGGGTTATTGGTGATGATAAAGGTTTGGTGATCGGCGCTGAAGCTGTCCGGGTAGCTCCCCGAGCCATCCGGGTTGCAGCCCCAGGTGCTGAGGTCGTTGAGCATGCCGGTGGATTTGGAATACCAAACCGGCAGGCCAAAAGGATTTTTGGCGATGACCCTTTCGCAGAGCACCCGGTGGCCGGCATCGTTGAAATGCACATTGTCGCCGGCCGCGTAATCGCTGCGGATGGAGCTGTCGGCCGGGTTAAAGAGGCCTTCGTAAAAATCCACTGCATGCTCCGGACCGAAGCGGAGCAGGATGGAGTCTTTGAGATCGGCCAGTTTTTTCCGGATCGCCGGTGTATTGAAAGCGGCGTCTGAACGGGGCTGGGTGGTGCTGATGAGGCACCGGTTACCGGCCAGCATCACCGTATCATAGATGGTTTGCAGGCCGGTCATGATTTCTTCCACGCTGTAGGTATCGTAGCCCCCGCTTGGGTAGTTCACAATCACGAGGCCCTGTGAGCGGTTGGGCAAACTGCTGAGGAGCCGTACCGCCCGGCTTACATTATTGGCACTGAGGGGAGAGGGCCTGAAAGGCGGCGGCGTACAGTCGTCGGGCATGCCGTGGTAAAAGGTGGTGCCGGAAGAAGCCAGGTTGAACACCGTATCCACCAGTTCCATGCGGCATTTGTATTCGCGGCTGAGCAGCCTTACCCACCCGCTGTCGGGCACAGACGCGCCGGTGCCACGGGCGGTGGATGAACCGATGACCACGATGCGGCGTACCTGGCTGTGGGTTGCCAGTGCCGGCCATAAAAACAGCAGGGCAAAGAAAATACGGAACTTACCCGGAAGGATACTCGAAATGATGCGGTATGGGGTTTCCCTGAACAATATCGGAATGCTTTTTTCAAGGGGCAGCAGAACTTCCGCTGTAAATATAAGCATATAACAATAAACGCGCCAGAACAGCGACCCATGGCTGCATGTTGAGAAAGGGATACCGGAGTTTGAAAATCAACAGCGGCTGCAGGTTGCAGCCGCTGTAATAAATTCAGGAGCACCGGATCAGAGCTGGCGGATCACTTCATCAGCGAATTCACTGGTTTTCAGGAGTGTGCCTTCTTTCATCAGGTTGTAAAAATCGATGGTCACCGTTTTATTGCGGATGGTTTTGCCCACGGCATGGGTGATGAGTTCGGCGGCGTCGCGCCAGCCCAGGTACTCCAGCATCATTACTCCGCTGAGGATCACGGAGGAAGGATTCATGGTATTGGTATTGGCAAAACGGGGGGCCGTGCCATGCGTGGCTTCAAATACAGCATGCCCGGTTTGGTAATTGATATTGGCGCCGGGGGCGATGCCGATCCCTCCCACCTGCGCCGCCAGGGCATCGCTGACATAGTCGCCGTTGAGGTTGAGCGTGGCAATCACTGAGTAATCCTGGGGAGCCAGGAGGGCCTGCTGGAGGAAGTTGTCGGCGATGGCGTCTTTGATGATCACCTTGCCGCCGATGGCAGATATCTTCATTTCTTCATTGGCCACGGCTTCCCCGCTTTCTTTTTTGGTACGCTCCCACTGCTGCCAGGTATACACTTCGCCGGGGAACTCCCTTTCGGCCAGTTCGTAGCCCCAGTTCTTGAAAGCCCCCTCGGTAAACTTCATGATATTGCCCTTGTGCACGATGGTAACACTGGGCAGCTTATGATCAATGGCGTATTGAATTGCGGAACGGATCAGGCGCTCGCTGCCTTCGCGGCTCACGGGTTTGATGCCCAGTGAAGTGGTTTCGGGGAAACGGATTTTCCTGACGCCCATCTCCTCCACCAGGAACTTCATCAGTTTGGCCGCTTCGGGTGTACCGGTCATGTATTCGATACCCGCATAAATGTCTTCCGTGTTTTCCCGGAAAATCACCATGTTCACTTTTTCCGGCTGCCACATGGGCGAAGGGGTACCTTCAAAATATTTTACGGGACGCAGGCACACATAGAGGTCAAGTTCCTGCCGCAGTGCCACATTGAGGCTGCGGATGCCGCCGCCCACCGGGGTGGTGAGGGGGCCCTTGATGCTCACCAGGTAATCTTTGAAAGCCTGCATGGTTTCATCAGGCATCCAGCTGCCGGTTTCCCGGAAAGCTCTTTCGCCGGCCAGCACTTCCTTCCATTCAATTTTGCGCTTACCGCCATAAGCCTTCTCCACTGCCGCGTCGAAAACCCTGACGCTGGCTTTCCAGATATCCGGACCGATGCCATCACCTTCAATAAACGGGATCACGGGCTGATCGGGCACAACGAGCCTGCCGTTGCTGCCCATGGTAATTTTTTCTGCCATAACGGGATGAGATGTACTGTTTTTTCTCAGGCGCAAAATTAGGCTAAACCGGCTGTTCCCCGGCTGGTAAAAGGTTAAAGTTGCGGGCAGGCCGGGGTTTACCCGGAGAGGCCTGCGGCAAAACCAGCACCGGAGCCCTTCGCAATGTTTGCCGGGCAACAAGGCAGGCTGCATGGGGAAGCAGGGAGTCTGCACGGAAAGGGTTACCCACACGGGCCCATCGGAGCGTGATCCAATCCGCCATCCGGCTCCGGCTCCGTCCCCGGTGCCTCATCCCATCCTCCGCTCACCCACAAACCACTTCAGCCCGGTAACAGTTTACCCATAAAAAACGGCTGCCCCAGAGGGAACAGCCGTTTGCAGGAAAGGGTGATCTTTTACTGCCGCCTTCTGACGCGGAAATTGCAGACAACGTTATACGCGGTATTGGCAGGGGCTGCGCCGGTAAAGGTGCCGGTGAAATTACCGGCGACAAACTGGCCGACAGCACCATACTCTGTGATGTTGACATTGATCGGACTGAGGATGCGGGTGGAGTCGCGGATTTCAGTACAGAAGAAATTCTTCAGCTGATGCACCGACCCAGGCCCGATCCCGCTGAAGGGGAAGGCGATGGAAGCGTAACGGGTTAAAGTACCGCCCGTATTGATGGTGGTGTTGGCGTTGATGTACATCAACGGCGGCACCACCTGCGTATCGTTGATGTGCTGCATCAGGCTGTCGGTGGGATAAACAAAAGAATACGGGGTGCCATTGATGCTGTACTCAATAAACTGTTCGATGGTGATGCCGCAGGCAGAGAGGTTACCCGCTGCATTGGCGCCACTGGCCAGGGTCAGCAGGTGCGGGTTGCCCGACTGCATGGCGGCCATATCTTCCGCGATCAGCTGCACCTGCACCGGGGCATTGCCGCATAGGGTGGTGTTGAAACTGAAGCTGCCGGTACTGCTGACGGGATAACGGTAACTGAAATTATCCTTGATCATGATCACATACCCATTGGTAACCGGTAAGGCAGAACAATTGATTACCGTACCGCTCACGGTGGCGATGCTGGCGGAGGGAATGGTAACGTTGCCCAGGTTCAGGTTTTGGTTGGTGGTACTGATGTTCTGGCTGTACACCGGGGTACCACAGCCATACTGGGTAAACACTTCCAGCAGCAACTGGGCATTGTTGGGCACGGCGCCACCCGTATACCCTGCCGTATCGGTATAGCCCCAGCCGGCGCTCTGCGGGTTATCGGTGCGGGAAATTTTCACCAGCACATGGGGTACCGGGTTGCCGGCCGCATCCACCAGGGTACAGCTGAACTGCACAAAATTGGCGGGCACATCGCAGTTCCAGAAGGAGAAGTGACTCACTTCGCCCACATAGCTGCTGCCGGTTTTCAGGGCATGGCCCTCCTGCTTCCAAAGGCCTTTGGCCTCGTCGAATGACCAGAGGGGAATGCTGGCCGGGGCGCTGCCGCTGATGGCGGCGGGGAGGGGGAAGCTGAGGGTGGCTTTTTTACCCGGGGCTACCTGCAGTTTTTCGCCACCGGTGCCGGTGAGCTCCACAGCCGCCATACCATACGTGGTGAGCTGGCGCATGAAGCCGAGGCTGTCGAGGCCGCGCAGGTCGCCAGGCATCACCCGGTGCAGATCGGTGGCAACGGGGTTGATCCATTGGGCAGCCACATTCACGGTGCCGCTGTAAGCCGTTCCGGAGGCATCGTTCACGATGGCATCTGCAGGAAAACTGAGTGAAAAACCATTGAGCAGGGCTACCGTACCGCCTGCCGCAGCGTCGAAACTGCCGGCCGTGTTTTTGGGCAGCAGTTTGATGCGGAAGAAAGCCGATTTGCCGGTGGCGGCGATATAGGTTTTAATGCCCTTGAAATAACCGGGCTTGAGCACGGTCACCACGGCGGCATTCTGTGTCACCTGGGCATTGCTGACCTCGAAGTAACCGTACTTGTCGGTGGTGGTACTGCTGAGGCCCACCTGTACGGCGGCACCGGTTACGGGGGCATCGTTCTCATCCGTAACGAAGCCTGAAACCGAACTGCTCACTTTGGTGCTGAGGTCGGGGGGCGTTTCGGTGATGATGAAGCCCTCTCCGCTCAGCTCTTTCTGGCAGGCAGCAAAGAAGAGGAGCAGCGAAAGCAGCAGGGCAGCGCCCGGCAAGGCTGTTTTTTGAAAAGATCGGGTCAGGAGCATGTGTCTTATTTTTAATGTCAAGGTGCAGATACCAGCCATGAGATACGCTGAACAGCGCCGGCGTTGCCTGCCGTGGAAAAAATCAGGTAAGCTCCAGGCTGCAGTTCACCCACTCGGGGTCCATTTTGAGCCCGGCAAATTTGCGGTAAAAGCGGATGGCGGGTTCGTTCCAGTCCAGTACCTGCCAGGTAATGCCGCTGAATTGTTTTTCCCGGGCCACGGTGATCAGCTGGTCGAGCAGCATCTTGCCCAGGCCATGCCCCCGCATGGATTCGGTAACGATGATGTCTTCGAGGTACATCCGCTGGCCCTTCCAGGTGGAGTAACGGATATAATAGAGGGCAAAACCCTGCACCCGGCCCTCCGCCTCGGCCACCCAGGCCCACCAAACGGGCTGCGGCCCGAAGCCGCTCTGCACAAAATGCTCGTAGGAAACGGTGACCGCTTCCGGCGCTTTTTCATAAAGCGCCAGTTCACGGATGAGTTCCATCATCCGGGGGCAATCATCCGCAGTGGCGGGACGGATCTGAATCTGCATAATGTATGGGTTTGCGCAAATATCGGCTTTAGCCGGGCATCTTGATAAATTCCCGTTCAGGGGGTTTTCAAAATCTGTTATTTTGCGGCCATGCAGCAATACCAGCAACTCCTTCAGCATATCCTTGATCATGGTGCAGACAAGGCCGACCGTACCGGCACCGGCACCCGCAGTGTGTTTGGGTACCAGATGCGGTTCAACCTGGCGGAGGGTTTTCCGCTGGTGACCACCAAGAAATGCCACCTGAAAAGCATCATTTATGAACTGCTGTGGTTTTTACAGGGCGACACCAACGTGCGTTACCTGCAGGTAAACAAGGTAACGATCTGGGATGAATGGGCAGATGAAAACGGCGACCTGGGCCCGGTATATGGCAAACAGTGGCGGAGCTGGGAAGGCGCCGACGGCAGCACGATCGACCAGGTAAAGGAACTGCTGGAGCAGCTGCGCACCAACCCCGACAGCCGCCGGCTGATCATCAGCGCCTGGAATGTGGCCGACCTCCCCAAAATGAAGCTGATGCCCTGCCACTGCCTGTTCCAGTTTTATACGGCCCCGGCCGCCAATGGCCGCAGAAAACTGAGCTGTCAGCTGTATCAGCGCAGCGCGGATGTGTTCCTCGGCGTGCCATTTAACATTGCCTCCTATGCGCTGCTTACCCTCATGATTGCCCAGGTAGTGGACATGGATCCGGGCGAGTTTGTATGGACCGGTGGCGATACGCACCTGTACAGCAATCATGTTGAACAGGCGAAACTGCAGTTAACCCGTACGCCATTCCCGCTGCCGCAGATGCAGATCAACCCGGAAGTGAGGGACCTGTTCAGCTTCCGCTATGAAGATTTCACCCTGCTGAACTACCAGTGCCATCCGGCCATCAAGGCGCCGGTAGCGGTGTAACCCGGCGATGCTGCTGCCCACGGCCGCTTTCACGCAAACAACCTGCCCTGTTCACCCGGCCGCCTGAATAAACCGGTATTCAGCTGCCAGTCTTCCGCATTCAGGCCATAGCGCTTTGCGTACTTTTTGTATTGCATGGCCACCATTTCCGCTATCTGCCCTTCGCCGCGCATGCGGCGCCCCCACCGGCTGTCGTTCACCCGGCCGCCATGGGCCTGCTCCACCAGGTGCCAGACCTTATCGGCCCGGTCGGGGAAGTTTTTTTGCAGCCAGTCGCGGAACAGCAGCGGCAAGGCGCCGTTCAGCCGGATGAAGGTGTAGGCCGTAAAACTGGCGCCGTGCCCGGCGGCGGCCTGCAGGATGCGCGGCATTTCCTGTTCATTCAGTCCGGGGATCATCGGCCCCATCATCACGCCTGTGCGCACGCCCGCCTGGCTCAGTTCCCGGATCACCTGCAGCCGGCGGCGGGCCGTAACGGTACGGGGCTCCATGACCCGGCGCAGCGGCTCATGGAGGGAGGTGAGGGAAACCATGGCGGATACAATCTGCTTCTGCGCCATCTCCTGCAGGAGGTCTTTATCGCGGAGAATCAGCGCATTCTTGGTGAGGATGCTCACGGGCTGATTAAAGGCATTGCACACTTCCAGCAGGGCGCGGGTGAGGCGGTAGCGCTGTTCGGCGGGCTGGTAACAATCGGTGTTGCCGCTGAGCATGATGGGCGTGGCCGTCCATCCGGGCCGCATCAGCCACTGCCGCAGCAGCTGCGGAGCATTCTTCTTCACCAGGATCTGCTGTTCAAAATCGGTACCCGCGCTGTAGCCCCAGTATTCGTGCACGTTACGGGCATAACAGTAGATACAGCCGTGCTCGCAGCCCGCATAGGGATTCATGCTGTACTGCATGTGCACATCCGGGCTCTCCACCTTATTGACAATGCTTTTGGGAAACACTTCAATATAACGGGTAGGCTTACCCGCTTCTTCGCGGTCGTCGATCCCGTCCGGGTCATCCGTTGCGTGCGTATGCTGCGCAAACCGGTTGGCGGGATTGAACTGGGCGCCGCGGCCATGATGGTAAACAGATTTTTCCATAGAACAGCAGGGATATCCAGGTTCCGTTTCCGGCATTCAATGCTCCGGCCCGGGACAAAACCCAACGCCCCGGCCTTCACCCTTGAAACTTTTTCTTCCCCGGAATATTTTTGCCAAATTTATTAGCACAATATTACTAATTATTTTAGCTTTACGGAAACAATTCTGCCATGGACAATGATCTTTTTTTCGGGGCTGCCTACCGGGGCAGCAAGCAATACACGCAACATGACGTGCGCACGGCCAATGCCACGGGTTTCGGGGCCGCGGCCGATGATTACATGGAGCGGGGCATTGACCTCAACGAGCAGCTCATCCGCAACAAGCCTGCCACCTTCTTTTTCCGCATGAAGGGCGATGCAATGAAGGATGCGGGCATCTTCGACAACGATGTGCTGATCGTGGACCGTTCCATCAAGCTCACCAACGGCCGCATCATTGTGGCCGTACTCAATGGCGAGCTGATGGTGCGCCGCTTCCACAAAAATTTCACTTCCTCCTTCCTGATCCCGGAGAACGAGCGGTACAAGGCCATCAACCTGGGCGAATTCAGCGACTTCGTACTCTGGGGCGTGGTTACCCATTCCATTCACAGCTTCAGTTAAACCCCGCGCATGCAACATCCTGATCCGAACCCCGCACCGGCCATGACGGCCATCGTGGACTGCAACAGTTTTTACTGCTCCTGCGAGCGCCTGTTCCGGCCCGATTTGTGGAACCGCCCCGTAGTGGTGCTGAGCAACAACGATGGCTGCATCATTGCCCGCACCGATGAAGCCAAGGCGCTGGGGGTGGGCATGGCCGCGCCCTATTACCAGAATAAAACCCTCATCGAACAGCATAAAGTGGCCGTGTTCTCGAGCAATTACAACCTTTACGGCGACCTGAGCATGCGGGTGATGGACACCCTGCGCCACCTCGCCGGCACGGAAAATGTGGAAGTGTACTCGGTGGACGAAGCCTTTATCCGCATCGGCACCGCCCCTCCTGCCGGCTACCGGTCGCTGGGCCTGCAGATCCGGGAAACCGTGGAACGCTGGACGGGCATCAGGGTATCCGTAGGCATCGCCCCCAGCAAGGTGCTGGCCAAGGCTGCCAACCGCCTGTCGAAAAAAGACAAGGAAGGCACCCGCTGCGTGCTGGTCACCGACACGCCCGAATCCATCCGCGAGGCACTGGAACGCACCCCCGTGAGCGATCTCTGGGGCGTGGGCAGCCGCTATGCCCTCAAACTGCAGCACCTGGGCATCAGCAACGGCTGGCAGTTGCGCAACCTCCCCGAAGAGTGGGCCCGCAAACACCTCGGCGGCGTGGTGGGGGTGCGCCTGATCCGCGAACTGAACGGCCATCCCTGCATCCCGCTGAAAGATCCGCTGGAGGTAAAGAAGATGATTGCCACCACCCGCATGTTCGGGCGGCCCGTGTTTGAACTCGCTGAGCTGAAAGAAGCGGTGGCCACCTATGTATCGCGGGCAGCGGAAAAGCTGCGGCGCCAGGACTGCGCGGCAGGTCTCCTGGATGTATTTGTGGTAACCAACGGCCACCGGAACGAAGCGTATACCTATAACCCGCAGTCGGCACACCGTCACGTTACCCTGCCGGAAGCCACGTCGTGCACCCACGAGCTCATCCGCCAGGCCATGCCCCTGATTGAACAGCTTTACCGGCCCGGCCTCAAATACCTGAAAGCGGGCGTGATCCTGGCACAGATTGTACCCGACCAGTCGATCCAGGCCAGCCTGTTCAGTCCGCGCAGCCCGCAGCAGCGGTCGCTGATGGCCGCGATCGACAACATCAACTTCAGCCAGCGCAACGATGTGGTGAAGTACGCCGCCGCCGGGCTCAAACGCAACTGGAAGATGCGGCAGGAGATGCGCAGCAAACGCTACACCACCCGCTGGGACGAACTGTTTGAAATCAGCTGAGCCATGCACAACCCCTATACCCTGCTCACCACACCCCTGCTGCAGGCCCTGCTGCGGCAGCCCCTGTATTTTGTACGGCAGCAGTATCCGCGCGGCCGCTGCGGAGCAGGCTGCCTGCCGCTGCTGCTCACCCATTACGCCCGGAACGCCGCCGGCCTTGAAAGGGCGCAACGCCACCTGCGGCTGCTGGGGCATGACCGGCACCGGTTCCTCTACGACAGCACCGTTCCGGAACACCGCACCAAACTGGCAACAGCAGCCAGCCAGCCGGCCGGATTCCGGGTATACATCAACCTGCTGGAGAAGCGATGGGAAGCCGATGACCAGCTGAAAGCCGCGATCAGCCGGTTCCTGCTGGAACAGTTCCCGGCCTGGCAATACCACCGTAAAGACCCGCTGAAAGTGGTGCTGAAGGAGCGATACGGTGAGCTGTACCTGTGCCTGCTCTGGAAAGGTCAGCAAACTGAGGTAGATTTGGCGGAAATTGAAAACGCCGCCGCATGTGCTACGACATGAGCTTCTTCAGTAACCTGCAAACGGTAGCCGACTACCTCGGCATCCCCGGCGCACCGCAGGTGGCATTTCCCCCCGTATGGCACCAGGTGGCCCAGTCGTATGCCGGCTGGCCCGTGGTGATTCATGAAGAAGGCTACCGGATACGGATATTCGAATGGGGACTGATCGCCCCGTACATGGACAGTCCGGAGAAAATCAAACAATACCGCAGCAGCATGGCCAATGCCCGGAGCGAGAAAATTACCGGCGACCCGCAGTCGGTATGGCACCGCCTCCGCCACCAGCGCTGCCTCGTATTCAGCACGGGCTTCTTTGAACATCATGATGCCGGGCTGAAGAAAAAAATCCCCTTTTTCATCCGCCGCAAAAACCAGGAACTCCTCTGTTTTGCCGGTCTGTACAACTATGCCCCGCTGCCCGATCCGGCCACGGGCGAACTCACCGGCAGTTTTGCCATCATTACCCGCCCGGGGAATCCCCTGATGCAGCAGATCCACAACAGCGGCACTCACCCGGGCCGCATGCCCCTGATCCTTACCCGCGAAAAGGCAAAGGACTGGCTGAAGCCCGGGCTGAGCGATGCGGAACTGGAGGAACTCCTGGCATATGAGTGCCCCGCAGCCGAGATGGAAGCCTGGCCGGTGAACAGCATCCGCACCCGGAAAACCGACGGACCCTCCGTTATTGAAAAAGTAAACTGCCCGGTGGAACTGCCGGGCCTCAGCTGAGCAAAAGATAAAGCAGATGAAGCCCCGCGTCCTTATTCCTGCAGGCGGCGGCGGGAACGGCGGTGCCGGCGGGGGGAATGCGCTTCTTCGCCGGTGTACCGGGTGGTGCGGGTACGGCGGCGGCTCTTCAGTTTGTCGTAAATCACCACGTTCATCAGGATCAGCAGCATGCCGTAAAACACATCCTCAAGGGGAATGCTGGCGATACGCAGTCCGATGGTTTCCTCATTGTTGTAGAGCACGATGGGCATGGAGGTGAGCAGCCCGTTCACCACCAGGAAGGGGAGAATGATCACCGAATAGGAGATGATAAAAAGCGTGGCATCAAAATGCCGGAAATATTGCCGGAACGCATAAAGGAGCAGAATAAATACCCCGCAGAAAACAAAGGTCCAGAAGGTGTAGATCCGCTGGTAAAAAATCAAGCCCAGGATGAGCAGCAGCACGGCCATGCCCTTCATGATCTTGTCGTCCTTGGCCTTCTGCTTCAGGTTGCGGAAATACACCCGGATGCATTCATAAATGAACACGCAGCAGTAGGGAACCACAAAGAAGAAGAGCACTTCCTCCACCGGCAGGTTAAACAGGTAATGACCCGAAATGAAACGGGGGTTAAACGACCATACCCCCAGGCCCGTGAAATACACATCCCAGGCGATGTACAATACCGCAGGCAGGATCATCGCCGGGAAAAGATATTTCCAGCGCCGGTAGAACTGCACTTTTTTGTCGAAACTGAGCAGGAGGGGCAGCAGCAGGGATCCGCCCAGGATGATGAAGTAGAGATATCGGGATTCCAAAATGGGATGGTGCTGGTTGAGTAATGCGGTAAAAGTAGGGAAAATTGGCCATCAGCGGTGCTCCTGTTCAGTCTGCCGGCACATACGGGTTGAGGCCGATTTCCGTTATATTTGTTCACACCCCAAAAAAAGGTTGCATGACTCACCGATTTCTGATTGTAGGCGCAGGTTTTTCAGGCTGCGTGCTGGCCAACCGGCTGGCTGAATCCCTGCCCTGCAGCATTGAGATCTGGGACGAACGGCTGCATGCCGGCGGCAACTGCCATACCGAAAGGGATGCGGAAACGGGCGTCATGGTGCACCGGTACGGACCGCATATTTTCAACACCGACAAAAAGGAAATCTGGGATTTCGTGAACCGCTTCGGGGTGTTCAGGCCCTATGTACACCGGGTAAAGGCCATGAGCCGGGGAAAAGTGTACAGCCTGCCGGTGAACCTGCACACCATCAACCAGTTTTTCGGAAAAGCTTTTACCCCGGATGAAGCGCGGGCCTTTGTAGACTCGCTGGGCGACCGCTCCATCACCGAACCGGCCAGCTTTGAGGAACAGGCTCTCCGGTTCATCGGCCGCGACCTGTACGAGGCTTTCTTTTACGGTTACACGAAAAAGCAATGGGGCTGCGAGCCTGCCGGTCTGCCTGCTTCCATCCTGAAAAGGATACCGGTGCGATTCAACTACGACGACAATTATCACCTGCACCTCTACACCGGCATTCCTGAAGCCGGCTACACCGCGGTGATGGAAAAAATGATTGCCCACCCAGCCATCCGGCTCCAGCTGGGGCGCCGCTTCAACCCGGAAACAGACGGTGCCGGATATACGCATATCTTCTTCACCGGCCCCATCGATGCCTATTTCGGACACCGGTTCGGAAGGCTGGGCTACCGCACCGTGCAGTTTGAACAGGGTTATGCCCCGGGCGATTTCCAGGGTACTTCCCAGATGAATTACTGCGATGCAGACGTACCCTGGACGCGGATCACCGAACACAAACACTTCACCCCCTGGGAAGAACATAAAGGCACCGTGTATTTCACCGAATACAGCCGGGAAACCGGCGAACAGGATGTGCCCTACTATCCCAAAAGACTGCAGCCCGACCTGCAGCTGCTGCGGCAGTACCGGCAACTCGCCGAACAGCAAACGGGCGTCTCCTTCCTGGGACGGCTGGCCACTTACCGGTATATGGATATGCATCATGTGATTGGCGAGGCCCTTGACTTTGCGGCCGCTTACTGCAAAGCCCTGCAAACGGGGCAGCCCCTGCCGGTTTTCCCGAACCAGGATTGAGGCCATCGACATAATTGACAATCATAACCTTACCATTTTAAAAATTTCACCATGCATGGTTTTTCCGCGCAGGTGAGCGGGCAATAAATGGCCCGGAATGGCGTTTTAAGGGGGCGTAAGCATATAAATCCACCCCCTATGGAAAAAGTGATTGCTGTGGTTGTTACCTACAACCGGCTCCAGCTGCTCAAAGAGTGCATCCAGGCACTCAAAGCACAAACCCGCCCTCCCGACAGTATCCTCATCGTGAACAATGGCAGTACCGACGAAACCAGCCAGTGGCTGCTGGAACAGCCCGATCTGCTGGTGATTACCCAGCGCAACCTGGGTTCCGGAGGGGGTTTTGAGGCCGGCATCCAGTGGGGCTTCAAAAACGGCTATTCGTGGATCTGGTGCATGGACGATGACGGGTACCCGAAATCAGACGCCCTGGAGAAAATCCTTGAGCCGGAACTCGACCGGCTCTGCCTGCGCAACTGCGCGGTGATCAATAAAGACGACCGGAAATCATTTGTGTGGAAAACCCGGCATTATGCCACCCTGGATGAAGTGGACTGTTCCCTCATCGAAGGCATCGGCCATCCTTTCAACGGCACCCTGATTCACCGCAATATCGTGGAAAGGGTGGGCGTACCGCGGCAGAACCTTTTCCTGTGGGGCGATGAAACCGAATACTACTACCGCATCACGCGGCGCAACCGCATTCCCGTATGCACCGTGGCCGCGAGTGTGCATTATCATCCGGCCGCAGCCTTCTCCTATAAAAAAGACTGGGACTACCGCAATGCCTGGAAGATGTACTATTACATCCGCAACCGTTTTCATATACAGCGCACCAAGTTCAACAACCGCCTGGTGGCGGCCGCCAGCTATTTCTGCTTCCTGGTCGCGATGGCCGGCGTGATCATGGTGTACCAGAAAACCGACAAAGCAAGAAAGCTGCACTTCATGCTCTGGCCCGCCGCCGACGCCCTGAAAAACGATTTCAGCGCCCATCCGGGCATGATCCTGTCCAGGCTGGCCGGCGACCCCCAACCCGGCAACAGTTTCAGCGGGTTGCACATCCGCCATTCCATCTGGCAGCTGCTGAACGGCAGTCCGGCTGCGGGGATGAAACGGGTAACCGGCTGAACCGCTTAAACAGCAGGATCAGGCAATGGTTCCGGAACGGATGCCTGTTCAGCTTTGCGCTTCCGGCTGCGCTCAAGAATGAGCAGCAGGCCAATGATGTAAAAAGGCATGCAGGGAATTTTGTACCGCACCAGGGTACCAAAATTGAGGGTGGTAACGCCTACGAAGAGGGCGAAGATGATGGCAAAGAAGAGGCAGTACATCACCATGGGATCACGGAACAGGGCCCCGAAAAAGCGAACCGGCCCTGCTTTGAAAAACACATACAGCGTAAACAGCATAATGGCCAGGCTCTCCAGCGACGACATCAGCGAGGAGAGCTTTTTACTTTCCCAGATAAAAGGCCGGTAGAGGGTGGCCACAATCCCCGCCGGGGCAATCTTCAGCAGTCCCGCCGGCGTACCGTCGTACTCCACCCCCAGCGAAAAAGAAGACTCCGCCAGGTCGGCGATCCGCATAAAATTCTGCTGGGTGTTCTGCACCGACTCCGTAATCTTGGTGAGCGCAAGATCTTCCATTTCATTCTGCAGGCGGTCGCCCACCAGCCAGGCGCCGGCCGCGGTGATGAGGAGGATGCAGCACAGTAAAACCAAACGTACCGCTGCGGCACGGATGGTTTTGAGATGGGTGAGCACAATGAAGAGCAGGAAGAAGGGCAGGTACGACACCAGGATGTAGGCTTTCACAAGCCCCAGGATGAAGGCAGAGAACAGGGCAACCAGGCTGTACTTCAGGATGCCGTTGCGGCGGATCAGCACGCGGTACACCGCATAGGTGAACCAGCCCAGCATGCCGGTGCAGAGCGGATCCTTCAGGATGCCCGAACTCCAGAACACAAAATTGGGCAGGTACAGCACCGCAATGGCCAGCTGCCGGTGCAGGTGCGGATACTGCTCATAAAAAAACCGGTACAGCCGCCATACGCCCGAAAAAGAAATCAGGGAGAAGAAGAGCGTGATGACGCTGTAACTGCCAAAACTGAAAAAAGAAAAGACCGTAACCAGGCGGGCGATGAAAAAGTTACTCTCACTGGCAAAATAACCCCGGTTGAAACTGTCGGCCAGCAGGTTCGGGTCAAAATCCTTACCCGGTATAAACAGCAGGCGGATATTGGTGAAATCCTTCAGGATCAGCTGGGTGATGTTCATCCCTTCCGGATAATACAGAAAGGTGGAATCCAGTTTGGCGAGGAAGAGGCTGAAGAAAATATACGCAAGTGCACTGAATACTTTCAGCCAGAAAGCATTGCGGTGATACCGCCGCAGGAGCGGATCCTTCAGCCGGCGACGCCGCACCGCAAAGATCCAGGCAAACAACCCCACATACAACGGGAAGAGAATGATATCGGCCAGGTGGTTCATGCAGAGCGGGGGATGCGGCAAATTTATCCGAAAATACCCATTGCCTTTAAACAATATACAGTTATTTTGCCCGGTAACTTTTCAGCCTATGTGCGGTATAGCCGGATCAGTCAGTTTTCCGCTGGATTACAGCCTCATCAAAGGCTGCATGGGTCACCGCGGACCGGATGAACAGCATGGATTCCGGCACCAGGCGGTAGACCTCTACCATCTTCGTCTATCCATCATCGATATCGGGGGTGGCAAACAGCCCATGCACCTCGGCGACCGCTACAGCATCATCTTCAACGGCGAAATTTACAATCACCAGGAAATCCGCGAAGCCCTGCACCTGAAGGGGCAAACCAGTTCCGATACCGAAACCCTGCTGCTGCTGTACCGGGAGCTGGGCAAGGCTATGCTCAGCCATCTCGATGGCATGTTCGCGCTGGCCATTTACGACCGGCAGGAAGAAACCCTTTTCCTGGCCCGCGACCGGGCCGGCAAGAAGCCGTTGTATGTGTACAACGATGGCCGGAAACTGGTGTTTGCGAGCGAACTCAATGCCCTGCGGGCCCTGCTGTCGCTGGAAACCGACCACACCGCACTTTATCAGTACCTCCGCTTTGGTTCGATGTACAAAAGCGGCACCCCGTACCGGCAGGTAACCGAACTGGGCGCAGGCGTCTGTGCAACCATCAACTGCCGAACGCTGGAATACCGCGAGGAACGCTGGTGGAACATCACCCCTTTTTACGAATCGGTGCGGAACGACAGCCTCGAAACCTGCCTGCACGAAACAGGACGCCTGCTGCAGACCGGAGTGCGCAGAAGGCTGGAAGCCTCAGACCTGGAAGTGGGCTGTTTTCTCAGCGGCGGCATCGACAGCGGACTGGTTACCGCCCTGGCAGCACAAATGCATCCCCGCCTCAAAACCTATACGGTGTCGTTTGAAGGCGAATACGATGAAGCGCCGCTGGCTGCCCTGGTAGCCCGGCAGTACGGCACCGATCATACCCCCATCCGCATTGGCTTCGATCGCCTGCGTGATGAGGTGGAAGATATTGTGGGCAATTACGGCGAGCCCTTTTTCGACAGCTCAGCCATCCCCAGTTATTATGTCAGCCGGGAAGCCCGCAAACACCTCACGGTGATCCTCAACGGAGACGGCGCCGATGAACTGTTCGGGGGCTACCGCCGCTATGTGCCCTTTGCCCGCTACGATTTTTTCCGCAATCAGCCCCTGATGCGGCTGGGCGCAAAAGCAATTCAACAGCTGCTGCCACCGGCCGGCAATAAAAAATCCAACTACAACTACCTGTACCGGCTGGCCGCACTGGCATCACAGTCGGGACTGCGGCTCTACCTTTCGGCCGGGGTAGACATATTTGAAGGATACGAACAACAGTTCCTGCATCCCCCCGCCGGCTACCTCAGCCGGATGCAAGCCGATGTAGAGGCCGTTAACGCCCTGCCCCTGAGTGGCCTGCGCAAACTGATGCTGCTGGATTTTGAGATCAACCTGTTCAACGACCTGCTGGTGAAAATGGATATTGCCAGCATGGCCAACTCGCTGGAAGGCCGCAGCCCCTTCCTCTGCCGCGAGCTGCTGGAATATGCCCCCGGCATCCCCGACGCCTTTAAAATCAGGGGCCGCAGCACCAAATTCCTCCTGCGCGAACTCGCCCGGCAATACCTGCCCGAAACCCTGATTCACCAGCCCAAGCGGGGTTTCGAAATTCCGCTGCGCCGCTGGGTGGATCACGAACTGAAGGAAGTGATTACCGGTTATTTGGGCGGCCAGCCCTTTGCCGGTACCCTGGTGGAACCCGCCTTCATCCGTTCGCTGCTGGAAGGCCGGGCCCGGGTTGCCCCCGAGAAAAGGGCCAAAATGATCTGGACCCTCTTCTGCCTGGAGGTATGGCACCGGCGCAACGGATCCTGATCCGGACCGGAAATACAGCGACGGCTCCCTTTTTATGCGATTTTATGCAGGAAGATGCGGACGGCATAAACAAAGCACCCCGACGTTTGTATTGTATAGCAAAACGTAGTATACATGCATTCATTCACCATCAAAGACCTCGAAAATCTTTCTGGAATAAAGGCACATACTATACGTATCTGGGAACAACGCTATCAATTCCTGAAGCCCAGCCGTACGGAAACCAATATCCGGTATTACAGCAGCGAAGAGCTGAAAAAGCTGCTGAACATTGCCCTGCTGAACAAGTACGGGTACAAAATTTCGCATATCGGCAAAATGCCGGAAACCGAACTGAAGGAAAAAATCCTTTCACTCACCGGCCCCGAAGCACAGCAGGAAAGAATCATCAATGAAATGATCCAGCACATGGTGGATCTGAACATCGCGAAGATGGAAGAAACGCTCAACCGTTACATCGCGGCACGCGGCATTGAACGCACCATCACGCAGATCATCTTTCCTTTCATGGAAAAAATTGGCGTACTCTGGCTCACCAACCACATCAACCCTGCACAGGAACACCTGGTATCCAATATGGTCAGGCAGAAGCTGATTGTGGGGATTGACGGGGTGAAAACAAGCCTGCAGACTGACCAGACCGTTCTGCTTTTCCTCCCCGAAACAGAATATCACGAAATCGGGATTCTTTTCGTGTATTACCTGCTGAAAAGCCGGGGCATCCAGGTGATTTACCTGGGCGCCAATGTACCCATGAAAGATGTGGAGTATGTGGTGGGCATCAAGAAACCTGATTACCTCTATACCCACCTCACTTCAGCCGGTTATAAATTCAATTTCGATAAATTCATGCAGCAGTACGGCCGGCTGGGTGAGCAGCTGCCGGTAGTGGTATCCGGACAACTGGCTCAGGCCCACAGCCGTAAAATTCCCGCCACCGTGAAGTTTAAAAAATCATTCTCGGAAGTGATGGAATTCATTGCTACGATCTGATCACCGCCCTTCTGTAACGCCTTGCAGCCGGAACCCTGTTTCCGGCTTTTTTTATTCCCCCTGGCGCGGTTTTGCCCTGGTTCCGGCCCCGTCTAACAGGCTGTTTTAGCCGCTTCCTGCGCGAATTCCGGCCTTATAATGTTTAAACATCAAACGTAACCTCCTGAACAACAATCTGTTTAATCTTTTTAAGAAAACTTTAAACATTTTTATTGCTTCCTCCAACTATTCTGTTTAGCTTTACGTTATTAAGGTTAAACAATTCCGGCTATGTCAACGATCGAATTCAACCAGTTGCTGCTCAACAACACCGAGTTCCTGAAGCCGTTTGCCA
>JAYRPG010000158.1:0-7882 GCA_041911275.1 Ferruginibacter sp. | reverse complement strand
TGGCCGCCGCCACAAAGCTGCCGGCCGCCAGGGCCAGGATGATGCCCAGGGTGACCCACTCCATCACCCGCATCCAGCGGATCCGGCGCCGCAGCCAGGAGATGCCCACGAGCGAAAGCCGCACATACAGCATCTCCACCAGCAGGCAGCCCAGGGTGAACCCTAAAGCCGCCGCCGTGTTTTCCTGTATGGCAATGAGCATGGCGGTGATGTTGAGGGTGCCCAGGGGCAAACACCCCAGGAAGCTGATGAGCATCCCCCAGCCTGCGATCCGGATCAGCGGCGACATGCCTCAAAGATAAATGCACGGCGGCATCCCGTTCAGGAAACGCAACAGTTAATTACATTTGCTGATCTAAATACAACGTATGCACGTACCAACTATGGCCGAAATGGCTGCCGCAGGCCAGGAACCGGAAGTATTGTTCTGGGTGGGATGCGCCGGCAGTTTCGACCAGCGGGCCCAGAAAATCACGCGGGCTTTTGTAACGATCCTCGACAAAGTGGGGATCCGCTACGCCATACTGGGCAAGGAAGAAATGTGCACCGGCGACCCGGCGCGCCGGGCGGGCAATGAGTTTTTATTCCAGATGATGGCCTGGCAAAACATCCAGATCCTGAACGGATACCAGGTACGCAAAATCGTTACAGCCTGCCCCCATTGCTTCAACACCCTGAAAAATGAATACCCCGCGCTGGGTGGCCAATACGAAGTGATTCACCACGCTGATTTTCTGCAGCAACTGATTCATGAAGGCCGCATCCGGCTGAAAGAAGGCGGCAGTTTCAGCGGTAAAAAAATCACCTACCACGACAGCTGCTACCTTGGCCGGGCCAACCAGATTTACGAGGCGCCGCGCCAGGTTCTGGAAGCCCTCGATGCCGCACTGGTGGAAATGAAGCGTTGCCGTTCCAACGGACTCTGCTGCGGAGCAGGCGGCGCCCAGATGTTCAAGGAAGAAGAAAAAGGAGCAACCCGCATTAACCTGGAAAGAACGCAGGAAGCCCTGGAAACCGGCGCCACCGTGATTGCCGCAGCCTGCCCCTTCTGCAACACCATGATCACCGACGGGGTGAAGAACAGCAACCAGGAAGAAAAAGTGCAGGTGCTCGATATCGCTGAAATGGTGGCCGCCTCCCTGGCCTGATTATAATAAACAACAGTATGGTTGATCTTGAAACAATATTGCCGGAAGATTTTGATGCCCGGTCACGGGTGTGGATATACCAGTGCAGCCGGCTCTTCCTCCTCAGTGAGGTGTATGCAATTGAAGAAATGCTGAACCAATTTACCGCGGGCTGGCAAAGTCATGGCGCCCCGGTGAAGGGCTATGCCACCCTGTTGTACGGGCAGTTCATCCTGCTGATGGCGGATGAAACGGCTACCGGCGTCAGCGGCTGCAGCACCGACAGCAGCGTACGCCTCATCAAATCAATAGAAGAACGCTTCGGCGTGCAGCTCTTCGACCGGCTCAGCCTGGCTTTCCTGATCAACGGAAAGGTACAGCTGCTGCCCCTCTCCCAACTCACCTACGCGGTTTCCAACGGCTTCATCAAGGCCGATACCCTGTATTTCAACAATACGGTGCAAACCAAGGCTGAGCTGTTGCAAAACTGGCTCATCCCGGTACAAAAAAGCTGGCTTGCCGCCAAAGCGGGCCTGCCAGCTTAATCAGTGGTATTAAAATTTCAGGAATCAGTTACCCGTGCTCTTCTTCAAACGGGTAAGCGGCTGTTCTGCTTCTTTTTTGAACAGGATGGCACACCATACATTGTCGAGCGCAATGCTGGATACCGTTGCCAGTCCGAACTGCTCAATGCATCCCCAGTTACAGTCGCGGGCCAGGTCACTCACAATTTTGGAAGACTGTTTCGGATGGGCAATCCAAAGCTTGGCGCCGGGAGCCAGGGCAGGGATCACCTCCTTCAGGATATCTTTGAGCTGGCCATGGTTGATGGCAAATACCAGGGCAAAGTCAATTTTCTTGATTTTCAGAAGGGGAGTTACATTTTTCGAGAAAGAGAGTTTGGCAAACTGCTTTTCGATGGTAGAAGGCAATCCCTGGATCAACAGGTTCTTCTCGTCTTTCAGTTGCAGCTTTTCGAACACCGATAACGAGGGCGCTAATACTTCCATACTGAGAGTTTAAAAAGTGTGCAAAAATAACGATTTTCCGCGGGAACACACGAAAAAGCCGCACAGGAATTCAGTTTCGCGGCAGCTATTGCTTTAAATCTCTATCATTATCAGGAAGTTAGGCTCAACGGTGGAGGAGCGGCCGCAGCCTGTAATTCTCCTTTCGTAGCAAGCGGATCAGCCCATTTTCGCCCATCAGGTGCCCGGCTCCCACGGCGGTAAACAAACTTTTCTGAACCATTTTCTGCTTCAGCTGTTGCACCCACCGCTCATTCCGCTGGTCGAGCAGCAGGGGCTGGTACTCCGCCATTCCGGCTTCGCTCCGCTGCAGCATCGCTTCCAGGGCATCCAGCTGCTGATCTTTGTACAGCTGCTGCATGGTATCGAAGTACGCGGCGTATTGTGGCAGGCTGTCAATGCTCTTCAGGAGTTCACGGGCCTGAACCGCATAGGGAATGCTGTCGAACACCGAAGCCTGGAACTCGATGGTTTCCAGTCCGCTGATGGGTTTCCCAGCCGCCTTCGCCATTTTCACCAGCTCCTCCTCCATCCCGCTCACCTGTTTGCAGGGCATCATTTTGGGATAGAGCAGCATCAGCAGAAAATAGGGTTTCGTGCTTTCCAGCATCCCCATCGGGGCGTGCAGGGTATCAGTGAAATACTGCAGGAGCCGCTGGTATTCCGTTTCGGTATAGAGGTCCCTGAGCTTCCTGCCGTCTTTCATCCGCATCAGCAGCAGGCCGCCCAGCAGCACGGCCGGGTCATCCATATCCATCTCCATGTACACTTCATCAGCATAACCCAGCGCGGTGCGGAGCGAAGGGCTGATCCGGATATCGCCCCGGCACATGAGGTGAAAAGTGCCGAAGAGATAAGAAGGCTTTTTGAGCCCGTTCCCGCTGATCTCCCACAACAGGGTTTGTTCATCCGCATTGGCCGGCAGGTCGGGCGGAGCCGGCTGTGCCTGGCAGGCAGGCAGCAGGCATACAGCGTTCAGGAGCAGGAGCAGGTATCGCATGGCAACAGGTTTAAAGACCGGGAATCCGCTGGTACAAACTGCCCCCCTGCTGGAAGAAGCGGTTGATCCGCTGTTCGGTAGCAGGGTCGGTTTCCAGCACGGGCGCATGATGCGGTTTGATGCGGGCGTCCATCAGCAGCGGCCCGTGGCAGCCCCAGTGTTTATGCGCCGTGAAGCTGCGGATACCGTGGATGTCGTGGGAGGGATTACAGCGGGTAAAACCCACCCAGAGAAAATTGCGCATACTGGCTGCCGTAAAGCGGCTGTCGTCGCAGAGCAACAGCAGCACCACGCCGGGCAACGGGGCGTCTTTCAACTGGTCATTCAAGGCGGCTGCCAGGTTCTCCGCCGCGGACGCATCGGTATATCCCGGGGCCCGGAGGGCAATGACGCCCGGCATCACCAGCTGCGGATCTTCCGCACCCTGCAGCGCCTGCAGTTCAGGGGGCACCTCAGTACAGAGAGTACGCAGCGGATCTCCGTAAGCAGCCAGCACCACCTTACTGCCACTGTTCAGCGAGGTGCCTGAATAGTCCAGCGTATCAATGGTGGTTTGGGTATGAAAGTGCACATCACGGCTGAGGTCGATCCGTTCAAAGAGGTAGCGGAGAAACGACTCCGGGTCCTTGGCCGACAGGCCACGATCGTCATCCGACGTAATGAAAAGGAACTTGGCGAGGCTCAGCTGGCCGGTACCGAGAATATGATTGGCAATGGTAAGCAGCTCGGCCGGCTGCTTCAGGGGCAGATAAGGCGTATACCGTTCACTGCCGATGGCTAACAGTAAGGGATGTACGCCGGCGGCATCCACGGCATGCACCTCTTTCAATCCGGGAATCTCCGCCTGCACGGCAGCCCCGGTAAGCTCATGGATCAGTTGCCCGAAACTGGTATCTTCCTGTGGTGGCCGGCCCACTACGGTAAAGGGCCAGATGGCATCCCGGCGGGCATACACTTTGTGCACCCGCATCAGGGGGAAAGGATGCTGCAGGCTGTAATAGCCCAGGTGATCTCCAAAGGGACCCTCCGGCTTGTTTTCGCCCGGATGCACTTCGCCGGTAATCACAAAATCCGCATCGGTGCTGATGGCGAAGCCATCGCGGTACAGGTACCGGAAGCGGCGCCCGCCCAGCACGCCGGCAAAAGTCATTTCACTGATGCCCTCGGGCAGCGGCATCACGGCGGATACGGTATGAGCCGGCGGGCCGCCGGCAAACACACTCACTTTCAGGGGATGGCCCATCCGGTTGGCGGCCGTTTGGTGCACGCCGATGCCGCGGTGCAGCTGGTAATGCAGTCCGATCTCCCGGTCAGGGATATACGCATTGCCGCTGAGCTGGATCCGGTACATACCCAGGTTGGCATGGAGTATGCCCGGCCGGCCGGGGTCTTCGGTATATACCTGCGGCAGCGTCACAAAGGCGCCGCCATCCATCGGCCAGTGCCGGATCTGCGGTATGTCAGACACCCGGATCTCCTGGTACAGCACGGGCCGGCGCAGGGGGTTGCGCAGGGGCAGCGCACGCATGGCCGCCAGTGCGGATGATGCGTAACGCAGGGGGTGCCGGAAAGCCTTCACCGGGTCATTCTTGAGTTCGATGAGTTGCTGCACCTGCTGCAGGGTATCGCGAAAGATAAAACGGCTCCGCTCCAGGGTGCCGAAAAGATTGGAGGCGGCCCGGAAACGGCTGCCCTTCACGCGTTCAAACAGCAGGGCCGGCCCTCCCGCTTCGTGTACCCGCAGGTGCAGGGCCGCCATTTCCAGGTGGGGGTCCACTTCTTCCCGTACACGGACCAGATGACCGTTTTTCTCCAGATCATTCAGGCAGTCAGCAAGGGAAGCATAGGCCATAGAAAAAGTTTAACAGATAACAGGCAGCGGCACGGAAAGTTCTGATAAACTGATCAATAAACGTTCACCGGGCAGCCCGTTTTTCTTTTTCCGCCCGGCTGTCCGCGGTAGGGATTGCCCTGCAGGCGGAAGCTCAGGGATAAGCCGGCAGTATAATAAAAATCCTTGCTCCGGGGATTGCCGCGCACCGCTCCCTGGGGAGGATAACCGGCATTGGGATTGAGTTCGTCGGTACGGAACGCATACTCGTAGGCCACCTGCCCGTTATTGGCCCGCAGGTCTGCCCCATTCACATAGGTGGTGCTCACATCATCCAGGTAATCGGTGAAGAGCTTGCGCAGGGCGCCTTCCAGCCGGATATGAATATCATCGGTAAGCGCAAACTTGATGCCCCCGCCGAAGGGAATGGCCAGTTGCGTTAACCGGTACGGAGTACGTCCCGGGAAAAAGCCCTGTCCCTCTGTGCCCAGCGGCTGCAGGTAGATGCGGTTGCCCCGGTTATCGGATGTATAGGGATTGAAACGGAAACCTGCCAGGCCGGTAAACACGAATGGCACCAGGCGGTGTTCATAGATTGAAAAAATATCGTACTCCGCGCCGAGGTGCACTTCGGTAAGGCTGCTTTCAAAACTCAGGTTGCGGTTGGCGTTGAGCCGGTTCACCTTGTCACTCCCGCTTACACGGCCCGCCACCACGCCAAGGCGCAGGCTGAGCTGGTCGGTGAGTTCATAACAGGCGCCGCCCGTTACATAAAGATGAAAATTGGCAAAACTCTGCCGCCAGCTCTGCAGGTCGCCCTGGTAATTCATGGCGCCGCCGCCGGCAAATAGATGAAGCTGCGCCGAAAGCGGCAGCGTGCTCAGCAATCCCAACACCAACCCGTATATTAATTTCATAGTTGTCTGATCAAGCAGTTGCCGGCCCATCAGTGAAAAATCACTGCCTGCCGCACCGGTGTACAATGTTCTGATAAAATTGAAACCTTTCCGTTCTGTTTCACCACCACCATGCTGCAGCGCTGGTCTTCATCAAAGGGCACCCCCCGGTAAACACCTTTGCCCTTCCAGCGGGTACTCACCACCGCCGTGTTGCCGAAGAGGTGAACGGCCAGGGCCGAACGCTGCATTTTTTCAAGGGTATATTCGGTGGATCCAGCGGTTTGCACCACCCCCTCGCGGCTGAAAGTGCCGCCCGACTGGGTGAAATAAATATAGGCCGGGGAGAGCACACTGTCTACCAGCTGCAGGTTCTTGGATTCCCATCCGGCATCAAAGCGCTGGATGATGTTCAGCACTTCTTCTTCCGTGAGGGTATTCCGGCTTTTCCTGCAACCTGTGAACAGCAGGATGCACAAGCCCATCCATCCGATTACCGGTTTCATGGCTGCAAATATAATAAGCCGGCGCGCATTTGCCCTGCTGGCATCAACAAGCATACGGATTACTGTATCAGCAGTTTCTCAAGTGAGCGCCCTTCCGGGGTTTCAATCTCAACCAGGTACATGCCGGCCTTGAGTTGCGTTAGCGGGATCCGGAGGGGCACCCCGTATTCCACCTCCACGCTGCGGCGCAGCATCACCGCGCCCAGCAGGTTACGGATCTGGAGATGGGCCCGGCCCGCGTACCCGTTGAGCTGGATGCTCACCTGGCCCCTAGCGGGATTGGGCACCAGGGCAAAAGGCCGGCCTGAAGGGATTTCGGCTTCCCTCACTTCCGAATAACAGGTTTGCTGCTGGAGGTTGGTCACAGCCAGGCTGTACCGGTAACGAATCCCCTTCTGGAGCAGGCTGTCGGTAAAAAGGTAGTTGGCGCTGCCGCCGGCCGGTATCCGGGCCAGGGCGGTAAAGTCGCGGCTGCCCCAGGAACGGAGCAGCGTATAATGATCAACGTTATGTTCATCATCCAGGCTCCAGCTCAGTGCCACCCTGCCGTTCTGGTCAGGCGCTGCATCCCAGGTATAACGGGAACGGATGGTTTGCTGCAGGCAGGGATTGCGGCAGGCCTGGGCCTGGTAGATTCCACCGCGCATGATCGTTGCCGCTGCCTCTTCATAAACGGGCCACCTGAAAAAACAACTGAGGGGGTCCGACATGCCGGCGCGCAGCCGCTGCAGGAGCGCTCCCTCCGGCGTGGCGGCGGGGGCAAAATCGCCGTTATCCGGATCCCTGAACAGGGCTTTCAACCCGCGGGGATCCTGGCGCAGGTCGATGAATACGCTTTGCTCATCCTGGCCGCTGAGCTCCCGCCATTCGGCAAATGACCGGTTCTGCCGGCGGCCGCCGGGCTGATCCGGCGCGGCGAGGAACCAGTAAAGGCCCGCGCCTTTCAGCAGGATGTATACATTGTTCCGGAACCGGAGACCGTTCAGCGGTACGGCAACACTGTCGGCAGGGGCCGGACCGCTGAGCGCATAGGCATAGTCGCCGTCTTCCACATCACAGATGAACACATTGCCGCTCACCATCAGGCTGGTTTGGGGATGTACGGCGTTGTCGAGGAAGGTGCCCCGGTGCCGTGACCCGCTGCCCGGCTGACGGTCGCGGAGCCAGAAGATATTATTGGAGATCACCATGCGGCTGCCGGGCGAGAGCGAAACCGCTGAGCTGCGGCCATTGCCCTGGTGGCGGATCAGGCAGTTGTTGACCGCCGCCATCCGGGTGCCGCCATACAGCGCGATGCCGGTTTGCACATCCAGTGCCGTACTGTTTCGCACCTCGGCGTGCACCGCCCTGCCGGAACTGAAAGCCGTGTTGAAACCTTCCACATAACAGCCATTTACCTGGAGGCTGTCGGTATCTGCGAGGTCCAGGAAACTGGCTTTTTTTTCCGCAGTAAACGCGAGTACATTGTCCAGCACCAGCGATCCGTAGTTGGAG
>JAYRPG010000157.1:0-110878 GCA_041911275.1 Ferruginibacter sp. | reverse complement strand
CGAAAGCTTTCGGGACACGGAGCAGTTAGCCTTTGCCCAACAAAAAAGCCTCCGCTTTTCAGCGAAGGCTCTTGAAGTAGCTGCAGGGGGAGGGCTCTCCCGAAAGCTTTCGGGACACGGAGCAGTTAGCCTTTGCCCAACAAAAAAGCCTCCGCTTTTCAGCGAAGGCTCTTGAAGTAGCTGTAGGGGGAGGGCTCGAACCTCCACGGAGCAGTTAGCCTTTGCACAAATTTGTAGAAGGAGCTACCTTCAACCTACTGGTGGTCAACCCCAGTCGGTCCGCCCGTCGGCGGATCGGCGTTATGCAATGTTTATCCTGTTACCTCCACCCCCGAGACAAGAGGGCATGTCTGCCAAAAATTTCATCACCCCACAGTGTTAAGAACTAATCTGTTGCAAACATACAGTAAAACGCCATTATCTTGAAAATATTTTACAATATTTTTTTAAAATATAGATTATATCTATTCAAATAAGCTTAATGATGAATAAATTGAAATTTCATCTTCAAAAACCCCTTCCCGCTTGAATGATATTTATACAGCCGGTATCGATGCCGGTTACAGAATTTGCAAAGGGCTTCCGGCCGCTGTTCAGGCGTATTTTTCAGACAAATGTTAAAATGCCGGCCAAAAAAATCGGCTTCGGTCAAAAATTTCTAACTGATAGTGCATATATTTGAAAATACTTCAAAAATCCGCTATGGCTTCGAAGCATAACCTCGACAAACTGGATCTGCAGATCATTCACGAAATGATGGAAACGGCTGAAATTTCTTACGCCGAGCTGGGTAAGAAATTATTCGTGAGCGGGGGCACCATCCATGTCCGCATCAAAAAGCTCCAGGAACTCAACATTGTAAAGGGCACCCGCCTGAACGTGGACCTCAAGCAGCTGGGGTACGACATCACCGCTTTTGTAGGCATCTACCTCGAAAAAAGCTCGCTTTACGATACCGTTGCCAAGGAACTGGAGACCATTCCCGAGATTGTACGCCTCAACTACATCACGGGCAACTACAGCATGTTCCTCGAAATCGTGTGCAAAGACATTGCCCAGCTGCGCAGTGTGCTGCACGATGAACTGCAGCGCATCAAGGGCATCGAACGCACCGAAACCTTTATCTCCCTTGAAGAGGGCTTCAGCCGCAATGTACGCGTAGCGCCCGCCGAATAATCAGTCCCGCACATCCACCGCGTCGCGCAGCCCGTTCCCCAGCAGGTTGAAGGCCAGCACCAGCAGCATGATGGCAAAGCCCGGAATCAGCGCCAGGAAGGGATGGTGGGTGATGATGAAATTGTAATGCTCGCGGATCATCAGGCCCCAGCTGGGCTGCGGCGGCTGGATGCCGATGCCCAGGAAACTCAGTCCCGCCTCAATCATGATCGCCGAAGCGAAATTGCCGGCGGCCAGTACCAGCACCGGGCCGGTGATGTTGGGCAGGATATGCTTCAGCAGGATCCGCGCATCGCTGAACCCCAGCACCCGCGCAGCCTGTACAAACTCCCTTTCGCGGAGAGCCATCACCTGGCCCCTCACCAGCCGCGCCACATTCACCCACATGGTGAGCCCCACGGCCACGAACACCTGCCAGAAGCCCTTGCCCAGGGCCAGCGTGATGGCAAACACCATCAGCAGGGTGGGGATGCTCCAGGTAACATTCAGCAGCCAGCTGATGAAGGCGTCTGTGCCTCCCCGGTAGTAACCGGCCAGCGCACCGAGCGCCACCCCCAGCAGCAGCGAAATCAGCACCGCCACCAGGCCCACCGCCAGGCTCACCCGCGTGCCCACCAGCAGCCGGCTCAGGATGTCGCGCCCGAACTTATCGGTGCCCAGCCAGTACCGCCTTGTTTCCAGGTGATCCGTCAGCAGTTTTTCCGGGTGCCCCTGCGTGAGGGCGTTCACCGAATACTGCTGCAGGATGAAGGTGTCCTGGTCAATGAATCTTTTGATTTCGAGCTGGTCGCCGCTCACCCGGTAACCGCTGATGGGGATGAGCTGGTCGTGGCGGGGTTGTCCGTACAGCAGGGTGGTCCACCACGACTGCTGCACCGGGGGCTGCTGGCTGATGCGCAGAAAGCTTTGCCGGTAACCCGGGGGCCGGGCCTGTATTTCCACCGTTTGCAGGTTGGCTGCCGGCGAGTTGTCGGGTGCCAGCCAGTAGGCAAAGAGGGCGATGAAGCCGCTGATGCCAATCCATACCAGGGCGGCCAGGGCGCCTTTGTTGCGGCGCAGGCGCCGCCAGGTTTCTGTTCGCCACGAATATGCGGATGCAGCCATATGCGGAGTAAGGGGTACCGCCGGGGATACCCGGAAATGTGCCTTGCCGGCAGACTCAAATCCTGTCGGATCCGAAATAGCGGTGCAGCACCTCCGGCAGGCGGATATAGCCTTCCTGCTGGTGGTTTTCCAGCAGGGCCGCTACGATGCGCGGCAGGGCCAGGGAAGAACCGTTGAGCGTGTGCAGCAGCTGGGTTTTGCCGTTCGCGTCGCGGTAGCGGGTCTTCATCCGGTTGCTCTGGAAGCTTTCGAAATTGCTCACCGAGCTCACCTCCAGCCATTTCTGCTGGGCGGCGCTGAACACTTCAAAATCAAAGGTGAGGGCGCTGGCAAAGCTCATATCGCCGCCGCATAAACGCAGGATGCGGTAGGGCAGCTCCAGGCTCTGCAGCAGCCGCTCCACGTGCTGCACCATGCCTTCCAGCGTGTCATAACTGGTTTCGGGCTTCACCAGCTGGATGATCTCCACCTTGTCAAACTGGTGCAGGCGGTTGAGGCCCCGCACATCGGCCCCGAAACTGCCGGCCTCGCGCCGGAAGCAGGGGGTATAGGCGGTCATGCGGATGGGCAGATCGGCTTCTTTGATGATTTCGTTGCGGTAAATATTGGTCACCGGCACTTCCGCCGTGGGGATCAGGTAAAAATTATCGGCCGTGGCATGGTACATCTGCCCTTCCTTGTCCGGCAGCTGGCCCGTACCATAAGCGGTATCGGCGTTCACCATCAGCGGCGGCAGGTATTCGGTGTAACCAGCGGCGGTATTGTAATCCAGGAAGTACTGGATCAGGGCCCGCTGCAGTTTGGCGCCCTTGCCCTTGTAGAGCGGGAAGCCGCTGCCCGTGATCTTGCTGCCGGTTTCAAAGTCAATGATATCGTACTGTTTGATCAGCTCCCAGTGGGGTTGTGCCCCGGCGGGCAGCTGCGGAATCGTGCCGCCTTCGCGGACCACTTCATTCTCCGCGGGGGTTTTGCCGGCCGGCACACTAGTATGCGGCAGGTTGGGCAGTTTCACCAGTTCGTCCTGCAGCTGGCCTTCCGCGCGGCCCAGCTCCTCATTCAGCTCCTGGATGCGGCTCTTCAGCGTGGCCACCTCGGCCTTTTTCTGTTCGGCCTGTTCCTTTTCGCCTTTGCCCATCAGCATGCCGATCTCCTTGCTGGCGGCATTCATCAGCGCCTGCTGCGATTCGGTGTCGGTCTTCAGCCGGCGCACCTGCTCATCCAGCCGGAGGATTTCATCCACCAGGGCGGGATTACTGAAATATTTGGCGGCCAGTCTTTCTTTTACCCATTCGCTTTGCTGCCGGAGTACGCTGATCTGTAACATAATCGGTAGAGAATTTTGGCAAAGGTAATGATTGGCACCCCATCCCCAACCTCGGTTCCTGCCCCTATCTTTGCGCCATGTTATCCGCCAAAGACGATCTCCAGGTGCGCTGGCTGCAACTCCGCATCCGGCTGAAGGAACGCTATGGCATCAAGCCCGAACTCGATGGTATCCTCTTCCTCATCGGCGTACAGGAACTGGGCGCCGGCCACCAGGAATATACCAAGGAACAGAAGCAGGACCTGATGCACATCGCCGTCTGCACCGTGCTGGCCCCCAGCGGCTACTATGCCCTGGAAGGATATGATGAGGAGGGATGGCCCCACTTCCGCCAGCTGCAGGCCCTGCCGGCATACAACCTGATTGAACAGGAGAACTTCCTGAAAGACCATATCCTGATGTATTTCGCACAATTTGACTGGTACAATAAGCAAGCATGATGAAACAACTGATCCGCGCCACAGCCTTCCTGCTGCTGCTTGGCGGCCTTTCCCCCCTGCAGGCCCAGGTAAAGAAGCAACCCGCCGCCCGGAAAACCCTGCGTCCCCAAGCGGCCAAACCCGCCCCGCCGGCGCCCGCGGCCGATACCGTGGTGCTGCCTCCGGCAGAAACCTTCACCCGGGTGCGCATCAGCACCTCCCTGGGCCCGGTTGTGGTGAAACTCTACAACAAAACCCCGCAGCACCGCGATAACTTCATCAAACTGGTGAAGGAGCATTTTTACGACAGCCTCCTCTTTCACCGGGTGATCCGCGACTTCATGATCCAGGGCGGCGACCCCAACAGCAAAACCGCCGCGCCCGGCCAGTTTCTCGGGGCCGGCGATGTGGGCTATACCCTCCCCGCCGAATTCGACAGCACCCTCTTCCACAAACGCGGCGCCCTCTGCGCGGCCCGCACCGATAACCCCGCAAAAGCCAGCAGCGGCTGCCAGTTCTATATCGTGCAGGGCCGCAAGAGCAATGACATGGAGCTCGACATGATCGAACGCCGCAACCGCATCCGCTACAGTCCCGCCCAGCGCATGACCTACAAAATGACCGGCGGCACGCCCTTCCTCGACATGAATTATACCGTGTTCGGCGAAGTGGAGTCGGGGATGGAAGTGGTGGACCAGATCACCACCCAGGCCACCGACAACAGCAACCGCCCGCTCACGGATATCCGCATGATGATGGAAATCCTCTGACGCCGCGCTAAAATTTTATTCGGGGTAAACGGGCAGTTGTTTATATTGCGTCGTTATTTTCCCGCTCAACATTATAATCATCCGTTATGAACATTCCGGCCAATCTCCGTTACACGAAGGATCATGAGTGGATTGCTCTTGAAGGCAATGTGGCCACCGTGGGCATCACCGATTTCGCCCAGGGCGAACTCGGCGACATTGTTTACGTCGACATCCCCTCCGCAGGCAAGAGCCTCGACGCCGAAGCGGTTTTCGGAACCGTGGAAGCCGTGAAAACCGTGAGCGATCTCTTTCTGCCGGTGAAAGGCACGATTGCCGAAGTGAACCCCGCCCTGGAAGCGCAGCCCGAACTGGTGAACAGCGATCCTTACGGGGCAGGCTGGATGATCAAACTCACGGTAGACAACCCGGCTGATGTGGATGCCCTCCTGGATGCCGCGGCCTATACCGCCCTGGTTTCCTGAGGCATGAACCCCCGCCACCCCTCTTTTTTGCAGTTTATCCCGGCCATCACCTGGTTCCTGCTGGTGCTGGTGCTGCTTTGCCTGCCCGGAAAAGACCTTCCGGAGGCGGGATGGCTCGACCTGCTTCATTTCGACAAGCTCGTGCATGCCGCGCTTTTCGGCATCCTGCTCCTGGCCTTCGCCTGGCCCTACCGCCGCTCCGCGCTGCCCCTGCCCTTCCGGCAACAGCTCCTGCTGCGCCTGCTGATGGCTACCATAGTATGGGGACTGGCCACGGAGTTCATCCAGCTTTTTTTCATCCCCGGCCGCGCCTTCGACCTGGCCGACTGGCTGGCCGACGCCCTCGGCGCCCTGCTGGCCTACGCCTTGTTCAGGAAGAAGCTGCTGCCGGCCACCCCCTAAACCCTAAACTACTCAACCCCTAAACCCTAAACTTTCCTACCTTTACCGCTATGATCGCATCCGAAATACTCGAATACAACAGTTCCCGCAGTCACCTGATCATGCGGGAATATGGCCGTCATATCCAGAAAATGGTGGAACACCTGCTCACCATCGAAGACCGGGAAGAGCGCCAGCGCAACGCCTATGTGATCATCGAACTGATGGGCTTCCTGAACCCGCACCTGAAAAATGTGGAGGATTTCCGCCACAAACTCTGGGATCACCTCTTCCTGATCAGCGATTTCAAGCTGGATGTAGACAGTCCCTACCCCATCCCCACCCGCGAAACCCTCAAGGCCCGGCCTGAGCCCCTGCACTACCCCAAGCGCTATCCCCGCTACAACCACCTGGGGAAGAACATTGAGATTGTGCTGGACAAGGCGCTGAAGGAAGAAAACCCCGAAAAGAAACAGGGCTTCGCCAATGCCATCGCCTATTACATGAAGCTCACCTACTCCAACTGGCACAAGGAGCTGGTGCACGACGACAATATCCAGACCGAGCTCAGCGCCATCACCGACGGGCAGCTCGAATTCAACAACCGCCCCTTTGTGAAGCACCGCAACGAGGTGCCCGAGCGCGACGAATACCGCACCCAGGGGGGAGGCTACCGCAAAAACTATGGCCAGCAGCGTCCGGGCAACCGGGGTGGTCAGCAGCAGCGTGGTCCGCGCAACCAGGGCGGCCAGCAGCGGGGAGGGTTTAAGAAGAGGTATTGAGTTTAAGAATGGGGAAATGGCGCAATGGCACAATGGACCAATGGCGCAATGGACCAATTTACCAATGTGCAAATGGACCAATGTGCAAATGGGTAAATGGGCCTGCTCCCGCAGGGAACCTTAAACCTTAGACCTTAAACTTTAAACCTTAAACCCTCTCTTTCCACCTGCAACCTTTTGATCCTCCTTTCCCCTTCTTTCTTTATTTTCGGCTCATAACCAGTTTACCATGAACGCATTTGAAGTCCGCGGTGGCAACCGCCTCTCCGGCACCATCATACCCCAGGGCGCCAAGAACGAGGCCCTGCAGATCATTTCGGCCGTGCTCCTCACTCCCGAGCCGGTAACGGTCACGAATATCCCCGACATCATCGACGTGAACCTGCTCATTGAGCTGCTGGGCGAGATGAGGGTGAAAATCGACCGGGTGAGCCGCGATACCTGCATCTTCCAGGCCGATGACGTGGATGTGGACTACCTCAACAGCGAAGCCTATCACAAAAAAAGCGGCCGCCTGCGCGGATCGGTGATGCTGGCGGGTCCCATGCTGGCCCGTTTCCGCAAGGCCTTTATCCCCAAGCCCGGCGGCGACAAGATCGGCCGCCGCCGCCTGGATACGCACATCACCGGTTTTGAAAAGCTCGGCGCCCGTTTTGAATACAACCCCGACGGTTACTTCTACTTAGCTGCGCCCCACCTCCAGGGCGCCTACATGCTGCTCGACGAGCCCAGCGTAACGGGTACGGCCAATATCGTGATGGCCGCCAGCATGGCCGAGGGCATCACCACCCTCTACAACGCGGCCTGCGAGCCTTACCTGCAGCAGCTGTGCAAGATGCTCAACCGCATGGGCGCCAAAATCAGCGGCATCGGCAGCAACCTGCTCACCATCGAGGGCGTACCCGAACTGCACGGCACCGAGCACCGCATGCTGCCCGACATGATTGAGGTGGGCAGCTTCATCGGCCTCGCTGCCATGACGCAGAGCGACATCACCATCAAGCACGCCGGCATTGACAGCCTGGGCGTGATCCCCGAACGTTTTCAGCAACTCGGCATCCGGATGAACATCGTGGGCGATGATATCCATGTGCCCGCGCAGGACCTGTACGAGATCCAGCGCTATATGGATGGCGGCGTGCTCACCATCTACGATCATCCCTGGCCCGGCTTTACGCCCGACCTGCTGAGCATTGTGCTGGTAACGGCCATCCAGGCCCGCGGCAGCGTGCTCATTCATCAGAAGATGTTCGAGAGCCGCCTCTTCTTTGTGGATAAACTGATTGACATGGGCGCGCAGATCATCCTCTGCGATCCGCACCGTGCTGTGGTGATCGGGCTGGAGCGCCTGCAAAAGCTCCGCGGCATCACGATGAGCAGTCCGGATATCCGCGCCGGCGTTGCCCTCCTCATTGCCGCCCTCAGCGCCGAGGGCAAGAGCACCATCCAGAACATCGAACAGATCGACCGCGGCTACCAGGACATCGACGGCCGCCTCCGGGCCCTGGGCGCCGATATCCGGCGGGTGACGGGGTAGGGGGGAGAGAGGTTTAGCGTTTTAGGTTTAGAGTTTAAAGTTTGGCTCCGTAGCTAGGCCGGGACGCTCCCGCGGCCTGGCGTGGGCGGGGTTCAAAAGGTTCAACGTTCAAGGTTCAAAACGTAGGTTGCCCTGCTGGAGTTGATGATTGAAAATTCCAGCCCTCTCCGTTCTCTGTTCGTCATTCCCAGTTCCCTCTTCTCCTTCCCTGTTCCTTTTTCACCATTCACTGTTCCCCCTTCCCTGTTCCCTCCTCCACCGTATAATTACGGTGCCGCCTATCTTTTTTTGATATATCCGGAATTTTTATCATTTTAGTAGAGGCCGGTGTATCCGCTCTGCGCTTTTACTTCAGTGTTTGAAGTGGAATTCTGTGAATTTTTATAGGGAGAAGATATAGCCTTCGTTTATTACAAGAGGTTTAAAGTTGTGTATAATAGCGCAAATACACAGAGTTAGCAGCAAACCTCAACATAAGTATTTCATCATTAGTCTAATTAAAATGAGAAGCGTTTTCAACGAAAGAATTATTGGCAAACTCGAGCAAGGAAGTATAATAAACTTCTGTAGAGCAATTGACTACAAGGAAAGAGAAGTTCACGGAATAATTATTACCCCAAGATGCGACCTGAGCCATTCCAAAGTCAATACAGTTCATTATTTACCAGTAATCGAATTAAAAGATTGGATTAATGTTGACTTCTGGAATATCTTTTCATCAAGAGTAAAGGCTGAGGTCAAACAAAAGATAAAAGGAATTCTTGAAAGAAATAACTTAAGCTATAACTTGTTCGAGATGTTCTCCACTGAGAGCTTAATCGAAAAGCTTGAAAGTTTAATCAAGAAACAAATGGACTATAAAGATTTATGTAGTAACATAGAAAAATACACGAAGCTCAAATTAGAGGATACTGGAACCTATTCAGATTTCAAGAAAAAGACAATAAAAGAGTTTCCTAAAATTTCGCAAGGAATATTTAAAGAATTGAAAGAAAATAGATTAAAGGAATTTTATCTTATAGAAAATTGGGAAAAGCAACATAGTTATAATATCGTATTGATGCGAGAAGTTGGAACTCTAAAATTCGATTTTGCCCAAAAAATAGCTGAAGGTCTAAATGGCTCTCTAATACAACCAGGCGACTTTATATATAACTCGATTGAAAACGTAAATAATGAATGTTTCTTATGTACGATAGCAACCTTGAAATCGCCTTTTATAGAACATTTAATTCAACATTTCTTTCTAAATTTTGGAAGAATTGGTATAACTGACCATCCAAGGGATATTGAAACTGAATTTTATAATTTACTAATACAATAGAAATGAAATATTTATATGTAACCCATGATGCAATAAAAGAGATTGCTACAACACATCAGTTTCAAAGCCCTGATTTTGATGAGGCTAAAGAATTAACCGAGGCAATTCTTGGAAATGTCGACGCTTTAAATTTTGGAAACTTACAATTCTCCAAGAATGAAGTTGGCGGACATTTCTATACGCTGAAGCCCAACACAAAACAAGGAATCATTTTTACTCTAGAAACCTTCAAAGCTTTCGAAAAATTCAAATCTGACACAGTCATTACAATTTTCCAAAAGGTCTTAAAATTTGCTCTCCGCTATTTTGAAAAACTCCCCCCAACGATTTGTGAAAAACATATCCCTGGCACTAACATATGCATAGTTTTTCCATTCCCGTTTATTGCAACAAAGGAAAGCTATCGAGTATTAATCGACAAAAATTTAGAAAATAGGCGCTTAGAGAGAAGAGACATTCAGTTTCTAATCGTTTATACATCCGGACTATCTGATGAGGTTAGTACAGCGACAATAGATTTTCAAGCTGTAAACAAATATATTGAGGAAGCCCCATCGTATTGTATTGTTCCTACAACTCCAAATCAGATCAGCAATACAACTGGAATCAAATCATTCAATTTAACTGAGCTTAATGAGAACCTAGAATTATCCATAACAGAAGCTATTGGACTAGACAATTGGCATTACTATTTAACTAACACTCAAAAAGAATTTATAACAAAAAGTGTTTCAGGCCCAGAGCGTCTAGAAGGGGCAGCCGGTACTGGTAAAACTCTTTCTATGATTCTTCGCTCTATTTATTTACTCTCTGAGCATGAAAAAAGAGGAGAAGAATGTCATTTAATTTTTATCACTCATTCAATTTCAACAAAAAAACAAATTTCTGAAATATTTAAATCAAACTTTGAAAATAGCGACAAGTATTTAGATAGGTCACACTCAATTGTAAGCATCAATATAACTACTCTACAAGAATGGTGCATCGAATTTTTAGGGAATAGCCTTGGCACAACCGAGTATCTAGACAAAGATGCACAAGATTCGAAAATTCTGCAAAAGCTTTACTTAGAAGATGCCTTGGAAAAAGCAATGACTTCAGAGTTTCCATCTTTTAGACATTTTTGCTCTCCTGAATTTATAAAGTATATAGAAGCCTCACAGCGCGAAGATATCATTGAAATGTTACAGCATGAAGTTTCTGTCACTATCAAAGGAAGAGCAAATGAAAATATTGAGAGGTATAAGAGTTTACCACGCTTGAAATATTCTATTCCCTGTAAATCTGAAGGCGATCTTAATTTTTTATTCCTCATTTTCAGAAAGTATCAAGAATCTCTTCAAAAAGTAAATCAATTTGATAGTGATGATATTATACTAACAGCATTAGGACAACTTGATACGCCAATTTGGAGAAGACGCAGGCAAAAAGACGGCTATAATGTCGTATTTGTTGACGAAACACACTTATTCAATCTTAACGAAATGTCGATAATTCATAATCTCGCTAAAGAAGAATTTAAAAACAATATCATTTTCACCTTAGACAAATCGCAGGCCGTAGGAGACCGAGGGCTAGTTGACGAAGCCTTGTATGAAGCATTACAACTCAATGAATCTGATAAAGATTTAAAAAAATTGGATACAATCTTTAGAAGCTCACCAGAAATTATAAATGTTGCTTTTAACATACTTTCTTCAGGTGCCACACTTTTTACTTCATTCGAGAATCCTCTAAACAAAATATCTTTTGGCTTTATTGAGAAAGATGGGAAGCGTTCTCTAACTCCGAAATATATTTCACTTGAGAATGAAGAACGACTTATTTCAGAAAGTTTAGTGCAAGCAGAAAAATTGAAAAGGGACTTAAACACTACAAATTCACGAATATTGATTGTGGCTACTTCCGAAATGCTATTTACAAAAATTGAAAAACTCGTCACAACCCATCACAAGCCAGTTGAATTTCTGAAAAGCAGAGGTGATCTTGAAATTGTAAATCAAGCTACTAGAAATAATAGATTTATTCTTGCTGGCATAGATTACGTAGGCGGCCTGGAATTTGATGGTGTAATTATTTGTGGTACTGACAAAGGACGTGTTCCACCTACACATAGTGATTCAATAACAGAAGCAACACATTTTACAAGTTATGCCTGGCATAACAGAATGTACGTAGCAGTCACCAGAGCTAAATATGCAATTGTTTTTATGGGGGAGAAGTCAAGAGGTATCAGCCCATTGCTTGAATCCTCAATTCAAAATGGTTCAATTCAATTAGAAGAATAAAGGTCAGCTGCTAACATTGCATTCACGCTATGCGGGCGGACAGGGTAACATCAGCTGCATATCTTTATTCAGCTTCGGCTATCGGCAGACCGAATACGCCCAGCATTACGAATTAATCATGTTCACTATTTCTAACGGGTCGACAGTACCGGGCGGACGGAATCCTAAGCCCCGCACAGCGTAAATGCCTTCCCGTTATAGCCAATGGTAGTAAGACCGAACCGTAATATAAAAACAAACCGACAATGACATTAAAAGAAGCCGTATTAAAAAGTTTAGAAGACATTAACGACATAACAAACTATTTGGCTGTTTACAATCACATTACGAAAAATAATTATTATGACTTTGGTGCTGCAAAAACTCCCGGTTCGACAATTTCCGCCGTTCTTGGACAATTTATTCGTGACGGGGACACAAGAGTAAAACGCATTAAGCAAGACGGTGGGACTTATTCCTACTATTTGACAAAGAATGAGCAGAATATAAGCATTGAAATTCTAAGTGGAGCAACAGAAACGGCGGTTACTAAAGTTGTTAAGGTTGACAAAACTAAAACTTATGACGAGAGAGATTTACACAAACTTTTAAGTAGTTACCTTAAAAATACTGGTATTTACTCAAAGACAATTTTCCACGAACAATCGAACGGTAAAGACAATAATCAAATTTGGACGCACCCAGATATGGTTGGTATAAAGTTTCTGAACTTGCAGACCAAGGCGAGCCAAAACTTTTTAAAATCGATAAATCGAGTTGATACTTTCAAGCTTAATTCTTACGAAATAAAAAAAGAAATCAACAGCGACAGCGAGCTTAAAAAAGCATTTTTTCAAGCAGTTTCAAATTCAAGTTGGGCAAACTTTGGTTACTTAGTTGCCTTCGAATTCAGCGACAGTTTGACAGAAGAAATGGGACGATTAAATCAATCATTTGGAATTGGTATAATCAAGCTAAATGCAAATCCATATCAAAGCAGAGTTTTATTTCCAGCAAAGTATCGCGACTTAGACTTCAAGACAATTGACAAACTTTGCAAAATCAACAAAGAATTTGAAATATTCATTGAACAGACCGAAAAGCTATTGACAGCAAGTGAAAAATATGTTTCGGGTGTAGAGAAAGAACTTGACGAAATTTGTGACGACTATTTTGCAAACGATACAGAAGTTGAAAAATATTGTAAGGACAAACACATACCTACAGACCAGGAATGACAAGAACCACTGGCTATAACAATGGCCTTCTAGCTATCCAGGCTGGAAGTGTCGCTTCTGTTTTATTTATCGTTTGTTTTTGCATTTAATAGAAAAAATAATGAAGAGGAGCATTGCTTATTTATTTTTAGCACTTCTGACATTGACAACAGAAGGTCAAACTGTCCGGAAAATCCGAAAGGTGCTACAGGTAATTACACCACAAACCTTTTATTTGAATGGAGGAGCCAGGGCAAGCTTTGGAGGAAAATCAAGGACTTGGGTTAGTATCTCACTCCCTCAGAACACAGTTGAATGGTATTATTCTTTTTCTACAACAAAGGAGGAAAGTTGAAAGTCTACAATCAATTTACTCTCACAACTAACAAAGCTTTACGATCCGACAGGAGTGACAGCAATAGCGGCAAGTGCTATCCTGACACCAACAGGGTCAGGTGTTTGCGATATTTATCTAATGGACAGAAGAAATGCTGACGCTTTTTTAGAAAAAGTCGATAACTGGGGAGGTTCATATAACTATATACCATCTGGTTCTAGAGAGAACTTTAAAAATGGAACTGTTCAAATAAGAGACATCACATCAGGTAACTGGTGTTTGGGATTTAAAAATCCAAGTTCAACCGTAGGTATTTCAATAACATTTGAAGTAGTAGCAATTGTAGAAGAAAATGAAACAAACTTTTCGGAATGGTCGATAGAAACAAAGTCCAAGTTATTTAACAGCTACAAGAAGAATTTTATTGAACAAAAGGTCGACTTAAAAGTCGCAAGTGAAATTGCAAATTGCGTCGTAAATAAAATAACAACAGGGTATAAGCCATCTGATTTTTCATACAAAAGCGAAAGTCAAATCAAAGAAATTGAAAGAAACCTTACCGAAGGTTGTATTTATGAACTTCAGGGTGGTGAAAAAACCGAGGAGCAGAAAAAGGGGGTGACATTTGGAAATTTGGGTTGGAAAGCTTACGAAAACGGGAATGTAGATAAGGCAATCGAATACAGTAAAAGAGCATTAGAAAAGGATAATTCCTTGGGATTTGTGCAAGGCAATCTTGGACTTTTTTACCTTATTAAAAATGATGAAATGACCGCAATGGACTATTACATTGAGGCTATTAGTAATGTAAAAAAGGATAAAGTCAACGCAAAAAACACATTCAAGGGTTTGATTGAGGATATTACGGAAGCCGTGAAAAGATATCCAGATTTAACGGGGTATAAAGATATATTGTCACTACTTCAACAGGAGTACGACAACTACAAATAATAAAAACTTTTACTAAAATTGAATTTTCGTCTTTCCCGGCATAAAAAGTGTCTCTAGCGTTCTGTCGACAATTAATCTTAACTGTATTCTGTGATAAAAAATATCCGCATCTAAGCATTCCATCTTTATAAACACCTCTCTTACTCCCCATGCACCCCCTCCTCACCCTCCTCCTCTGCTCGCTGATCCGCCTCACCGCGCAGCCGGCCCTGGAGATCACCCCGCTGGAGGGGAACTTTTATATCTATACCACCTACCAGGCTTACGAGGGCAACCGCCTGCCGGCGCATGGCATGTACCTCGTTACCCGGGATGGCGTGGTGCTCTTCGATACGCCCTTGGACAGCACCCAGTTTCAGCCCCTGCTCGACAGCATCCGGCAACGGCACCAGCAACCCGTGCGGATCTGCATCGCCACGCACTGGCACAGTGACCGCACCGCCGGACTCAGCTACTACCGGCAGCAGGGCATCCGCACTTACACCACCGTACTCACGGATACCTGGAGCCGCAAAAACAACAAAAGCCGGGCGGAGTTCCTGATCGAAAAAGACACCCTGTTCCAGGTGGGGCCCTACCGCTTCGAAACCATGTATCCCGGTCCCGGCCATACCGAAGACAACATCGTCATCTGGTTCCCCCAAGAGCGCATCCTCTACGGCGGCTGCCTGATCAAGGGCGCCGATGCCAATGACCTGGGCTACCTCGGCGATGCGGATACCCGCCGCTATGCTTCCACCCTCGAAAAGGTAGCGCGCAAATGCCGCCAGCCCAGGCACATCATCATCTCCCACAGCGACTGGCGCAACACGGGCTCCCTGCAACGCTCCCTCCAGCTGGCCCGCCAACTCCGCCGGCAAACTGCCCCCTGAACCGGGAAGAAATCCGGTTCCCTGCCACCCGCTTGCCGCGAATGCGGTACTTTTAGGGCGCCGACAGCCGCCATGCGATAATCCCTGTCTGCCCCCCAATCATGTTTACCCCCACCGAAGTTGTACAACACATGATGACGCATGACCGCTTCAGCCAGTGGCTGGGTATTACGGTGCTCGAGATCCGGGAAGGCTACAGCCGCATCCGCATGTCGGTGCGCGACGAGATGGTCAACGGCTTCGGCATCGTGCACGGCGGCATCGCCTTCTCCCTGGCCGACAGCGCCTTTGCCTTTGCCTGCAACAACCGCAACGTATTGTCCGTGGCGCTGGATACCGCCATCAATTTCCTCAAACCCGTACACGTGGGGGACGAGCTCACCGCCGAAGCCACCGAACTGCACAACGGTCAGTCCACCGGCCTCTACCAGATCCGCATCCACAACCAGCACGATCACCTCGTGGCGGTGTTCAAAGGCACCTGCTTCCGGACGAATAAGCCGCTGCTGAAGTAGGGAGGGGTTTAGGGAGCTACGCCGGGACGCTCCGGCGGCCTGGCGTTGGAAGGGTTCAAAAGGTTCAAAAGGTTCAAGGTTCAAAATGTTGGTTCCCTTCCTGTACTTGAACATTGATTATTGATTATTTCTTCCTTCCCAGTTCGCTGTTCCTCTTTCCCTGTTCAACGTTCCCTGTTCACCATTCCCTGTTCCCCTTGTACCAGCGGGTACAGGCATCCCGTGCAACCCCGCCGAGGGGAATCGACTATCGTCGGGGTTGCGCGGTGGGATTTCGTTCGTTAGAAAGTTGACGGTTGCGAAACCACCGCCGGCACGGAAGGCTCCGCCGGGGTGAGTTGGTTAAAATAGTGCTGAGCAGTCTTACAACTGGTGAAAGCTTTTCAACGCAGGGTTATTGCCTCCACTGTCCCGATACGTGGACACTATCGGGGCAGCGTACCTCTGTCCGCGCTGCACCCGCTTCTTTCGAAAAATATGCTGCGCATTTTTCGAATCCCGCCTTCGGCGGTACCGAACCGGCTGATGCGCTACCAGAGGTACTGGTGAAAAATTGCATTCAGTTTTTATATCAAATGCTCTGTTATAGAATTCGGAAGACTGACTAAAGATTGATTATCGCTTGGGGTTCCGCGGTGAGATTACGTTCGTTAGAAAGTTGACGGCTGCGAAACCACCGCCGGGGTGAGATTTGTTCCGGCGGGGTTTTCACCTCGCAATCATACCGGCGGGCACAGGCATCCCGTGCAACCCCGCCGAGGGTAAAAGAGGATCGTCGGGGTTGCGCGGTGAGATGTCGTTCGTATGAAAGTTGAGGACTGCGAAACCACCGCCGGCACGAAAGGCTCCGCCGGGTGCAACGGTGATCGTCGGGGTTGCGCGGTGAGATGTCGTTCGTATGCAGGTTGACAGCTGCGAAACCACCGCCGGCACGGAAAATTGATTATTGAGAATTGATTATTGATTATTTCTTCCTTCTCAGTTCCACGTTCCTTATTCCCTGTTCCCTTCTCATCCTCGTGTATCAAAATCCACCACCACTTTCTCCGTAACCGGATGCGCCTGGCAGGTAAGGATATAGCCCTGTTCGATCTCATCGGGTTCCAGTCCCCAGGTTACGTCCATCTCTACCCGGCCTTCGAGCAGGCGGGCCTTGCAGGTGCAGCACATGCCGCCCTTGCAGGCATAGGGCAGGTCGGCGCCCTGGGCCAGGGCCTCGTCGAGGATGCTGCCCTGTCCGCTGCTGTTGAACTCCAGCGTGCGGCCATCGGCAATGATGCGCAGCAGGCTGCCCGCCGCGCTGGCCGCGGTATGGGGGTGGTTGGTGGTTGCCGGGCGACTGCTGCTGAACAGTTCAAAATGGATCCGCTCGGGGGGTAGTCCGCGTGCTTCGAGGTAGTCTTTCACACAGAAGATCATGGGCTCGGGACCGCAGATGAACACCTCATCCTGCACGGCATACGGAATGAGGGCGCCCAGCGCTTCCAGCTTCTCCGCATCCAGCCTTCCCTGCAGGATGGCGGCATCCGTGGCTTCGCGGGTGAGCAGGTTGATGTAATGAAAGCGGCCGAGGTACTGGTTTTTCAGCGCTTCCAGCTCTTCAAAGAAGAGGATGGAGGGGCGGTTGCGGTTTACATACACCAGGGTAAACTGGCTCCGGGGCTCGCTGTATAACGTGGTTTTGAGGATCGAAAGGATGGGCGTAATGCCGCTGCCCGCCGCGAATGCCAGGTAGTTTTTGCTGGCCGAGGCATCCAGGGGCGTATGAAAGCTGCCCGTGGGGGGCAGTACCTCGAGCACGTCACCGGCCTGCAGCGATTCGTTGGCCCAGGTGCTGAACACGCCGCCCGGCACCTTCTTCACGGCCACCACCAGGGTGTTTTCGTGGGGCGCCGTGCAGATGGAGTAGCTGCGGCGTACGTCTTCCTCCCCGATGCGGGCTTTCAGCGTGAGGTTCTGGCCCTGGGTGAAGCGAAAGGTTTCCTGCAGATTGGCCGGCAGCTCAAAATGCAGGGTCACGCTGTCGGCGGTCGGGCGACCGATGGCCGCGATGCGCAGCGGGTGAAAATGAATCGACATATTACTGTTGTTTAAGTCCGTTCAGCAGGTGGTTCACCATATCCGTTTCCAGCTGCGGCAGGCTGATGTTTTTCTTGCTGCGGTGCCAGAACTCGATGCCCCGCACGGCGGAGAGCAGGGTGAGCATGCCCACATAAGGATGGATGGGGCGGATCTGTCCGCTCTCCGTGCCGGCCGCAATCAGCTGCATCAGGATTTTTTCGTACTGCCGGCGTACCTGTAAAAAGGCGTTGAGATGCGGTTCGCGGAGGTGCTTCCATTCGTGGTTGGCCACATACACCTCATCAAAATGCTCCGCCATGCTGCGGATGTGAAAACGGATGAGGGCTTCGATGCGCTCCAGCGGCGGCTGCGGCCAGGCGGCGATCTTTTCGGCCTCGCGGGTAAAGAACAGTCCGGTGCGGAAACAGATTTCCTGCAGCAGCTCATGCTTGGAGCCGATGTGGTTGTACAGGCTGGGAGCTTCCACGCCGAGTTCTTCGGCGAGCTCCCGCATGGAGGCCGCATTGAAACCCTTGTTTTTAAACAGGGTGGCCGCCTGTTGCAGGATCACTTCTTTCTTGCTGCTGTTCCGGCCGGTCTGGATCTTTGCCATCGGAACAAAGCTAACCAAAACTAACGATCATTAGCTTTTCCGGAAATGCGGGAAGGGGGAAATGGCGCAGGGCCGGGCGTTCAGGCTTGTGCGGGGGCGGTTTGCGGTAAAAAAATGGCCAGAGATGAAAATCTCCGGCCTTGCTTACCTCTGAAACCACAAGAAAAAAAGTTGATATAGGTAGAACCAGCAAACGGTATAAATGTCTGCACAAGGGGATCCGGTGATGTTTTATCAAAAGGGAGATTGGACGAAGGGAACGGCGGAGGTTTTCAAAAAAATAAAGGAAGTGACAGCGAGCGCCTGTCAGAACATAAAAGTAGAGAAATATTTGAAAAATTCTATTTTTTGGAACCCTAATTTTTTCCCCCACGTAATTCACGTTCGGCTTCCGTGAAAATACGGCGCCGCTTGCGGTGGTACCACCAATGCGGGGCGGTGCGTTTCATCAGGGTGTCGATATTGCGCATCCCGAACAGGTTCCATACGCCCTGCAGCTTGCCGCCGAGGCTGCTCTGCATGGCCCGCAGGCTCATGGCAAAGCCGCTGTCGATGTATTCCATATGGTGCCAGTAGCCGGCGGGCATAAACAGGGTGTCGCCATGTTCCAGGATCACTTCATAGCCTTTCGCCAGCCGGGTGGCCGGAAACTGATCATAGTCAAACTGTTGCTGGTAGCCCGCGAAATTGGCCAGGCTCAGCACCTCCCAGGGCTTGCGGTACAGCTTGTACTGTTCTTCATAGGGGAAGAGCAGCACCCGCTTGCGGCCCATGAACTGGGTGTGCAGGATATGGCTCATGTCGATGTCGAAATGCATGTGGGTGATGGAGCCTTCGCCGCCCACAAAGAGCATGGGATAGCTTTTCACAAAGCCTTTCAGGTATTCCTCCGGCCAGGTAAAATCCTGCACCAGCTGCGGTGCGTGCTGAAAGATGTTGAACAGAAAGATCCGCAGCTCCAGGGGTCCCTGCTGCACCTGCCGCAGGTACTCGCCAAACTGCATGTACCCGTCGGCGGTATTGATGGGCGTGTAGGCATCGCTCTTGGTGTTGTTGTACACGCCTACCTCCTTGTGGCCCACCACATCGATGAAATAATCCCAGTTCCACTTGTGGTAACAGGGCCATGCCCTGGCCAGGTCCCTGATCACAACAGGCTTCATGGGCCGGTAATATTGGTTTTTGAAGTCCTCCGGACCCATGGTGTCGACCCTGTCTACAGGCTGCAGTTGCATACGATGATGTTGAGGCCGCAATTTACAAATTAGGCGCCGTACCGTGGCCAACGGTCCCTCATTACCCTTCTTCCATGCCCCGCTGCAGGAATGCGATGAGGGGCTGCATGGCCCGGTAGGTTTTGCCGGCCTCCCGGATCAGGTTGCCGGAAAGCAGTTCTGCGTCGCTGAAGGGCCGGCTCACGATAAAGCTTTTCATTTTAAGGTAGGCGATCGCGGGGTTGTCGTCGGTATAGCCGCGGGGCGGACGGCTCAGCACTTCCACGCCCTCCACCTCTTTGAAATACCGGCGGAAATTTTTATCCTTCACGATCGATTCCCATTCCTTCCAGTTGTAATCGATTTCCTGCCGCACGCGGGCCAGATCCGGCGGCTGGGGCATGTAGAGGCCGCCGGCCGCGAAGCTGTCGCCCGGCTCGCAGTGAAAATAATAACCCGGACTGGCGGTTTTCTTTCCGCCCGGATTGATGGAGGCGCCCAGGTTGGTTTTGTACGGACTTTTATCCTTACTGAAACGGATATCCCGGTTGATGCGGAACATGCAGTTCCGGGCACTGAGCCCCGACACCGACGGGTCAAAACGGTCAATTTCGGCAATCAGGGCATCCACCAGGCCGGCAAATTCATCCCGGGCGGCTTCATAACGCTTCCGGTTGGCGGCAAACCAGTCTTTATGGTTGTTCTTCTTCAGTTCTTTCAGAAAGCGGAGGGTGGCGGGGGAGAGCATGGGGGAGGTATGAATGATGAATTATGAATGATGAATGATGAGTGATGAATTATGAATTATGAGTGATGAGTTGCCAGTGATGAGTTTAGGGGTTTGTTGGTGATGGGGTTTTTGGTCGCGGTGCATTTGGGGTTTCTTTTTTCCCAGACAAAAAAGCGGGGTAAAGGTTGTGATCCCGGGCGTTTTGCAACGCTGTTGCCCGTACAAAGTTAATGCGGATAGCACCAGCAGTGCGCTATCCCGTCGTGCATGAATCATGGCTTCATCAACCCCTTCGACCGCCTGCAAAAAAAAGAGCCGCATTGCTGCAGCCCTTTCAGATAACCTTGTTGAACTTATTTGATGTGACTCCAGTTTTCGCCGCTGCGGATGCGGTAGAGGGTCATTTCGCTGACATTGTACTTGGCGGCCATCTGCTTGTAGGTAAGCTTGCGCTTGGGATTGTTGATGGCATCCTTGATGGCTTTTACCTTCGTGGCATTGAGCTTGAGGCCGGTGGTGCGGTTGGCCTGCTCTTTTTTATAGGCAATCTTCAGCGGACTCTTCTGCTGGTGATCACTCATTTCCTGCAGGGTGGCCCATTTCAGGTTTGTGTGTTTGTTGTCGTCTTTTTTGTGATTGATGTGCACCACATACTTATGACGGGGCGAAGGCTTTTTGCAGAACAGCCGGGCAATTTCGCGGTGCAGGTAGATGGTACCGTTGCCGCCATCGAGGTGGAGGTTCAGGGTGCGGTAGCCTGAGGTGAGTGAACCCCGGAGGATCTTGCCGTCCTTGTGAATGTCCTGGGTGTAGCTGGCGGCTCTTCCGTGGGAAGAGATGGCATACTTACGGCGAACGGCGGTGTGCCCACTGATTTTTAAAGGCTTCCATACTTCGCCGGCAATCTTGTTAATCATACGCATTGATTTTAATTCGGGAATGTGGTGAACAGGGTAGCATTAAGGTGTTTTCAGTGGAGGGTGTTATAAAAGTAAAAATATTTTTCGCTAAACCCCCAACAATTTTATAAAATCTTCTTCGGTGAGGATTTTGATGCTGCCGATCTTCCGGGCCTTTTCGAGTTTGCTGCCGGCATCTTCACCCACCACCAGGCAGTTGAGCTTGCTGCTCACGCCGCTCAGTATACGCCCGCCGTTTTGTTCCACCAGTGCTTCGGCATCGTGGCGCTTCAGGCGGCTGAGGGTGCCCGTGAACAGGAAGGTCTGGCCCTCCAGGATGCCTCCGCCGGGCTGCTGTGGGTGAGCATTGCGCAGCGATACCCCTTCTTTTTCCAGCGCCTCCAGCAGGGCGATATTGCCGGCGTCATGGAAAAAGCGGTGGATACTATCGGCCACCTTTACCCCCACATCCTCCAGCTGCTGCAGTTGTTCCATGCTGAAATGCCGGAAATCGGTCAGGTGCTCCACCGCCTGGGCCAGGGTTTTGGCGGTGGTTTCGCCCACATAGCGGATGCCCAGTCCGTAAATGAGCCGGTGCAGCGGCTGGGTGCGGGAGGCTTCAATCGCGGCTTTCAGGTTTTCGACCGACCGGGGGCCAAAGCCTTCCAACCGGCCGATGGCATCGAAATCGAGCCGGTAGATGCCGGGGATGTCGTGCAGCAGGCCGGCCGCATAAAAACGCCGGATATTGGCTTCACCCAGCGTGCGGATGTCCATGGCGTCCTTGCTGGCAAAATGGATGATCCGTTCCACCACCTGGGCTTCGCACTGCAGGTTGATGCAGCGCCAAACGGCTTCGTCTTCGGGCCTGAAGAGGGCATGGCCGCACTTGGGGCAGTGACGGGGGAACACAATCGGGGTTTCGCTGCCCTTGCGCAGTTCGGGAAACGACTTCACGATCTGGGGGATCACATCGCCGCTGCGTTCAATCAGGATGCTGTCGCCCTTCATCAGGTCTTTTTCCCGGATATAGTCTTCGTTGTGAATGGAGATACTCGACACCGTTACCCCGCCCACCTGCACGGGTTCAATCTTGGCTACGGGGGTAACCGCTCCCGTGCGGCCTACCTGGAATTCCACGTCGAGCAGTCGGCTGCTGGCCTGCCGCGCCTTGAATTTGAAGGCAATCGCCCAGCGTGGGTGGTGGCTCGTCATGCCCAGCTGGTCCTGCAGGGCCAGGCTGTTCACCTTGATCACCATGCCGTCAATTTCATAGGGCAGCCCGTCGCGCTGCGCTTCAAAGGCTTCCACATGGTTCACCACGGCGGCCGCGCCCTGCAGGATTTTCATTTCCTGCTGCGGGCTGCGGAAGCCCAGGTCCCAGAGCATCTGCAGCATCCCGCTGTGGGTATCGGGCACGGGGCGCCGGCCCGGCGTGCCGCTTTGTACAAAGCTCACGTGATACAAAAAGGCTTCGAGGTTGCGGCGGCCCACTTCGGCGCTGTCTTTGATGCGCAGGGTGCCGGCGGCCGCATTGCGCGGGTTGGCCAGCGGGGGCAGCCCTTCCTCCATGAGCTGCTGGTTGTAGCGGGCAAAGTTTTCCTTGTTCATCAGCACTTCTCCCCGGATCTCCACCTGGCTGATGCCATAATCGCTGAAGGCGGCGGAAAGCGGCACCGAGCGGATCTGTTTGATGTTCGTGGTGATCTCATCCCCCGTTACGCCGTCGCCGCGTGTGGCTGCCCGCACCAGTAAATCATGTTCATAGATGAGGGAAATGCTGGCGCCGTCAAATTTGGGCTCCACGCAGTATTCCAGGTTATCCCTGCCCGATAGTTCGCGGGCCCGCCGGTCCCAGTCTTCCAGGTCGGCGGCCTCATAGCTGTTGTCCAGCGACAGCATCGGCACCAGGTGATCCACCTTGGGGAAGCTCTTCACCAGTCCGCCCCCCACCCGCTGCGTGGGCGAGTCGGGGCTGATCCATTCCGGGTGCGCCTGCTCCGCTTTCTCCAGCATTTTATACAACCGGTCGTATTCCGGATCGGAGAGGAGGGGGTCGTTGAGGATATAGTACCGGTATTCATGGAAGCGGAGCACGGCGCGCAGGGCCGCGATATTCTTTGCGTCCACCGGCGCGGGATGCTGCAGCCAGTGCAGGCTTTCCTGCTGCAGGTGGCGGGTTTGTTCAGCGTTGTACATACAGGGTTTCAAAGATACAGCGGGGTTCCGCGTTTTCCTGTACATTTAAACAAATAAACAGATGCTACACCGCGCTTTCAGCCGCGCCGCAGGGTTTGGCGGCACACTGGTGCTGTGGCTGCTCCTCCAGGGCTGCCATCACCGCAAGCCCGCCGACCTGATTGTGTACAATGCGGTGATCTACACCTGCGACAGTGCGTTCAGTGTGCAGCAGGCCATGGCGCTGAAAAACGGCCGCCTTCTCGCCACGGGCACCACGGAGGATATCCGCCGCCGTTATGCGGCCGACAGTCTGCTGGACGTCGGCGGCAAATGGATTTATCCCGGCTTCATTGATGCCCACTGCCATTTTACCGGCTATGCCACCGATCTCTGGAAATGCAGCCTCTACGGCACTGCCTCCTGGGAGGAGGTGCTGGAGCGGGTGAAGGCCTATGCGGCAGCCGCCCCCACGGAATGGATCTATGGCCGCGGCTGGGACCAGAACGACTGGCCGCTGAAGCAGTTCCCCGATAAAACCGAGCTCGACCGCCTCTTCCCCCACCGCCCCGTGCTGCTTAAGCGCATCGACGGGCACGCGGTTGTGGTGAACCAGCGGGCGCTCGACCTGGCGGGGATCACGGCCCGTACCCGCATTCCGGGAGGACGCATTGAGCTGCGCAACGGGCAGCTGACGGGCATCCTGCTCGATGCGGCCATGGATGCCGTGGAAAAAATGATACCGCCCATCGCCGATACCCTGGCCCGCCGTTACCTGCGGCAGACGCAGGACAGCTGTTTCCGTTATGGTTTAACGGGGGTGCACGACTGCGGCGTGGGAGAGGGGATGCTGGCGCTGCTGGAGCGCATGCAGGCGGCGGGTGAGCTGCGCATGAAAGTATATGCGCTGCTGCACGACAGCGCGCAGTATTACGCAAGCTGGACGGCCCGCGGTCCCTACCGCAACGGCAGGATCCATGTGGGGGGCTTTAAAGTGTATGCCGACGGCGCCCTGGGCTCGCGGGGTGCCTGCCTCCTGCATCCATACCACGATGACCCCGCCCAAACGGGTTTTATGATCAGCGATGCCGCTCACCTGCGGCAGGTGGCGGAGCGCCTCATCGGCAGCGGCCTGCAGCTCTGCACCCATGCCATCGGCGACAGCGCCAACCGCACGGTGCTGAATGTGTATGCCGATGTGCTGAAGGGGCCCAACGACCGGCGCTGGCGCATCGAACATGCCCAGGTGGTGAACCGGGCCGATATCCCCCTCTTCGGGCGGTACAGCATCATCCCCAGCGTGCAGCCCGTGCACGCCACCAGTGACATGTACTGGGCAGGCGACCGGCTGGGGGCCGACCGCCTGCCGGGCGCCTATGCCTACCGTTCCCTGCTGCAGCAGAATGGCTGGCTGCCCCTGGGCACCGATTTCCCGGTGGAGGCGCTGGATCCGCTGCGCACCTTTTATGCAGCGGTGTGGCGCCGCGATCTGTCTGGTTATCCGGAAGGCGGCTTCCGGCCGGATGAAGCCCTCGACCGCCGCTCTGCGCTTCTTGGCATGACCCGCTGGGCGGCCCGGGCGGCTTTTGAAGAACAGGAGAAGGGGAGCCTGGAACCCGGTAAGGCGGCCGATTTCATCTGGATGGACACCGACCTGCTGCAGGCTCCGGCACCGGAACTGCCGAAGGCCCTGATCCGGGCGGTGTTTGTGGACGGACACCCCGTATACCGGCGCTGATTTTTTCAACATTTTTTGCCATTTCCCAATAATGTGTGTACTTTACACATTAAATTGTTTGTCGCATGAAGAAGTTATTACTTTCTCTGGGGGTGTTTTTTTTGCTGACTGCCACCCGGGCACAGCTCCTCACCTGGGCGCCCCAGTTTCCGAATGACAACTCCACGATTGTGATCACGATGGATGCCAGCAAGGGCAACCGTGCGCTGAATAATTTTGCCGGTCCGGTGTACATGCACCTGGGCGTGATCACCAACCTCAGCACCACGCCGACCGCCTGGCGTTATGTGCCCACCACCTGGGGAACCACCACGGCTCCGCAGGCCACGGCGGTACCGGGGCAGCCCAATAAATGGACCTTCACCCTCACCAACCCGCGGGCTTATTTCAATGCTGCCGCGGGCGGCGTACCGGCCAACGAAACCATCCTGAAGATAGCCCTGCTGTTCCGCAATGCCACGGGAACCCTGGTGCAGAAGAATACGGATAACAGCGACATGTACATCCCGATTTACCCGGCCGGCACCAACAGCATCATCTTCACCCAGCCCGGCCTGGAGCCGCTGTACAATATTTCCAATGAGAACATTACCGCTTCGGTGGGACAGTCGGTTTCCGTAACCGCCACCGCCTCCTCCAGCGCGGGTACGCTGCGCCTGTTTTTCAACGGCAACCTCATCACCGGGCCCACCACCGGCAGCAACAGCATTTCGGGCAGCGGCACGGTGGCCACTGCCGGAACCCAGCAGTTCATTGCCGAAATGGACCTGAACGGCAATATTTTCCGCGACACGGTGCAGTTTTATGTGCCCCTGGCCAATGTGGTGGCCGCCCTGCCTTCCGGGGTACAGGAGGGCATCAATTTCTGGCCGGGCTGCGACTCGGTGACCCTGGTGCTGTATGCCCCCGGCAAACAATACGTGGTGGTGCTGGGCGATTTTGAGCCCAACAACTGGCTGCCACAGGCCAAGTACCAGATGAACAAAACGCCCGACAACAATTATTACTGGATCACGCTGAAGAACCTGAATCCCGGGGTGGAATACACCTTCCAGTACCTGGTAGACAACAGCATTTATGTAGCTGATCCCTATTCTGAGCTGATTCTCGATCCCTGGAACGATCAGTATATCTCCGCTTCCACCTTTCCGAACCTCAAGCCCTATCCCAACGATCCCAACGTATCGCCCGGCAAGAACGCCTATATGACGGTGTTCAAAACCTGCGCGCCCCAGTACAACTGGAAGGTCACCAATTTCCAGAAGCCCGACAAGCGCAACCTGGTGATTTACGAGCTGCTGGTGCGTGATTTTGGTGATGCCCGCAACTACCAGATGCTGATTGATTCAATGGATTATTTCAAGCGCCTGGGCATCAATGCCATCGAACTGATGCCGGTGAACGAATTCTCGGGCAATGAAAGCTGGGGTTATAATCCCACGTTCTACTGTGCGCTCGACAAATATTATGGTACCAAGGACAAGCTGAAGGAGTTCATCGACAAATGCCATGAAAATGGCATCGCGGTGATCCTCGATGTGGTGTACAACCAGCTGGACGCCTTCTATGCCCCGCAGGGCCGCATGTACTGGGACGCGGTGAACAACCGCCCCGCTGCCAACAACCCCTGGATGAACACGGTGGCCCCGCATCCTTACAGTGTGTTCAACGATCTCAACCATACTTCTCCCGCCACCCAGTACCTGGTAAGAAGGGCCATGGAATACTGGATCACCGAGTATAAGGTTGACGGTTACCGCATCGACCTGGCCAAGGGCTTTACCCAGAAGCAAACCAACGAAACCACGGTGGAAGACTTTGACGGTACCCGTGTAAGCAACCTCAACCGCTACTATGATTACATCGTGCCCAAGTACCCCGGCACTTATATGATCCTCGAGTTCCTGGGCACCCAGCGTTCTGAAGAGCAGGTGTATGCCTCCAAGGGCTACCTGCTGTGGAGCGAATGCCATGACCCCTACAAGCAGGCGGTGCAGGCCTACAATACCAACTCCGACTTCTCCAAAGTGATGTACAACAGCAGCCAGACGGCCTTTACCGTTCCGGCGGCTGTAGGCTACATGGAAAGTCATGATAAGGAGCGGATTCCTTTTGAGGCCATCGCTTATGGCAACAGTTTTGGTGGTTACAACACCCGCGACACCAGCACGGCCCTGCGCCAGACGGCTGCTGCCGCCAGTGTGCTGCTCACCACGCCGGGCCCCAAAATGATCTGGCAGTTCGGCGAAAGGGGCTATGATGTGTCCATCATGTTCAACGGGGGCCGCACCTCCAACAAGCCCCACCTGTGGGAGCAGTGGACGGAGCCCCGCCGCAAGGCGCTGTTTGAGGTGTTCTCCAAGCTGAACCACCTGCGCATCTCCAATCCCTCGCTGTTCAACAGCTCCAATTTCAATTATGATTTTTACGACAACAACGGCCTGTTCAAACGCTACCAGATTTCAGACAACAACAGCAATGGCATCAAGCTGAACGTGGTGGCCAACCTGGATGTGGTGGCGCAAACCCGCAACATCGGCTTCCAGGCCACCGGCAACTGGCTCAATTATGTGAGCAATGGTACCGGCAGCGGACTGAACGGTCCCACCAACTCCACCTTCAGCCTGGGGGGCAACAACAACAATGTTACCCTGCAGCCCGGTGAGTTTCATGTTTATCTTTACCATCCGCCGAATGTGTATATATTTAACGGCGACGGCAACTGGTCGAATGCGGCCAACTGGACCTACGGCAACGTGCCTCCGGCCACCCTGCCCAGCGGCGCGGAGATCATCATCAACCCCCGCATGAACGGCGAATGTGTGCTGAACGTGAACCAGGTGATTGCGCAGGGCGCGAAGATCACCGTGGCTGAGGGCAGGAAGCTCAGGATTCCTTTAAATCTGTCTATCCAATAATAGAAGCGGTTATGGCTACCGGTGCGCAAACAAAACCAGCAAAGGGGGTGAAATCCCTACAGGTCATCCAGTCGGAAGTGGAAAGCACGAACCGGATTGCCCTTTCGGTTGACTGTGTGATCTTCGGTTTTGATGAAAGCCGGCTGCAGGTGTTGCTCATCAAGAGCGATCTCAAGAAGTTCCAGGGCAAATGGTCGCTCCTCGGCGACCTGGTGCAGCCGGAAGAAGACCTGGATGCCGCCGCTTACCGGGTGCTGAAACAGCGTACCGGCCTGAGCGATGTGTACCTGGAGCAGGTGCACACCTTCGGCAAGGTGAACCGGCACCCCGCCGGCCGCGTGGTCACCGTGGCCTATTACTCGCTGATCAATGTACAGCACCACAAACTCAATATCCTCGACAACGAACTGCACTGGCACGATGTGAAGCATGTGAACAGCATGGCTTTTGATCACCAGGAGATCTTCGACACCTGCCTGCGCCAGCTGCAGAAACGGGTACAGGAGCATCCCCTCGGGTTCAACCTCCTGCCCCGCAAATTCTCGCTGCGCGAACTGCAAAACCTCTACGAAGCCATCCTCGACATCAAAATGGACCGCCGTAATTTCCGCAAGAAATTCTTTGCCATGGATTTCCTGGTCGATCTTAAGGAAATGGAGCAGGATGTGCCCCACCGGCCCGGCAAGCTCTACCGGTTCAATTTTGAGAAATACGAGAAGAAGAAGAAAAATTTCATCGGGATTGATTTTTAGAAATTATCCAAGTTTTGCAGCGATTGGTCCCCGATGTATGTCTGTTATAACCGGTAGAATGATGGTTATCCGCTAATTGTGCCGGTAATTTTGAAAGGAAAAGTTTAACAAAGGTTAAACATTTCAAAAAAAATGTCTAAAATTGTGTAATATTTACACATTTCGATAACAGCCCTTATTCATTCAAGGCTGCTGTAGGGACACCACCCGTAAGGAAATGATTGCTTATGAACGATTGCAGATTCTTCAACGCCTGCCTTCCCGTAGTGGCATCGCTTCTGCCGGCTTGTTCCAACACTGCCCAAAAACAATGCAGATGAAAAAGAGTATTCAACAAGGTTTCAGCCGACTGAAACAGATGGTGGCGCTGACGCTGCTCTGCACCCTGATGAGTGCGGTGGCCGTTGCGCAGACGGTGGTTACCGGTAAGGTAACCGATGCCAAAAAAGGCACCCCGGTAGCCGGTGTTACGGTTTCCGTGAAGGGTGCGAAAGTGTCGACCCAAACGGCCGCGGATGGTACTTACAAAATTGCCGTGCCGCAGGGGTCTTCCGCCCTGATCTTCACTTCGGTTGGGTATGCCACCCAGGAAGTGGCTGCCGGCGCGGTGGTGAACATCAGCCTGGCCGAAAGTGCCCAGCAGCTCACCGATGTGGTGGTGGTAGCTTATGGCACCCGGAAGAAAACCGACCTTACCGGTGCGGTTACCCAGATCAACGCCAAAGAGTTTCAGAAGGGCAACATCAACTCTGCCGAGCAGCTGCTCCAGGGTAAGGTAGCCGGTCTGCAGATCACCACCGGCGGTGGTGGTGCGGGCTTCGGCAGCCGGATCCGGATCCGCGGCGGTTCTTCGCTGAATGCCAGCAACGACCCGCTGATCGTGATTGACGGGGTGCCCGTGGAAAGCAACGGCATCTCCGGCAACGGCAACCTGCTGAACACCATCAACCCCAACGATATTGAATCCATGTCGGTGCTGAAAGACGCTTCTGCCACGGCCCTCTACGGTTCCCGTGCCAGCAACGGCGTACTGATCATCACCACCAAGAAGGGCAGCAAGGGCAAGCTGAAATTCAACTACAGCACCCAGTTCAACCTCAACAAGATCACCAAAACCGCTGATGTGCTCAACGGTGATGAGATCCGCAAAATCGTGAACGATGAGGCCGCAGCCACCGGGAACAATACCTGGAAGGCCCTGCTCGGCAGCACCAATACCAACTGGCAGAACCTGATTTACCGCGAGGCTTATGGCTGGGACAACAACTTCAGCGTAAGTGGCGCCATCGGCGGTGAGCTTCCCTTCCGCCTCTCTGTGGGTTACCTGAACCAGGAAGGTATCCTCAAAACCGATAAGTTCAACCGCTGGTCTACCGCGCTGAACCTCTCGCCCAAACTGTTTGATGATCACCTCTCCGTGAACCTCAACCTGAAACTGAGCCAGACCAAGAACCGCTTTGCCGATGGTGGCGCGGTAGGGGCTGCTGCCAGCTTCGATCCCAGCCAGGCCATCAACGCCAATAACAAATACGGAGGATACTATGAGTGGCTGCGCAGTGATGGCATTCCCATCGGTACCAACGGTGGTTCCACCGCCCCCAACCCGCTCTCGCTGCTGGATTACCGCAACAACCGCTCGGAAGTGAACCGTTTCATCGGCAACCTCCAGCTGGATTACAAACTGCACTTCCTGCCTGATCTGCACGTGCTGCTGAATGTGGCCCGCGACAATTCATTCGGTAAGGGCGACGACCTGTACGACACCCTGCTCGTAACCCAGGTACAATCCGCCTTCAAGGGCCGCAGCTCACACTATGCCCAGATGAAGGAAAACAGCCTGATCGAAACCTCGCTGTTTTATTCCAAAGACCTCGCTTCGCTGGATACCAAGCTCGACCTGCTGGTGGGTCATACTTACCAGGATTTCACCACGCGTGATTTCGCTTACGAATCGTATGCCACAGAGAACAATACCCTGCGCAGCATCATCATCCCCGGTTCCACCCCGCGTTTCCGCACGGATAAGCCCCAGAACAGACTGGAATCTTACCTCGGCCGGATGAACCTCACCATCGCCAACAAATACCTGATCACCGCTTCACTGCGCCGCGACGCCAGCTCCAAGTTCAGTCCTGAAAACCGCGTGGGTTATTTCCCCGCCGTGGCCCTGGCCTGGAAACTGAAAGAAGAAATCTTCCGGAACAGCAGCAAGATCAACGAACTGAAACTGCGTTTTGGCTGGGGCCGTACCGGTCAGCAGGATGGTATCGCCAACTATGCCTACCTCCCGGTATACTCCCTGGGTAATGATTTTGCCCAGTACCAGTTCGGCAACAGCTTCTATGGTTTCAGCCGCCCGGGTGCCTACAACCCCGACCTGAAATGGGAAACCATGGAAACCCAGAACATCGCCCTCGACTTCGGTTTCTTCAACAACCGGATTACGGGTTCAATCGATGTGTACAAGAAAACTGCCAAAGACCTGCTGAGCGTGGTGCCCGTGGCTGCCGGTGGCAACTTCAACGTGGAACTGCTCACCAACGTGGGTAACGTGGAAAGCAAGGGTATTGAATTCGTGCTGAACACCACCCCCATCAAGCGCGGAAAAGTAAGCTGGGATTTCGGCTTCAACGTTTCTTACAACTCGGTTAAAGTAACCAAGCTGCTGAATTATGAGGACCCCAGCTTTAAAGGGGTGCCCACCAGCGGCATCGCCGGCGGTACCGGTAACAACATCGGCCGTCACATCGTAGGCTATGCGCCTTATTCCTTCTTCCTGTTCAAGCAGGTGTATGACCAGGCTACCGGTCGCCCGATCGAAGGCCTGTATGAAGACCTCAACCGCGATGGTCTGGTGAATGAAGAAGACCGCCGCCTGTTCCAGAAGCCCAACCCGGATGTTCTGTTCGGTATCAACACCCAGTTCAACTACGGTCAGTTCTTCATCGGGCTGGCAGCGCACGGAACGATCGGCAACTACATGTACAACAACTATTTCTCCAACAGTGCTGTACAGCGTGCCATCCTGGATCCCCTCGGCGTGATCCGGAATGTTTCCCGCAACTACCTGGAAACCGGTTTCAAAAACAACCAGTACCTCTCTGACTATTATATCGAGAACGCCTCTTTCTTCCGCCTGGACAACATCAACCTCGGTTACAATGTAGGCAAGGTGTTCAGCAACCGCGCCAACCTGCGGGTGGCTGCCAGCGTGCAGAACGTGTTCGTGATCACCAAGTACAAAGGACTGGATCCGGAAGTGGCCAATAACGAGCAGGTGGACAACACCATCTATCCCCGGCCCCGCGTGTATTCGCTCGGTTTCAACTTAGATTTTTAATGACATAAATAAATGAATTGTATGAAAAATAAAATCATCAGCTCTGTCTTTTTAGCGATCGCCGCGGCCCTGCTGCTGAGCGCCTGCGCTAAAAAACTGGACCTGTTTCCGCAGAACGATTTCACGCCGGAGAAAGCCTACTCCACCTATACGGGATACAAGGCGGTACTGGCAAAAATTTACGGAGCCATGTCGATCGGCGGTAATTCCGGTCCGGCCGGTAACCCCGATATCACCGGCGGCCTGGATGAAGGTTCGCAGATCGCCTTTATCCGGATGTTCTTCAACTGTCAGGAACTGCCCACCGATGAGGCTGTGGTAGCCTGGAACGACCAGACCATCAAGGATTTTCACAATTTCCGCTGGACCTCCCAGGATCCCTTCCTCCGCGGCATCTACGCCCGTCCGATCTACAACATCACCCTGATCAATGAATACTTACGCGAATGCACAGACGAGAAGCTGGCTGAACGCGGTATTTCCGGGTCAGACGCCGATGATATCCGCAGCACCGTGGCTGAAGTGCGCTTCCTGCGTGCCTTCAACTACTGGGTGATGATGGACCTGTTCGGCAAATCCACCTTCATCACCGAAGCCAACAAAATCGGCGCTGAACTGCCGGTGGAAAAAGGCAAGGCTGAACTCTTTGCCTACATTGAGCAGGAGCTGAAGGATATTGAAAACGATCTGAAGGCGCCCCGCGCCAACGAATACGGCCGGGTAGACCAGGCTGCTGCCTGGGCAATGCTGGCCCGCCTCTACCTGAACGCGGAAACCTATATTGCTACGCCCAAATACACTGAGGCCATCACGTATTCCAGCAAGGTGATCAACTCCGGTTACACCCTGCACCCCAACTACGCCCGCCTCTTCATGGCCGACAACGAAAAGGCCAGCGACGAAATCATCTATGCCATCAACTGCGATGGTTTGCGTACCCAGGGTTATGGCAACACCACCTTCTTTGTACACTGCGCTGCCGGCGACGACTTTGCTGAGTACGGGGTAAGCGGTGGCTGGTATGGCTACCGCGCCACTTCCGCGCTGGTAACCAAGTTTGCGGACCGCACCGGCGCCACCGACAGCCGCGCCATGTTCACCACCTCAGCCTTTGGCACCGGTGATGCACAGCTGGTGATCAACGATGTGGGCAACTTTAATGAAGGTCCGCATGTTAAGAAGTATGTCAACCTCCGTTCCGACGGTGCTCCCACCAATGACATCACCGGCGTATTTGCCGATGTTGACTTCCCGGTGTTCCGCCTGGCGGAGATGTACCTGATTTATGCAGAAGCCGTACTGCGTGGCGGTACGGGTGGCAACCGGGCTACAGCCCTCGGCTATATCAATGCCCTGCGTCGCCGGGCTTACGGGACCACCAGCCTTGGCCAGGTGAATGATACCGAGCTGGATCTGCAGTTTATCCTGGACGAGCGCGCCCGTGAACTGTACTGGGAAGGCCATCGCCGCACTGACCTGATCCGTTACGGACTGCTCACCACCGGCACTTACCTCTGGCCCTGGAAGGGCGGGGTGGCTTCCGGTACCGCGGTGGATCCCAAATACAACCTGTTCGCGATTCCGGCTTCCAACCTGGTGGCCAATCCGAACCTCACCCAAAACCCCGGATTCTGATATTTAAAATTTTTAACTGCAGAATATGAAAAAGTTAATCAACGTATTGCTCCAGTTTGCCTTTCTGTCGGCGGTACTGGTTTCCTGTAAAAAGGAAGAGAATAAAATCTTCTATGAGGGCGGTACGGCACCGGTATTGCAGGGCACAGCCAACAGTGGCGGCTCTGTGATCAATATGTCGTTCACCACGCCCAACGAGGTGGCCTTCAGCCTGAACTGGACCAACCCGGAGTACCGGTTTACCACGGGGGTGAGTTCGCAGGACGTAACCTACACCATTGAGATGGATACCGCCGGCGCCAACTTCAGCAATCCCAAGAAGGCGTCTGTGGTGATAAGCCGTGAGCTCAGCTACAGCCTTACCCAGTCGCAGCTGAACGATTACCTCCTCAACACCATGGAGCTGGCCCCCGGCATTCCGCACAACCTGGAAATCCGCGTGAAGTCAACGCTCATCAACAACTCAGCCCTGCTGATCTCCAACGTCATCAGCTTTACGGTTACCCCGTATACCATCCCGCCCAAAGTGGCTCCGCCTGTAGCCGGTACCCTGTACATCACCGGCAGTGCCACACCGGCCAACTGGATGGGTGGCGGTGATCCCGAGGTGCTGGCGCAGAAGTTCAACCGCGTTTCTGAAACGGTGTATGAACTCACGGTAAACCTGAACGGCGGCGGTTCTTACCTCTTCGTTCCGCGTTACGGCAACTGGTCGGCGGTATCCCCCGATCCCGAGAAATATGGTTTCACGGGCAGCAACAACGAAAACAACGTTAACGGTGATGACTTCAAAGCCTTCGGCGGAGATATAAAGGCGCCGCCTGCCACCGGCAACTACAAAATTGTAGTGGATTTCCAGCGGGGTAAATTCACGGTTACACGTATCTAACTCTTTAATAAAAAATGTTTATGAAAAATATTTTTAAATCCCTGGTGGCGGTAACCGGCGCAGCAATGCTTTTTACTGCCTGTAAAAAAGAAGCTGACCTGCCGGCATACAGCTCCGGTAAGTCGCCGGTGCTGAGCTCCAGCACCACCACGGTAGCGCCTACCCCGGCCGACTCCAACAGCACGGTGCTGACCCTCAGCTGGACGAACCCCGAGTTTGCCGTAGATTCCAGTCAGTACAAGTACATCGTGCAGATTGACTCTGCCGGCCGCAATTTCAATAAAGCGTATACCCGTCAGGTGAATGCCCAGCTGGGTACCAGCTTCATTGCCAAGGAACTCAATGCCGCCCTGGTGGGTTTTGGTTTTGCCTTTGGCCGCCCGGTAACGATCGAGATCCGCGTGATTGCCTCCTATGCCAACAACAACGACCGCAAGTTCTCCAACACGGTAACCCTGCAGGCCACCCCTTATGTGGTGCCGCCCAAAGTGCGCATTCCGGATAACCGCGAACTGTACCTGGTGGGCAGCGCTACGGCCGGCAGCTGGGGCAACCCGGTGCCTTCTCCCGCGCAGAAGTTCATGATGATTGATACGGTTACCTATGAAGGCACCTTCTACCTGGCCGGTGGCAACGAGTACCTCATGCTTCCGGTGAACGGCAGCTGGGATGCCAAGTACGCCGTAGCCGACAATACGGTTCCCGGTCTCCGCGACGGCGGTGAATTCGGATACTATTCCGGCAGCAATCCTTCCGGTTTCAATTCCAACTTCCCCGGCCCCGCTGATGACGGGCTGTATAAAATCCGGGTTGACTTCCAGAACGGTCGTTTCACGGTAGTACCGGTGAAGATCTTTGGTTTGCTGCGGGTGGCAGGTGATTACCAGGGCTGGGATCCGCCCTCGGCGCCCAAGCTCGCTTCCCGCAACGACGACGGCAACTATGAAGGGTATGTGAATGTACCTGCCGGCGGCACGTATGAATTCAAGTTCACCAGCGCACCCAACTGGGGCGGCAACAACTACGGCGGTACCAATCCCTTCTTCGCGGGCGGTAACGGTACGGTAAGCACTTCCGGCGGTAACCTCTCCTTCCCCGAAGGCGCCGGCTACTACAAGCTGAATGTAAACCTGAACGACCAGACCTGGACTTACCACAAAACCACCTGGGGCGTGGTGGGCAGCTTCACCAACTGGGGCGGCGATCCCGACGTACCCATGATCTATGATGCGGGCAGCCGTACCTGGAGCGCCAATGTGAGCTTCAGCGGTAACACGCTGTTCAAATTCAGGGCCAACAGCGACTGGGGCATCAACCTCGGCGATACCGGCAGCGACGGTTCGCTGGAACAGGACGGTCCGAACTTTGAACTTCCGGCCGGAAACTACAAACTCACGCTGTACCTCAACAACGCGGGATACTATACTTACAAGATTGAATAAAGCTACATTTGAGGGTTTTCTTTTTAAAGGGCCGTCGCAAGACGGTCCTTTTTTTGTTGAACAAGGAACGGGGAACAGGGAACAGGGAAGGAGGCAATAATCCATAATCAATTTTCAATCATCAATGCTCAATTTCAGGAAGGAAACCAACGTTTTGAACCTTTGAACCTTTTGAACCTTCTTCAACGCCAGGCCGCCGGAGCGTCCCGGCGTATACCCCTAAACCCTAAACTCTGACAATCGCCGTTTCCCCCCGGCGGGATTTTCCGTTCCGGCGGTGGTTTCGCAGTCCTCAACTTTCCTGCGAACGACATCTCGCCGCGCAACCCCGACGATCACCGTTTCCCCCCGGCGGAATTTTCCGTTCCGGCGGTGGTTTCGCAGTCGTCAACTTTCCTGCGAACGACATCTCACCGCGGAACCCCGGCGATCACCGTTTCCCCCCGCCGGAACAAGGGGAACAGGGAAGGGAACAGGGAACGGTGAACAAGGAACAGGGAATGGTGAACAGGGAAGGAGGCAATAATCCATAATCAATTTTCAATCATCAATGCTCAATTTCAGGAAGGAAACCAAGGTTTTGAACCTTGAACATTTGAACCTTCTCCAACGCCAGGCCGCCGGAGCGTCCCGGCGTATACCCCTAAACGCTAAACCCCTCTAAACTTCCCTATCCCTCTCTCAACGCTCCCGTCAACTAAATTTTCTTGTCAAATTTATTCCTGATAATCAATCAGATACAAGCCTGTCTGCAAAAAAAGACTGCTTTCCCGTAGGAATTCTGCCTGACTAAGCCTACCTTTGCGTCCCATTTAACGGTGCCCGGGATAGCGGGCATCTCACTTAAAAAAGTAACAACAATGAGTAAGCTTCATTTCACCACCAAACATGCCAACGAGGCTACCGTTGCACGTAACTGGTACGTGGTAGACGGTACTAATCAAACCTTGGGTCGCATGTGTTCCCGGATCGCAGCAGTACTGCGGGGAAAAAACAAAGCGTATTACACCCCTCACGTAGACTGCGGTGATTATGTGATTGTGATCAACTGTGATAAAATCGCACTGACCGGCAATAAGATGGAAGAAAAGGTGTACGACACTTTCAGCGGATATCCCGGCGGACGCAAGGAAGAGCTGGCCAAGGACCTGATTAAGCGTCGCCCCGAGGTGCTGATTGAAAGGGCCATCAAGGGCATGCTGCCCAAGAATCGGCTGGGCCGCAAGATGTACAAGAAACTGTTTGTGTATGCCGGTGCGGAGCATCCCCACGGCGCTCAGCAACCCCAGGAACTTAAATTTTAATTCACTGCCGGACAGTACAAACCGGTTTCAAAAGAAATACAACAATGGAAAAACAAAAAAATGCAGTTGGACGCCGTAAAGAAGCGGTTACCCGTGTTTTTTTAAGCAAGGGCGACGGCAAAATCACGGTGAACGGTAAAGATTATAAAACCTATTTCCCCCTGGTGTACCTGCAGAACCAGCTGGAAGCTCCGCTGAAAACGGCGGAAGCCACCGACAAGTTTGACATCGTGATCAATGCAACCGGTGGTGGCGTAAAAGGCCAGGCCGAAGCTGCCAAACTGGGCATTGCCCGCGCCCTGCTGGAAGTGAATGCTGAATACCGTCCCGCCCTGAAGGCAGCCGGTTTCCTGAAGCGTGATCCCCGCGCCGTTGAACGGAAAAAGCCGGGTCGCAAGAAGGCCAGGAGAAGCTTCCAGTTCAGCAAGCGTTAATGCCGGAACCGGATTATTTACTGAATGTTCAATATTATTCACTTTTAAAAAAGGCTTCCCGGTTGCCTGCTGAAGGCAACCCGCAAGCCGGGACAACAAAATGGAAAACACAACTTCCTTACAACAACAGCTGCTGGAAGCAGGGGTGCACTTTGGTCACCTGAAAAAGAAGTGGAACCCCAAGATGCTGCCCTACATCTTCGCTGAGAAGAAGGGTATCCATATCATCGACCTGAATAAAACCGCTGAAGGGCTGCAGGAAAGTGCAGCTGCGATGAAAGCCATCGCGAAAAGCGGCAAGAAAATCATGTTCGTGGCCACCAAAAAGCAGGCTAAGGAAATCGTTTCCGAGTGCGCCAAAAAGGTGAACATGCCTTTCGTAACGGAGCGCTGGCTGGGAGGTATGCTCACCAACTTCAATACCGTTCGCAAGAGCGTGAAGAAAATGCAGAGCATCGAAAAAATGCTGGCCGACGGTACGGTAGACAGCCTCACCAAGAAAGAACGCCTGACCCTTTCCCGCGATAAGGAAAAGATGGAGAAAGTGCTGGGGGGTATTGCCCAGATCAGCCGTCTCCCGGCTGCCCTGTTCATGGTAGACATCGGTCATGAGCACATTGCCCTGGCTGAAGCCCGCCGCCTGAACATCACCACCTTTGGTATGGTGGATACCAACTGCGATCCCAATAAGGTTGACTTCCCCATTCCGGCCAACGACGACGCCGCCAAATCCATCGCCATCGTGGTGAACTACATCACCGCGGCCATTGCTGAAGGACTGGCTGAACGTCAGGCTGAGAAGGATGACGACGATAGCCATTCCGGTGAGGAAGAATCCGCTGAAGCCCGGGCTGCCCGCTTTGAGCAGCGCCAGGATGGCGGTGACGACCGCAACCGCCGCGTGCGGGGAACCACCACGGCCAAGCGTCGTGTGCCGGGTCCGGCAGCAGGCGGCCGCCGTCCTGCAGGCAGCGCCCGCTAAGGAACGGCCCTGTGATTCAAACCATTTCATCACCGGTTTACCGGAAGGTGAACCAACAAATAATTTGATTACCATGAGTGTAACCATTACTGCAGCTGACATCAACAAGCTGCGCCAAACCACCGGCGCCGGTATGCTGGACTGCCGGAAAGCACTGACTGAAAGCAATGGCGATTTTGAAGCGGCCATCGACTGGCTGCGCAAGCAGGGTCAGAAAGTGGCGGCCAAGCGTGTGGACCGCGAAGCGAAAGAAGGCGTGGTGATTGCCCAGACCAACAGCAACCACACCGCGGGTTTCGTGGTATGTGTGAGCTGTGAAACCGACTTTGTGAGCAAGAACGCTGATTTCGTGGCCTTCGCCCGGAGCATCGCTGATGCAGCGGTTGCCCACGACGTAAAGAACCTCGACGAACTCAACGCCGTGGAAATCGGCGGCAGCAAAGTGGCCGACCTGATCAACGACAAACTCGCTTCCATCGGTGAAAAAATCGGTCTGCGTTTCGACCGCATCGACGCCGATTTCGTTGCCAGCTATATCCACGGTGCCAACCGCATGGGTGTACTGGTGGGCATGAACAAAGCCGCTGCCGAAGCCGGAAAAGACGTGGCCATGCAGATTGCCGCCATGAACCCCCTGGCCATCGACGAATCCAGCGTAGCGCCCGAAACCATTGCCCGTGAGAAGGAAATTGCCATCGAGCAGATCAAGGCCGAGGGCAAACCGGCTGAAATGGCTGAGAAGATTGCCATGGGTAAAGTGAATAAGTTCTTCAAGGAGAATACCCTGATCGCCCAGCCTTTTGTAAAGGACAACGCCAAGTCGGTAGGCGACTACCTGAAAAGCGTGGATGCCGACCTGAAAGTAACGGCTTTCCGGCGCATGGCGCTGGGATAATCATCCAAATGATTTGTCCGGTGTATCCCACCGGACTACCTCATCACCGGGCTGTATCCCAAGACACATTAACGCTGATCCCCTGATCACTCTTCCTGCTGAAGGAGGATTTTTCAAGGGTTTTCCAGGGGTGTCTTGCTGATACAGCCCTTTTTTTATTCCTACTGCCGCGCCCTTCCGGCCGCCGGCATGCAGTCATAACGATGCTGCCAAAATAAACCTTCCTGAATCCGCCCTAAAGGCCTGGTACTTTGTTAAATTGGTGCGATTTTTTAGGTAGATTTGCCCAATTTCAACAAAGGGTGAAAAGCCCTCATTGACTGTGACAGTTCAGTGCTTTCATCTCCTGCAAATCCCGGCGCCCGCATGTGACCGAGAGAGGCGAAGCCCTGCACAATTCACGCTCTTCATTGCTGATGCAAACTCCAGTTCCGGTTGAACGTTTTGCCCTGATCGGGGCAGCTGGCTATGTGGCACCCCGCCACCTGAAGGCCATCCGCGATACGGGCAACAGCCTGGTGGCGGCCATGGATCCCCACGATTCGGTGGGGGTGCTGGACAGCTATTTTCCGGATGCCCATTTTTTTACCGAGTTTGAACGTTTCGACCGGCACATCGACAAGCTTCGCCGGCAACCCGGGCAGGAAGTGGGTTATGTATCCGTTTGCTCACCCAATTACCTGCATGATGCCCACATGCGTTTTGCCCTGCGCAGCGGCGCCGACGCGGTTTGCGAAAAACCCCTGGTGCTGAATCCCTGGAACCTCGACGGACTGGAAACCCTGGAAAAGGAAACCGGCCGCAAAGTGCATTCGCTGCTGCTGCTGCGGCAGCATGCGGCCATCGCCGCGCTGAAAGCAGAGATAGAAGCGGGTAGCCCTGACCGTAAGTACGAGGTGGAGCTCACCTACATCACCCCCCGGGGCCGCTGGTACTTTGCCTCCTGGAAAGGCGATGTCCAGAAATCGGGCGGCATCTCCACCAATATCGGCATCCATTTTTACGACCTGCTGCATTATCTTTTCGGCCAGGAGCAGCTGTCGGAACTGCATTACAAAAGCAGCCACCGCGAAAGTGGTTATATCGAATATGAGCGGGCCCGCGTAAAGTGGTTCCTGTCGGTAGACGCAGCCGATCTGCAGGCAGCCAGTGCGGCCGCAGCGGAACAGGGCAGTTGCCGGATGATCAGCCTGAACGGCAAGCCCATCGATTTTACGGAGGGATTGACGGGGCTGCATACCGCCGCCTACCAAGCGCTCCTCGCCGGCAGGGGCTGGGGCATTGCCGACAGCCGTCCCGCGATTGAAACCGTTTGTCGGCTGCGTTCCATGACCATCCTGGGTCATGGAAAAGACCGGCACCCGCTCCTGCAAAAACTACACGGATGAACTACACCGCACACGAAACCGCCATCGTGGATACCGGCGCCGTGATCGGGGAAGGCACCCGCATCTGGCACTGGACGCATGTTTGTGCCGGCGCCGTGATCGGCAGCGATTGCTCACTGGGTCAGAATGTGTATGTGGCCGGCCGCGTGCGCATCGGCAACCGGGTGAAGATCCAGAACCATGTGTCGGTGTTTGACCAGGTAACCCTGGAGGATGATGTGTTCTGCGGGCCGGGCATGGTGTTCACCAATGTGTACAATCCCCGCAGCGCGGTGCCCCGCAAGGCCGAATACCGGGATACCCTCGTGAAACAGGGAGCTACCCTGGGCGCCAACTGCACCATCGTATGCGGCGTGGTGATCGGGGCCTGGGCCTTTGTGGCTGCCGGTGCCGTCATCAACCGCGATGTGCCCGATTTTGCCCTGATGGCCGGCGTGCCCGCCCGGCAGATCGGCTGGATGTCGAAATACGGCGAACAGCTCAGCCTTCCGCTCTCCGGGGAAGGCCGTTGCGTTTGTGCACATACGGGTGAACGTTATGTACTGGCCGGTAACCGGGTGCGCCTCCAAACCGAAGAATGATCAACATGTATATGAAGCAAGTAACCATACGGGCCTTTGTGGCCTTTTTCGCGGGAGCCCTTATGCTGGCTTCCTGCACCAGCACCAGGAAGGTGATCTACCTCAACGATCTCTCCGCGGCTGATTCCGCTGCCCTGAAACAGGCGCAGAATGTTTTTGAAAACAAGATTCAGAAAAACGATCAGCTCTGGATCACGGTGGGCGGCAGCAATCCCATCGACCTGAGTGTGCTGAACTCCGGTACCGGTGTGGTGGCCGGCGCCGCCGCGGGGATGGGCGCCAGCGGCAACAACGCCATGCTGGGGTACCTGGTGGAAGCCGATGGCAGCATCAAAATCCCCTATGTGGGCAAGGTGCAGGCAGAAGGGCTTACCCGCACCCAACTGGAGAAAAAACTCACCGACCTGCTCGTTGATTACACCAAGAACCCCGTGGTGAATGTGCGGTTCCTCAATTACTTCTACTCCGTACTGGGCGAAGTGAACCACCCGGGCCGGGTGAATATGGCCAACGAGCGCACCACCATCCTGGAAGCGATTACCCAGGCGGGCGACATCACCTACCTGGGGCGCAGCGACAATATCCTGGTGATCAGGGAAGAGAATGGCGTGCGCAGCTTTGCCCGCCTGAACCTGCTGTCCAAAGAAATTTTTCAATCGCCGTATTACTATCTCCGGAACAATGATGTGATTTATGTGGAACCGGTTAAAGCCAAATTCATTTCACGCGCCGGTGTGCCGCAGTATGTGTCCCTCACTGCGGTGGGCCTCTCGCTGATCATCACCATTATTAATTTAAGTAAATAAGCTTCCCATGGCAGAAAGAAGAACGGAACAGCAAACCGGCGAAGAAATCATAGACAAGGGTGAACAGATACAGCGCCTGCTGTACCGGATTCTCCCCTTCTGGCCCATGACCGTGGTGGTGGTGGTGCTGAGCATGGTGGCTGCCCGCATTTACCTGCGCTACCAGGTACCCGTGCATGTGGCCAAAACCCGCGTGATCGTCAATGACAACACGGAACAGAAAAGCACCAATCTGCAGGAGATTTTCCGCATTGAGTCGCGCAATATTCTCAGTGAAACCGAGCGGGAAATCCAGATCCTCAGCTCCCGCGACCTGCTGAAAAAACTGGCGGTTAAACTGCAGCTCAACATCAATTACACCCAGAAAGGACGCATCCGCACCGCCCCGTTTTATGTCAACGACCTGCCCTTCCGGCTGGAACTGGAAAATCCGGATACCGTACAGCGTCAGGTGAGCGGCATCGCCAGGCTGCTCAACGACCGCGAAGTGCGTTTCAACAATGAAGTGTACCCGCTCGACTCCACCGTGTCTACCAAAATGTTCGGCAACGTTCGCTGGGTCAGCAATCCCAATGCCCGGAAAGTGAACCGCAACCGCGAAGTGGAAGTGAACATTGGTACCCTCACCTCGGCGGTGAACAAACTGAAACAGGCTATCCAGATCAATCCCATTTCCAAGCAGTCTTCCATCCTCGACATCACCTACTCCGATCACATTCCCGAACGCGGGGTACAGATCCTCACGGAACTGGTGCAGCTGTATGGCTTATCGGCGGTGGAATACAAGAGCCGCATCTTCAACAATGCCAAACGCTTTCTCGATGAGCGGCTGAGCCTGGTGGCCGATGAACTCAGCGGCGTGGAAAAAGACCTGGAGCAGTTCAAAACCCGCGAAGGCATCACCGATCTGGGCGTGGAAGGCAGCCTCTTCCTGAGTCAGCTGAAAGCCACTGACGCCAAGATCGCGGAAATGGATATCCAGCTGGAAGTGCTGGGCCAGATCTACAACTACGTTACCAAGCGTACCCGCAGCCGCGACAGCATCCCGGCTTCAATTGGTTTTTCAGACCAGGTGCTCAACGGCCTGCTCACCCAGCTGTTCCAGACGGAAGCGGAACTGGCCAGGGTCCGCGAAATTTCCGGCAGCAAGAACCCGCAGATCGATGTGCTGGAAGAAGTGATTAACCGGCTGCGCCCGGGCATCATCACCAGCGTAACCAATCTCCGCGCCAACCTCGAAGCCAGCCGCCGGAAGATGCAGGCCGACAATGCGGCGCTGCTGGGGCAGATCAGCCGGATCCCCAGCAAGGAAAGGCTGCTGCTCGACATCAGCCGGCAGCAGGCCATTAAGAATGCCATCTACACCTTCCTGCTCCAGAAGCGTGAAGAATCCGCCATTGCCGCGGCCTCTATTGTGCCGGGTTACCGCCTGATTGAACAGCCCGAACGCGGGGGCATCATCAGCCCCATCCCGCAGAAAATCTATGGTCTTTTCTTCCTGATCGGTATGGTGGTCGTGGTGGTGTACATCTACCTCCGCGAGTTTGCCAGCCGCCGGGTTCTCTTCCGTTCGCAGATCGAGGAATTCCTGAGCATCCCCGTGGTGGCCGAACTGGTGTACCAGGAACACATGCTCGACAACCCCGTGGTGGTGGGCGAAGGCAAACGCACCCTGGTGGCCGAGCAGTTCAGGGAACTGCGCACCAATATCAACTACATCACTTCGGCTTCGCCGCACCGCTGCAAGATCATCCTCTGTACCTCTTCCATCCCCAAGGAAGGAAAAAGCTTTGTGGCCATCAACTCGGCCATCAGCCTTTCCCTCACCGGCGACAGGGTGGCGCTGATTGAGTTTGACATGCGCAAGCCCAAGATCAGTAAACCCCTGGGTATTGAAAGCAGTCCGGGCCTGAGCAACTATCTCGTGGGCAATGCCACAGAGGCCGATATCATCAAGGCCCACCCCACCATCAAGAACCTGTATGTTATTCCTTCGGGTCCGATACCGCCCAACCCGGCCGAGCTGATGACCAGGGAAAAACTGACCACTTTCATTGAATACCTGCGGAATGAATTTGATTTTGTGGTGATTGACTCACCGCCGATTGCCGCGGTAACCGATGCCAAAATCCTTTCCCCGCTGGCCGACGCCACGGTGTACCTGGTGCGGCACAATTACACCAACTACATGTTCCTGAACCTGCTCAACGATGTGCAGCAGAAGCGCACCCTCAAGAACATCAATATTGTTTTCAATGGCATTAAGAACAAGCGCATCCTCGGTTACGGCTATGCCGGTTACGGCTATGGTTATGGCTATGGTTACGGCTATGGCTATAATTACGGTTACGGATATACGGAAGAGGAGCGTAACGCAAAAGGAATCATCGGCCGCCTGCTGGGCTTCCTGAGTTTCTTCAGGGGAAAAACAAAAAAACGCTGAGCAACAGATCATAAGCCATAAGCGGTATGCTGTTCAATTCTGTTCATTTCGTCCTGTTCTTCATCGTGGTGACGGCGGCCTATTTCATGCTGCCCCACCGCTGGCGCTGGCTGATGCTCCTGATCGCCAGCTGCTACTTTTACATGTTCTTCATCCCGGTGTACATCCTCATCCTGGGGTTTACCATCGTGGTGGATTATTTCGCGGGCATCCTGCTGGAACAGCATACGGGCAGAAAACGAAAGTTCTGGCTGATTGCCAGCCTGGTGGCCAATATCGGTGTGCTGGCGGTTTTCAAGTACTACAATTTTCTGAATGAAAACCTCTCTGCCCTGCTGAACGCTTTTGGCTACCGCAACCATATTCCCAACCTGGGGATCCTCCTGCCCATCGGTTTATCCTTCCATACCTTCCAGGCCATGAGTTACACCATTGAAGTGTACCGCGGCTACCAGAAGGCGGAACGGAATTTCGGCATCTACAGCCTGTATGTGATGTTTTATCCGCAGCTGGTGGCCGGGCCGATTGAACGGCCGCAGAACCTCCTGCACCAGTTTTACGAGGAACACCGCTTTGAACTCAAAAGGGTGGTGGAAGGCCTCAAGCTCATCCTCTGGGGTTTTTTCATGAAGCTGGTGGTGGCCGACCGGCTGGCCATGTATGTGAATGCCATCTACAACAACCCCGGCAAACACAGCGGCATCAGCCTCATGACCGCCACCGTGTTTTTCGCTTTCCAGATTTACGGCGACTTTGCCGGTTACAGCAATATCGCCATCGGTTCGGCCCGCGTGATGGGATTTAAACTGATGACGAATTTCAACCGGCCCTATTTTTCCAAAAGCATCGCAGAGTTCTGGAAGCGCTGGCACATCTCCCTGTCCACCTGGTTCAAGGATTACCTCTACATTTCACTCGGCGGAAACCGGGTGGGCATCCCGCGCTGGTACCTGAACCTCTTCATCGTGTTCACCATCAGCGGGCTCTGGCATGGGGCCAACTGGACCTATATTCTCTGGGGCGCCCTCAATGGGCTTTACCTGGTCTCCGCGCTGGTTACGGCGCCCTTAACGCAGCGCCTGCACCAGATGCTGGGGCTGCACCGGATGCGGCGCCTGAACAACCTGCTGCAGATCCTGATCACCTTCATCCTGATCTGCATCACCTGGGTATTCTTCCGGGCCAACAGTACCGCCGATGCCTTCCTGATCCTGGGCCGCATGTTCACCTTCAGCGGGCCGCTGTTTGCCGACTGGTCTACCGTGATGCTGTATGCTTTTGCCGCCATCGCCTTCCTGCTGGCGGTAGAAGCCAAGAAAGAATTTTACCGGGGTTCCTTTTCTTTCATGGATCACCCCAGGGCCGTGGTGCGCTACGGTACCTATACCCTGCTGATCATGTCGATCCTGTTGTTCGGGGTGTTTGACGGCGGACAGTTTATCTATTTTCAGTTCTGATGCTTAAAGAAGAGCACATCGCCCTGCGGCAGTTTTTGCTCCGCCTGCTCCTGCTGCTGCTGATCGTGGCCGCCGTGGACCAGGGCCTGGGCGCTTACCTGCGCCGCCTCTATTTCAGTCAGCGCAGCGGCGATTATTTCCGCACCACCTATGGGATGGACAGCACCCGTGCGCCCCTCCTGGTTCTCGGGTCTTCCCGGGCCAGCCATCATTTTGTACCCGCTGTGCTGGATTCGGTGCTGCAGATGCCGGCCTACAATTCCGGCCGCGATGGTTGTGAAATCCTCAACAACCTGGCGGTTTTCCGTGCTGCCACCCAACGCTACCAGCCCCGGCTCATCATCCTTGAACTTTCGCCGAAAGAACTGTACAACAGCCAGGAGAGCTACGATAAACTGTCTAACCTGCTGCCTTATTACCGCAGTCACCCAGAGGTACGCGACCTGGTGAAGCTGCGCGGCCCTTATGAGTCCTGGAAACTGGTATCGGCCACCTATCCCTTCAACTCGCAGCTGATCCGCCTCTTCAACGGCCGCTGGAACCTGAGCGGTGATATCGGTATCCGGCAGGGTGGTTACCTGCCCCTGCAGGGCAGCGGGGTCAGCGGTACGGCCGACAACCAGCTGCCCGATCCGCCGGGTGCACCGGATGCCAATAAACTGAATGCCCTGAAGGAGATGACGGCTTATTGCCGCCAGCGGCAGATCCCCTTCCTGGTGGTGTATTCGCCCATCTTCAGCAATATCCGCAACCAGGAAGGCAGCAGGGTGGTGCGTTCCATCTGCGCAGCGGACGGCGCCCTGTTCTGGGATTACTCCAATGATGTACGTTTTGACGGGCATCCGGAATTCTTCCGCGATAACAGTCACATGAACGATGCCGGCGCCCGGTATTTCTCGGCCATCATTGCCGACAGCATCCGGTCGGCTGCTGTGGCAGGGAGTCAGCTGACCGCAGCTCATTGATCAGAATCTAACCCAATCATATGCTAAACAACAAACTGGTGCTCGTAACGGGCGCCGATGGTTTCATCGGCAGTCACCTCGTGGAAGCCCTGCTCGCCGAAGGCTGCCGGGTGCGTGCCTTTGTATTGTACAATTCATTCAACTCCTGGGGCTGGCTCGACACCTGCAGCCCGGAAGTGAAAAGCCGGCTGGAAGTGATCGCCGGTGATATCCGGGATCCTTATTTTGTCAACCAGGCAGTGAAGGGAGTGGAGATCATCTTTCACCTCGCGGCGCTGATTGCGATCCCGTTCAGTTACCATGCGCCCGACTCCTATGTGGATACCAATGTAAAAGGCACCCTCAATATCCTGAATGCAGCCCGGGATGCCGGTACCCCTCGGGTGCTGGTTACTTCAACTTCTGAAGTGTACGGAACCGCACAGTTTGTACCGATCACCGAACTGCATCCGCGTCAGCCGCAATCGCCCTACTCGGCTTCCAAAATTGCGGCCGACTGCATGGCCGAATCTTTCTACCGGAGCTTTGATCTGCCGGTCACGATTGTGCGCCCCTTCAACACCTATGGTCCGCGGCAGTCGGCACGGGCCGTGATCCCTGCCACCATCATCCAGCTCCTGAACGGCAAGGAAGAAATTCATCTCGGCGACCTCACGCCCACCCGCGACCTGCTGTATGTGCAGGATACCGCCCGGGGCTTCATCGCCATTGCCGGCTGTGCAGCGCTCACCGGTCATGATGTGAACATCGCCACGCAATCGGAGATCAGCATCGGTGACCTGGTGCATGAAATCATCCGCCAGATCAACCCCGCCGCCCGCGTGGTAACCGATCAGCAGCGGCTGCGTCCCTCCAAGAGTGAGGTGTTCCGCCTCTTTGGCTCCAATGAAAAGCTGAAACAGTTTACCGGCTGGCAGCCGCAGTACACCCTGGCAGAAGGGGTGGCCGCCACCATTGAATGGTTCCGTAAAAAAGAAAACCTTGAACGCTACAAAGCCGATATCTACAATGTTTAGTCCGGAAGAAGTGGCCGCGGATATCCGCACACTCTTCGGAACGTCAGACCTGATCGGACTGCACACCCCGGTATTTTCGGGTAATGAGAAACGTTACCTGCTCGATACCATCGACTCCACCTTCGTGTCGTCGGTGGGTGCCTATGTGGATCGTTTTGAAGAAATGATGGCGGAGTGCACCGCTACGCCCCGGGCAGTGGCCGTGGTGAACGGCACCGCCGCGCTGCAGGTATCGCTGCTGCTGGCGGGTGTACAGCCCGGTGATGAAGTGCTTACCCAGGCGCTCACTTTTGTGGCCACCGCCAACGCCATCGTGTACAACGGCGCCCTGCCCGTATTCCTCGACGTAGACCGTGATACGATGGGGCTTTCACCCGCCGCCGTGCAGGCCTACCTGGAAACCTTCGGGGAACTGCGCGACGGAGGCTGTTACCATAAAAAAAGCGGCCGCCGCATCAGCGCCTGCGTGCCCATGCACACTTTTGGCTTCCCCGTGCGCCTTGATGAACTCCTGGAAGTGTGTGCACGCTGGCAGGTACCCGTGGTGGAAGACGCAGCCGAATCGCTGGGCAGTTATTACAAAGAGAGGCATACGGGCAGCTTCGGGTTGCTGGGCGCCTTCTCTTTCAACGGCAACAAGATTGTAACCTGCGGCGGCGGCGGCGCCATTGTCTCCACCGATGCCCGCCTCGCCCAAAGGGGCAAGTACCTCACCACCACCGCCAAGCAACCGCATCCCTACGAATATTTCCACGACGAAGCCGGTTTCAATTACCGCATGCCCAACCTGAACGCGGCACTGGCCTGCGCCCAGCTGGAGCAACTGGACCGCTTCGTGGAAAACAAACGCCGGCTGGCAGCGGAGTATGCCGCTTACTTTTCGGGTAAAGGCATCTGCTTCCGCACCGAGATGCCCGGTACCCGCGCCAATTACTGGCTGATGTGTGTGGAACTCGAAAACCGGCGCGACCGTGACCGGTTTCTCAAAGAAACCAACGACCGGAAAGTGATGACCCGCCCCATCTGGCAGCTCATGTTCCGCCTGCCCATGTATGCCAACTGCTACCGCGATGAGCAGGCCAACGCCCTTTATCTCGAAGACCGGATTGTGAACATCCCGAGCAGTGTGCGGGAGCATATAGATGCCTAACGGTGAACCCTATACGCACTTCATCCCCCGCCATCCGCCCGCTCGAATTCGACAGCAGTCTCTTCGGCTACCCGGTGGGCGCCCTCCGCGTGGAGGCGCCGCAGTGCACGGAGCAGGAGGCGAGGGATTTGCTGGAGCGGGAAGGAAAAGCCTTCCGGCTGCTTTACCTGTTCAGTGCCGCCCCCCTGGATGGCTGGGGTGAACCGGCTGATATCAAACTGACATTCGCCAAAACGCCCCTTCCGCAGCCGGTACGGGAAGACATCCGCCGCTACGAAGGCGGCAACGACGACCGGCTGCTGCAACTGGCTTTCGACAGCGGGGTGTATTCCCGTTTTTACCTGGATCCCGGATTCCGGAACGATGAGTTCCGGAAACTTTACCGCCTCTGGATGGAGCGCAGCCTGCGGGGAGAGATCGCGGAAGCCGTACTGGTGTCGGGCAGCGACAACCGCATCAGTGGCATGGTAACCGTTGGGGTGAAGGGCGCTGAGGCCGAGATTGGGCTCATCGCCGTGGATGCATCAGCCAGGGGACAGGGCACCGGCAAACAACTGCTCGCCGCCGCCGAACATTATGCCGCGGGGCGGGGCTGCACGCGGCTCACCGTGGCCACCCAGGCGGCCAACACACCCGCTGTGGGGATGTACCTCCGCACCGGCTTTACTGAAATCTCAAGATTATACATTTATCACCGGTGGCAACAACCATGATACCTTTTAATAAACCTTACCTCACCGGCAGGGAAACCAGCTATATCCGGGAGGCTGTGGAATCGGGCAAAATTTCAGGCAACGGGATCTTTACCCAGCGTTGCCAGAACCTGCTGCAGCAGCAATACGGATTCCGGAAATGCCTGCTTACCTCATCCTGTACCGATGCGCTGGAGATGGCGGCCATCCTGGCCAATGTAGGCCCGGGTGATGAAGTGATCATGCCTTCCTACACCTTCGTGTCTACCGCCAACGCCTTTGTGCTGCGGGGCGCCCGCATTGTTTTTGCCGATTCGCGCCCCGACCATCCGGGCATGGACGAGCAAAGCCTGGCTTCGCTCATCACCCCGCGCACCAAAGCGATTGTGCCGGTGCACTACGCCGGCATCGCCTGCGATATGGACCCCATCATGGAACTGGCCGCCCGCCACCACCTGCTGGTGGTGGAAGATGCGGCACAGGCCATCGACTCGTTTTATAAAGGGAGGGCCCTGGGCAGCATCGGGCATATGGCCGCCTTCTCCTTTCATGAAACCAAGAACATCATCAGCGGCGAAGGCGGTATGCTTACGGTGAACGATCCGCAGTTCATTGCCCGCGCTGAAATCATCTGGGAGAAAGGCACCAACCGCTCGGCATTTTTCCGTGGCGAAGTGGACAAATACGGTTGGGTGGATATCGGTTCTTCATTCCTGCCCTCCGAGGTAACGGCCGCCTTCCTCTGGGCACAGCTCGAAAACATGGCCGATATCCAGGACAGAAGAAAAGCACACTGGAACGCTTACCGAGAGGGCCTGGCCGGCTGGGCCGCCCAAGAGGGGATTCAGCTTCCGGTGGTGCCCGATTACGCCACCAACAATGCACACATGTTTTACCTGGTGTGCCATAGCCTGGAACAGCGTACGGCCCTGATTGCCCACCTGAAGCAGGCCGGCATCCTGTCGGTATTCCATTACCTGAGCCTGCACCGCAGCCCCTTTTATCAGCCGCAACACGACGGGCGTAACCTGCCCGAGAGCGACCGGTACACCGACTGCCTGGTGAGGCTGCCCCTGTTTTATGAACTGGATACCCGGCCGGTGATCGAATGCCTGCAGGCGTTCCGGTATGCCTGATTTTTCGGGTAACCGGTATCGTTGAATGCCACCCGCCCAATCCTCACTCTTTATCCTCAATACCGAATCCGCATATGATGAATGAGCAACCCGGCAACCCGTTATCCATCGGCTACTTTGCCGACGGTCCCTGGTCGCACCGGGCATTTGAAAAGCTGATCACCGACAAAAGCATCAGCATAAAGTTTATCGTTCCGCGGTCAGATACCACGGACCAGACCCTGAAGAATTTTGCAGCGCAATATGGCATTGACTATCTCTGCCCTGTAAAAATCAACTCCCCCGAATTTCTCGAAACCGCAGCGGCCTATGCCTGCGACCTGTTTGTTTCGATGAGTTTTAACCAGATTTTCCGGAAAGACATTCTCCGGGTGCCCCCGATGGGTGTGATTAACTGCCACGCGGGCAAGCTGCCCTTTTACCGCGGCCGCAATATCCTGAACTGGGCACTCATCAACGATGAGAAGGAGTTTGGCATTACGGTACATTATGTGGATGAGGGAATTGATACCGGTGACATCATCAGGCAGGTTTGTCACCCCATCACGGATGCCGATACTTATGCCACGCTCCTGGAAAGGGCTTTCACCGGCTGCGCCGATGTGCTGGTTGATGCCATCAAACTCATCCAGCAGGGCAATCACCGGCGGATCAGCCAGGCCTCCATTCATCCGGTGGGCTTTTACTGCGGGATCCGCAAACAGGGTGATGAGGTGATCAACTGGAACCAGTCATCCCGGCGCATCTTTAATTTTATCCGGGCTGTCTGTGCCCCCGGTCCCCGTGCCACCAGTTTCCTGCATGGCACGCCGGTGAGCATCAACCGGGCGGTGCTGATCCCCGGCGCGCCGGAATACATCGGCACACCCGGACAGCTGCTTTCCAAAACAGCATCCGGATTTCTGGTGAAAACCGCAGACTCTTTCATTGAAATAGCCGAGATCGAAACCACCGCCAAATTAAAAGTGGGCGAAAAATTAACATGAACACCCAACCTGTAACCATCATCGCGGAAGCCGGCGTGAACCACAACGGTGACCTCGGGAAAGCCTTTTTGCTGATTGAGGCTGCCGCCGCAGCCGGCGCTGACTATGTAAAGTTCCAGTCATTCGTAGCGGAGAAACTGGTAAGCCCGGCTGCCCGCAAGGCCGATTACCAGGCCAGGAATATCCAGGATGACAGTGATGACTTTCAGTTTTCCATGCTCAAGAAACTGGAGCTGAGTCATGATGATCATCAAAAACTGATTGAACATTGCCAACGCACCGGCATCCGGTTTTTGTCAACCGCCTTTGATGCAGACGGGCTGAAGTATCTCGACAGCCTGCACCTGGAACTGATCAAGATCCCCAGCGGGGAGCTCACCAATTATCCTTATCTCAGAACGGCTGCCCAGCTGGGCAAGCCGGTGATTTTATCTACCGGCATGGCCGCCATGCCGGAAATTGCCGCTGCGCTGGCCGTGCTCACTGACAATGGCCTCAGCAAATCGCAGATTACGGTGCTGCATTGCAATACGGAGTATCCCACACCGATGGAGGATGTGAACCTTAAGGCCATGCTTGCCATCGCGGAAGAGCTGGGGGTGGCGGTAGGTTACTCAGATCATACGCTGGGCATTGAAGTGCCCGTTGCCGCGGTAGCCCTGGGCGCCACGGTGATTGAAAAGCATTTTACCCTGGACCGCACCCTGCCCGGCCCCGATCACAAAGCCTCACTGGAACCGGATGAGCTCCGGAACATGGTAAAAGCCATCCGGAATATCGAACTGGCCATCGGTGGCAGCGGCCGCAAGGAGCCCAGCAACAGCGAACGCCGCAACACGGCCATCGCCCGCAAGAGCATTCATTTATCCCGGGCCCTGCCGGCGGGGCATGTGCTGGAGGAGCAGGACCTGATCCCCCTGCGCCCGGGCGATGGCATATCCCCGATGCAGTGGAATGATGTAACCGGAAAAAAACTGAAAACAGCGCTGCCGGCCATGCACCGGCTCGGCTGGAACGACCTGATATGAAAATCGGTATCCTCACCAGTTCAAGGGCAGACTACGGCATTTACCTGCCGTTGCTGAAGCAGTTATGGGCCGATGATTTTTTCGAGCCCACACTCATCGCATTCGGCACCCACCTGTCGCGCTTTCATGGTTATACCCTGGATGAAATCACCCGCGACGGGTTCAGTCCGGTGCATACCATCTCATCACTGCTGGTTTCAGATGATCAGCAGGGTATCGCTAACGCGTATGCGCTAACGGCCATGAAGTTTGCCGATTACTGGGCCGCGCATCCCTTCGACTGGGTTTGCTGCCTCGGCGACCGTTTTGAGATGAGTGCCGCCGTGCAGGTGGGCATTCCCTTCGGCATCCGTTTTGCGCATATCCATGGGGGTGAAACCACCCTGGGGGCGATCGACAACATCTACCGCCACCAGATTACCCTGGCTTCCTCCCTGCACTTTACCTCCTGTGCGGAATATGCAGCTAAGGTGCAGGCGCTCACCGGGTCAGCCGACCGTGTGCTCGTAACGGGCGCCCTGAGCCTGGATGAGCTCGACGCGTTTGTACCTGTGGATGAGGCGGCCTTCCGCAGCCGGTTTGGTATCCCCGATGGGCCCTTTGCGCTGGTTACCTTTCATCCCGAAACGCTGCATCCGCAGCGCAATCCCGCCCTCGCAGCGGAAATGCGACGGGCCCTCGAGACCCTCGCCCCCACGCTGCCGCTGGTGATTACCCTGCCCAATGCCGATACCATGGGTACCGTGTACCGTCAGGAACTGCATCAGCTCAAAGCCGCCTGTCCCGAGCGGGTGGTACTGGTGGAAAATTTCGGCAAGGCCTATTATTTCTCGGCCATGCACTATGCGTCGCTGCTGCTGGGCAACTCTTCCAGCGGTATCCTCGAAGCGGCCTCCTTCGGTAAGTATGTGGTGAATGTGGGCGACCGCCAGCAGGGGAGGGCCGCCGGCAGCAATGTGATGCACGCCCCCTTCTATGCCGATGCCATCCTTGAAACCACCCGGCAGGCACTGGCCGCGGGTACCTATACCGGCGACAATATTTACCGCCGCCGCGGCGCGGCGGCAGCCATGATACAAGCCCTGAAGCAGTATGAGAAATTATAAGGAACATATCATCAGCGGCAGCAGCAGCATCCGCGAGGCCCTGGCGCGCCTGGATGTGCTGGCCAAAGATGCCATCCTGTTTGTGGTAGACGATGAAGGCCGCCTGCTCGGTTCACTCACGGACGGGGATGTACGAAGAGGATTGCTGCGCGGGGTGGAGATCGGCAGCCCGGTAACGGAGATCATCCAGCCGAACCCCCGTTTTATCGAAAGGGGCAGCAAGGATATTCAGAAAGTGATTGATTACCGGGAAGGTAATTTCCGCGTCCTCCCCGTGCTCGACAGTGAGCGCAGGGTGGTGAACGTGATCAATTTCCGGCACCGCCGTTCCTACCTGCCCGTGGATGCGGTGATCATGGCCGGCGGCCGCGGTCAGCGCCTGCAGCCGCTCACGGATACCGTGCCCAAGCCCCTGCTCAAAGTAGGCGACAAGGCCATCATGGAGTATAACCTGGAGCGCCTGGCACTCTATGGCATCCATGACTTTTGGGTATCGGTAAAATACCTGGGGAACCAGATCCGCGAGTACTTCGGCGATGGCAGCGACCGGGAAGTGACCATCCGCTATGTGCAGGAAGAAGCGCCGCTGGGTACCATCGGGGCGGTATCGCTGATCAATGATTTTACGCATGACTATGTGCTGGTCACCAATTCAGATATCCTCACCAACCTGGATTACGAAGATTTTTTCCTCGACTTCATCCGCCGCGATGCCGACCTGGCGGTGGTTTCCATCCCCTACCAGGTGAGCGTACCCTACGCGGTACTGGAAACCAGCGATGGTTGTGTGCTTGATCTGAAGGAGAAACCGGTTTACACCTACTATTCCAACGGCGGCATCTACCTCATGAAGAAGAAAGTGCTGGACCTGCTGCCGCCCGGCGGCTTTTACGATGCCACCGACCTGATGGAAGAACTGATCCGTCAGCAGGGCAGGGTGATTGCCTATCCGATGGTGGGCTACTGGCTAGATATCGGCAAGCACGAGGACTATAACAAGGCACAGACCGACATTACCCATATCCGTTTTTGAAACCCCTCGTAATCATACCCGCCCGTGGCGGCAGCAAGGGCGTACCCGGCAAGAATATCCGGCCGCTGCACGGCAAGCCGCTGATTCATTACAGCATCGAAGCTGCCCGGGCCGTTTTTCCGGATCCGCAGATCCTGGTCTCCACTGACGATCCTGCGATCCGTGCCGTGGCGGAACAAACGGGTTTAGCGGTGCCCTTCCTGCGCCCGGCTGAGCTGGCCACCGACACATCCGGCACCCGCGAGGTGCTGCTGCATGCGCTGGATTTTTCAGCCGCAGCGGGCTATGCGGCCGACACGGTGGTGTTGCTGCAGCCCACCTCACCCTTCCGGACGGCAACGCATCTCCGGGAAGCCCTGGCGCTTTATCATCCCGGGCTGGAGATGGTAACCGGGGTGAAGGAAACCCGCTCAAATCCCTATTACGTACTGTTTGAGGAAAATGCGGAGGGCTACCTGGAGAAATCCAAGAAGGGCAGCTTCACCCGCCGGCAGGATTGCCCCAGGGTTTGGGAGATCAACGGCGCCGTGTACATCATCAACGCAGATGCGCTGCGCCGCATGCCCATCGCGGATTTTACCCGGGTGCTGAAATATGAAATGGATGAAAGATCGTCGCATGACATCGATACCCTTTTTGACTGGGAGATGGCAGAGCTGATGATGCAAAAACAAAACCTTTGACCACGAACCTGATCATCGGCGCGGGCCAGCTGGGCAGCCGCCACCTGCAGGGCCTGCTGAAAGCGCCCTTTGCGCAAACTGTTTATGTGATGGACCCCTCGGCGGCCTCGCTGGAAACAGCCGCCGCACGCGCAGCCGAAGTGAACCATCAAGCCACCCTTCACTGGGTGAGCAGCTGGCAGGAGCTGCCGGCACAGTTTGACCTGGTGATTGTGGCCACCGGCGCCAATGTACGGGCTGCCGTTACGGAACAACTGCTGGCTCATCACCAGGTGAAGTACCTCGTGCTGGAGAAAGTGCTTTTCCAGGATATTGAAAGTTACACACGCATCGCCGGCATCCTGGCCGCCACCTGCACGCCCGCCTGGGTGAACCATCCCCGGCGGATGTATGCCCATTACCGCGAAATCCGCAGCCTCATCGCTGCCGATCCGGGCCCGCTGGTTTTCACGGCCACCGGTACCCAGTGGGGGCTGGCCTGCAACGCCCTGCACCTGGTGGATCTCTGCTGCTTCTTCACGGGGGCAGCGGTGACGGAGCTGGACTTCGACTGGACCGATCCGGTGATTCATCCCAGCAAACGAACCGGCTACATCGAATTTACCGGAACGGTAAAAGGACGCCTCGCTGATCAGAGTCTCTTTACCCTCAGCTCCCTGCCGGGAGAGCCCGGTCCGCTGACCCTCCAGGTATCCACGGCTAAGCGGCGCTGGCTCATCCAGGAGGGCGCCCGGCCATCCCTGGTGGGCTACACGGCTGCCGATGGTTTTGCCCGGGGCACGCAGCAGGACCTGGAACCCTATTTCCAGAGCGGCCTCAGCACCCTGCTGGCGGCAGAGCTGCTGCAAACCGGCAACTGTGAACTGCCCACCTATAAGGAAGCCTGTGCGGCTCACCTGCCCTTTATCACGGCGGCGCTGAAGCGCTTTGAAGTGCTCAGCGGGCAGCCGGCCACCATTATACCCATTACCTGATGAATGCTCCGCTTTTACTGATCGGCACCGGCCCGATGGCCGAGGGTTATGCCGCCGTGCTGCAGGAACTGCAACAGCCCTTTACCGTGGTGGGCCGCGGAGAAGCCTCAGCTGCCCGCTTTGCCGCAAATACCGGCGTACAGCCTGTAACGGGAGGGCTTACCCGCTTTTTGGCGGAACATCCTGCCGACTTCCGGGGAGCCATAGTGGCCACAGGAACCGAAACCCTGATGGGCTGCATGCGGGAACTGCTGCGCGCAGGCATCCACCGCATCCTGGTGGAAAAGCCGGCCGCACTCAGCATTGAAGAACTGCTGCAGCACGAGCAGGAGCTGGCGCAGGCCAGCGGCATCTTTGTGGCCTATAACCGCCGTTTCTACGCCTCCGTACTGGAGGCCCAGCGCCTGCTGGCGGAAGACGGCGGCCTGCAGTCGGTGCACTTTGAGTTTACCGAATGGGCGCACCGCATCGAACCCCTGCAGAAAGCACCGGGGGTGAAAGAAAACTGGTTCTTTGCCAATTCCACCCATGTGGTTGACCTGGCCTTTTACCTCGCCGGTGATCCGCTCAACTGGAAGGCGTTTGCGCGCAGCGGCGAAACCCGCTGGCATGAGAAGACCCTGTTTGCCGGTGCGGGCATCACCCGGAATGAAGTGCTTTTTTCCTATCTCTCCAACTGGGAGAGTGCCGGCCGCTGGAGCGTGGAACTGCTCACCCGCCACCGGCGCATTTACCTGAAACCCCTGGAACAGCTATTTATACAGCCCAAAGGCAGTGTGCAGCTGGAGCCGCATGCCTTTGATGATGCGCTCGACCGCCGCTTCAAGCCGGGGCTTTACCGGCAGGTGCAGGCTTTTCTGTCGCCACAGCCCGCCTTGCTCAGCATCGGCAATCATATCCGCCGTTCACGGGATATTTATGCGGCCATGCTGGCCGGAACGGATACGCATGTATAACGATATCCTCCGGAAACGCATCGCGGTGGAGCAGCAGCTCAACGGGCTCGCGTACCGCACGGCGCCGCTGGGAGCGCTTTGCTCGCATACCGTGAACCGGATGGTGATCCGGAACAACCGCATGGGGGCGCTCCGCATCCTGGCCGACTGGATCTGGCTGTTTTCCCGCCTGTTCACGCGCAGCGGGTTGCAGCCCGCGCAACGGCTCTGCCTGCTCCCCAATGAAACGCAGCGGGGTCGTTCGCAGTTCAGGCCTGTGCAGGAACTGATGCAGCCCGGCGAAGCGGCTTTTGTACTGGTGAGTGCTTTGTACAAGGGCGCATCCCCCGCGGCCTATGGGCGCTGGCTGCTGCAGACCCTGCCGGCGCTGCCCCGCTACATCCGCCTCATCCGCGCCTGCCACCGCAGGCACCGGTGCTTCAGCCTTGCCCACCGGATCGTGTTGCTGCAGGTGATGCTGCTGCAAACACTCCGGTATGAGATTGCCCTGCATCGCTTGCGCCGCCTGAAGCCCCGGAAACTGGTGGTGGATCTGGACCGCGGCTATTTTCAGGCGCCGGCTGTACTGGCGGGCAATGCACTGGGAGCCGAAACCATCACCCTGGTGCATGGCATCATCTTTCCGCCTTATCTCTATGTGCCCGTGATTGCCCGTACCGTTTACTGCTGGGGCAGCTACCAGGAACATTTTTTCCGCGCCTACAATGATCCTTCGGTGCGCTATGTCATCACCGGCAATCCGGCATTCCGCAATAACCCCGAACCCTCCCCGGCAGCCGGCAGCAATGTGCTGGCGGGCCGTTTGAAAAACGGGCAGAAAGTGATCACCTGCGTTTCGCAGAACTTCAGCGACCAGGCCCAGTACGGCATGATCCGTTCTTTCTGCAGCACCGTATCACAGGGGGGGACGAACTGGCTGGGCGTGGTGAAAGCCCATCCCGCAGACCAGACCGACCGGCTGCAGCGACTGCTGGAACCCTATCCCGGCATCGTATTGCTGGGTAAAGAAACCCCGCTCGAACAGGTGCTGGAGGTTACCGACCTGTTTATGGTGGTGAACTCCAACCTGGCTTTTGATGCAGTGCTCTCGGGTAAACCTGTTTTCTTCTGGCACCTCGACGAAGAGCGGGCTGGACTGGCCCGGATTTTCCGGGAAGAAGCGGGCGCCGTGGTGCTGAACAATGAACACGAACTTGCCGCACTCCTGCAGCGCTGCACCGAACAGGGCATCGGGCAGCAGATCCATGCGGCTTCCCTGGCAGCTTTTGCTGCCTCCTTCTGTGCCTACAGCGGCGGGGAGGCTGCCCGCCTTACCCGTCAAACCCTGATTTCCGATTGACTGCTGAACAGCTTTTCCGCTTTGTAAAAAATCCCCTGATCCGCCGGATGCTGGTGTACACCGTATCCGACGGCATGAGCAAGGCCATCCCTTTCCTGGTGCTGCCCGTGCTGGCACGCTACCTGACGGTAGAGGATTTCGGGCTGGTGAGCAATTTCACCGTGCTGGTGGAACTGTTTGCGGCTTTTGTGGCTTTCTCCGCCTACTTCTCGCTCGGGGTTGATTACTATAAAAAAGACAGGCCCACCCTGGTGAGCAACCTGGTGGTGATGATCACCGCCCTGTTTGGTTTCGCCTTCATCGCCGTGGTGATTTTTCACCAGTACGTGTACGGGCTATTGCGGATCAGCCTGCCCTGGCAGATCTATGCCCTCGTAACGGCTTATTTCAACAGCATCAACCAGCTGTATAACACCAAGCTGCGGTATGATGAGAAAGCCCGGTTTTTTGGTTTTCTGCAGCTGGTGCGCACCGTGGTGTCTGCCGGCCTGAGCCTATGGCTGGTGATCGGGCTCGACTGGTCATGGGAGGGAAGGGCCTTCTCCCTGCTGGCCACCGGACTGATCCTGTTCATCATTTCCATCACAATGATGGCCAGGGAGGGGGTGATCCTCAAAAACGTACAGCTCAAAATCGTTTATGCGTCCCTGATATTCGGGTTGTCGCTGATGCCCCAGACCCTCATCGGCTGGCTGCGCAGCGGTTTTGAAAAAGCGCTGGTCACCAAACAGGTGGGCTTGTCGGGCAATGGGCTGATCTCCTTTGCGGGCACCATCGCCTCGATCATCCTGCTGTTCAGCACCGCCTTTTTCTCAACTTATACACCTTACCTGTTCAAATCACTCACCCGCCTGGAGCAGGAACCGGAAAACCGGGAACAGATACTCCGTGATGTACTGAAAAAGGCTTACCTCTTCCTGGGATTTCTGTTCGTCGCCATTGTGGCGGGATACTTCCTGACCATCCTGCTGATCGATCTTTTTTTCCGGAATGATTATCATGATGCCAAGCCGCTGATGCCGCTGGCCCTGCTTACGGTTTTTTTAAGCGCGCTCTCTTCCTGGCTCTCTTCTTTTCTGCTGTTCAGGAAAAAAACCAAAACCCTGGCCTCCATCACGATCGGGCAAACGCCGGTTCAGCTGGGGCTCACCTACTTTTTTGTGACGCATTATTCCACCATCGGGGCCCAGTATGCCAGTGTGCTCGGGAATGTGATTCTCAACGTCCTGCTGGCCTACTTTGTTACCCGTGAATACAATATGCCCTGGTTCAGTTTCGCCGCCCGCAAAGCCCGGAACTGAGGGGAGCCGCCTGCCATATTTAAAAACGCATTCAAACGCTATCTATGAAAATTCTGGATTGTACCTTAAGAGACGGTGGTTATTACACCTACTGGGATTTTGACCGCCGGCTGGTGGAGGATTATTTCCGTTCACTGAACCAGCTGCCCCTGGACTATATCGAGGTGGGTTACCGTTCCATGCCGATGAAGGAATACCTGGGCGAGTATTTTTACACCCCGGTGTATGTGCTGGAAAAGATCCGCCGGCTCTGCAACAAAGACCTGGTGATCATTCTCAACGAAAAAGACGTGCGGCCCGAACACCTGCCGGCACTCCTGGATCCCATCCGCGGACTGGTGACAATGGTGCGCATGGCCATCGACCCCAAAAACCTGGGGCGGGCCCTGGTGCTGGCCGAAGGGGTGAAAAAGATGGGGTTTGAAGTGGGCTTTAATGTGATGTACATGTCGAACTGGGCCGGTCAGCAGGCCTTTCTTGCCGACCTGAAGAATGTGAACGGCCTCGCGGATTACTTTTACATGGTGGATTCTTACGGTGGCGTGTATCCGCAGGATGTGGTGAATACCATCGGCGTGGTGCGGCAGTATACCGATGTGCCGCTCGGTTTTCACGGGCATAACAATATGGAACTGGCGCTCATCAACTCCCTCACCGCGCTGGAGCATGGCGTGGAAATTGTGGATGCCACCATCACCGGTATGGGCCGCGGCGCCGGAAACCTGAAAACGGAGCTGCTGCTGACCGTACTGAATTCAAAGGGGCAGCTGGAACTCGACTTCAACCACCTGGCTGTGGTGGTGGATGGCTTCACCCAGCTGCAGCGGCAGCACGAATGGGGCACCAACCTGCCCTATATGTTCTCGGGTGCCAACTCCCTGCCGCAGAAGGAGGTGATGGAATGGGTGTCCAAGCGCTTCTATTCCTTTAACAGCATTATCCAGGCCCTGGAAAACAAGAAAAACAAGCTCGACGATAACCGCCGCTTTGCATTGTTCACTCCGGATAAAACCTACCGCAAGGCCATCATCATCGGCGGCGGCGCTTCTGCGGTGAACCTGGCTGAGCCCATCCGCCGGCTGCTGGAGCACGAAAAAGACATCTGCCTCGTGCATGCCAGCACCCGCAATGCCGCCTGTTACAAGGACCTGGCCGTTGATCAGTATTTCTGCCTGGTGGGCAACGAGGGCAACCGTATGGTAAAGGTGTTTGAAGACCTCGGGCATTTCAGCGGCCGCTGTGTACTGCCGCCCTATCCGCGCCGCATGGGTACGTTTGTGCCCGAAGAAGTGGCGGGCCGCACCTGCGAGCTGCGGGAAATCGCCTATACCACGCAGGTGAAGGATTCGCAAACCGCACTCTCGCTGCAGGTATGCCTCGATCTGAAGGTGGAGGAAGCCCTGGTGGTGGGGTATGACGGCTACACGGGTACCCGCATGGGTTCCAAGGAACAGGAACTGCTGGCAGAAAATGAAATGCTGTTTGCGGCCGCACAGGCACACGGACTGAAACTGACGGCCCTGGCACTCACCCAATACAAATCGCTTCAAATCGAATCCATTTATTCCAAACTGCAATGAAGATTCACCTGATCATTCCCGCCCGGTACAAGTCTACCCGCTTTCCGGGCAAGCCCCTCACCGATATCGGCGGCAAAGCCATGCTGCGCCGGGTGTTTGAGCAATGTGCCCAGGCATTTCCGGAAAAGGATATTTATGTGGCTACGGAAGATGAACGCATCATGACCTACTGCCGGGATCATGGCATGCAGGCGGTACTCACCACCGATGACTGCCTGACCGGCACCGACCGGGTGGCGGAAGCTGCCGAAATCCTGGACTCGGATGTCTGCATCAATGTACAGGGCGATGAGCCCCTGTTCAACCCGGATGATATCCGCCTGCTGGTGGAAAAAGTAAGGCAGGAACCCGGCCGCGTTTATGCAGGGTATTGCCCGATTGACGATGAGGAGATGTACCGCAGTCTTTCGGTACCCAAGATGGTGATGGGCCTCAATGAGCAGCTGCTCTACACCAGCCGCCACCCGATACCCGGCAACAAGGCCGGTGCGTTCCGGATGGCCTGGCGCCAGGTATGCGCCTATGCCTTCCACCGCGAGGCCCTGCGCATGTACCGGTCCTGCACAGCAAAAACACCCCTGGAACAGGAGGAAGACCTGGAACTGCTGCGTTTCCTTGAAATGGGATACCCGGTGCAGTTAGTCCAAATGAGCCGCGAGTCCATTGCCGTGGATCATCCGGAAGATGTGGAGAAAGTACTTGAAAAACTGAAGCATGCTTGATATCCTCAAAACCTGTGAGGCTGTGTTCTGGGATTTTGACGGCGTACTGATGGAGTCTAACCCGGTACGTGACCGCGGCTTTGCCGAAACCCTGGCTGAATTTCCCGCTGAGCAGGTGGAAGCCCTGCTGGCCTATCACCGGGCCAATGGCGGGTTGTCGCGTTATGTGAAATTCCGTTACTTTTTTGAAACCATCCGCGGTGAAGCCATTACGGAGGAAGAAGTGCGCAACTGGGCGCAGCGGTTTTCCGGCGTGGTGAAATCCCTGCTCTTTGATCCAGCCCTGCTGATCGGGGAAACGCTCAGCTGGGTAAAGGCCCATCACGGGGAACTGCCCCTGCACATCGTTTCGGGGTCCGACCAGGAAGAGTTGCGGGAGGTGTGCCGCTTTCATGGCATTGATGGGTACTTCCGGGATATCCTGGGCAGCCCCACGCCGAAGAAGCAACTGGTGGCCGGCTTGCTCTCGGCCTACGGATACCAGCCCGGCCGCTGCACGCTGGTGGGCGATTCCATCAACGATTATGAAGCTGCCCGCGAAAACGGGCTGCAGTTTTTACCTTATAACAATCCCGCACTGGCCGGCTTCAACACCTGCGCATGAAGAAACGAATTCAAGGGGGAGACGACCTGTCGCTGTTTGCGTGGATCCTGTTTTTTATCTGGCCATTCGGCGTTTTGCTGGTGGCCATGAACAATTTCTACAACAAACGCTACCGGATCTTCATCTGGATGTACCTGGTGTTTTTCGGCCTGATGTTCGTGATCAAGGATTACGGATCGGATGCTTACGCCCACCACGAGAAATTCCAGATGATGGCGCTCAAGCCCTTTGATGAGCTGTTCGTGATCCTGCGGGAGTTTTTTACCCTGAAAGGGGAGGACCTGGACGTTTACGCCCCCATTGTGAACTTCCTCGTTTCCCGCTTTACCACCGATACCGCCTATCTTTTTGCTGTGCACGCCGGCGTATTCGGTTTCTTTTACCTGAGCAGCATTGCCCTGATTTATGATGAGTTCAAAGGCAAAATCAACAGCAATGCCTTTATCTTTTTTGTGCTGTTCATCGGGGTTTTCTCCATACACCAGATTAATGCGGTACGCTTTTATACGGCGATGTGGATGTGGGTGTGGGGGGCGCTCCGGCTCCTGTCTACCCGGAAGCCGGCCAATGCGCTCATCTGTGTCGGCGCCAGCCTGATCCACTTCGGCATCACGCCGGCCACGGCTGTGCTGATGCTTTTCTTCCTGCTGGGCCGGCGGGATTATATCTACCTGCCGCTGCTGATCGTATCCTTCATTGTGGGGAATTTTTACCAGATCGGCATTTTTGTGGAATTCGGGGCCAAGGTGAGCGATGCGGCCGAGCAGCGCGCAGCCACCTATACCAACCTTGAAGTGGCCGAGCAGCGTCTTCAGCGGCTGAATGAAACGGCCTGGTTCATCCGCCTGCGCGGTGATCTGCTGCACTACTACCTGGTGGGGGCGATGGCCATCCTGTACCTGCGCCGGAAGCGGTATTACTGGGATACTCAGCAGAAATACCTGCTGTCGTTTCTCATGCTCTACCTGTCGTTTGTGAATTTCGTCATCAACGTGCCCTCGTTCGGGGGCCGCATGCGCTTTGTGTTCTGGGTGATGTGCGCATACTTCATGTACCGCTTCTACCAGCTGAATGATACCAAAAGAATCAACGTGATCAAGTGGCTGGGTTTCATTCCCATCTTCCTGTGGATTGCGGTGGAGTTCAGGATTTATTGCGACTTCGCACACGTGCTCTCGGTGGTGGGCAATCCCATCTTCCGCTTCTTCGACCGAAGCTACACCACCCTGTACGATATTCTCTTTAAAGACGGTACGCCCACCTTTTAAAGGATCAACTGCTCATGTACGCGCTGAAAGAAAAAATCAACCGCCACCTCAGCAACCTGCCGGGCTGGCGTACCCGCCGGCAGATCCTGGTGCTGGAATCTGATGACTGGGGCAGCATCCGCATGCCTTCGCTGGCGGCTTTTGAACGGCTGCGTGCCCAGGGGCTTTCGCTCGACCGCGGGGATGCGCTGCGTTACAACAGCAACGACACCCTGGCCGGCAGCGATGATTTCGATGCCCTTTTTTCGGTGCTGGAGCGCCACCGCGACCGGCACCATCGCCCGGCCGTGGTCACCGCCCTGAGCCTGGTGGCCAACCCCGATTTTGACCGCATCCGCGACAGCGGATTTGAATCCTATTATTACGAGCCTTTTACGCATACGCTTGAACGTTATTACCCGGGCGCACAGGTGTTCCGGTACTGGCAGGAAGGAATCCGTCAGGGTTTGTTCATCCCCCAGTTCCATGGCCGTGAACACCTGAATATTGCCGCGTGGATGAAGGCCCTTCGGGAAAAGGATCCCCAAACGCATGCTGCCTTCCGGGAAGGATGCTGGGGGTTCAGCAACCACCATCCTTACCGGGTGCGCTACCAGGCGGCGTTTGATGTAACCGACCCGGCTGAAATTGATACACACCACCAGATCATCCGCGAGGGACTGGATTTGTTTGAACAGTTGCATGGCTACCGCGCCAGTTTCTTTGTTCCGCCCAACGGCCCGTTTAACAATGCCCTGGAGCCAACCGCGGCAGCTTACGGAATCCGCTTCATGTCATCATCCAAAGTGCAGCACGAAGCGCTGGGCCTGGGCAAAACCCGGCGCTGCCTGCATTTCCTGGGTCAGCGCAATGCGCATGGCCAGCGGTACATTACCCGGAACTGTTTTTTTGAACCCAGCCAGGCCGGGCGCAACTGGGTAGAAAGCTGTCTGCAGGAAATCGCCATCGCTTTTCGCTGGCACAAACCCGCCGTGGTAAGCACCCACCGGGTAAATTTTATCGGCGCCCTGCAGGAAAGCAACCGGGCGCATGGACTCAACCAGCTGGATCAGCTGCTGCGGGAGGTTACCCGCCGCTGGCCCGAAGTGGAGTTCATGAGCTCCGATCAGCTGGGCCGGCTGATGGCCGGCGAACCGGAGCCTCACCGGAATTATTAAACACGTTCATTCATCCGCTGCCGGTGATCCGGGCCTACCCTCTGATACGCGGCCTTGCCAGTTACCTGTTGCCGGGATCCCTGTTCCGGCGGCCGGGAACGGGTGGTTCCAACCGGGCGGATTATTGCTATTCGGTCTGGCTGCGCCACCTGGTGTTGCTGCACCGCAATGGTTTGCTGCAGCGGATGGAGCAACTGCAGCGGGTGGCCGAGATTGGTCCGGGCGACAGCCTCGGTTCCGGCTTGGCGGCACTCTACAGCGGAGCGGCCTCTTATACCGCGATGGACCTGATTCCGCACGCGGCGGTGCATACCAACCTCCGGGTGAATGATGAACTGCTGCGCCTGTTCCTGGAGCGGGCGCCCATCCCGGAAGCCGGTTTCCCCGATCTCAGTCCCGCGGTGCCCGGCACCGCCTTTCCGCAGGAAATACTGAAACGTTCCGATGCGGAATACAACCGCACGCACGAAAGCATCCGCCGCTGCCTCCTGGCAACGGAAAATGCGGACAGCCCTGTACGTTATATCGCACCCTGGCCCCTGCATGAGCCGGAGGAGAGCAGTTTTGACCTGATTTTTTCCCAGGCGGCGATGGAACATGTGGATGATATTGCCCGGGCATACCAGCTGATGTACCGATGGCTGCGGCCCGGCGGCATGATGAGCCACCAGGTGGATTTCAGGGCACATGAAATGAGCCGCGACTGGGACGGACATTTTTACATTCCGCCGGCCTGCTGGCGCATCCTGGCGCACGGCCGCAAATACCCGATGAACCGCCTGCCCCTTTCCGCGCACCTGCGCTGCCTGGAGGCGGCCGGCTTCCGCATCGCGGCCATACAGCCGGTAACCGGCAAGCCTTCGCGGCCCGGCAGCAGCATCCGGGTGCCGGAAACGGTTTTCAGTGATGCCGACCGGGTAACGATGGGAGCCCTGATCCAGGCCGTTAAAGCCTGAGCGCCGATGGCTCCGTCCGGCAGCACCCGGGTCAATTCAATGTTTATGGAGAAAAGTTATACCGCCGCGAAACCCTACCGCATCCTGCTCACCGACCTCCTGGTGCTGGCAGGGGTATACCTCATTCCGGCGCTGTCGCACCTCAGCCCCTTTCCGCTGTATTACCTCGATCCCATGCGGCTGCTGCTGATGGCTGCCTATCTCGCGGCGCGGAACCCGGCCAATGCCCTGGTGATGGCGGTAACCATTCCGCTCTTTTCCTCCGCGGTGGCCGGGCATCCGCCCTTCTACAAGGCCCTGCTGATTGGTGTTGAGCTGCTGGTGAATATTTCGCTGCTGCACCTGATGCTCCGCCGGCTGAACTGGCCGGTGGCCCTCCGGGTATTCCTCAGCATCGTGGCGGCCAAAACCGTGTATTACGCAGCCAAGTGGTTATTTGTACAAACGGGCTTGCTGCAGGATAAAGTGATTGCCACCGGACTGGACATTCAGTTGCTCACCGCGGCGGCTTTCTCCCTCCTCTTCGCCCTGCTGTACCGGCGGATTAAATCATGATGCAGATGGCGCCCCGGGCTACGGTACTGATTGATACCTTGTTTGCGGCAGACGCTGACCGCACGGTGGAGCAGCTGGCCCGGTACTATGAGGATCCGCCGTTCCTGCTGGAACGGGTTCAGGGCCTGGCGGCCTCCCTGCTGGGGCCGGCCGTGATCGGGGGCAGGCGGATCCTGCTCAAGCCCAACTGGGTCAAGCACGATTTTCATCCCGGCGATGCCTGCTGCCTGCGTACCCATCATGCCTTTACCCTCGCCGTGCTGGAGTATGTGCTGCAGCAGCAGCCCGCCTCGGTGGTACTGGGCGATGCACCCATCCAGGGCTGCCGCTGGGAGCAGATGATCCTGCCCGGCTTCCTCGAAAAGGTACAGGCACTCGCCGCCCGTTATCGGGTACCCGTTACCGTTAAGGATTTCCGGCGCATGGCTTTTGATCCGGTGCACAACCGGGTGGAGGTGGAAAAAAATCCGGCCAGCGACTATGTTCTTTTTGATGTGGGGCGCCGCAGTTACCTCGAACCGGTAACCCGGCCGGGTAAGAGCCAGTTCAGGGTGAGCCAGTATAACCCCGACCGTTTTGATACCACGCACCGCCCGGGGATGCACCGGTACTGCATCACCCGCGAACTGTTTGAGGCAGAGGTGGTGATCTCCCTGCCCAAAATCAAGACGCACCAGAAATCAGGGTTAACCAATGCCCTTAAGAATATTGTTGGTCTCAACGGGGATAAGGACTATCTGCCGCATCACCGCATCGGGGGCAGCGCGGCCGGCGGTGACAGCTACCAGGGGAAGAACCTGTTGCGTTACTGGTCGGAGCTGGCCCTGGACAGTGCCAACCGCCGCAAAGGCAAACCGGGTTACAAAAGCTGGCGCCGGCTTTCGGCGCTGCTCTGGAAACTATCGTTCCCGGATAAACGCCTTCACCAGCTAAACGGCGCCTGGTATGGCAACGATACCACCTGGCGCATGGTGATGGACCTGAACCTGGTGGTGCATTACGGCAATGCCGACGGCACCCTTTCGGATACCCCCCGGCGTGCGCTCTTTCATTTCTGCGACGGCATCATCGCCGGACAGGGAGACGGGCCCCTGCGCCCCGAGCCGCTGCCGTTGGGCATCCTGCTCCTGTCTGATCACGCGGCCCTGGCTGATCGCTGCGCGGCCCGGCTGATGGGGATGCAGCCCGACAGCATTCCGCTGCTGCGGGCAGCCGAAGCCTGGTTGCAGGATACGCCGCAGCGCATCCTGATCAACGGCCATCCCGCCGGGATGGCCGACCTGGAAAAAATTGCAATGGCAGCCCGCATGCCGCCCGGATGGAGCGCTTATGCCGGCTGAGGATACCATGATTGCCATTCACCATTCCCCCATTTCCTTCAGCACCCGCTGGATACAGTACTGCCGGGAGCAGGGGATTCCGTTCAAAGAGGTGAATTGTTACAGTCCGCGCATCGTGCAGGAACTGGCCGGATGCGAGGCCCTGCTCTGGCATCATCACCATGCCAACGAAAAGGATATCCTGTTTGCCAAACAACTGTTGTTTGCCCTCGAAACGGCCGGGATGAAAGTATTTCCCGACTTCCGGACGGGCTGGCATTTTGATGATAAAATCGGGCAGCAATACCTGCTGGAAGCCCTGGGGGCTCCGGTGGTGCCCGGCTATGTATTTTATTCGGAGGCCGAAGCCCTGCAATGGGCTGCCGGCGCCGGCTTCCCCAAAGTGTTCAAGCTCCGCAAGGGCGCCGGCTCGGTGAATGTGCGGCTGGTACCCGATCGCGCCGCGGCTGAATCCCTCATCCGGCAGGCCTTTGCCGAAGGCTTCCGGCACAGCAACCTCGTGCCGCTGCAGGAGGTTTACCGCAAAGTGCGCCGCGGTAAACTGCCCCTCACGGCACTGGTGAAACGCAGCATCCGCACCTTCCTGCCCACAGCTTTTTCCCGTGTGAGCGGAAGGGAGAAAGGCTATGTGTATTTCCAGGACTTCATCCCCGGCAACGATGCAGATATCCGCGTGGTGGTGGTGGGCCCCCGTGCCTTTGCCATCCGGCGGGCAGTGCGGCCCGGCGATTTCAGGGCCTCGGGTGGGGGAGAGCTGTTTTATGATCCGGCCGGCATTCCGCAGGAGGCCCTCCGACGGGCTTTTGCCATCAACCAGCGGCTCCGGTCGCAGTGCCTGGCCCTCGATTTTGTGATGCAGGAGGATGAACCCCTGGTGGTGGAAATCAGCTATGGCTTTCTGCCGGAAGGTTATGATCAATGCCCGGGTTACTGGAACGAGCAGCTGCAATGGCAGGCTGGTCCCTTTAATCCCTATGGCTGGATGATTGATGCCCTCACCGGGCGCTGAATCTGATGGCCCTCTTAAGTTCATGACAACTAAAAAAAGACTGGTACTGGTGATTCCCTCCCTGCAAACGGGCGGGATGGAGCGGGTGATGGCCGTGCTGGCCGATTATTTTTCCGGCAAGCCCTATCTCGATGTGCATGTGGTGCTGTATGGCATGCACCGGGATATCTTTTACAGTTTGCCCTTCAATATCACCGTTCACAAACCGGACTTCCGGTTCATGAATACCTCGGGGTTGCGGCTCATCAGCAGCATCCGCACCCTGCTGTACCTGCGCCGCACCCTTACCCGGCTGCAGCCTGATTCGGTGCTGAGCCTGGGCGAGTACTGGAACAGTTTTGTGCTGTTGTCGCTGCTCTGGAAGAACCTGCGGGTGTTTGTTTCTGACCGTTGCCAGCCGGATAAGGACCTTGGCTGGCTGCAGGAGATGCTGCGCAAGTGGCTCTATCCGAAAGCGGCGGGTATTGTGGTACAAACCGATATTGCCCATGCCATTTATCAGCAAAACATCCGTCATCCGAATATCCGGGTCATCGGCAACCCCATCCGCGAGATCGAGAACCCGAAAGGCATTGTGAAGGAAAACATCGTGCTCACGGTGGGCCGGATGATCCGCACCAAGCACCATGATCAGCTCATCGCCATGTTTGTGCGCATCAACAAACCCGGCTGGAAGCTGGTGATTGTAGGCGATGAGGTGAAGAAACACCGCAATCTTCAGCACCTGCGGCGCCTGATCCACGACCTTCATGCCGAAGACCAGGTGATCCTGGCAGGCCGGAGGCTGAACGTGGAAGACTATTACAACCAGAGCAGGATATTTGCCTTTACCTCCAGCAGCGAGGGTTTTCCCAATGTGGTGGGCGAGGCACAGGCTGCGGGTTTGCCGGTCGTGGCCTTCGACTGCATGTCGGGCCCGTCTGAAATGATCCGCGATGGCGAGAACGGATTCCTCATTCCCCTGTTTGACTATGCGCAGTTTGAAAAACGGCTGGAGCAGCTGATGAACGACGCCGAACTGCGCAACCGGCTGGGCGCAGCCGCCAAACAATCTGTGAAAGCGTTTGCCGTGGAAAAAACAGGCGCCGCTTTTGAAGCCTTTATTTTTCCCGAACTGTATCCTGAATCAGCTGCATCCTGAGTATGCTGGACATTATTCAAAAAGACCTGTACCGCTACCAGCCCGGCCCATATTCCACCGGCCGCCTGCTCCGGGGCATGCGGGCGCAGGGTTTCCGTTACCTGTTCTGGCGCCGGCTGCACACCCATTACGGCAACCGTCATCCGCTCGGATGGATTGCCCGCTGGATGCTGCGCCGCTACACGTATAAGTTTGGCTTCCAGATAGGCGGTAAAATCGGCGAAGGGCTCTACATCGGTCATTTCGGAACGGTGATCGTGAGTGTGAATGCCGTGATCGGACGCTACTGCAATATCGGCCCCGGTGTTACCATCGGCGCCAGCCGCCGCGGGGAAAGAAAGGGCGCTCCGGTATTGGGCGATTTTGTGTGGGTGGGTACCAATGCCGTGCTCGTAGGGGCCATCAGCATCGGATCAGATGTACTGATTGCCCCGGGCGCCTATGTGAACTTCGATGTGCCGGATCATTCCATCGTGATGGGCAACCCCGGCAAAATCATTCCCCGCGAACACGCCACCGAGGGGCATATCAACAACGTACCGGAGGCTTCCGGAAACCTGCCTTCCTGATCACGATGCTGGATACCCTGAAAAAAAATCTCATGCTGGCTCCGGGCTGGCGCAGCCGCCGGCGGATTGTGGTGATTGAATCCGACGACTGGGGGGCCGCCCGCATCCAGGACAGCGCCGTGTACCACCGCCTTGCAGCGAAGAACCCGCTGGTGGCATCCGACCTCATCAGCCGCTACGATGCCCTGGAAACCAATGCCGACCTGGAGGCCCTGTTTGCGGTGCTGGATTCCGTTCGCGACAGTAAGGGCCGGCCGGCCGTGCTTACAGCCGATTCGATCATGGCCAACCCTGACTATGAACGGATTGCCGCCTCCGGCTACCGCGAATACCATTACGAGCCATTTACGCATACCCTTCAGCGTTATCCGGCCAGCAGCCGGGTGATGCAGCTGATCAGCGAGGGCCGTTCAGCGGGGGTATATCATCCCCAGTTTCACGGCCGTGAGCATGTAAATGTGCGGCAATGGCTCAGCGAACTGCAGCAGGGCAATCCCGATCTTACCGAAGCATTCCGTGAGCAGGTGTTTGGCATCCCTTTCCGGGGTGCAGCCAAGAAGCGCCGCAATATTGTATCCGCCCTGGATTTTGAGGACCCTGCCGATACCGGCCAGCACCGCAAAATTCTGGAAGAGGGCATGAATCTGTTTGAACAGCTCTTCGGATTCCGTTCTGAGTCGTTTATCGCCACCACTTATGTGTGGCATCCGGATATCGAATCCACCCTGCTGCGCGGCGGTATCCGCTACCTGCAGGGTATTCCCTACCAGTATATTCCCAACCCCGGCGGCAGCTGGTACCGGAAGAAGTTTCATTATACCGGGCAACGCAACCACCTGGGCCAGACCTACCTGGTGCGGAATGTATTCTTTGAGCCCAGCCTGGTGAAGGCGCAGAAAGACTGGGTGGGCGAGTGCATGCGCCGTACAGCCATGGCTTTCCGTTGGGGCAAGCCCGCCATCCTCTGCACGCACCGCGTGAATTTCATCGGGGCACTGGATGAGCAGAACCGCACCCGCAACCTGGCCATGTTCCGCGAACTGCTGCAACGGATGCTGCAGCGATGGCCCGACCTGGAATTCATGACTTCAGATGCACTGGGCAAACTGATTCGTCCGGCGGCAAACTGAAGGGGAGCCCCTTCAGCATTCCGGCACAGCACCTATTCATCGCCGCGCTGATGGAGCCGGCCGGTCATCCTGCGCTGCCTCCTCATTCTAGTTAACCCCTGTACCATTGAAAAAGATATTCTTCTTTACGTCCACCAACTTCCACTTTATGCTGGCGGTGGACTTTATCCATGCCCGTTATCATGAAAAAAACGGCTACGAACCCTGGGTGTTTCAGCTCAACCGTTCCGGGGTGCGGCTCTTGCAGCATGCTGATCTCAGCAACCTGCCCTTTCAATTCCGGGAGATCTCTTACAACGAATTCGACCTCAGCCAGCCCTGTCCCGCGTTTGTGGACATGCTGCATTTTGTAGAGCATTCATGCCCGGATACCTGTGTATTCTTTCTCGAGCAGGCGGCCCATGCGGTTTGGCTGAACTTTTTCATGCGGGGTAAAACCCGCCTGGTGCTGGCCCCTGACGGCAACAAGCCTTACCTGCGGGTAACCCGGAAGGCCCTGTATTCCCGCACCACGGAAACGATCCGCATCTACCGCTTCCTGGCTGCCTGCGGCTACCGGTTGTTCCAACCTTATTACCAGAGTCTTAATTACGGCCGCCTGCGGGGCGTTGATGAAATCTGGGTGGAGTATCCCGAGTTTTACCAGGGCGCCCATGCGGAGAAACTGGTGGAATACCGGTTCCTGGCCAGCTATGCACCTGACCACCCGCTGAACCACATTTATCATTTCTCCAAAGCGGAGCTGCCTTTCACTGAAAACGGCATCTATTATGTGAACAATATCCTCTATGAACAGTACCTGTATGATATTGAAATAGACGTGCTGAAAACCATCCGGTCCCTTCATCCCGGCGCGCCGCTGGTGATCAAGTACCATCCCGGCACGCCGCCGGAGCAGCTGGAGAAATTTAAAACCATTGAGGGGGTCAAACTTTTTTCGTCTACCATCCCCTTTGAACTGATTGTGGCCAGCCTGCGCAACTGTATGATTGTGGGCATGTGGTCCAATGCCCTCATGCACAACAATCCCGCCTGCAATTTTTACTGGCTCAACCGTTACCTGCAAAAACGGGGTCAGATGCTGCAGCGGCTGAAAGTGCTCAACCCCTCCCGGCATATCCGGGAAATTGAAGAACTGGACCAACTCTGCTTTCCTGAACCGATTACCCTCAACCCCTCCTGCTGAGGGATCGCTAACGCTGAACTATGCCCCTGTTTACCCTTTTTACCGGCACCTATTTTTCCGAGCAGGTGATCCACCGGGTTTTTGAAAGCCTCGAAAAGCAAACCTTCCGCGACTTTGAGTGGATCGTGATTGACGACTGCTCAACCGACGGTACGGTGGCCCTGGTGGAAGCCTTTATGCGGGCCCATCCCGATTATGCCATTACCCTGATCCGCCATACCCGCAATACCGGGGTAGGCATCAGCCGGCGCGAAGCGCTGGAAAAAGCCCGCGGCACCTATTTCATCACCTGGGATCATGATGATGAGCAAAGCCCGGATCAGCTCGCCTGTTTTCAGCATCTCTGGCAGCAGCACGATGCGGCTGATATCGGCTGCATCCAGGCCAAGGTGCAGAACCAGCATGGCAATGTGCTGGGAAAAATGTTTCCCGCTGAGGTGTATTGTTCGGATTACATCAGCATGCACAACAGCTACCTGGTGGGCAGCCTGGAAAAGGGCAATGCGGTGGAGCATCATGTTTGTTCCAAAACCGCTGTGTTCCTCGACGTGCTGAAATATTATGAAAGCCATCCCGAACTCACCGGCGGACAGTTTCCTTCGGGCGGCGATGTGTGGGCCATGATGGCTTACCGGGGTTACCGCACCCTGTACAGCAATACGGTGGTGCGCCGCTACTATGTGGCAGAAGCGGGACGCAGCTCGATGTCGTCGGGAGGCCGGCTGAACAAGGCTTCCCGCATTTATTACCACAAGCTCCTCTGGGTGAATTTTTTCAACAGCAGGATGCCGGATGGTGAATGGCTGTGGAAGTGGCGAATGCTTTTTGGGGCCATTATGTATGGATTTCTCGCCGGCCGGTCATTTCCCGGGATTCTTCGGGATATCAGGCCAGGCGGCTATAAAATACTTACCTTACTGATAGCTGTACCCGCTTATTATAAATCCAGGCAATATGCCGGAAAATAGTGTTTTGTGTTTGCAGCTGTAAATGGGGTTGGGAGTGAATTCCGGCATTCGTTAAAAGGGATTTGAGATCAGTTGCTGTTATGGAGGATCAATAACCGTAACGGTAATCAAAGTCGTCAAAAAAACCTAAGCATATGGAAGCCGGAGTTAAGCGTTATTCATTTACCCGACTGTATTACAAAATGGGTAATACCATCAAGGAAATGATGCATCCTGACTGGCCTTGGTGGCCAGCAGAGGCCGTGTCTGTTTGCAGCAAACTGATCCGTAAAACGGATCGTGTGCTGGAGTTTGGTTCGGGCAGAAGTACTTTCTGGCTGGCCAAAAGATCAGCCAGCGTTATTTCACTGGAGAACCATCAAGCCTGGTACGAGAAGGTAAAAGCAAAGGTAGACAATGCTGAGGTCAGGGACCGGGTAAAACTGATTTACGCACCTGTTGTAGCGGGTGTGGCCATTTCAGACCAGCCCTACCTCCAGTCAGTCAAAGAACTGCAGGCCGATTCGGTTGATTTTGTGGTGATTGATGGCAAATTCCGGGCACATACCACCTTGTTGTCTATTCCCCTGCTGAAAAGCGGAGGCGTGCTGCTGATTGATGACGCTCACCGTTGCCTGCCCGATTTCAGCAAGGGATCCACCTTGCTGCCCGAAACAAAGGATTCGGAATTGTGGAAGGAAATCTATGAAACGGTAAAGGGCTGGCGCAGTTTGTGGACGACAGACGGATTCCGGTGCACGGTTTTTCTGATCAAGCCTTAACGGCCCTGATCTTTTCTTTTTTTTCCAGAAATACAAAGCATAGCATTGCTGAAGGGTAATTTGCGGATTCTGTTGTTAACCGGATCACTGAACCAGGGTGGCGCGGAATTCCAGTTGCTCACGCTGGCCCGCCTCCTGCAGGAGCGCGGCTTTACGGTGGAAGTGCTGGCCCTCACCGACTACGATTACTTCCTGCCCTATGTGCAGGAGCACCGCATTCCTTATGCCTGCATTCCCAACAAGGGCAACAGCCTGTACCGGGTATGGAAGGCCGTAAAAGCGGTGCGGGCCCGGAAACCCGACCTCGTGATCGCCTACATCAAAAAAGTCAGCCAGGTGGCCATCCTCGCAAGGGTGCTCAGCGGGTTTTCGTTCCGGCTCATCACCTCCGAACGCACTTCGCTGATCCGGCCCCGGCATGATCTGTATTATTTTAATCTTACGCGGCTGGCGGATATCCTCACGGTCAATTCCCTGCCGAAGCTTCATTACATCTGCAGGCGTTTTCCATTCCTGCGGAAGAAGGCGGTATTCATGCCGAACATCATCGACACAGTGCGTTACGGCAGTTTGCAGCACCTCCCTCCGCCCGATGGTATTCCGCGTCTTTCTTTTGTAGGCCGGATCTCGCCCGAGAAAAACCTGCTGAACCTGGTGAAAGCCGTGGGTATGCTCCATGAACAGGGCTACCGGTTACGGTTATCCCTGTACGGAACGGCCCGGCACAGTGCCTATTTTGAAGAACTGACCACGCTGATCCGCTCGCTGCAGCTGGAGGAGGTGGTGCAGTACAAGGGCCCCGTGAGCCGGGTGGAGGAGGTGTACCGGCAAACGGACCTGCTTTGCCTGGTCTCGGTTTTTGAAGGATTTTCCAACGTGTTGTCGGAGGCGCTTTGTGCCGGCATCCCCCTGCTGGCGAGTGATATCGAGGAAAACCGCTTTCTCGTGGAAGACCGGCAGAACGGCTTCCTGGTGCCGCCGGGCGATCCTGCCGCCATCGCAGCCGGTATCCGCAGCTTTCTGGAGCTGTCATCCGCCGAATCCGCAGAAATCCGCCGCCGCAACCGGCAGAAAGCCATCGCCATTTTCGACGAAGAGCAGATTTACCGGCAATACCTTGACCTATTCCGCAGAGCCGGCGCCCTGAAAGCTCCGGCCGATGCGCCCACCCCGCGATCTCACTGATTATGAAAAAAGTGCTCATATTACAACGGGCCATTCCCAACTACCGTTTGCCGCTGTTCCAGGCGCTCTGTGCGCTGCAGGATGTGGAAATCACCATTGGCTGCGCGGAACATGATGAGGCCACGTCAACGGGTATCCCCGCCGACAATTACCAGGGGGTGCGCCTCCTGCCCGTAAAGGTGCACCGGCTGGGCGGGAAGTTCCTGTTTCAGTCGGTGGTATCGCTGAAGCCCTACGACCTGGTGATCACCGACATCTCCATCAACCTGCTTTCAGTACCGGTGTACCTGCTGCTCTGTCGCCTGCGGGGCATCCCGGTGATTGGCTGGGGAAAGGGCGTGCCGCAACTGCTGGATGTGCCCGAACCCGGTTTTAAAAAGGCCTATAAAAAACTGATCGCCTCTGCCTGCCGTGCACTGATTGTGTATGGCCAGATTTCAAAAAAATATTTCACCGAAAACGGCCTGGGCAGCAAGCCCATGTTTGTGGCCCAGAATTCGGTGCACACGGAAAGGTTTTACGAGCAGTGGCCAACTGATGCCGCCAGGGCGGAAGCCCTGAGGAAGGAGTTGCAGCTGCAGGACCGCTTTGTGTTCGGCTATTTCGGCAAGCTCACTGCCCGCAAGGGGGTGGATAAAATCATTGAGGCCTTCCGGCTGGTGCTGCAACAGGAGCCCCGCGCTTTTTTGCTGATCGCCGGCGGCGGGCCTGATAAGCAGCGGCTGGAACGGCAGGCCGCCGACCTGGTATCGGCCGGATCCCTGCGATTCATGGGCCGGGTGGCCAATGGGGGAGAGGGGCCGGTGCTGCACCTGATGGATGCTTACCTGAGTTATTCGCAGGGCGGCCTGGGGATCCTGGAAGCGATGGCCACCGCCCGTACCATCATCAGTACCCCTGAAGTGTTTCCGGAAACGGAATTGCTGGAGGGCGACCGGAACTGCATCCTTTCCGACGCATTTACCCCCGCAGCTTTTGCCGCCGCCATGCACCGCGCCATGCTGCAGCCGGCATTTGCCCGGCAGATGGGCGCAGCGGCACAGCAAACCGTAAAAGAAAGAGCCGGCACCCGGGTGATGGTGCAGGCCTTTCGTGATGCCATCCATTATACATTGAGAAAATAAAAATCAAAGCATGACAAGTATTGGAATTTTTGGTCTGGGTTATGTGGGCGTGGTAACCGCCGCCTGTTTCGCCAAAGAAGGATACCGGGTTTACGGTGTAGACATTTCAGATACCAAGGTTCAGCTCATCAACGAAGGGCAGTCGCCCATCGTGGAGGAACAGATTGGTGAACTGGTGAAAGATGCGGTAAGCGGCGGCTTTTTAACGGCACACACTTCGGCAGAGGAAGTTGTGGAGCGGTGCGATATTCTTTTTGTTTGTGTGGGCACCCCCTCAGCCCGGAACGGCTCCCTGTATACCGGATTTGTGGAAAGGGTTTGCATGGACATCGGCGCCGCCGCGGTGAAACTCAACAAGCGCCCCCTGCTGGTGGTGCGCAGTACCCTGCTGCCGGGCAGCATGGAAACCGTGGTGATTCCTGCACTCGAACAGGGCAGCGGCCGGCCGGCACAGGATGTGGCGGAAGTGCTCTTTCATCCCGAGTTCCTGCGCGAAGGCAGTTCGGTATACGATTTTTACAACCCGCCGAAAATTGTGGTGGGGGTTTCCGGACAGCCGGGTGACGGCGCCCGCCGGCTGGTAGACCTCTACCGCGATATTGAAGCGCCCACTTTTATTGTGGATTACAATGTGGCGGAGATGGTGAAGTACTGCGACAATATGTTCCATGCCATCAAGGTTACCTTTGCCAATGAAGTGGGACAGTATTGTGTGGAAGCGGGCATCGACAGCCATGAAGTGATGAAGATTTTTGTATCGGATGTAAAACTGAATATCTCCGACAAATACCTCAAACCCGGCTTTGCCTTTGGTGGCTCCTGCCTGCCCAAGGACCTCCGGGCATTCAATTACATTTCCCAGGCCAGGGATACTGAACTGCCCATGCTCCGCGCGGTGCTGCAGAGCAACCAGCTCCACATCAGCCGGGTGGCCGAACACATCCTCACCTATGGCGTGCAGCAGGTTTGTATTTACGGGCTGTCGTTCAAAAAAGGAACGGATGACCTCCGCGAAAGTCCGATTGTTACCCTGGTGGAAATGCTGCTGGGCAAGGGCATTGAGGTGAAAGTGTACGACCGTTTTGTGAATGTGGCCCGCCTGGTGGGCGGCAACAAAGCCTATATCAATGAGAAGCTGCCCCATATTTCAAACCTGCTCGTAAACGAAATCACCGATCTCGACGCTCCGCTCATCATCCTCGGTCACAAACCGGAGCAGCACCTGCTGGAGAAATGGATCCAGGAGGGCCGGGAACTCATCGACCTGAACCATCCCGGTGGTCCGCATTTCCGCAAACTGAAAAAAGGATAATCCGAACCGTTAGCTCCAGATGAGGATCCTCCAGATCAACAGTTCGGTGAATACCGGCAGCACCGGCCGCATTGCGGAAGAGATTGGCCAGGCGCTCCTCTCCGCAGGTCATGAAAGCTGGATTGCGTATGGCCGGCCGGAACGCCGCAGTGCATCCTCCACCCTGCGCATCGGGGGTAAAACCGGGCAGTTCCTCCATGGCCTGCAGACCCGCCTGCTCGATTCGCATGGATTCGGCTCAGCCGCTGCCACCCGCCGCTTTGTGCAGCAGGCTAAGGCGCTGCAGCCCCACCTGGTGCACCTGCACAACCTGCACGGATACTACCTGCATGTGGGTATCCTGTTCCGCTGGCTGCAGGAAGCCGGTATGCCCGTGGTGTGGACCCTCCACGACTGCTGGCCGTTCACCGGACATTGCACCTATTTTGATTCGGTGCAGTGTGAAAAGTGGAAAACAGCCTGCCATCATTGTCCCAAAAAAAAAGCATACCCCTCGAGTTACCTGCTGGATGCGTCGGCCGCTAACTTCCGGCGTAAGAAGGCCCTGTTCAATTCGCTGCAGCGCCTGAACATCGTAACGCCTTCGCACTGGCTGGCCGGGCATGTGCGCCAGTCGTTTCTGCAGCAGCATTCCCTGTCGGTGATTCACAACGGCATTGACCTGGAAGTGTTTCATCCCGCTGCCACATCCCGGTTCCGGGAAACCCGGGGCTTCCGCGACAAGCGGCTGATCCTGGGGGTGGCCAGCATCTGGGACCAGCGGAAGGGGCTGGATGACTTCAAGGCCATCAGCGCGCTGCTGCCGGCAGACTGGCAGGTGGTGCTGGTTGGGCTCAGTGCCGAACAGCAGCAGTCGCTGCCGCCGAACATCACCGGCATCAGCCGCACCGACAGCCAGGCCGAACTGGCCGGGTTGTATGCCACAGCCGACGTATTTGTGAACCCCACCTGGCAGGATAATTTCCCCACCACCAATATTGAAGCCCTGGCCGCGGGTACGCCGGTGATCACGTACGGCACCGGGGGCAGCCCGGAGGCGGTTGATGAGCATACAGGCCTCGTGGTGCGCCGGGGAGATACCGCCGCTTTGCTGGCTGCTCTGCGTCTTGTGCTGACAAAAGGTAAGGCGCACTGGACGGTCCCCTGCCGGCAGCGGGCGCTGGATCACTTCAGCCGCCATGACCGCTACGCCGATTATCTCCGGCTCTATGAACGGCTGATCGCCGTGCCGGCGCAGCCATAAATAACAACGTTAAGGAATAAACGAAATGTCCGTACCCCGGAAAATTATACTCACCAACCAGTCGGCGGGCTATCTTTTTGTGGATGTGGCCAATGCTTTTGCTGCGGAGTACGACGAAGTGGTGCTGCTGGCCGGCGAGGTACTGCCCATGCATGTACCGCTGGATCCCCGCGTGAAAGTGCGGCGGATGTACCGCTACAACCGCAGCAGCACCGTCCGCAGGGTTTTTTCCTGGGTGGCGGGCACGCTGGCGATCTGCCGCATGCTGGCTTTCCGGTACCGGGGGTACGACCTGCTCCTCTCCAGCAATCCGCCTACCGCCAGCACGCTGGTGCCGCTGTTGTTCCGCCGGCGCATCCGCCTGCTCATTTATGATATTTACCCCGACGGACTGGTGGCCGGCAGTTTTGTGCAAAAGCGCAACCTGCTCTTCCGTATCTGGGCCAGTCTCAACCGCCGCGCCTACCGGCGCGTGGAGCAGATTTATACCCTTACCCCCGGCATGGCCGAGGCGCTCACCGCTTATGCTCCCCCGGAAAAAATATCGGTGCTGCCCGTATGGTCGGGCTTTACGCATGAAGCAGTGGACATCCCGCCCGCTGAAAACCTGTTTCTGCGCAAGTACCGGCTGGAAGGCCGCTTTATTGTGATGTACTCCGGTAACCTGGGTAAGGAGTATGCGCTGGAAACCCTGGTGGAACTGGCCGGCAGGTTCAGGGATGAGCACGGTATCTGTTTCATCATCATGGGCCGCGGCTGGAAGAAAGAGCGCCTGGAACAAATGATCCACGAGCAGTCACTACAGAACTGCCTGCTCCTCCCTTACCAGGAGGCAGCGTTGTTCCTGCACGCCATGGCCGCTTTCCAGGTGGGCGTGGTTTCCCTCAGTACCGCCGTGTCCACCGTTGCCATACCCAGTAAAACCTACAACCTGCTGGCCGCTCACCGCCCGGTATGCTGCATCGGCAATGAACATTCCAACCTGGCCGCCTTTCTGCATGAGGGCGAACTGGGCCGTGCTTTTGATCCCGGCAAAACGGAGGAGATGGAAGCCTGGATCCGCCGGCTCTACACCGATTCTGCCTATTACCAACGGTTATGCACAAACGCAGCCCGGGCATCCGACTCCTGCACCCGCGAACGGGCCCGGGAACTGGTGGCCGGTTTTCATACAACATCATGAACAGCATCCTGGTTAAGAAAACATTTGAACTCACGCCTGGTGAGTGGCGCCAGATTGTGGAGGGCTTTAATGAGGAATTCGGCCGGGATAAAACCGTGCAGGATCTGCAGCAGTTTTATGCTGCCAACAGCAGCGGGTACAGCTATCATGGCCTCTCGGTTACGCCTGACGGTCAGCTGGCCGGTTTTACCTCGGTGATGCCGCTGCCTTACCGCGATGCGGAGGGCAACACGGTGCGCACCGGTTTGTCGGGCAGCAGTTTTGTCCGCAAGGCTTACCGCAACGACATCTTCATCTTCCATGACCTCTACAAAGCCATCCGCCTGCAGCTGCAGCAGGAGGGTTTTGCGGTGGTGCTGGGCGTGCCAAATAAAAATTCATACCGCTACCTGGTTAAGCTGGTGGGGTTCAGGTTCTTATTCAACCTGCCTTATTATGTGCTGCCGGTAAGGCCCCACCGCGTGCTGGGCAAGTCCTGGCTCCGTTTTGCAGGTCCGGTGTTCCGGGCGGCCCTCTTGCTTTATGCCGGCTCCATCCGCTGCCTGACTGCCCTGCGGGATACCGTTGAAAAAAGCGACAGGCTCCGGATTGAATGGGAGGAGGGGGCCTACCACAAACGGTTTCATGCGGCTTACCACACCGTGGAAAAGGGATCCGGAAGGTTCACCTACCGGATCTATGATGAAAGCGGCATCCGTACGGCCTACCTCTTTGATTTCCGGCGCCGGGGCCAGCGCTCGGTCAGCATCCTGGCCGATGCGGTGCTGTACCTCCTGCGGCATGAAGCGGTGGATATGATCCTGTACATGGGCACGCTTTCCCTGCGCCAGGGTTTGCTGCTGCGCCTGCCGGAGAAAAAGCAACCCCGTGCCATGCCCCTCACCGTGGATGTGCTGGTACCGGAAACAGATCCCCGTTATCAGCGGTTCACCGATCCCTCGGCCTGGGACTTCGGGCTGCTCAATTTTGATGTGCGCTGATGCCGGCGGGGAGAAACTGAAAGCCCCTCAGCGCGAATCCCTACTTTTACATCCTGTTTCAACGAATAAAATTTTACCTATGGATCTTGCTCATTTTGTCAGCCGCTTTGCTGCCCAGTTTGAAGAAACGCCGGCTGATTTTTTTACAGCCGATACCGCTTTCCGCGATGCCGGAGAGTGGGACTCCCTGATTGCCCTGGCCGTGATTGCAATGGCCGATGAGGAGTATAGCGTGAAACTGACCGGCGACGATATCCGCAATTCGGTTACGGTGGCGGATATATTTGAAAAAATCAAAGCCAAAAAAAGCGCCTGAGCCGCATGGAGAATACCGCTTCAATGTTCAGCCTGGCCCAGCGCAGCATCCTCGTAACCGGAGCATCATCCGGTATCGGCCGGCAGATTGCCCTGCGTGCCGCGGAGGCGGGGGCCGAGCTTTTCCTTACCGGCCGTGATGCGGCCCGGCTGGAGGAAACCCGCTCCCTCGCCGGGGGTAAAGCCACCTGCTTACCGGCCGACCTCATCCGGGAGGAAGCCCTGCAGTCACTCGTGGCGGCGCTGCCCCGTTTGCAGGGGGTGGTGTTCTGCGCCGGCAAGGTGGATTATACGCCGGTGAAGTTCCTGAACGCAGCTAAACTGGAGGAACTCTTTTCCCTCAACTTCAACAGCCAGGTGCTGCTCACCCGTTTGCTGATCCGGGAGAAGAAACTGGAGAAGGGCGCCTCGCTCGTATACATCTCATCCATTTCTTCCCTGCTGGGTGTGCCGGCCACGGCCCTGTATGCCGCCTCCAAAGCCGCGCTGAACGCGTTTGTGCGGGTCACTGCCGCCGAGCTGGCCGGTCAGCGCATCAGGGCCAATGCCCTTTGCCCCGGATTGGTGAAAACACCGCTGCTGTCCAGGGCCGCCGAAGGCAACCTCTCGGAAGAGGCCTTTGCAGAAGCCGCCAAAGCCTATCCGCTGGGATTGGGCGAAGCCGATGATGTGGCCGGCCCCGCTGTTTTTTTACTTTCGGATGCCGCCCGCTGGATCACCGGTACCAGCCTGGTGGCCGATGGCGGGCTGACCCTTCAGTGAGTTACCGGTTCTGTATCATTAAAGTTTTGCAGTATGAAAGCAACCATCAGCGCCATCTCCTATTACCTGCCTGAGCAGGTGATGGACAATGCCGGACTTTCCGCGCTTTTCCCCGAATGGTCGGTGGATAAGATCTCCGGTAAAACCGGCATCTTCGAAAGGCATATCGCCGCACCGGAAGAATTTGTGTCGGATATGGCGGTGAAGGCTGCTGAAAAACTGTTCAGCGAACACGGAGTTGACCGTTCGGCGATTGACTTTATCCTGCTCTGCACCCAGAGCCCCGATTATTTTCTGCCCACCACCGCCTGCCTGGTGCAGACGCGGCTGGGTATCCCCACCCGTGCCGGCGCCCTCGATTTCAACCTGGGCTGTTCGGGGTATATCTACGGGCTGGCCCTGGCCAAGGGACTGGTGGCGGCCGGGGTGGCGAAGCATATCCTGCTGATCACTTCCGAAACCTACAGCAAATTCATTCATCCGCGCGACAAGAGCAACCGAACCATCTTCGGCGATGCGGCTGCCGCCACCCTCATTACCAACGGTAACGGGTATGCGGAAATCGGCGCGTTTGAGCTGGGCACAGATGGGCAAGGTGCGGAAAACCTGATCGTGAAAAAAGGGGCGGTGCGGCATCCGGCCGACGGCATCAGCGAGGATGTTGTGGATGAATACGGCAACGTGCGCAACGACAACAACCTGTACATGAACGGCACGGAGATCTTCAACTTCACCAATGAAAATGTGCCCCTGCTCATCCGGGCGGTACTCGAAAAAAACGGGCTGCAGCAGGAAGACATCCGCATGTTTATCCTGCACCAGGCCAACAAATACATGCTGAACCACCTGCGGAAGAAGATGAATATCCCCGACGACCGCTTTTATTATTTCCTTTCAGGATGCGGCAATACCGTTTCTTCCACTGTGCCCATCGCGCTGAGTGAGGCCCTGCGTTCACCGGGGTTCAGCTCCGGCGACCAGCTGCTCCTGGCCGGCTTTGGCGTGGGGTATTCCTGGGGCGCCTGCACCCTCCGTTACTGTTGATTTTTTCTCCGGATATGTACCAGTCTGCTTTTACCATCGATGTGGAATGCGGCATCAGCATTGCCATGCGGGATTATTTCGGGGTGCAGATGCCCCCCACAGAGCGGGTGGTGTCCAACACCCGGGCCATCCTGCAGCTGCTGGAGCGCCATGAGGTGCGGGCCACCTTTTTCATCCTGGGCCAGGTGGCCAGGGATTACCCCGCGCTGGTAAAGGAAATTGCTGCGCAGGGTCACGAAACCGGTGTGCACAGCCATGACCATTACCAACTGTTCCGCCTGTCCGAAAAAGAAGCTTTTGAAGACACCCGCACCGCCAAAGACGCCGTGGAACAGGCTTCGGGAAAGGCGGTGCTGGGATACCGGGCGCCGGCATTTTCGCTGGTGCCCCGCACGGCCTGGGCGCTGCCGATGCTGGCCGAGCTGGGTTTCCGTTACGACAGCAGCATCATGCCGGCACGCACCAGCCGCTACGGATGGCCGGGTTTCCCCGACGATATCTGCCGGCTGCAACTGCAGGGCGGTGCATCCCTCATCGAATTTCCACTTTCGGTAACCCGCTTCATGGGCCGGCGCATCCCGGCCTGCGGCGGGGGTTACCTGCGGCTCTTCCCCTTCTGGTTTACCCGCATGCAGTTCAGGCAGATCAGCCGCCATCGGCCGGTGAACCTGTACATGCATCCCTATGAGGTGGATACGGTGCGGTACCCGGATTATTTTCTGGAGGCCGCAGCCCGGGCGCCGCTGAAAAGAAGACTGAAACTCAAAACCCTGCCGGTGAACAAGGCTACAGTACTGGGCAAACTCGACCAGCTCCTCGCCGGCCATCCCTTCGGCACCGTGGCCGAGATCCTGGAGGCACGCCTCCAGCAGGGACCCCTGCCGGAATATGCGCTCACAAGTTTACTGCCGGCATAACCACACACATTCAATACTTTTACGGCGTGAAATATGAAGTGCTGAAACGGGGGTTCGACTTCCTGCTGTCGCTGACGGCATTGGTGCTGCTCTCACCCCTGCTGCTGCTCATCAGCCTGATTTTATTGATTGCCAACCAGGGCAGCATCCTGTTTACCCAGGAAAGGGCGGGCCTGCGGGGCCGCATCTTCAGGGTGTACAAGTTCAAGACAATGAATGACCGGCGGGATGCTTCCGGCAAACTGCTGCCCGACGCCGTGCGGCTGACCGCAGCCGGGCGTTTCATCCGTTCCACTTCAATGGATGAGCTGCCCCAGCTGATCAATGTGCTGAAGGGAGAAATGAGCCTCATCGGTCCGCGCCCCCTGCTGCCGCGTTACCTGCCGCTCTACAGTGCAGAACAGAACCGCCGTCATACAGTGCGCCCCGGCATCACCGGATGGGCACAGGTGAACGGCCGCAACACCATCAGCTGGGCGCAGAAGTTTGAATACGATGTGTGGTATGTGGATCACCTGAGTTTTGCGCTCGACCTCAGAATATTCTGGCTCACCATTAAAAAAGTAATCGTTCGGGAAGGCATCAATGCAGACAGCAGTACAACGATGACCCCCTTCACCGGAAACAATTAAACACGCTGATATGAAAGAAAAATTTCTCGCAGCTTTCAAGGAAGCCCTGCAGATCGAAAACCGCGAAGTGGGGATGGAAGACGCGTTCCGTGAATACGACGAATGGGATTCGCTGGGCCGGCTCTCCCTGATTGCCGCCCTCGACGAACAGTTTGATCTGCAGATTGAGGACCGTGATTTTGAGCAGCTCATCACCGTTGGCGACCTGCTGCAGGCCGTGGAACAGAAAGCCAATCCTTCTTAATATGGCACTACTTCAATACGAGGGAGTGGGTATCCGCGGCATGGCGGCCTGCGTACCGGCCAACACCATCCATAACCTCAGTTACACCGAACATTTTTCTGCTGAAGAGGCGAAGGAGATCACCGAAAAAACCGGTATCCTGCAGCGGCGCTTTGCCCTGCCCGGCGTTACCTCGGCCGATCTCTGCCAGCACGCAGCCGAAAAACTCATCGCCGACCTGCAGGTGGATAAGGCCGAGATCGATCTGCTCGTATTTGTATCCCAGACCCCTGATTACCGGATGCCCGCCAGCTCCGTGCTGCTGCAGAACCGGCTGGGCCTGTCGATGCAGACGATGGCTTTCGACATCACCCTCGGCTGCTCGGCTTACGTGTATGCGTTATCGGTAGTGTATGCCCTGATGGAACGCTCCGGCCTGCGCAAGGCCCTCCTGCTGGATGGCGAAACCCGCTCGCGGGTGTATTCTCCGAAAGACCGGAAAACGGCCTTCCTGTTCGGCGACGGCGGCACGGCCACCCTCGTGGAGCGGGATGTGAAGTACGGCAAAAGCTATTTCTCGCTCAACGCTGACGGTTCCCGCGAGGACCTCATCAAGATCAAAGGAGGCGGATACCGCTATCCCTCTTCGGTGGAAACCATCACCGAGAAGGTGGTGGACGAGCACGGCAACATCCGTTCAGAAGAGCACGGCTACATGGAGGGCGCAGATGTGTTCAATTTTGTACTGCGGGAGATTCCGCCGGATATCCGGCGGCTGGAAGCTTTTTCAGGACTCAGCATGCAGGCCATGGATTACTGCCTCTTTCACCAGGCCAATGAATACATGAATGGCTACCTGGCGAAAAAGCTGAAGCTGCCCGCCGAAAAAGTGCCTTCCTGCATTGCGCAGTTCGGCAATACCTCCTCGGTTTCCATTCCGCTCACCATCGTGAGCCAGCTGCAGGGCAAACTGGAGCAAAACCATCCTGCCATGCTCTGCGGGTTCGGGGTGGGCATGTCGTGGGCCACAGCTTTTATTCAGTTTTCCGGTTGCCGCATCAGCGACCTCGTTGAAATATAATTCCAGATGTCATCTCCCTTTACGTTAACGGGTAAACGCATTGTGATTACGGGGGCCTCCTCGGGTATTGGCAGGGCCTGTGCACTCGCCTGTGCCGCCCAGGGCGCCGCGGTGATCCTGGTGGGTCGCAATGAGGCAGAACTGCGCAAAACGGCCGAACAAACCGGGCAGCCCGGCGCCTGCGCCCTGGTGGCCGTGGACCTTACACAGTTTGAGGAAGTGACCCGTCTGTTCAGCGAGCTCCTGAAAAACACCGGACCGGTGGATGGGGTGATTCATGCGGCGGGCATCTCCACCACGCTGCCCTTCCGCAACATCAATCCCGAAAAACTGCAGCATTTTTTCACCGTGAATGTGGCAGCCGCCCTGCACCTCACGCAGGTATTGCTGAAGCCTTCCCATTTTCAACCTGCCGGCGGCAGCATCATCTACCTCACCTCGGTGATGTCGCAGGTGGGCGAGTCGGCCAAACTCCTCTACAGCATGACCAAGGGCGCCCTGCTGGCGGCCTCCCGCTCGCTGGCGGTGGAACTGGCGCCCAAAAAAATCCGTGTGAACTGCGTAGCCCCGGGCGTGGTAGACAGTCCGATGTCGCAGCAGGCCTATTACAGCCAGCAGCCTGAACTCAAGGCCCGCATCACGGCCCTGCATCCCCTGGGCCTGGGCGCTCCTGAAGATGTGGCCGCCGCCTGCCTCTACCTGCTTTCGGATGCCGCCCGCTGGGTAACCGGTACCCAGCTGATGGTGGATGGCGGGTATACGGCACGGTGAGTGAATCCTGATATCAATAACTTATTATGCTACAGAAAGTGATCATCATCGGTTGCGGCGGTCACAGCGCCGAACTGGATGACTATTTTTATCATGCCCGGCGCAAGGATCCCGCTTTTGATATGGTGATCCACGGCCTGCTCGACGACAACGAGGCCAGCTACGGGCAATACCGGTTTTCCGCTCCCTTTATGGGCAGCATCCGGGATCATGTGGTGCAGCCGGACTGCCAGTACCTGATGGGCATCGCGAACCTCCGGTACCGGCGCCTCATCATTGAACGCTTTTTGGCCATGGGCGCCCGCTTTGCCCGTTTCGTGCATCCCGATGCCTACATCTCCCGCTCCGCCACCCTGGGCGAGGGCGTGGTGATTGCGCCCACGGTGAATGTGGGACCCAACGTGGTGATCGGGGATTATACCCTCATCAATTCCCGCAGCAGCATGGGACACGATACCCGGGTGGGAGCCTTTAACTTCATCAGCCCGAATGTGTGCTTCTCCGGATTTACGGAAGTGGGCGAGGAGAACCTCTTCGGCATCAACAGCGCCACCATTCCGGGGATCCGGGTGGGTAACCGCAACAAGATTGCCGCCGGTATGGTGCTCGATAAACCCGTGGGCGATGATGAAACCGTTTTTTACCGCTTCAAGGAAAAAGTGATGGCGGTACCCCGCAGCGCGTGAGTATCCTGTTTTTCTATATCAAAACCCTGTTTACCGTCCTCAACGCCCTGCTTTTACTGGGTGGGCTGGCCTGGTTCTGCCACCGCCGGGGATGGCGACGCTGGTCGAAAGGATTGCGCTGGGCGGCACTGGTGGTTTTTCTGGTCTGTTCCACGCCTTTCCTCCCCAAATACCTGGGGGCGCAGCTGGAAGCCCGGTACCAGCCCCTGCGGCCGGATACCCTGCCCCCCTTCAGCCGGCCGGTATACATCCATGTACTCGGCAGCGGGTACGGCCTCGATGAGCGGCTGCCCGCCACCGCCCAGCTGGCACCGGTGGCCCAGGGCCGCCTGATCGAAGGGCTCCGCCTCCTGCGCACGGTTCCGGGAAGTGTGCTGGTGTGCTCTGCCGGATCCGTATTTGGTTTCGAAAGCCAGGCATCCGTAACCCGGAAAGCCGCCATCCTGCTGGGCGCCGACAGCACCCGGATCATCACCCTCGATACCCCCAACAGCACGTCGGAGGAGGCCGCTGCCCTGGCTGCCCGTACCGGCCGCGGCGCTCCCGTGATCCTGGTAACCGATGCCATCCATATGCCCCGCGCCCTGGCCCTCTTCCGTGGTCAGGGATTTGACCCCTTTCCTGCTCCCACCAATTACCGGGTGCTTCGTGCCGGTAATGCTCCTCCCTTCCGGTGGTTTCCCTCCCTCAACAACATTTTCCTCATGGATATCGTTATCCATGAATGGCTCGCCCGCCTGAAGTCCCTCTCCTGATATTTTCGTTTCTGCCTTACTGTTAGTTTGACCCGTTTTCGCCGCCGGGGCGGAGATATTTTGCCGGTTTTGCGCCGAATACAATAATTTAGGCTCCCGAAATTCAATGCCATATCCCCATGAACAAAAAAATCTGGCTCAGCTCTCCCCATATGGGCGGCAAGGAGCGACTGTATGTACAGGAGGCATTCGACACCAACTGGATAGCGCCGCTCGGTCCGCATGTAGACGGCTTTGAGCAGGACCTGGTGCGTTTTACCGGCGCCTCCCATGCCGCCGCGCTGAGCAGTGGTACAGCCGCGCTGCACCTTTCGCTGATTCTGCTGGGCGTGGAAGCCGGGGATGAAGTGATCTGCCAGAGCTTTACCTTTTCTGCCTCCGCCAATCCCATCGTATACCAGGGCGCCACGCCGGTTTTTGTGGATTCTGAACCCGAAACCTGGAACATGAGTCCAGACTGGCTGCGCAAAGCCATCCAGGACCGGCTGGCCCGCGGCAAGCGGCCCAAAGCCATTATCCCCGTGCACCTGTACGGCATGCCCGCCAGGATGGAAGCCATCCTGCAGATTGCGGCGGAGTACAACATCCCGGTGGTGGAAGATGCCGCCGAAGCCCTGGGCTCCACGCTGGGCGGCAAAGCCTGCGGCACCTTCGGTAAATTTGGAATCCTCTCTTTCAACGGCAATAAGATCATTACCACTTCCGGCGGCGGAGCGCTCATCGGCGATGAGGCAGCTGCCATTGCCCGGGCCCGTTATCTTTCCACCCAGGCCCGCGATCCGGCGCCGCATTACCAGCATTCGGTGATCGGGTACAATTACCGGATGAGCAATGTTTGCGCGGCCATTGGCCGCGGCCAGATGGAAGTGCTGCCGCAGCGGGTGCTGCAAAGGCGGGCCGTGTATGATTTTTACCGCCAGGCACTGGGTGGCCTGCCCGGATTGTCGTTCCTGGAGGAGTTACCCGGCAGCTACAGCAACCGCTGGCTCACCACGTTGTTGCTGGATCCTGCCTCATCCGGCGGCATCACCCGCGAAACCATCCGGCTGCAGCTGGAAGCCCTCAATATTGAAAGCCGGCCGCTCTGGAAACCGATGCACCTGCAGCCGGTATTCAGCGGGGCGCCCTATTACGGCGAGGGGGTGGCTGAACAGCTTTTTGAAAACGGACTATGCCTGCCTTCGGGAAGCAATCTCCTGCCCGGGGAGCTGGAAACCATCCGCCAGTGCATCACCGGTATCTTTGAAGGTACCGGCAGTTAAGCATTAAGATGTTGATTGTTAGGTATTTAAGGGAAAATCTGCTGCGGGGCTGCATCCGTATTTATTAAAACGTAGTTTCGCGGAAAAGATTTATTTTTGTTAAGGGCATTTAACAATTGCTGCGACGGCTTGTCGGGTAATTGCTGAATGAATCCTGTTCTGGTATCCATAATTCGACAACAACTCCTATGATAAAACCAACTTCCTCAGTATGCCGAAAAGATACCTTCAGAATTTTGCGCCCCGGTGGATCATTTTTGCCTTTGATCTGTCGCTGATTACCTTTTCCTTTATTCTTTCTTTTTTTATTCTCCATCACCTCACGCTCGAAAATGCCCATATCCGGGGATTTTTACCTGCGCTGGGCATGAATATGGTGATCGGTACCCTCTGCATGGTCTTCCTGGCCATCTATAAGGGCGTTATCCGGTATTCTGAAATCAGGGATGTAATCCGGATCATCAAATTCGGTTTTCTGCAATTTGGTTGCTGGGCAGCCATCTGTATCTTCTTTCCGCACGCGCCCATCACCAATTTCATCACAACGCCGCTCCTGCTGATCAATCTTTTTGTAGCCATCTTTCTCCTGGTGTCGTTCAGGCTGATGGTGAAAGAAATATATTTTATGGCTACCCAGAGCAAGGGCAGCTCGAACCAGCGCATCCTGATTTTCGGGGCCGGCATGATGGGGCAGATCACCAAGAGGGTGCTGGAGCAGGATGCCAGCATCAATGCCACCCTGGTGGGTTTTATCGACGACAGCTATTACAAGGTGGGAAAGAAGATTGAGGGTCTGCCCATTTACAGTGCGGTGGATCCGCATTTGTCCAAACTCATCCGCGAGCGGCGCATCACCCAGATCTACATCGCCATCAATAAACTTTCGGTAGAACGCAAGATTGCCCTCGCGGATGTGCTCACGCCCTTCAAGGTAAAAATCAATGTGGTGCCGCACGTGAACCAGTGGTCGGGCGGCCTGTTCCAGAAAAACCAGGTACGGGAACTCAATATCGAGGAGTTGCTGCAGCGCGATGAAATCATCATCCCCAGTGATCTTTCCAGCGCCAATTATCATGATGCCACCGTGCTGGTCACCGGCGCCGCCGGTTCCATCGGCAGTGAGATCTGCCGCCAGCTGATCCGGCATAACCTCAGCAAACTCATCATCCTGGATCAGTCGGAGTCAGGTTTGTTCGACCTGGAATATGAACTGCGCCAGACAGGATTCGCAAAAGGCATTCACCTGGAAGTGGCTTCGGTGAAGGATCAGCTGCGGATGAAAAAAATCTTCAACGCCTACAAACCCACGGTGGTGTTTCATGTGGCCGCGTACAAGCATGTGCCGCTGATGGAAGAGTTTCCGGGTGAAGCGGTGCTCACCAATATCATGGGTACCAAGGTGGTGGCCGATCTGTCGGTGCTGTTCAGCGTAAAAACCTTTGTGCTGGTCTCCACCGACAAGGCCGTGAACCCCACCAACGTGATGGGGGCCACCAAACGCATCTCCGAAATTTATATCCAGTCGCTTAACGACCGGTTTGAATCCAATACCAGCTTCATCACCACCCGGTTCGGCAATGTGCTGGGCTCGGCAGGGTCGGTGGTGGCCACTTTCAAAAAGCAGATCGCTGAAGGAGGGCCGCTCACCATTACGCATCCGGACATCACCCGTTATTTCATGACCATTCCGGAAGCCGCCAAGCTGGTGCTGGAAGCCGGCAAAATCGGCAAAACCGGCGACATCCTGGTGTTTGACATGGGTAAGCCGGTGAAGGTACTGGACCTGGCCACCAGGATGATCCGCCTGGCCGGCCTGGAGCCCGGGAAAGACATTGCCATCGAGTTCACCCAGCTGCGGCCGGGTGAAAAAATGTACGAGGAACTGTTCAAGGATTCTGAGGCCCTGGCGCCCACCGATCACCCCAAGATCCTGCGCGCCAAAAGAGCTACGGATAAATCGCCGGAGTTTTATAACCTGATGAACGAGCTGATTGAAGCGGCCCGTTCCCACAATCCGGCAACGATCCTGGAATTGCTTACCCGCATCCTGCCCGAATTCAATCATTCGCCCAACCGGCTGCGTAAGGAAGTGATCTACAACAACGAAACCCTGTAATACCAGCGACAGAACTGATCAGGCAGCAGGACCTTCGGGCTCCTGCTGTTTTTTTTCCGGCTGTTCGCCCGCTTCGGAGGCGGGTTTCTTTTTCTGCAGCGTGGTATAGATGTAATTGATGAACCAGTAAATCACGAAAGGCAGGTGGGTATCGAGCCGGGATACGGTTTTATAGTAGTTGCCCACAATCAGGTCTACGCGGTACACCCGGTGAAAAATATAGGCTTCGCCGATGTGGTTGGCAATGTACAGCACCACAAACCTGAATACCCACAGAAACGTATAAACGATCAGAAAGATCCGGAGCGAGCGGGTGGGAATGGTGAGGCCGAGGGAGATGATGCCGCCGATGATGGTGGGGATGATGATGGGGTTGAACTCCATCGGCCTTCCGGCATAGAGGTAGGTGAAGGGATGGATATTCAGCCAGCTGAAGAGCAGGGAAGAGGCGCCGAGAAAAAGATAGTAGAACAGCAGAACCTTAGCCGGCTTCATTTTCATGTTGCATACGGGGTTTGATGAACAGGATCCAGCCGTACACAATCAGGATGTACATCAGCAGGGTGAAGAGGTAATGATGGCTGAAGTCAAATACACTCCGCAGGTGAAAGTAGATATAGTACAATGCGGTGATGCGGATGATATTGGCCAGGATGATGGCCAGGATACCCAGGGCGGCGAAGCTGAGTTTGCGCCGCAGGGAGCCCGGTAGCAGCACGAGGATACCTGCGTAGATGAACATGAGGTCGATGCCGTTGCACACATCGAAAATGCGGAACATCGATTTGCCGTCCCGCATCAGGTGGGTGCAGTCCTTTACCGGGTCGGGTTCCCAGGTGAGGGCATCTCCCGGGGTAATGAAATTGATGGTGCGTACGCAGCTTACCGTGAGGAAATGGGTAACGGGCCGGTCGATCCGCCGGGAAGGCTTCAGCAGCAGTCCGTAGCAGAGAAACCAGAGACTGAACAGCAGAAACAGCTTCACGAAAAAGGCGGTGATGCCGGAGCGCTTCAGCAGGGAGGGGTCGATATTGAGTTTGTCAGACAGCATCGTTGAAAAAACAGCCCGCAGGCGTACCGGGCAAAAATACGGGATCCCGCCCACACTGCTGCGCGGATCCGGGCTGCATCAGCTCCACTCTTTCTCTTCTTTGGCGCGGCTGCGCTCTACTGCAGAGGCCAGCAGGATGCTGATCCAGTATAAAAAGAGCAGGGGAATGGCTACGAGGAACTGGCTGGTCCAGTCGGGCGAGGGGGTGATGATGGCCGCCACGATGAGGATCACCACGAAGGCAAACTTGAAATAGCGTTTGAGGAAGCTGCCCGAAATGAGTCCGATGCGGGCCAGCACATACGACAGCACGGGCAGCTCAAAAGCGATGCCGCAGCCCAGCAGCAGGTTGGTGAGGCTGTCGATGTAATCGTTCACCGAAGGCCGGTACTGGATGATGCCGGAAGTGCCCAGGGTAAAGTTGGCCAGGAAGTTAAAGGTAAAGGGCGCCAGCAGGTAATAGCCAAACAGCACGCCGGTGAAGAAGCAGAGGGAAACATAAAAGATACTGCCCGTGGCATACCGGCGTTCCCGGGCGCTGAGGGCCGGCTTCACAAAGCGCCAGAGCTCCCAGAAGATGTAGGGAAAAGCCACGATGATGCCGCCGATGATGGCGATGTTGAGTGCCGAAGTAAAGGTGCCGTTCACCTGGGTTACCTGGAAGTTGATGCTCACGGGCGGCATGCAGAAGGCATCGCCGAGGTGCAGCCAGCGGCCAAAACGGCAGAGCAGGTCATAGGTGGCGAAGTCCTTGGTGGCCGGCGCCAGGATCAGGCGGTCATACACCCAGTCTTTGTAAATGAAAATCACCACCGCCGCAATGAACCAGGCCGCAATGCTGCGGATGATGTGCCAGCGCAGTTCTTCGATATGATCAAAAAAGCTCATCTCCGCCTGCTCAGCAGGCAGCTTCCCGCTGATCCGGTTGAAAAAAGTTTTACGGTCTGAGGCGGCGGTGGGCAATGCGGATGGGTTGATGGTGAACGGGCAGCGGTCAGCAATCCTCAGCCGGGCGCCTGACCGTTACCGCGCCGCAAAAATAATCTCTTTTTATGAAGTGCAGCCGCTCCCTTTTCCTTCCCGGAAGCCCCTTGCAGCCCATACTTAACAAGTGGTTAACCTATCACGGTTCGCAGGGTATTCATCCGTTATCTACTTTGCAGGTATGAGGTCGGCTACGTTACGCTGGATTATGGTGGGGTGCAGTATCATCATTGCCCTGATCATTGTGACCCAGGTATACTGGCTCCGGCAAACCTATAACCTGGAACAGCACCAGTTCAGGCGCAATGTGCTCAAAACCATTCATGCCCTGCTGGATGATCTCCAGGAAAACCAGAAGGCGAATATCACTGTCAAGCAAATCGTGGAAATGGTGGAGCCCAACACCTACCTGATCCGCCTGCAGCAAATCCCCCATCCCGACAGTGTGCGGAAACACCTGAGCATTGAGTTTGAGGGCTACGGGGTATGGACCGACTGCCGCGTGGTGGTGTACAGTGCCGCCCGCGATACCGTTTTGTACCAGTTGTATGTAGCGGCCGCCCGCTCGCGCTACCAGCAAAACCGCACCTATTTCCCCGTTGTGAAACCCGGCTATGATTACCTGATGCTGTATTTCCCCAACCGCAGCCGTTATATTATTGATGAGATGAGCTTCTGGATCCGCTCGGCCGTGTTGCTGCTGGTGGTGCTGATTGGCCTGTCGGTGGCACTGCTGTATCTCTACCGCCAGAAATTCCTCAACGAACTGCAGAAAGACTTTGTGAACAACTTCACCCATGAATTCAAAACGCCGCTGGCGGTGATGAAAATAGCCGCCGATGTACTGGTGAAGCCCGATATTGTACAGAAGCCGGAACGCCTGCAGCGCTACAGCCAGGTGATCAAGGAGCAAACAGAATACCTGCAGCGCGGGGTAGACCGCCTTTTGATTACGGCCCGCTCGGAAAAGAAGAAAATACAGCTCATCCGGGAACCCTCCCTGCTGAGTGATATTGTGCAGCATGCCCTCAGCCAGCTGGAGCCCCTGATCAGCTCCCGGAAGGCAGTGGTGGAACAGGAATTTCCGGAGCAGGAACAATCCATTCCCGCTGATCCTGCCCGGCTGCAGCTGGTGCTGGTGAACCTGGTGGAGAACGCCATCAAGTACAGCCGCGAACAGCCCCGTATCCAGATCAGGCTGGTACAGGATCCCAAAGAGGGCAGTACGCTCACCATCCGCGATCATGGTATCGGGATGGACCCCCGCCACCTGCGGAAAGTATTTAAGAAATTTTACCGGGTGCCCACCGGTAATGTGCATGAGGTGAGCGGTTTCGGGCTCGGGCTCAGTTTTGTGAAAACCGTACTGGATGCGCACAAAGGCAAAATCAGTGTGGAGAGCAAATTGGGCGAGGGTACTACCTTTACGATTCAGTTACCCGGAAAATAGCATGAACCATGCAAAAAATCAAAGTACTGCTGGCTGAAGATGATGCCGACCTGGCCTTTGTGATCAAGGATAACCTGGAGGAAGAAGGCTACCTGGTGACGCTCTGTACAGATGGCGAGGAGGCCCTGCAGCAGTTTGCACGGGCCGAATTTGATATTTGCCTGCTGGATGTGATGATGCCCGCCAAAGACGGCTTTACCGTGGCCCGCCGCATCCGGCAGAAAAACTCCTGGGTGCCCATCCTCTTCCTTACCGCCCGTTCGCAGGACCAGGATAAGATAGAAGGTTTCAAAGCCGGCGCCGACGATTACATCACCAAGCCTTTCAACATGCGGGAACTGCTCCTGCGCATGGAGGTGTTTCTGCGGCGTACCCGCAAGATACAGTCCAGCGATACCCGCGAATACCGCCTGGGCAGCCTGCGTTTTGCCTACTCCTCCCTCAAACTTTACCAGCATGATCAGGAGTTCAGTTTAACCCAGCGCGAAGCCGACCTGCTCCGTTTTTTCTGTGAGCATACCAACCAGGTACTGCGCCGCGAAGAAATCCTGCTGAGTGTGTGGGGAAAAGATGATTACTTCCTGGGCCGGAGCATGGATGTGTTCATCACCCGCCTGCGGAAATATTTTAAAACGGAACCCGGGGTGGTGCTGGAAACCATCCACGGTATCGGCTTCCGCCTCAACCTGCCGGAAAATGCCTGAAAACAAGAAGCCCCGGTTGAAACCGGGGCCGTTTACCAAAACTAACTGCTTATGAGAAAATCTTTATGAAGTATCTGTAATTGTTTAACGCAAATCAGGTGCCATCTGTTACCGCGCTGTTGTTAAATCTTTCCTAACTGCTTCGGCAGCCTTTGCCATTCTAAAACGCCTGTAAGAACTTTTTATTATGTGAAGCGGTCATCTTTTTTTCTTCTCTGCTTCACGATGTAAAGTTACACCCATCTTCCGCTCCGTCAATCAATCCCTGCCGCATCCGGCTTGCTTTAACAATAATTTAAATGCGCGCATTGCTGCAGGTTGCTGCTCATGTACCGGTCCGCTGTTCACCAGCGCAGCCAGCTGTTTACGGTGAGCCGCTCCCGGGCGGAAGCCGGTATTGCCTCATTTTGTTCACTGGGAATCAGGGCATTGAGCGCAGCGGCGCCGCTGCCTGTACAAGCGCCTTTTATTGTCAGTCGGTTTGGGTGGCGAGCTTTTCCGCGTTTTCGGCGAACTGCAGGGCATCAATAAATTCCTGGATATTGCCGTTCAGCACTTCGTCGAGATTATACACCGTTAAGCCGATGCGGTGGTCGGTAACCCGCCCCTGCGGAAAATTATAGGTGCGGATCTTGGCGCTGCGGTCGCCGGTGCTCACGAGGCTTTTCCGGCGGCGGGCAATTTCCTCTTCGGCTTTTTTCACCTGCTCTTCATAGAGCTTGGTGCGCAGCATTTCCATCGCTTTCATCTTGTTGCCCAGCTGCGTGCGCTCCGTCTGGCAAACCACCACCACCCCGGTGGGTTTATGCGTAAGGAACACTTTCGTTTCCACCTTGTTTACATTCTGTCCGCCTGCACCACCGCTCCTGGCGGTTTCCATCTTCACGTCGCTTTCCTTCAGTTCAAAATCCACTTCCTCGGCTTCGGGCATCACGGCCACTGTGGCGGCGCTGGTATGCACCCGGCCGCTGGCCTCCGTATCCGGCACCCGCTGTACCCGGTGTACGCCGCTCTCAAACTTCAGCGTACCGTACACATCGTCGCCCACCACTTCCACCTGCACTTCCTTGTACCCCCCCACGGTGCCTTCACTCTCACTCAGCAGGGCCGTTTTCCAGCCTTTCTTCTCACAGTATTTCAGGTACATCCGCAACAGGTCGCCGGCAAACAGGGAGGCTTCGTCGCCGCCGGTTCCGGCACGGATCTCAAGAATGGCATGCTTCTCATCAAACGGATCTTTGGGGATCAGCAGGTTGCGCAGGTGCTTTTCCTGCTCGCCCCTGCGCGCCTCCAGTTCAGGCAGTTCGAGTTTGGCCATCTCCCGCATTTCTTCATCATCGCCGTTCAGCACCTCCCGGTTGAAAGCGATATCGTCCAGCAGCTTCACATAAGCATCCCGGGCCTGCACAATTTTTTCCAGGCTGCGGTATTCCCGGCTCAGCGCGGCAAACTTTCTATTGTCGGCCACAACCTCCGGATTGGTGAGGGCTACGCCCAGGTTTTCGAAGCGGCCCCTGATGGCATCTAATTTTTCCAGCATAGTGTTCCACCCTTCAGGGCGGGGATTTGGGTTACCGGCAGCGGTACAGGGCTCAGCATTTGTTGCGTCGCACCGTTCTGCCGCCTACCTTTACGCAGCGAAACACCGCTGCCCAAAGCGGCGGCAAATTTACAGGATCTCAACCATTCAGCTTGTACACCCGCATCCGCGCCGATTACCTGTTTACCGGACATGAACTGCTGGGCAGCGACCAGGCCCTGGTACTCGGCCCTGATGGCCGCGTGCAGGCGGTTATTCCCGCTTCCGAAGCCGGTGAGGAGCTGCAAACTTTCAGCGGATTGCTTTGTCCCGGTTTCATCAATGCACACTGTCACCTCGAGCTCTCGCACCTGCAGGGGATCATTCCGGAAAAAACCGGGCTGGTGGATTTTGTGCTGCAGCTGATGCGGCAGCGCTTCCAGGATCCGGCACGCATCCGGGAAGCCATCAGCCGGGCTGAGGCGGCCATGCGGGAGGCCGGCATTGTGGCGGTGGGCGATATCTGCAATACGGCGGATACCCTGCCGCAGAAAGCCACCGGGCAGATGCGTTACCACAATTTTGTGGAGGCCAGCGGTTTTGTGCCGGCAGGCGCCGCTGCCCGCTTTGCGGCCGCCCTGGCCCTGTACCGGCAGTTTGCGGAACAGTTCCCGGCCAGCAGCCTGGTGCCGCATGCCCCCTATTCGGTTTGCCAGCCCCTGCTCGGCATGATCAATGAACTGGCGCATCCCGTCATCACTTTTCACAACCAGGAAGTGCCTGCCGAAAATGAATTCTTTACTTCAGGAACCGGCGATATGCTGCGCCTCTACCGGGAACTTGGCATCGACCTCTCCGGCTTTCAGCCGCCCGGCACCCGCAGCCTGCCCGCCTTCCTGCCTGCGCTTAACCGCTTCGAATCGCTGATCCTGGTGCACAATGTTTGCACCGCCCAGCAAGACCTGGCGCTGATTGAACAGCTGGGGAACCGCGAACCGGAAACCAGGCATGAAGCCTCAGCCAGCAGCCATCCCCTGATCTCCCTCTGTCTCTGCCCCAATGCCAACCGCTACATCAGCGGGGCGTTGCCCGACCTGCCGCTGCTCATGCAGTCGGGCCAGCACCTGGTACTGGGTACAGACAGCCTCGCCTCCAACCACCAGCTCAGCATCCTGGAAGAGATGAAAACCCTGCAACGGCATTTTCCGGAGATTCCCACAGCCACCCTGCTGACGTGGGCCACCCTCAACGGTGCCCGGGCGCTTCAGGCCGACGGGGAACTGGGGAGTTTTGAAGCCGGTAAGCAGCCCGGTGTCCTGCTGATCCGTAACCTGGTAGCCGGCCGTTTTTCGGAGGACTCACAGGTGGTACGGCTGGTTTGATGTTCGGGGGCGACGGGGCAGGCCGGCATCCCGCCCCGCACCCAGTGAACCGCGCCATGGGTTTTCCTTTCCTATAATTTCACTTTCTTTTCCCCGCATATTTCTGTACTTTTCTGATCCTGTGTACAAACAGGAACGGCTGTTTTCCTTCATTCAATCTTTACGGATGATACAGTTAACCATCAACCAGAAAAATTACAGTATTGACGTGCCCCCTGAAATGCCCCTGCTCTGGGTGCTGCGGGATGTTATTGGTTTAACGGGTACCAAGTACGGATGCGGCATGGCCCAGTGCGGCGCCTGTACGGTGCATGCCGGCGGTGAAGCCATCCGGTCATGCGTTACGCCTGTTTCCCGTGTTGCAGGCAAAAATATCGTAACGATAGAGGGCTTGTCGGCCGGCAACAGCCATCCCGTACAACAGGCATGGCTACTCGAAGATGTGCCCCAGTGCGGTTACTGCCAGTCGGGCCAGATCATGAGCGCCACACTGCTGCTCAAAGAAAATCCGGAGCCCACCGACCAGGATATTGATGATGCCATGAGCGGCAACCTCTGCCGCTGCGGTACCTATCCGCGCATCCGCAAAGCCATTCACACAGCCGCCCGGCTGATCAAAGAAGGAGGTCAATTATGAGCCAGACAACCATAGACCGCCGCGGATTTTTGAAATCCGGCGCGGGTATCGGCGGCGGACTGATCATTGGATTTATGCTGCCGCCTTTTTCCGGCAGACTCAAGGGCCTGGTGCCGCCGGTGCCGGCTGAGCCGGAAAGCGGCGACACTTTTGCGCCCAATGCCTTTCTGCGGATCGGCACCGATAACAGCATCAGGGTGATCCTTTCTCATGTGGAGATGGGGCAGGGCGTATGGACCACCCTTACCCTGCTGCTGGCCGAGGAGCTGGATGCCGACATCAGCCGCATCGGGATAGAGCATGCGCCGCCGGGGAAAGCCTATATCCACACTGCCTGGGGTTCACAGCTCACGGGCGGCTCCAGCAGTACCTGGAGTGAGTTCGACCGTTACCGCAGGGCCGGCGCGGCCGCCCGGATCCTTCTCACGGAGGCGGCTGCACGAAAATGGAAGGTGCCCGCTGTGGCCTGCCGCACCGAAAACGGTTATGTGCTGCATGGCGATAAAAAACTGAGTTATGGCGAGCTGGCTGCCAGTGCCGCCGCGTTGCCGCTGCCGGCTGAAATCCCCCTCCGCAAAAAATCGCAGTGGAAGTACATCGGCAAAGGAATGCGCCGGCTGGATGGTCCGGAGAAAGTAAACGGCAAAGCGGTTTTCGGGATGGATGTACAGGTGGAGGATATGCAGATTGCCGTGGTGGCGCATTGCCCGGTGATGGGAGGAACGGTGCGTTCCTACGATGCCGGCGAAACCCTGCAGGTAAAGGGCGTGCTGCAGGTGGTGCAGATCCCCACCGGCGTGGCCGTGATTGCCGGCAATACCTGGGCGGCCATCGAGGGGCGCAAAAAACTGAAAGTGGAATGGGATTTCGGCAAAAATGTGGAAGTGCATTCGGCCACCCAGTATGCTGAATTTGCCCGGATGGCTGAAAAAGAAGGAAAGACCGTGGTCCGAAAAGGCAATCCCGTGCAGGCTTTGCAGCAGGCTGCCCAAACCCTCACGGCCGAGTATACCATGCCTTACCTGGCGCATGCCTCCATGGAGCCGCTGAACTGCACCGTACGCTTATCGCCGGGCAAATGCGAGATCTGGACGGGCACGCAGATGCCCGGGGGCGACCAGGCTGCGGCCGCCAGGATCCTGGGCCTCAAGCCCGAGCAGGTACAACTCACCACGCCTTTTCTCGGTGGCGCTTTCGGGCGCAGGGCCACGCCCGGATCAGATTTTGTTTCCGAGGCGGTGCATATCGCCAAAGCCAGCGGCAAGGTGATCAAAATGATCTGGACCCGCGAGGACGACACGCGGGGCGGCTATTACCGGCCTGCCTTCCTGCACCGCGTAAAGGCGGGCATCGACAGCAAGGGGATGCCCCGGGGCTGGCAGCATGTGATCGTGGGCCAGGCCCTTCCCGGCGATAACGGCAATGGCAATGCCGAAGGCATTTCCGACTCGCCTTACCTGTCGGCGATCCCCGATCATCATATTTCCCAGCATGCGCCGCCGCTGGGCATCACCACCCTCTGGCTGCGCTCTGTCGGGCATACCCATACCGCCTTTGTGATGGAGTGCATGATTGATGAGCTGGCTTACCTGGCCGGAAAAGACCCGGTGGAATACCGCAGGCAGCTGCTGAAAAACCATCCCCGTAACCTCGGGGTGCTGAACCTCGCTGCTGAAAAGGCCGGTTGGGGCAAACCCCTGCCGCCGGGGCATTTTCAGGGTATCGCTGTTCATGAGTCTTTCCGGAGTTACTGTGCACAGGTGGCTGAAATATCCATCGGCGATGACGGATTGGTGAAGGTGCACAGGGTAACCGCTGCGATTGACTGCGGGCTGGCTGTTAACCCCGACGGGGTGCGTGCCCAGATCGAGAGCGGCATCAACTACGCCCTCTCCCATGCCTTGTATGGCGCCATTACCTTCAACCGGGGCCAGGTGGAGCAGAGTAATTTTCACAACTACCGCATCCTGCGGCTGAATGAATCCCCCCTGGTGATTGATACCCATATTGTGGACAGCGATCAAACCATGGGCGGGGTGGGAGAACCGGGGTATCCGCCCCTGGCGCCCGCCGTGGCCAATGCCATCTTTGCGGCTACCGGAAAGCGGATACGCCAGATGCCCTTTGGTACCCTGCCGCTCAAAGGCTGATGTTGTAAGTTTGAACCCAATCCGATGCTGTTATGAAGCTGATAAAAAAAAGGTTATCCGTTTCCGTGATCTGCTGCTTCCTGCTGGTGATGATTACCGGCCTTTTGGCGGCATCATTCCGACCGGCTCAGGGCACGCGGCAGTTGCCTGCCGACAGTGTGCTTTCCAAACAGGCTTTTATGGCCGTGTACCCCGTGTTCATGCATCCGCGCTGTGTGAATTGTCACCCGGCCGGCGATGTGCCGCTGCTGGGTGAAGAAGGCAAGCCCCATGCCCAGGGCGTGAAACGGGGTAAAGAAGGCCGGGGAATGTATGCCTCCAAATGTGTGAATTGTCATACCGACAGCAATCAGCCCGGATTCAATATGCCGCCCGGCGTCCCCGACTGGCACATGCCGCCCGCGGCGCAGAAAATGGTGTTCCAGGGCCGTACAGCCCGTGAACTGGCGGGGCTGTTGCTCGATACTGCGGCCAATGGCGGTAAATCCCGCGAGGCACTGCTGCAGCATGTTACCCGTGATCCGCTGGTGATCTGGGGCTGGAACCCGGGCGAGGGCAGGGCCCTGCCTCCGCTGCCCCATGCCGAATTTGCCCGGCAGTTTGCGGTATGGATCGACAACGGCGCCTACCTGCCTGATTAATGAATTTTCGGTTTACCCGCACCGCTCATGAAAGAGATCAATGATATTCTCCGTGCTTTTCAGGAAGCCGCTGCAGCAGGCATCCGCACGGCCCTCGCCACGGTGGTGAGGGTGGAAGGATCATCCTACCGCCGCCCCGGTGCCCGCATGCTGGTAACGGAAGCGGGCAAACTCACGGGCGCCATCAGCGGGGGCTGCCTGGAAGGGGATGCCCTCCGGAAGGCCCTGCTGGCCATGCAGCAGGGGGTTAACAAGCTGGTGGTGTACAACAGCCAGGACGAAGACGACCGCAGTTTAGGCATCCAGCTGGGCTGTAACGGTATCGTGTATATTCTTTTTGAACCCATTGATCCGGCACATCCGCAAAACCCCATCCGGTTGCTGCAGCAGGCTGCAGCGGCCGACCGGCCCGCGGTGCTGATCACCTGCTTCCGTTCGGCCGACACGGCTGCCGTACAACCGGGCACCTGTATCACTGCAACGGATGAGCACCTGTCGGTACCCGAAAGCCTGCAGCCGTTCAGCCGATCCCTGCAGGAGGTGACGGGCGAGGTACTGGCTTCGGGGAAAACCCGTTGCCTGGTTCCGGATGCCGCTGCGGATGCCGGCTTAAAGGCCCTCGTACAGTTGGTGACTCCCGCAGTGGAACTGCTGGTGGCCGGAGCCGGTAATGATGCATTTCCGCTGGTTCATTTTGCTGCTGAACTCGGCTGGCGCATAACGGTGCTGGATGGACGAAAAACACATGCCAGCCGCGAGCGCTTTCCCGGGGTACATCGTTTGCTTACCGGCAAGCCGGCCGACGTATTGCAGCAGGTTCCGCTCAGCAGCCGCACGGTAGCGGTGCTGATGACCCACAATTTTCCCTACGACCTTGCCATGCTGCGGCTGCTTCTTTCCACGCCGGTCAGTTATATCGGCGTGCTGGGTCCCCGTCATAAACTGGAGCGGATGTTGCAGGATCTTGCGGCGGAAGGCTTCCCGGTTACCCCGGAGATGCAGCAGCGGATCTACGGACCCGTGGGTTTGCAGATCGGTGCCGAAACCGCCGAAGAAATCGCCCTCTCCATCCTCGCTGAAATCAAGGCGGTACTGTCTGGCCGGCAGGGCGGCCACCTGCGCAGTGCCGCAGGTTCAATCCATGACCGTGTTCCGGCGGAGCATCCGGCAAATCCCTTATCATGACTGCCGCACTGATCCTGGCTGCCGGCGCAGCCACCCGTATGCAGCCCGACGCTTCGCTGCCGGGCCTGCCCAAAATGCTGCTCCCGTTCCGGGGCAAGGCCCTGCTGCAATATGTGCTGGAAGCGGCGGCTGGTGCGGCTGACCTTTGCATGGTGGTAACCGGTTGTTTTCATGCGGAGATGGAACCCCTGCTGCAATCCCTGAACGTGGAAGCCCTGTACAATCCGCAATGGCAACAGGGGATGGGCGGATCACTGGCCTTCGGGATCCGCAGCCTGCAGCAGCGTTATCCGGAAGTGGACCAGGCTTTTATCCTGGTAGCGGATCAGCCCTTTATTGATCCGGCCCTCCTGGCTGCGATGAACAAAGCGGGGGCTGAAAACGGCAAGGGGGTGGTAGCCTGCACCTATGCCGGCATTACCGGTACCCCGGTGTTGTTCAACCGGCGTTATTTTACGCAGCTCGCTGCCTTGCAGGGCCAGCAGGGCGCCCGGGGGGTTGTAGACAATCACCGTGATGATCTTTTTTGCATGGCTTTTCCGGAAGGCGCCCTGGATATTGATACTCCCGCCGATTATGCCCGGCTTAGCTGAACAGAAATTCCAGGTCTTCTTCTGTCAGGCTCCGGATCAGGTCTTCTTCTTCAGGGATCAGTTCTCCCGCCAGTTTCTTTTTGCGTTGCTGCAGTTGCATGATTTTTTCTTCCACAGTTCCCCGGCAGATCAGCTGGTAGGCAAATACCGTACGGGTTTGTCCGATGCGGTGGGTACGGTCAATGGCCTGCTGCTGTACGGCGGTGTTCCACCAGGGGTCAAAGAGGAAGACGTAATCCGCTGCGGTGAGGTTGAGGCCCGCATTGCCTGCCTTGAGGCTGATCAGGAAAACTTTTTCCGCACTGCCGGCCTCCTGGAAACGGTTCACCAGTTCCTGGCGTTCGCTGCTGGGGGTTTGTCCGTCGAGGCGGCAGAAAGGGATACCCTGTTGCCGGAGTTCCTTTTCCAGCAGGTCCAGCATGCTGGTAAACTGGGAGAACACCAGGGCCTTGTGGTCGGGGATGATCTGCCGGAGTTCACTCAGCAGCACTTCGGTTTTCACAGATTTGGTACAATGCTGTGCTGCTGCCTCCACCAGTTTGCCGCTGTTGCATACCTGCCGCAGTTTCTGCAGGCCATTCAGTACGCTGAGCTTTCCCTTGTTCAGGCCTTTCTCCCGGATTTCGGTGTACACGCTGCTCCGGATATTGTCCCGGATGCTTTCGTACAAGGCCTGCTGCCCGGGGCCCATTTCGCACCAGAGTACCGATTCCACTTTATCGGGCAGGTCTGCCGCCACCTGTTCCTTTGTGCGCCGCAGGATGAAGGGGGCGGTGATTTTGCGGAGGGCAGCTGTTTTATCAGGGTCCTGATCGCGGTCGATGGGATCTGCGTATTCTTTTTTGAAGAACTCCCGGCTGCCGAAGAGGCCGGGCAGGATGAAGTTCAGCTGCGCATAGAGGTCGAAGGTATTGTTCATCACCGGGGTGCCGCTCAGGGCGATGCGCAGGGTTGCATTCAGTTCGCCGGCAGCGCGGGTGATCTGGGCAGCCGGATTTTTGATGTTATGGCTTTCATCCATCACCACCACGCCAAAGGCTGTTTCTTTCAGCAGGTGAATGTCATTGCGCAGGGTATTGTAGGTGGTGAGGATCACCGGGAAGGGAGCGTGCCGGAGGGCAGCCGCATCCCGTTCGGCGCCATGATGGATATGCGTGCGGAGCTGCGGGGCAAATTTTTCCAGTTCCTGCTGCCAGTTGTACAGGAGGCTGGTGGGGCAAATGATCAGTTGCTGTGAAGCGGGATGCCGTTCCTGGTACCAGGCCAGGAGGCAGATGGTTTGCAGGGTTTTACCCAGGCCCATGTCATCGGCCAGGCAGCAGCCCGCGCCGGCTTCGGCCAGGAGGGCCATCCATTCAAAGCCTTTCTGCTGATACGGCCGCAGCGAAGCCTGTATCTTTTCGGGTATCCCGTACAGTAAGCCGTCGTCCTGCTGCCAGCGGTTCCATTTTTCCCACCAGGCTTCCCGGGCAATGGGTTGCGGCATCCAGTCCTGCTGCGGGGATTCCATGCCGCCCAGCAGCATCCAGCGCGAAACGGTCAGTTCATGCCTGCCGGTTACCCGGCCATGTTTCAGGAGCAGGGCATACTGCTGCATCCATGCCGCATCCAGTACTCCCATGCTGCCGTCTTTGAGCAGGATGGTTTTCTGGCCGGCCAGCAGGGTTTTCTGCAGCTCCTGCAGGGGGATGCTTTCTTCCCCGAAGCGGAGGGTGAAGGCCAGGATCATTTGCTGCTGTTCCTCCCGGATCCACTGCAGCGTTGTTTCGGCCGGGTGAGCGCTGTAGCGGAAATGCTGCAGCATGTCCATCCCGGCCAGGGTGATGTTTTCATTCAGCAGGCGGTGATAGGTTTTCAGGAACCATTGTTTTTTCTGCGCCTCCGCGAAGCTGAGGTAAAAGTAGCCATTCAGCTGACGGCCAAAATGGGGATGCAGGTTGCTGAGCATGGCCGTAAATGCGGCTTCGGCCCCGCGGTTTCTTTTAATCGCGTATACCTTACCGTTATGGGTGATTTCCTGGGTCTGTTGCCAGGGACCTTCCACGACAAAGCCGTCGTACACCCATTGCGGGGTCAAAACCAGGAAGGATCCGCTGATTTCACTGAGCAGGATCCGGTTTTCCGGCAGGCCGTCTACCACCGCCTCGCCCAGCAACTGGTTCCGCTCCACCGGGTAATCCGCATCCAGGCGGCTGAGGATTTCGGCCGCCAGTTTTTCCGGGTCGCGGCTGTACTGCGCCGGTGGATGCTGCTGCAGCCATTCCAGGGTTTGAAAATCTTTGTACGACAGCAGGAAGTATTCATTGCCGGTGCGCAGCAGGAAGGCGCTGCGGGTAAATTCATCGAGCGGGTATGCGGTACCGTTCAGCACCACCCGGGTTTGCAGCAGCAGCTCATCGTTTTTCGCCTTTACTTCAAATTCCAGCCGGGGTTTATAGCCACTGAAGCTGCAGGGGGCGGTGAGTACTTTGTTTTTTCCTGCAGAGAGGCGGTGCTGCCATTTGAAGAGAGGGGCGAAGGGTTTCAGTTGTTCAAAAAGCCCTTGCAGTTCGCGCAGCTGGGCTTTGGCATAAAACGTTGCCAGCGGGGTTCCGCTGCGGCTTTCGCGGTGTTTGTTCACGATGGCGGTATGCCTTTTGCCGGTTTCTGCCGGACCGAATGCCGTGAGCGCCAGTTGGGCCGCAGCGGGCAGATCCGGGAAGAGACGGTTCACCGTTTCGCGGCTGAGATCGTGCCGCAGGGCTTCGAAGCCGTTGGGTTTTTTCTGCTGTTCCGATGCCTGCAGGATCCCTTCATGCTGGGAAAGCTGTTCGGGCATCAGCAGCAGGCTGATTTTGGATTGTGTTTGCATGGTTGAAAAGGGGCGCAAACATAGGAAGCCGGGCGGGGATGACCAAGTGTGCCGGGTGGGGCGTTAAAGATCCCATTCGCCGAGTCCCTGCCGGGTAACCACCCATTCGCCGGAGGTGCAGTCAACGATGGTGGAAGGCACCATGCCGCCGGTGCCGCTGTCGATCACATAGTCCACCAGGTGGGCAAAGCGGTCGTGAATGATTTCCGGATCGGTGTATTCCTCCACCATATTGCCGGGCAGGGAGGCGCTGAGGATGGGATGTCCCAGTTCGGTGAGGATGGCCTGGCAAACGGGATTGTCGGGTACCCGCAGCCCGATGGTATGCTTTTTACTCTGCAGGATTTTGGGCACCTGTTTGCTGGCTGGCAGGATGAAGGTATAGGGCCCGGGCAGGTGGTTTTTGAGCACCCGGTAAAGGGGCGTATCAATGCTTTTGGTGTAGTCGCTGAGGTTGCTCAGATCGCGGCAGATGAAGCTGAGCTGGGCTTTGGCGGGATCCACCTGTTTGATCTGGCAGATGCGTTCGATGGCACGGTGCTGGAAAATATCGCAGCCGATCCCGTAAATCGTGTCGGTGGGGTAAATGATTACCCCGCCGTTTTTCAGGCATTCCACCACCTGTTTGATGATCCGGGGCTGGGGATTGACCGGATGAATGTGCAGCAGCATAAGCGCATGGGTATTAGGGGCAAAAGTACCGAGAATTCGTCGTTTCAACCCTCAGAAACCTTACCTTTGCCCCGCTTTTTATTGACCACTAAATAATTATCTCATGTCCCTGATTTCAGTAGGCTCCATGGCTTTCGATGCCATTGAAACCCCCTTCGGAAAAGTTGACCGGATTGTAGGCGGAGCCGGCACTTACATCGCTTATGCCGCCAGCAATTTTGTAAAACCGGTGCAGCAGATTTCCATTGTGGGCTACGATTTCCCGAAGGAGGAAATGGCTGAACTGGAGCGCCGGGGCGTGCAGCTCAACGGGGTGGAAGTGGTTCCCGACAAGAAATCCTTTTTCTGGAGCGGCCGTTATCACATGGACATGAATACCCGGGATACACTGGTAACCGATTTGAATGTACTGGCCGATTTCAAGCCGGTGGTGCCCGAATCCTTCCAGGGGGCTGAATTCCTGATGCTGGGCAACCTGGCCCCTGCCACCCAGCTGAGTGTGATCAACCAGCTCAAAACCCGTCCGAAGCTGATTGTGATGGACACCATGAACTTCTGGATGGACATTGCCCTGGCCGATCTGCTGGCCGTGCTGAAGCAGGTGGATGTGCTGATGGTGAACGACAGCGAGGCCCGTCAGCTCAGTGGTGAATATTCCCTGGTGAAAGCGGCCCGCAAGGTGATGGAGATGGGCCCCAAATTCCTGGTAATCAAGAAAGGGGAGCATGGTGCCTTGCTTTTTCATGGCAAGCATGTGTTCTTTGCACCGGCCCTGCCGCTGGAAGAGGTGTTTGATCCCACCGGTGCCGGCGACACTTTTGCCGGGGGGTTCATTGGTTACCTGGCCAAAACCCGCGATGTGAGTTTCCAGAATATGAAAACGGCTATTATTGTGGGCAGCGCCATGGCCAGTTACTGCGTGGAGCAGTTTGGTCCCAACCGGCTGAAGGAAATCAGCAAGGAGGATATTGATGCCCGCATCAGTGAATTTGTGCAGCTGGTGAATTTTGATATTGATCTGTCCTGATTTTTTGCAAATCATTATCAACTTCCGGGGCCTGCCGGATGTTAAAACAGCAGAAATTGCGGTGGTAAAGTCCGCATTCAAAAAGCTCAACCATGCTGGAGATTATTGCCCTCATATTTCTGTGTAAGATGAATGGTGACCTGGCGGCCCGTAAAGGGCTGAAGCCGCTCACCTGGAAACTTTATACTATTCTTGCCTGGATTGTCGCGGAGGTTTTTGGCCTCATGCTGGGGATTTCGATGTTTGACAAAACCAATCTGTTTGGCATTTTCGGGGTGGCGCTGTTCAGCGCTTTTGGCGGTTACCTGTTTATCCGGCATACCCTGGAGTGTAAGCCCGACAGCGGCGCCGATCCCGATCCTAACAAGGATGTAAAGGGGGTGAGCATTGATGACCTTGCGCCGCCGAAAAAATAAATCTTCCCGTTGAGCCGCCCTGCAGGGCGGCTTTTTTTTGCACGGAATTGCAGCACATTCATGAGGTAGGCGGATGCCTTCTGCGTGGATTGGATGGGTGGGTAAAGGCCCGCTTAGCTTTTTTCCGGGCTTTCTTTCCCAGCAACGTCTCCCCATGCCCATCACATAGTAAGGTTATTTTCTCCCGGGACGTTGCGGTTAAAAGAAAGTGGTGTTGGAGTGCAGACGCAACGTCCCGTTCCGGCGATGTTGCTGGAAATTCACTCTTCCCAGCAACGTCTCCCCGTCCTGTTTACATAGTAAGGATCGTCCCTCCGGGGGACGTTTCGTTTAAAGAATGTGGTGTTGAAATGCAGACGCAACGTCCCGTTCCGGAGACGTTGCTGGAAAAGCACCGTTCTCAGTAACGTCTCCCCATGCCCATCACATAGTAAGGATCACCCCTCCGGGGACGTTGCGTTTAAAGAATGTAGTGTTGAAATGCAGACGCAACGTCCCGTTCCGGAGACGTTGCTGGAAATTCACCCTTCTCAGTAACGTCTCCCCATGCCCATCACATAGTAAGGATCACCCCT
>JAYRPG010000156.1:0-1252 GCA_041911275.1 Ferruginibacter sp. | reverse complement strand
CTGCTGATCGCCCGTGTACAGGCTACCCGTGGTGCGCAGCACCGTTGCACCGGCATCCGTGGTTTGGCCCGTTACCCCTTTGCTGCGGTCGCCCCGCACATAAACAAAGTAAGCCGGGTTCGCCGATACCGGGTTATGCGTACCCGTGATGTTGCTCCAGCCGGTGCCATTCCAGGTGAGCACCGAGGCATTGACGCCCGAATAATCAAAACCCTGCGCCTGCGCGGCCGCCGTATTGTTGCCGCCACCCGTAATCAGGGTGCCATAGCCCGGTTTGCCGTTGGCCATCGGGCTGTTGTTTTCCTGCCAGGCCTGGCGCATCGTTTGAGGACCATAGGTAGGCACACTCAGCAAACGCCAGCTGCGGAAACCATTGTTGGGGATATAGCGCTCCACCGTAACATTTGAAGCGCCCGTAAGCGTGCCGGTTACCTGGCCCAGCGAGCCATAACCCGTGGCATCCGATTTGAATACCACCGGCTGGTCTTTGAAATCGGCCACCGCTCCCGCTGCAATGCGCAGCGTCCTGCCCGGGTTCACCGTCAGCCGGCTGCCGCTGGCCATCGTCAATGTACCCGTAAGGTCGAGATCGGTATTCAGCACCGCATCGGCATCCACGGCAATTCCAAACGCTTCACTGCCGGTGGGCACTGTACCCAAACTCCAGCGACTGGCGTCTGTCCAGTTACCAGATCCGGTAAACATATTCTGATTGCTCATCACCAAACGGAAACGGTCCTGCGCACGGCTGCCGGTTACCGAGGTTACACTGAAAGCATAGCTGGTAACGCCCGTTGCTTGCAGGGCCTTACGCGTACCTGTATACTTATCCTCCAGGTAAACCTGGGTGAAGGCACTGTCAAAACCGGCTTGCTGCAGATCGATGCGGTAGGTAATGGTGCGCAGCTGGTACATACGGAAGGGAATCGTGTCGGATGCAGTTAAGCTGCTGCGCCGTTCCACCACCAGGTCGGTATTGTTGCGCAGGATGCCGAAGTTCTCCCCGAAATTGGGGCTCTTCTTCACATCATAGATATCTACATGGTTGCTGTAAGTCTCATTGAAATCCACATACCCCCCATCCACCAGGTCGGTGCTCGGGCCATTCAGTGCATATACATTAAACAGCAGGCGCTTCTGTGTGCCGCCCGATGCCGGACGGTGCACCACCTGGCTCCCACTGGTTTTACAGGCCTCCGTCACCTGCACGGTGCCGGTGCTGCCTGTTGACTGTACAAAAAAGGCCAGGCCG
>JAYRPG010000155.1:0-24351 GCA_041911275.1 Ferruginibacter sp. | reverse complement strand
CCGATGTTTTCGTTGGAGTTCACAAATTTCCGCAGGTCGTTCAGGGCGGTCAGCTGCGTCGACACTTCAGAAAGCTTGGCATCGCTGCTGCCCACACTCTGCAGGTACATATTGCTCTGCGAGCCCAGGTCAACGGCTTTGTGGGTGGTGCGGTAGTCCTTTACTTTTTTCTGGATGGAATCCAGGCTGCTGCGCACCACATCCAGCCGGCTTTCGATGGAGGCGATGGTGTTGCGTACGAGGTTATTCTTTTCACTGATGGCGGCCTTGTTGTAAAAGGCGATCAGGGCCTTCAGGATATCCTCCGCTTTTTCGGGCACCTCATCCTTGCATTTCAGCTGGATGACACTGGAGGTTTTGCTCACGGGCTCCACGCTTACCGCGCCTACAATAAAGCCGGTGGCCGATTTGGCCCGCATCAGGTTAAAGAAGAAGGGTTTGCTGCCGGGGTTGTAGTTGTGGCTGGGATTCTCAATGAAACGGATTTCACCCCATTCGGTGTTCACCCATTCGCCCAGGGCCACGGAGATGTTGTTGCCAAAAGTTACTTTGCCGGTTTTGCCGTCAAATTTCAGCGGCACTTTTTCTGCATAACGCAGTTTTTCGGGATAGCGGGCTTCAATCGCCACCGGGCAGGAGGCGTAGGCCGACTGGATCCGGATCTTGCCTTCCTGGAAGATGGGGGCATAGAGCCGGAGGGCTACCGATACACTGTCCAGCAGGGATACCGATTTCAGCACCTCCACTTCATTTTCGATGATCTTCTTGGTGCTGATGATGTCCAGCGATTCCATCTGCCGGGAGTCTTCTGCGCCTTTCTTTTCATCTTTCACCAGAATGGAAGCCGATGCTTCGTATTTGGGAACGGTATAACGGATATAGGTATACGCACCGCCGATGGCAAGGGCGAGACAAACCAGGAACAGGGGCCAGTAACTCAGGTAGCCGGCAATCATCTGGCTGATCGGCGTTTCCTCTTTCTTCAGGTTCTTTTGTATTCTTTGTTGCATAATAACGTCAGGGTTGAATTACCGGGTAACCCGGTCGATCACAAGTACCAGTACGGAAATGGTGCTCAGGATCGGGGGCAGAATCAGTCGGGTGCGGTCTACGCTCGCCGCCCGGTTCTTGGTGGTTTCCACATACACCACATCGTTGGGCTGGAGGTAGTAATAAGGCGATTGCAGGAAGGTGCTGGAGTTGAGATCGAGGCGGGTAACCACCTTTTTGCCGGCTTCCTCCCGGATCAGCATCACATTGTCGCGGCGGCCATAGGCGGTGATATCGCCGGCTACGCCCAGCGCCTTGATCAGCGAAATTTTTTCATTGGGCACATTGATGACCGTGGGCCGCGTCACTTCGCCCAGCACTGTTACTTCATAATTGAGGTAGCGGATCTCCACGATCGGGTCGATAAGCAGTTTTTTGTCCAGGATTTTTTTCGTGATGTAATCCTTCAGTTCGGTTTTGGTGAGGCCGGCCGCACGGATGGGGCCCAGCAGGGGGATCTCGATATAGCCTTCGCTGTTCACCAGGTAACCGGTGGATTCGGCACGGCCGCTGACCTGGCTGGTGCCACCGTGTTTGTAGTCGTTGTTGATGTTGAAAATCCGGTAAGCCGCTTCCTCCGTGGTGGGACTGGTGATGCGGATGCTGAGCATTTCATTGTTTTCAATTTTATGCTCGGCATTGTCCATGGTGTTGGACAGGAGGGCCGTTTGCCGCACATTTTCCAGGTCGCGGAAATAAATCATGTTCTTGTGCGTGGTGCAGGATCCCAGCATCAGGATCAGCCCGATCAGCATGGCCCCGGTGGAGCGGAATAGATTCATGGTAATGAATGATTAAGGTTAGTACTGAGCAATAACGTAAAAATGAACGGAATCTTGCATGAACACCGCTTTACGGCAGCCGCCGTTGCTTACGGATCGTGCCGCTGCATATTGATCCGGGCTTTCCCGTGGCAGTCTGCCGGGCAGGGGATGCCGCTGGGCGGCTTTTGTAAAAATAGTCCTTTCAATAGAATCTTCCAATTTCGGGAAAAGCGGGCCGCCGGCTGCCGCCTCAGGGCCGCAGTATTTCCAAGGCCTTCATTATCAGGGGGTCGCTGGCATTCAGGCAGCGGTAATAGCCTTCGCTCCGCCAGCGCTGGCGGGCCAGGGCCGCTTTGAGCCGGGCCAGCAGCACGGGTTGCCCGGCCGGGGGCAGGGTATCGATGTTCACCGAATCGGCCAGGGCTTCCTGCCGGAACGTCTGGAGCAGTGCCGGCTCCATCCGGTAGGTATTGCAAAAAGTGCTGATATCCGGGTAACGCTGCACCTCCTCCGGGTGGGCGAGTGTATAGCGATAGGCACAGCGGGTGAAACTGCCGCTCCAGTAGAGCTTGCCCAGGGCTGCCGAATAGAAACCGCTGTCGGCCAGCACCTGGATATCGGGGTAAATGCCGCCGCCGCCCACCACTTTCCGGCCCGAGGGGGTATTGAAAACGGGGGCGCCGGGTGGGGGAGCCGTATCGGCATGCCCGTTGTGGTAGCGGTTGAAGGCTTCTTCGTAATAGGCTTTTTCACCCTGCTGGTAAGAGCGCTGGATGCTGCGGCCCACGGGGGTATAATAGCGGGCGATGGTGAGGCGCAGGGCGCTGCCATTGCTCAGGTCGTACTGTTCCTGCACCAGGCCCTTGCCAAAACTGCGCCGGCCGATGATGGTGGCCCGGTTCCAGTCCTGCAGCGCCCCCAGGATGATCTCGCTGGCGCTGGCGGAGCCTTCATCGGCCAGTACAATCAGCCGCCCCTGTTCAAAGAGTCCGGGTCGCTTGCAGCGGTATTCCTTGCGCGGATAATGGGCGCCTTCGGTATAGGTGATGAGTTTGTCGCCGTCCAGGAATTCATCCGCAATTTCCACAGCCTGTTCCAGCACGCCGCCGCCGTTGCCGCGGAGGTCGAGGATGAGCTGCCGGATGCCTTTCTGGGTGAGCGGTTCCAGGGCCTGCATGAATTCGCGGTAGGTGCCCTGGGTAAAGCGGCTGAGGCGGATATAACCGGTGCCGGCCGTTATTTCATAAGCCGCATCCACGCTGTTCACGGCAATACTGCCCCGGTTGAAGCGGAAAGTCCTGGTTTCCCGGCCCCGCAACAGGTCCAGTTTCACGGGGCTGCCTTCCGGGCCGCGCAGCCATTGCCTGATCTGGCTGTCGGTGATGCGGATCCCTGCCACCGCACGGTCGTCTACGCGGATCAGCCGGTCGCCGCTTTGCAGCCCGGCTTTCTCGCCCGGTCCGCCCGGCAGTACCTGCAACACATGTATGGTATCATCAATGATGCTGAATTCCACCCCGATGCCTGAAAACCGCCCGGTGATCTCTTCCTGCGTGGCTTCCAGTTCTTCGGCGCTGATGAATACCGAGTGCGGATCCAGCTTGGACAGCACGGCCTGCACGGCCGTATCAGTAAGGGCCGGCAGGTTCACCGTATCCACATACCGGGCACGGATCAGTTCCATCATTTCCTGCAGGGGCTGCTGCCGGTCGAGGGAGAAAAAGGGCCTTCCGGGTACATGATCACGGATCCGGTAGCCCAGCAGCATGCCGGCAATCAGGGTGATGCTGAACAGCAACGGCAGCCATACCTGTGTTTTCCTGTGTTGGTTCATGAGATTCTGCGGGCACGAAAATAGCGGAAATCAGCTGAACGGGCTCCGCCTGTTTATTGAACGGCAACGGGCTGATTTGTTTGGCAGATAATGCTGAAATTGCATTATCTTGATGAAGGATTAATTTTTTACAGTCATGGCACTTCAACTCATTGCCGACAGCGGTTCCACCAAAGCAGAATGGTGTTTTACGGAAAATGGCCGGCGCAAAAAAACAGTGAGCACCCAGGGGCTCAGCCCTTATTTCCTCACGGGGGTACAGATGGAGGAGATCCTCCGCAAGGAGCTGCTTCCCAAAATGAAACAGCTGGAACCCGCCACCGTATGGTACTACGGCACCGGATGCTCCAATCCCGCCCATGTGCAGCAGGTGCGCAAGGTGCTGAAAAAGCTGTTCCCGGGGGCGGCTGTACAGGTGAACCATGACCTGATGGGGGCCGCCCGCGCCCTCTGCGGCCACCGGCCGGGGGTGGCCTGCATCCTCGGCACCGGTTCCAATTCCTGCTATTACAATGGCCGCCGCATCGTGAAGAACAGCCCCGGCCTGGGTTTCATCCTGGGCGATGAGGGCAGCGGCGCCTACCTCGGTCGCAAGGTGGTGCAGCATTTCCTGTACAATACCTTTGACCCTGACCTGATGGACCGCTTCCACGCCCGGTACCACACCAGCGCGCCCGAAATCCTGGAGGCGGTGTACAAGGGCCCCCTGCCCAACCGCTACCTGGCCGGTTTCACCGGCTTCCTGGTGGAGAACCGGGGGCATTATATGATTGAGAACATCATTGAAGACAGTTTCAACGATTTCTTTTTCAACCACCTTTATAAGTACAAGGAAAGCTGGACTCACCCGATTCATTTTATCGGCAGCGTGGCCTATGGTTTCCGCGATGTGCTGAAGGAAATGTGCCAGAATTATGAACTGCAGCTGGGGCGGGTGCTGCGCCATCCCATCGACGGGCTCATGGAATACCATGCCGGCAGTGGGAGCCGGTAAAAAAATATTGCTGATAACACCTGGTTTTATTAATTTACGACGAAAACAAAACTGCATGGATATGAAAGGAAAACTTTTACTCACTGCCTCACTCTTTACCGTTTCTTTTACTGCGCTGGCCCAGGATGCCCGTACCTACGCCATCACCGGGAAAGCCGACAACCATTTCCTGTGGGCGGATATCCGCCAGGTGGATGTGGCCACAGGGAAGGTGGTAAAAACCCTTTTTGAATCCGATAAAACGGCTTTCAAAATGCAGTCGCTGGACAATACCGCCAGCCGGGTGAATGTGCCCAACCCCACCGGTTTCGGGGTGGCGGCCTGCGCCCTGGATGCCCGGCACAACCGGCTCTATTTTGCACCCATGCATTTTGCGGAGATCCGTTACCTCGACCTGAAAAAGGGAGAGCCCGAGTTCACCGTACTGAAGAAAAATGTACTGCCCATCCCGGCCGGGCAATCTTACCTGCCCGAAGAATCCCAGATCACCCGTATGGTGATTGCGGCTGACGGCTACGGATATGCGCTTACCAATGATGCGCAGCACCTCATCCGTTTCAGCACCGGTAAAAATCCCGTGGTGGAAGACCTGGGCCCGCTCGCCGATGCAGAAAGCAATAAAGGCTTCTCCATCCACAACAAGTGCACCAGCTGGGGCGGCGACATGCTGGCCGATGCCTTCGGCAAACTGGTGATCATCTCGGCCAACCACAATGTCTTCACACTGGATGTAAACAGCCGGATTGCCACCTATACCGGCACCATCACCGGGCTCCCCTTGAATTATACCACCAACGGCGCCGTGGTGAACGACCAGGGCGAAATCATTGTGAACAGTGCCAATGTGTTTGAAGGCCTGTACAAACTGAATTACCGCGACCTGAAAGCCGTGAAGCTGGAAACCGCTGAACCCGCTTTCAACGCCGCCGATATGGCCAACGGCAACCTGCTGCTCCAGAAGGAAAAAGATGCTTCCGTGAAGTTTGACCTTTCCCAGTCGGTACTGCCCGGCTTCGACGCGGCAGGGGATGCCCGTGTATTTCCCAATCCTGTAGCCGGCGACCGCTTCAACGTTTTGTTCAACGGTCAGCAACCGGGCCGTTACACCATTCTCTTCAGCGACCTGGCCGGCCGGCCCCTGCTGTCCAAAGTGGTGAACATCGCCGGCGGTAAGCAGGTGGAAAGCATCACGCTGGCCCGTAAAATTTCCCGCGGAACCTACCTGATTAAAGTGGTGGATGCCAACCGTCAGCTGGCATTCTCCGAAAGAGTTGTCTTGCAGTAAATGCGATTATTATGGGTTGTAAAAGTGAAAGCTCCACTCCGGTGGGGCTTTTGCTTTGTATAAAACAATCGCTTTCCCAACCCCCGTCATGCTGTACCTTTACAGGGTGCAGGATATAGAACCTTTTTTCAACTGGCGCCACCTCTACGCCGCGGAGGAAGACGAACGATCGCCTTTTTATGGCCGTACCTACAGTGAATTTGAATTTTCCCAGACGGTTTATAATTATTACATCCACCCGCAGTGGGACGAATTCGGCAGCCGCACGTTGTACATGAAGATCCTGTTCGTGGATTACGACAGCGGTTATGCGATCATCGAACTGATCGGGGAGTGGAACGACGCCATCGAAAACGATATCATGACCCTCCGCCGGGAGATCACCGACCGACTTTACCGGCAGGGCATCACCAAGTTTTTGCTGGTGGCCGAAAATGTGCTCAACTTCCACAGCAGCGACGACAGTTATTATGAAGAATGGCGCGAGCAACTCGCCGATGAAGGGGGCTGGGTGGTGATCATCGGGCTGCCGGCACAGAGCCAGTACGATTTCCGGCGCTCGCGGCTCACCCATTACATTGCCCTCATGGATTTTCCCCAGTGGCGCACCCTCAAGCCGGAGCTGGTTTTTCAGCAGGCCGACAACTGGATGCTGCGGCAACTGGACTGATGGGATAAAAATTTAATCAAAAAATATTTTGTGATCCATCCTGACGTACTTTTGCGCCAGTGTTCATCTAACTGATTCAATATGACCTGGAAATCCTTCTTCACCTCTTCGATCGGGAAAAAATTCATCATGGGTCTCACCGGTCTGTTTCTGATAGTGTTTCTGATTGTTCATTGCGCCATCAACGCAATGATTTTTTTTAATGACGGGGGCCAGACCTTCAACCACTGGGGCCATTTCATGGCCACCAACCTGATTGTGCGCACCCTGGAGATCGGTCTCTTTGCGGGCATCCTCCTGCACATCATCCAGGGCCTCGTGCTCTGGTCGGAGAACCGCAAGGCACGCCCGGTGAAGTACGCCGAGTACGCCGCCAACACCAACAGCAAATGGTACAGCCGCAGCATGGGGCTGCTGGGTACCCTCATCCTGCTCTTCCTGATCCTGCACATCTATCATTTCTGGGTGCCTTCCCGTTTCGGGGGCATGGCCGGCGTGCAGCCGCTTGAAGAAACCACCCTGGCCGACTATAACGGACAGCCCGTGCACAACCTCTACCTTGAAATGCAGCAGGTATTCACCGGCAACCTGGTGGTGGTGCTGCTCTACATCGCCGGCGTGATTTCACTGGGCTGGCACCTGCTGCATGGCTTCCAGAGCGCCTTCCAGACCTTCGGCCTGAACCACAAAAGGTACACGCCCATCATCCGCAAACTCGGCCTGGCTTTTTCCGTGATTGTGCCCCTGCTGTTTGCGCTCATGCCCCTGGCCTTTTACCTGAACTGGATTGATTAAACCAACACCCGGATCTGCTGTTATACGAAGATTCTGTATCGTTTAAACTTACTACCATGGCATTAAACTCAAAGATCCCCGCCGGCGAAATGCATGAAAAGTGGACCGAATACAAAGGCCACGCCAAGCTGGTGAATCCTGCCAACAAGCGCAAACTGGAAGTGATTGTAGTGGGTACCGGCCTGGCCGGCGCCTCCGCCGCTGCATCGCTGGGTGAACTGGGCTACAAAGTGAAAGCCTTCTGTTTCCAGGACAGTCCCCGCCGGGCACACAGCATCGCGGCACAGGGCGGGATCAATGCCGCGAAAAATTACCAGAACGACGGCGACTCAGTTTTCCGTTTGTTTTATGATACCGTAAAAGGCGGCGACTACCGCGCCCGCGAAGCCAATGTTCACCGGCTTGCTGAGGTGAGCGGCGCCATCATCGACCAGTGCGTGGCGCAGGGCGTGCCCTTCGCCCGCGAGTACGGCGGTCTGCTGAGCAACCGCAGCTTCGGTGGTACACAGGTGCAGCGTACCTTCTATGCAGCCGGACAAACCGGTCAGCAGCTGCTGCTGGGCGCCTACAGCGCACTCGAGCGGCAGGTGGCCCTGGGCAATGTTACCCAGTATTCCCGCCATGAAATGCTGGAAGTGGTGGTGATCGACGGCAAAGCCCGCGGCATCATCGTGCGCAACCTGGTTACCGGAAAACTCGAACGCCATTTCGGACACGCGGTACTGTTATGTACCGGCGGTTATGGCAACGTATTTTACCTCAGCACCAATGCCATGGGCAGCAACGTAACGGCTGCCTGGAAGGCCCATAAAAAGGGCGCCTATTTCGGCAACCCCTGCTTTACCCAGATTCACCCCACGTGCATCCCGGTGAGCGGCGATTACCAGAGCAAACTCACCCTGATGAGTGAGAGCCTCCGGAACGATGGCCGCATCTGGGTGCCCAAAAAGAAAGACGACAACCGCCGGCCGGTGGATATCCCCGAAGATGAACGCGATTATTACCTCGAAAGAAGGTATCCCGCCTTCGGTAACCTGGTGCCCCGCGACGTGGCTTCCCGCGCCGCCAAAGAGCGCTGCGATGCCGGTTACGGAGTAGGCACCACCAAACTGGCCGTATACCTCGATTATGCCGATGCCATCAAGCGCTATGGCCGCATCGAAGCGGGCAAGCAGGGCAAGGCCAATGCTTCGGAAGCCGAGATCATCGCCATGGGCCGCGAAGTGGTGAAAGAAAAGTACGGCAACCTCTTTGAGATGTACGAAAAAATCACCGGCGAAAATCCCTACGAAACACCGATGCGGATTTACCCGGCTGTGCATTATACCATGGGCGGTTTGTGGGTGGATTACGAACTCATGACCACCGTGCCCGGTCTCTATGCCCTGGGCGAAGCCAACTTCAGTGATCACGGCGCCAACCGCCTCGGTGCTTCTGCGCTGATGCAGGGCCTGGCCGATGGCTATTTTGTGATTCCCTACACCCTCGGCAATTATCTCGCCGACGAAATCCGCACCGCGGCCATCCCCACCAGTCATCCCGCCTTTGAGGAGGCCGAGCGCAACGTTCGCCAGCGCATCGAGCAGCTGATGGCGGTGAAAGGCAAACAAACCGTGGAAAGCTTCCACAAGCGCCTCGGTAAGATCATGTGGGACAAATGCGGTATGGCGCGCAATGAGCAGGGTCTGAAAGAAGCGATTGAAGAAATCCGCCAGTTGCGCAAAGAGTTCTGGTCGGATGTGCGCATCCCCGGCGATATTGAGGAGATGAACCCCGAACTGGATAAAGCCGGCCGCGTGGCCGATTTCATCGAGCTGGGCGAACTGATGTGCCTCGACGCCCTCAACCGCAACGAAAGCTGCGGTGGTCACTTCCGCGAAGAAAGCCAGACCGAGGACGGCGAAGCCAAGCGCGATGATGAGCATTTCAGCTATGTGGCAGCCTGGGAATACCAGGGTGAGAGCCAGTGGCAGCTGCACAAGGAAGAGCTGAATTTTGAAGTGGTGAAACCCACCCAGCGCAGCTATAAGTAACCGGCTGCAGCCTGGTGACAACACAGGCGCTATACCGGTTAAGCATGAACCCTATCTGAGCAACGAAACCTTGAAATCTCAACCATGGAACATTATAAAATGAACCTCACACTCAAAGTGTGGCGCCAGAAAAACAGCAGCGATCCGGGCAGATTCGAAACCTATGACGTGAAAGACATCAGCTCGGAAATGTCGTTCCTGGAAATGTTTGATGTGCTTAACGAACGGCTGATCGCCGAAGGCAAGGATCCGATTGCCTTTGATCACGACTGCCGGGAAGGGATATGTGGCATGTGCAGCATGCACATCAACGGTAAGGCGCATGGTCCGTGGAGCAACAATACCACCTGCCAGCTGCATATGCGGGCCTTCAAAGACGGCGATACGATTGTGGTGGAACCCTGGCGCAGCCGGGCCTTCCCCGTGCTGAAGGACCTGATGGTTGACCGCACCTCATTCGACCGCATTGTACAGGCCGGCGGCTACATCTCGGTGAACACCGGCAACGCCGTGGATGCCAACGCCATCCCCATCAATAAAAAAGATGCGGATGATGCTTTCGCCGCTGCGGCCTGCATCGGCTGCGGCGCCTGTGTGGCCACCTGCGTGAACGGCAGCGCCATGCTGTTTGTGAGCGCCAAGGTTTCCCAGCTTTCCCTCCTGCCCCAGGGGCATCCTGAAAGGAAGGAGCGGGCCATGAAAATGGTGGCCCAGATGGACAAAGAGGGCTTCGGCAACTGTACGAATACCTATGCCTGTGAGGCGGAGTGCCCCAAGGGCATTTCGGTGGCCAATATCGCCCGCCTCAACCGCGAATACCTTTCGGCATCTCTTTCTTCAGAAGAATAAACGCTGTTACCAAAACCAACTCCGGGGCTGTATCTGCGCAGGTACAGCCCTTTTTTATGCCAGGCAGCCTGCTGCAGCGCTTCAGGGTCTGATGCAGAAATGCTAACTTTATTTATTTTGTAGTAAACCCCCGTTTCTGTTGAGAATCCTGTTGCTGCTGGTATGTTCCTGCTTGCTGGTGCAGGCGTCATGGGCACAGGCGCCCGCGTCGCCCCTCAGCAATCTCCGGTCGAAATGGGTGCCGGCCGGGGTCAATGGCCTGCAGCTGGATACGGTGAGCATCTTCCCCCACAGTTTTTCGATCCGGAATGTGGATCCCGCCACCTATACGCTGGATCCGGTGAATGCCCTGCTGTACTGGAAGCAGCCGCCGCCGGCCGATTCGGTGTGGATCAGCTACCGGGTGTTTCCCTACCGCTTCAACGCCGTGGCCCGCCACCTGCACTTCGACAGTGTGAAGAATAACTTCCTGCTCGGCAAAACCTATACCTACAAGCCCTTCAGTAAAAATGCGGGCACCCTGTTTGATTTCGGCAATATCCAGTACAACGGCAGCTTTGGCCGCGGCATCGCCTTCGGCAATGCCCAGGATGCGGTGCTGAACTCCAGCATGAACCTGCAGCTGAACGGTTATATCGGCGACAGCCTCGAGCTTACCGCGGCGATTACCGACAACAATCTTCCCATCCAGCCGGATGGCAATACCCAGGACCTGCGCGACTTTGACCGCATCTTCCTCCAGGTGCGGAAAAAAGGCTGGCAGGTGAGCTTTGGCGATATTGATATCCGGCAGAGCCGGAATTATTTTCTCAATTTCTACAAACGGCTGCAGGGCGTGGCCTTCAGCACCGAAAACCGCCTCGCGCCGGGCATCCGCAATGCGTTGCTGGTGAGCGGATCGGTGGCCAAGGGCAAGTTCAACCGCAACGTGCTCACCCCCGTGGAAGGCAACCAGGGCCCTTACCGCCTGCAGGGCGCCAGCAATGAACTGTTCTTCACCATCCTGGCCGGCACCGAAAGGGTGTGGATGGATGGGGAGATGCTGCAGCGTGGCGAAGACCAGGATTATGTGATCAATTACAATACGGCCGAACTCACGTTTACGCCTAAGCGCATGATCACCAAGGATAAGCGGATCCAGGTGGAATTTGAGTACGCCGACCGCAACTTCCTCAACAGCAATCTTTATGTGAACAATGAAGTGAGTTTCCGCGAAAAGCTGCGCGTCAGCATCGGCGCCTTTTCCAACCAGGATGCCCGCAATTCGCCCATCAACCAAACCCTCGACGACGGGCAGAAGCAGTTCCTGTCGCAGGTAGGCGACGGCATTGACACGGCTTTTTATTCCGGCGCGGTAACCGACACCTTCGCCACCGGCCGCATCCTGTACCGGCGTGCCGATACCACCGTTAACGGCTTCCGCGATTCGGTGTATGTGTACGACAGCACCCGCGGCGCCGTACTGTACAATGTTTCCTTTACCTATCTCGGCCCCGGCAAGGGGCATTATGTGCAGCTGCTGAACGGCGCCAACGGCCGCGTGTTCAAGTGGGTGGCCCCCGGTCCGGGCGGTGTGCCCCAGGGCGAGTGGGCGCCGGTGATCCTGCTGGTTACCCCCAAAAAACTGCAGCTGGCCACGGTGGCCGCGGAATACACCCTCCGGCCCGGCACGGTACTGAAGGCCGAACTGGCCGCCAGCAAATACGACATCAACCTGTTTTCGGCAAAAGACAAGGGCAACGACAATGGCCTCGCCGGCAAGCTTGAACTGTCGGGCGATGCCGCCCGCTTCCGGGCCGGGAAGCAGCAGGTTACGCTGCGTTTAACCGGCGGCGCCGAGTGGGTGCAGCAATCTTTCCGGCCGCTGGAACGTCTGCGCAATGTGGAGTTCAACCGCGACTGGAGCCTGCCCTTCGTGCAGGCGCCGGCCGATGAGCGCCTGCTGAGCGGATCGGTGGCACTGGCCGATAAAGCCGGTAACCGTTTCCGTTATGAGGTAACGAATTACCACCGCAGCGATGCCTTCAACGGATTCAGGCACCTGCTGGAGTATGCCGCGGTGCACCGGGGCTGGAAGCTGAATACCCTGGTAACGCTGAGCAATATCCGCACATCCGGCCGCACGGGGATCTACCTGCGCCCGAATATCGACATCAGCAAGTCATTGCCGCGCCTCGGTCGGATGCAGGTGGGCGCATCCTACCAGGGGGAGTACAATACCCTGCGCGACCGCCCCGCAGATACCCTGAACCCCTTCAGTTTTGCCTTCGATGTGTGGCAGGCCTATCTCCGCTCAGATCCCACCCGGCTGAACAAATGGGGCATCACGTATTTTACCCGAAAGGATTATTATCCCGCCGGCAAATCCCTGCTGGCGGCCGACCGCAGCGACAACATCGGCTTCAGCACCGAACTGCTGAAGAGTGAAAGGCACCAGTTCAAACTCAACCTTACCTATCGCCGGCTGCAGGTGATCAATGCCGCCGTAACCCGGGCACGGGCGGATGAAAGCCTGCTGGGCCGCGCCGAATATTTCATACAGGAATGGAAGGGCCTGCTCACCGGCAATATCCTGTATGAAGTGGGGGCGGGGCAGGAGCAGAAGCGGGAGTTCAGTTTTGTGGAGGTGCCGGCCGGGCAGGGCGAGTACACCTGGATTGATTACAACAACAACGGGTTGCGGGAGCTCAATGAATTTGAGGTGGCGCTCTTTCCCGACCAGCGCAAGTACATCCGGGTGTTTACTCCCACCAACCAGTTTGTGAAGGCCAACTATGTGCAGTTCAACTACAGCTTTGAGCTGAACCCGCGGGCCGTTATTCCCTTTGCGCAGGCCCGGGGCTTCCGCCGCTTCCTGGCACGCCTGAGCTCCGCCTCCTCGCTCCAGCTGAACAAAAAAAGTATTGCGACCGGCAGCTTTGAATTCAATCCTTTTACCAAGGGCCTCTCCGATACCTCACTCATCACCCTGGGCTCCTTTCTCTCCAACACCCTTTTCTTCAACCGGGTGAACCCGGTGTGGGGGATGGACCTTACTCATGTGGTGAGCAACCAGAAATCACTCCTTACCTATGGCGTGGAAAGCCGCCGCCAGCGTAACCTCAGCTGGAAACTCCGCTGGAACATCAGCCGCAGTTTCACGCTGAACCAGTCGGTGCGTACCGTCATCAACCAGTTGCTGACCCCGCAGTTCAGCAACCGCAATTACCGCATCCAGCAGCAAACGGTGGAACCCAGCCTGAGTTATATCAATGGCACCCGCCTGCGCCTCACGCTGGGCTATGGTTTCAACCAGCGGAAAAACACGGAAGGTTTCCGGGAGCAGGCCACCAGCCATGCCCTCAACAGTGAGCTCAAGTACAACGTGCTGTCGAGCAGCAGCGTTACGGCCCGTTTTTCACTCAGCGATATCGGCTTCCGCTATGATGCCGGCGGCTCGCCCAACTCCACGGTGGGGTATATCCTGCTCGACGGACTGCTGCCGGGCCGCAACTATCTCTGGACGCTGGAATACACCAAACGGCTGTCGGGAAATATTGAACTGAGTATCCAGTACGATGGCCGCAAACCGGGTGAGGCCCGTACGGTGCATGTGGGCCGGGCTTCCGTCCGGGCTTTATTTTAAATTCAGGCGGGGAAATTCAGATTTTTTTTTGCAGAATCAATCTATGGTTTATATTTGCACTCCCAAAACGAATAAGGGAGTTTAGCTCAGTTGGTTTAGAGCATCTGCCTTACAAGCAGAGGGTCGGCGGTTCGACCCCGTCAACTCCCACGAAGCCTCATCGAAAGATGGGGCTTTCCTTTTTCAGTCCTGGCTGATTGGCTCACCCTCAGTCTCGCACACATCGTACAGAAAACCCCAGCGTTTTATCCTCATACCAGCTGAATCCCCTTGCGGTATAATTGACCAGTGAATAATACCAGGCCATCAGGGGCTGTCCCATCACCGAATACTGCGTAGCCGTCCACCAGAAAGCGCCGGTGCCGATGGATTCGTACTGGCTGCCGGAGATGCCCAATCCTCCGGGTAAGGCATGGAATCCGCTGCTGTCGGTGGCGCCAATATTCGGGCTCTCCCACAGCATCCTGGATTTCATTTTACCCCCGGCTATCGGTTCGCCGCCCAGTGTCTGAACCAGGGTATACCATTCTGCCAGGGTAGGGAGGTGCCATCCGGGAGGTACCGCTGTGCTGGCGCTTTGCCAGTCGTACAACAGCCCGTAGATAGCGCGGTTGGCGGGATGGTTATGGTAGTACCAGGCATTGCCGTTGAGGTAGTTCAGGTTCCGGGTCATCCAAACCTGCGTACCGATCCTTGCAAAGCTGTACACCTGTCCGTCGCGGGGATCTGTAAACGTGCTGTCTTCTTCCAGCCGCAACACTTCGTACCGGGATGCCCAGCCCGTATCGGTCATCAGGCGGGACAAGGAAGAACTGTGTATCCCCCTTATCATGCCCAGGTTTTCGCTTTGCTCTTCCTGCGCAGTCCGCAGCAGGCCGGTAGCGGGGGAATCGGGCTGAGGCTTGATTTTCCATCCCCTTTCCGTGAGCGGACGCGGTTGGCCATGCGCATGAAACAGCACGGTTTCCTGATTCAGCAGCTTTCCGGCAAGGCCGGCATGTCCTTTGTTTTTCCAGATCAGGATATCGCCGCTTTGTATTTCCCCGGCCGGAATCCGGCCCAGGTTCCGGACATGAACATGCCTGTAGGGGGTGTGGTTGCTCAACGCCAGGTTCAGCGCCGGTTCCATGCTCAATACCGTGGGTACTGGTTGCAGCTGCAGGCCGGCATGCGCGAACAGATTGTACAAAAAACCGCTGCAGTCGGTTCCGAACACCATGAAGGCATTGTGCAGCGAGTCGCCGCCATCCGGATAATGCCTGGCAGACATATCTTTCTGAATGTTTATGTTGCCATAGCTGTATGCAAATCCGTTATGCGTGGGGGCTGTACTGTCGTTGCCGGGGTGCGTTACGGTAAATTTGGCTTCACTGCATTGCCAGGCATAATTGAGCAGCTGGTTAAGCAGTTGTTCGCGGTAACCTGTTGTTTGCAAAGGTTGGCTACGCCTGCCCAGGGCTGTGCCCTCTGCCCCGATCAGCTGATCCAGGGCTGGATTCCGGATATGGCTGCTGTCTAATAATTCCACATCGGAAGTACTGAGCCGGTAATCATCTGCGCTTTGCTGCAGGATCAGGTCAGTGAATATCCTGAACTTCCTGCCTTCTCCAATAACGAGGCTCGCGGTGCGGGGCACGATCACCTGAACATCCAGCAAACAAGCCCCATCAATGGCCGGCATGATTTCAATCACTGATCCCTCCGGGATGATGCGGGGTGGAACCTGGTTGCCCGCCCAGTTGGACGTATCGCTCCAGTAACCATTGCCCGTAAACCGGTAGGTGGTTTGCGCACTGATGGTCAGGGTGCATAGCAACAGGATGGGCAATAAGCCCAGGTTTTGTTTCATAGCCTGTATGGGTTCAGGCCTGCATTCCGCTCATCCGCCCGAAGCACGGAAAGCCTGCTGTGTGAATAGTCGGTGAGATTTCGCCGGTAAATCTACCCTGTTTGGGTGTGGTAAACCATGATGGCGATTATAAAACAGGATGATTAAAATGACCGGGCAGTCCGGATCAATGCGGAGTTGGTATGCCGGAATCAGTTCAGTTGGAGGCCCGGCAGCCGGAAGAGCTGGGCATCGTACACAAACAATTCATCCACTTCAATGGTCCAGTACCGGTGCAGGGGAGAGGCTTCCAGGATGCGGCGCACATCGGCCTTGCCGGCGGCATTGAGCACGATCCAGCAGCGCTGTGTTTCCATGCTCACCGCATAATAATCGATCACCTGTTTTTCGATGAGGCTGTTGATGTACACCCGGTGCGGGGGCACAAAGCTCATGAAGGCTTCATCCATTTCGAAACGGATGGTTGCCTGGTATTTCTTGCGGGGGGTCAGATCGTCCATGGCTCTATCCGGTTTACCCAGTCGGCCCGCCAGGGCGCGGTGATTTTGATGTAGTTGTCGGTATAGCCTTCCATCATACCGTTGCGGTTGCTGGCTTCAAACAACACCTGGCGGGTGCTGCCGATATGCTGCTCCGTGAAGGCCTGCATTTTGCGGTAACTGAGCTGGCGCAGGATTTTGTTCCGTTCGTTGCGCACGGGCACGGGCACCACCGGCTTCAGGTCCAGGGCATGGGTATTGGCCCGCTCCGAATAGGTGAACACATGCAGGTAGGAGATATCGAGTGCTTCCAGGAACTGGCAGGTTTCGCGGAAATGCGCAACGGATTCGCCGGGGAAACCTACGATTACGTCCACGCCGATGCAGGCATGGGGCATCATGGTTTTGATCAGGGCCACCCTTTCGGCATACAGTTCACGCCGGTAGCGGCGGCGCATCTGGGCCAGCACTTCATTGCTGCCGCTCTGCAGCGGGATGTGGAAATGCGGCATGAAGCGCCGGCTGCCGGCCACAAAGGCAATGATCTCATTGCTCAGCAGGTTGGGCTCGATGGAGGAGATGCGGAAGCGGTCGATGCCTTCCACCTGGTCCAGGGCCTGGATGAGTTCCTGGAAACTTTCTTCGCGTTGTTTACCGCCCTGCAGGCCCTTGCCGAAATCGCCCAGGTTGATGCCGGTGAGCACGATCTCGCGGGCGCCCTGCGCGGCAATATCTTCTGCCAGTTTCAGCACATTGGCCACGGCATCACTGCGGCTCTTGCCGCGGGCCAGGGGGATGGTACAGAAGGAACAGTTATAATCGCAGCCGTCCTGCACTTTCAGGAATACCCGGGTGCGGTCGTTGATGGAATGGGAGGCCGTGAAAATATTCACGTCTTCGATATCGCAGCTGCAGATTTTGGCCGAATCGCCCTTGGTGATTTCCTGCAGGTGCCGGGTGATGTTGAATTTTTCCGCTGCGCCCAGCACCAGGTCAACCCCCGGTATGGTCGCAATTTCCTGCGGTTTCAGTTGGGCATAGCAACCGGTGATCACCACCATGGCCTCGGGCGCCCGCCGCTGGATGCGGCGCACGAGCATCCGGCATTCGCGGTCGGCATTTTCCGTTACCGAGCAGGTGTTGATGACATACACATCCGCCACCTCCTCAAAATCTTTTTTCTCAAAGCCGTCGTTTTCCAGCAACCTGCCCAGGGTGGAGGTTTCGGAAAAATTCAGCTTGCAGCCCAGGGTATGCAGTGCTACGGTTTTTTTCATCGCTGCAAAGATAAACAGCCCGCCCCACATGAAGGGGGAATGCGCTTTTCCATTATTTTGCAGCCCATGAAGCTGAACAGATTCGGTCCTTTCCTCATCCTTATCGGCGCCGCCCTGCTGCTGTACTGGGTCAAAACCCACCAGCGGGGTGCGGTGAACCGCCCGCAGGCGGAGACGGTTGTGCCGGTGGTACCGGCCGCGGATGAGGGTTTCAGCCGGCAGCCCGACAGCATCATCTACACCCGCCACGCCCGCTGCCGGATGGCCTGCCGCCATGTTACCGAAGCGGAGGTGAAAGAGATCCTGGCCACGGGGCGGCTCAATGCCCGCAAAATTGAACAGGATGAACGGGGCAGCACTTATCCGCTGGAGGGGCGCACCTCAGGCGATAAACAACTGCGCATCGTGGTGGCGCCCAAGGGCCGCAACCTGGTGCTGGTTACCGTGATTGACCTCGACACCGACTGGCCCTGCAACTGCAGGTAGGACAGGAGCTGGGTTTTACTTTTCTTCTCTCTTACGCGGCATCCCTGCTGTACTGTGGGGTATCCTGAAACGGAACGGGCCTGTTGCCCTGAGGCGTCGTGGAGTTTTTAAACCCATGTTAAAGTTTTCTTTTCCCTGAATAGAACCCGATCCGCCGCCGCCTTTTCGGTCATTCCCTTTACTTTTGCAGCGGAGATGAAGCAGCATGGCTGACCCTTTTCCGGTACTGAGGTATGAAAATCAAATCCTTCCTGGCAAAGCCCTTTGCCGGTTACATATACAAGCAGATCCGCCGGGGGATGGAAACCGCTGTGCAGGATCAGCAGGCCATTTTCCAGGGCCTGATGAAAGATGCCGCCAAAACCGAATTCGGCCGCGAGCATGGTTTTGCTGATATCAGGAGCTACGAGGATTTTAAAAAGCAGGTGCCGCTCCGCGATTACGAAGCTTTCAAACCTTATATCGAACGCATCAAGCAGGGCAAGCACAATGTGCTCTGGAAAGGTCAGCCCATCTATTTCGCCAAAACCAGCGGCACCACCAGCGGCATCAAGTACATTCCCATCACCAGCGACTCGGTGGGTAACCACATCAACAGCGCCCGCAATGCGCTGCTCTGTTATATGGCCGAAACGGGCAATACCCGTTTTGCCGATGGCAAACTCATTTTCCTGAGCGGTTCACCCGAACTGGAACGGGTGGGGGGCATCCCCACCGGCCGCCTCAGCGGCATCGTGAACCACCATGTGCCCCGTTACCTGCGCGCCAACCAACTGCCCAGTTACGAAACCAACTGCATTGAAGAATGGGAGGAGAAGCTGGATAAGATTGTGGCCGAAACCATTCACCAGCCGATGACCCTAATCAGCGGCATTCCCCCATGGATGCAGATGTATTTCGACCGGCTGATCGAGCAAAGCGGAAAAAAGGTGGGTGAGTTGTTCCCTGGCTTCAGCGTGATGGTGCAGGGCGGCGTGAATTTTGAACCCTATAAAGCCAAGTTGTTTGAAAGCATCGGCCGCAAGGTGGATTGCATCGAACTCTTCCCGGCCAGCGAAGGCTTTTTTGCCTTCCAGGATTCGCAGCACGCGGGAGGCTTGCTGCTGAATACCCACAGCGGCATCTTCTTTGAATTTGTGCCCGCAGCCGAGATCTTCAATGAAAACCCCACCCGCCTCAGTCTGCGGGATGTTAAAGTGGGGGAGAACTATGCCCTGGTGGTGAGCAGCAATGCGGGTCTTTGGGCCTACAATATCGGCGATACGGTGAAGTTTGTGTCTACCCAGCCCTACCGCCTGGTGGTCACCGGCCGCACCAAACATTTCATCTCTGCCTTTGGCGAGCATGTGATCAGCGAGGAAGTGGAAGCAGCCCTCCTGAAAGCCGCGGCATCGCACGGGGTACGCATCACCGAATTTACCGTGGCGCCCTGGATCGCCCAGGGTGAGGGCAAAAGCTACCACGAATGGTTCATCGAATTTGAAAACCTGCCGGCCGATATGGCTGCGTTTGCCGCAGTTGTGGATGATAACCTGCGGCAGAAGAATGTGTATTACGACGACCTCATTGCCGGGCAGATCCTGCAGCGCCTGCAGATCCGCACCGTGCAGAAAAACGGGTTCATTGAATACATGAAAAGCATCGGTAAACTGGGCGGACAAAACAAAGTGCCCCGCCTCAGCAACGATCGCCGCATTGCCGATGCGCTCCTGGCCTGGACTGCCGGAAACCGCTGATAAAGTTTTTCAAAATATTTTCCCGATTGTTTTGAATTTTATTCTACTTTTGTGCTCTCAACCTAAACAATTGTAAGAAGTGGATCAAATTCGTTTACATATTTTCACTGACGGCCGCACTACGATGGCTGTGGCTGGTGTAAATGTGCCCGCTTGCAATCTGCGACGATCCCCCCGATGCTGATAGGCCGAGCAATCTTAGAATTGCCCCTGTCAGTGAACAAATCCCCCGGACTGTTACCTCTCTTTTTTTGATTCCGTTCAACTTTTTAACAAGTGGAAACCAACAATATTATTGTGCGGGTTGCCGGCAGCAACGATGCGCATTATGCCCGGATCATCACCGATGAAATGGCCGCCTCCGCCCAGGCCCGCGGCACGGGTATCGCCAAACGCAGCCCTGAGTACATCATCCGTAAAATGGAAGAAGGCAAGGCCGTGATTGCGCTCACTACGAGTGGCGATTGGGTGGGCTTTTGCTATATCGAAGCCTGGGGGCACGAAAAATTTGTGGCCAACAGCGGCCTCATCGTGGCGCCCGCCTACCGGAAAACCGGTGTGGCCCGCAGCATCAAACGGCAGGTGTTCGATCTCTCGCGCCGCAAATATCCCCAGGCCAAAATATTCGGGCTCACCACCGGACTGGCCGTGATGAAGATCAACTCTGAACTCGGGTATGAACCCGTTACCTATTCGGAGCTTACGGATGATGAAGAGTTCTGGGCGGGCTGCAAAAGCTGCGTGAACTATGATATTCTCGTGAGCAAGCAGCGGAAGAACTGCATGTGTACGGCCATGCTCTACGATCCTGCCGATCATGCGGAGCCGGAAAGCACCCGGGAGGAGTTCCGTAAAAATTCACGCCTCTATGAACGGTTCATGCGCATGAGCCAGAGCCGGCTGCTGCGCTGGTTCAACCGCCGGCAGCAGGAAGGCCGGAACAGCTTCCGTAAAGTGATGACACAATTGTTCACCAAACCCCTCTTTAACTGATATGGGCAAGAAAGTGGTACTGGGTTTCAGCGGCGGGCTGGACACCTCATTCTGTGTGAAATACCTCACCGTGGAAAAGGGCTACGAAGTGCATTCCATCATCGTGAACACCGGCGGTTTCAGCGAGGCCGAACTGCGCCAGGTTGAGGCCCATGCCTATGCACTGGGCGTAACCACCCACACGGTGGTAGACGCGGTGGAGTCGTATTACAACCGCATCCTGCGTTACCTCATTTACGGCAACGTACTCAAAAACAATACCTACCCCCTCAGCGTCAGCGCCGAACGGCTCAGCCAGGCCATCGCCATCGCTGAGCATGTGCAGCAAACCGGCGCGGAAGCCGTGGTGCATGGCAGCACCGGCGCGGGCAACGACCAGGTGCGCTTCGACATGATCTTCAACATCATGATCCCCGGCGTGGAGATCATCACGCCCATCCGCGACCTGCAGCTGAGCCGTGAGGCCGAAATTGAATACCTGAAGCAGCAGGGCGTGCAGATGAATTTTGAAAAATCGGCATACTCCATCAACAAGGGCTTGTGGGGCACCAGCGTGGGCGGCCGTGAAACCCTCAGCAGCAAGGGGCTGCTGCCCGAAGAGGCCTGGCCCACCCAGGTAACGGCCACGGATACCCGCATGCTGGAGCTTTCGTTTGAGAAGGGCGAGCTGGTGGCGGTTGACGGGCAGGCATTCGCGCATCCCTCAGCCGCCATCCGTCACCTGCAGGCCATTGCCGGTCCGTACGGGGTGGGCCGCGACATCCATGTGGGCGATACCATCATCGGCATTAAGGGTCGTGTGGGTTTTGAAGCGGCCGCGCCCATGATCATCCTCAAGGCCCATCACGCCCTGGAAAAACACGTGCTCACCAAATGGCAGCTGAGCTGGAAAGACCAGCTGGCCCTGTTCTACGGCAACTGGCTGCATGAAGGCCAGATCCTTGACCCGGTGATGCGGGATATCGAGGCCTTCCTGGAGAACAGCCAGCAGCAGGTAACCGGCAAAGTGTTGGTGGAACTGCGGCCCTGGCGCTTCCAGGTGGCGGGCATCGAATCGCCCTACGACCTCATGAGCAGCAAATTCGGACGTTATGGCGAAATGAATACGGGCTGGACGGGCGCCGATGTGCGCGGCTTCACCCGGATTTTCGGGAACCCCGTTCAGATTTATCACGCCGTAAAACAGGAAGCCGATGGAAAATAAAATCAGGGCCGGCATCATTGGCGGCGCCGGTTATACCGGGGGTGAACTGATCCGCCTCCTCCTCCTGCATCCGCAGGTGGAACTCTGTTACATCCACAGCAACAGCAACGCGGGCAACCCCCTCAGCCAGGTTCATACCGATTTGGCCGGAGAAACCGCTCTCTGCTTCACCGGCGATACGGAACTGCCGGCTTCCGGTGAGCTGGATGTGCTGTTCCTCTGCGTGGGCCATGGCGCTGCGAAGCAATACCTGGCTGCTCATCACGTACACGCCTCCACGAAAATCATCGATCTCTCGCAGGATTTCAGGCTGGCCGCTCATGCGGAATCCGGGGGGCGCAGCTTTGTGTATGGTTTGCCGGAACTGCAGAAGGCCGCCATCCGCAGCGCCCGCCATATTGCCAACCCCGGCTGCTTCGCCACGGCTATCCAGCTCGGGCTGTTGCCGCTGGCGCAGGCCGGTTTGCTGGGTGAGGTGTATACCACCGGCATCACCGGGTCTACCGGGGCAGGGCAGGGGTTATCTGAAACTTCCCATTTCAGCTGGCGCGTCAACAATATCCAGGCCTACAAATCCCTGCAGCACCAGCACCTGCACGAGATCGGGCAGTCGCTGCGGCAACTGCAGCCTTCCGCAGCGCCACAGGTGCATTTCATCCCCTGGCGCGGTGATTTTGCCCGCGGCATTTTTGTGAGTTCGCAGCTGCGCTGCAGCCTCAAACCAGATGTCCTGCGCGGGCTGTACCAAAGCTATTACCAGGATGCACCCTTTGTGGTGCTGAGTGAAGCGCCCATTCACCTCAAGCAGGTGCTGAACACCAACAAATGTGTGCTGCAACTGGAGCAATCCGGCGACAACCTGGTGGTGCATGCTGCAATTGATAACCTGCTGAAAGGCGCCAGCGGCCAGGCGGTACAGAATATGAACCTGCTGTTCGGACTGGAAGAAACCGCCGGGCTGCGCCTCAAACCGGCAGCATTCTGAGGCGGGCCATCGCAGCTTCCCTAAACGCTAAACTCCTAAACACTCCATGACGCTCTTCGACGTATATCCGCTCAACGACATCAGCATTGTAAAAGCCCGGGGCTCCCGCGTATGGGATGACCAGGGCAATGAATACCTCGACCTCTACGGCGGGCATGCGGTGATCTCGATCGGGCATACCCATCCCCATTATGTGGAGCGCATCGTGCACCAGCTGCAGCAGGTGGGCTTTTATTCCAACTCCGTGAAAATTCCGCTGCAACAGGAGCTGGCAGAGAAACTGGGCCGCCTCTCGGGCAAAACCGACTACCAGCTTTTCCTTTGCAACTCGGGCGCGGAGGCCAATGAGAACGCACTCAAACTCGCTTCTTTTCATACCGGCAGGAAAAAGATCATCGCCTTCCAGAAAGCCTTTCATGGCCGCACTTCGCTGGCCGTGGCGGCAACGGACAATCCCGCCATCGTGGCCCCGGTGAACGAAACCGACAATGTGATTTTTCTGCCTTTCAATGATGAGGCAGCGCTGGAAGCCGCTTTTGCGCAGCATGAGGTGGCGGCGGTGATTGTGGAAGGCATCCAGGGGGTGGGGGGCATCAACGTGGCTTCCACGGGTATGCTGCGCACCATCCGCCGCCTCTGCGATCAGTACGGCGCCCTGTACATCGCTGATGCGGTGCAGTGCGGATATGGCCGCACGGGCCGTTTCTTTTCCCATGATTTCGCGGAAGTGGATGCCGATATCTATACGATGGCCAAGGGTATGGGCAATGGCTTCCCCGTGGCGGGCATCATCATCTCTCCGAAAATCAGGCCCCGCCATTTCATGCTGGGCACCACTTTCGGGGGCAACCACCTGGCCTGCGCGGCGGCCCTGGCGGTGCTGGAAGTGATGGAGGCCGAGCAACTGATGGAGAGCGCTGCCGCCACCGGCGCCTACCTCATGGAGGCGCTGCAGGGGCTGCCGCGGATCAACGAGCTGCGCGGGCGCGGCCTGATGATCGGGATCGACCTGCCCGCTGAACTGAAAGACCTGAAACGCAACCTGCTGTTCCGGCACCGCATCTTTACCGGAGAGGCCAAACCGCAGGTGATCCGCCTGCTGCCGGCTCTCAATCTCAGCCGTGCCGATGCCGACCTCTTCGTGGCGGCCCTGGCAGCAGAACTGAAAGAGATAACAGCCTGAAAGTAAACCGCATCATCAGGTATGCGGTACCGTAATGCATGAAGTATATGAAACATTTTATCTCCGTAAACGATGTGGCCGATCTGCCCGCGCTGATCGCGGAAGCGGCGGCCTGCAAGCAGAACCCCCTGGCCGCCCGGCAGCTGGGCGCCGGTAAACGCATCGGCCTGCTCTTCCTCAATCCCTCCCTGCGTACGCGGCTGAGCACCCAGGTGGCCGCCGCCAACCTGGGGCTGGAGGCCATTGTGTTCAATGTAGAT
>JAYRPG010000154.1:0-2414 GCA_041911275.1 Ferruginibacter sp. | reverse complement strand
CCTCGACGATGAGCGCGGGAAAGAGCATATCAAGGTGTCGACGGAGTACGGCGGCAAGAGCCAGCTGAACCTCGGCCATCTCGTGGATGCTGAAAAGCAGCAGCGCGGCGAAGGCTTTGAGCTGAGAACCGACAGTTGGGGAGCTATCCGGGCACAGAAAGGCATTTTTATCAGCGCGGACGGACAGGCGCAGGCCCAGGGGCAGGTGCTGGCGATGGAGTCGGCGGTCAGTTTGCTAAAAGGTGCGGTGAATCAGGTCACGGAATGGGGAAGTATTACGCAAACCCATCACAATGTTGTCCCAGACACCGGCCCATTAAGCGCACTGACCGCAGGCACCAGCGAGCTTAAACAGCCGACATTGCTGATGTTGGCGCCGATGGGGATTGCCGCAGTCACGCCGGAAACGACCCTATTGCACAGCGGTAACGGGCTGTATCTGCAGAGCCTGGGGGAGGTCAACATCACCACGGCACAGCGCTGTTCACTGAATGCCAGCCAGGCTATTTCACTGCTGGCGCAACAGGAAGGAATGCGGCTGGTCTCCGCCAAAGGTCCGCTGGAAGTAGAGTCGCACGGCGATATTCTGTCGCTGACCGCGCTAAAAGATATCACCGTCCAGTCAACCCAGGGGCATCTGCAGTTGACGGCTAAAAATGGCATCACCCTGGGTTGCGGCGGCGCATATATCCGTCTTACCCCGCAGGGAGAGGTACAGATCCACGGACCGGGGGTGATTAGCCTTAAGGGGCAGCATGATTTGCAGGGGCCGGTCAGCGAGGCGTTTCCCTTGCCTGAGCTACCGGCATCGGTGTGTAAAGAGTGCCTTAAAAAAGCCCAGGCGCTGGCGCAGGGCTTCGTACCGCGGGAGGCATAGATGACCAGACAATGGATTGAGGAGGTCGCCGGAACCTGTCGGGATTTCGGAACGGATTATCTGCATGTCATTATCGATCAGGCGGGGGTGGATTTTTCCGTTATTCCGGCGCTGAATTCCCTGTCAGTTGAGTGGCGGTCGCTTTTTCATGGACTTCCGGAAGCATTTATTGTCGATGATGCTCCGCTGGTGGCGCGCTTTACGCTTGATGATCATGAGCAAATGCGCTGGTTACAGGATATCAGCCAGCAACTTGCCATCCAGGCGCCGCTGCTCCTGTTCTGCACATACTGGCCCTTTTCGGCGCTGGCGAACTGGCTCACGCAGTGTATGGATATTCTGCAGGAAGGGCGCAGCGGAATTTTACGCTTTTACGATACCCGGGTATTTCCGCTGTTGTTTACGCACATTCTCAGTGACGAGCAGCAAGAGCCATTGATGCGTCCGGCCCTGTTCTGGGCGTGGCAGGATCTTGATGGCCAGGCGAAAGGCATCAAGGGCAGTGGTCTCCCACCGGAACGCGATGAAAAGGCGCCAAAAATAGAACTCAGCGATCGCCAGCTTGAGCATCTGATGTGTATCAGCGATGTCATCGTCATGTTGTCGCACTGTGCTCCGCCTGCGGGCATGATTGATTCAAGACAGTCGCTGTTTTCGGCCTGTTATCAGGGCATGGTGGAGGCGACACGCCAGGGTATTCTTCTGGATGACGCCCGTGAAGACTGGGTAATGAAGAAGTGGCTTGCCGACGTAAAAACCAGTGAGAGACCTTCAGAATGAAAAGCCTGATCTGGCTGAGTACACCCCTCTCTTCATAACCCTCAACCCGACAGGGAGAGTCCGATGAAATCTGCATTAATCAGCCCGCTGCTGGCGGGTCTGCTGCTGTTAACCGGCTGCGCACATCCAGCCGCCCGGGCCGGAGGCGGCGGTGGCGGCACAATAAAAGCCATCAACCACACAAAATGGGCGATCAACCACTTCAGTATCAACGGCCAGTCGGGCATCGATTCAATAGGCCCGTTCCAGGGGGGCGGGGGCGGCTGCTGCTTCAGCGTGCCCGCCCGCTGGACGCCGGGTATGGCGGTGCGCGTTGACTGGGAAAGTGGTGAGGCATCGACTGAAGGTTTTCCTGGATTTGCTGATTACGAAAAATATAAAGCCTGGGAGAAAAAAATGAGCTCTCAGAATCGGCAGCACAGTAAAAACGTCCCGCTGCCCGACTATAACGGCCAGGATGTGTGCGGCATTACGGTGCACTTTTTACCCTGCGATGACGTGAAGGTGACCACCAGCTGCTGGTCACCGAGAAATGCGAACTATCCGATAAAAGAGCCCGTCAGGATGAAGGAGCCGGCCGTCTGTCCGAAGTAGCTCGCCTTCGTTTACTCAGGATGGCATCACCCTCACTTAATCACCCTCAAACCGACAGGGAGAGTCCGATGAAATCTGCATTAATCAGCCCGCTGCTGGCGGGTCTGCTGCTGTTAACCGGCTGCGCACAGCCTGCCGCACAGGCCGGAGGCGGCGGTGGCGG
>JAYRPG010000153.1:57500-65311 GCA_041911275.1 Ferruginibacter sp. | reverse complement strand
GGCCTGTATCTTTTACCCGGTGAGCCGTAAGCTGGACGAAAAAGACCTGTTCCCGCTGTTCCCGCTCTGGGATCTGTGGATGTTTTTATATTACCTCCTGTTTTCCTGGGCGCTGTTCAGGAAACCCCGTGAACAATGGAAATAAAATTTTGTGCGCATGGATAGCATCCTCCGTTACTTTACCGATTTCAGCCCCGAGCAGATCCGTCAACTGGAAGCCCTGTTGCCCCTGTACCGCGAGTGGAATGAAAAAATCAATGTGATTTCGCGGAAAGACATGGATCATTTTTATGCCCATCATGTGTTGCATTCGCTGGCCATTGCCACCCAGTTCAGTTTCCAGCCGGGTACCCGGATCATGGATCTCGGTTGCGGCGGCGGTTTCCCGGGCGTTCCCCTGGCCATCCTGTTTCCGGATACCCAATTCCTGCTGGTAGACAGCATTCAGAAAAAACTGAAGGTGGTAAGCGGCGTGGCCGAAGCGGCGGGCATCCGGAATGTACAAACCCTGCACAGCCGGGCGGAAGACATCCGGGGACAGCAGTTTGATGCCATCGTATCCCGTGCCGTGGCACCTTTAAAAGATTTGTGGAGATGGAGCAGGCCCCTGCTGAAAAAAGGAAGCCGGCCCGGCGGCCTGATCTGCCTGAAAGGCGGTGATCTTACCCAGGAGATTCACGAAAGCGGCTGCCGCCCCAGGGTCTGGGAAATCGAAAAGATTTTCCCGGAGCCTTACTTTCATGAAAAATACCTGCTCCAGGTGCAGTAATCTTTAGCTGCCGGGCTGCCTGTTGGGTCGAAGCTCCTGAAGAACCGTTGAGGCCCCAAAGCCTATGCTACCATTTCAGGTCAAGCAGGTTGTTCCGCTGATCCACATCAGCCATCCGTTTGCTGGGGTCGATTTCAACTTTTGAAATGGAGAGCAGTCTTTCCCGGAAGGTTACGGTATAGGTGGGATGCGTCCAGCGCCATTCCTCATGCACCACGAAGGGCTCGCCCGGCTGTTCGGCCTTTTTGGCGCCGTACATCAGGTTCAGCGGAACATAGTGCATGGCGGTGCTGCCATCGCGGAAGGTGATCCGCAGATCAATGGGCATGGGCATCTGGCCGATCCGTTTCAGCCGTATTTTGGTGAGCCCCTCCTCTTCCCAGAGGCTGTCGATGGCATAATCGATGGTTTTGGTGGTATGACACCAGTACTCCTTGTACCAGTCCAGCTGCAGCCCGCTCACCTGTTCTGCCAGCCGCATGAAATCGGCCGCATTGGGGTGTTTGAAAGACCACTGCCGGTAATATTCCAGCAGCAGGCGGTCGCGTACAGGCGCTCCCGTTATATATCCCAGCTGCTCCAGAAACACGCATCCCTTTGAATAAGATGCCTGGCCGTAAGCGAAGTTCGAATTAAAGTGATCGGCGTGCGTCATCAGCGGTTCTTCCAGCCGGCTTTTGGCCAGGAAGTAATAACTGTCGTAATTGTCTCTGTGGTCAATGGGCAGGAGGGCTGCCACAGAATCCAGTTTCTTCAGCGCAGCCGGATCCTGCTGCAACTGTTTGCGGGTTACGCTGTCGCGGTAAAATGCCGCCACGCGGTTGGTGGCAAACTCGGTAAACCCTTCGTCCATCCAGGCATACAGGCTTTCATTCGTTCCCAGGATCATCTGGTACCAGCTGTGCATCCATTCGTGGAATACGGTGCCCAGTCCGGGCCCCACCAGCAGGGTGGCCATGGCATATTCCATGCCGCCATCACCCCCATGAATAAACGAATACTGGGGGTAGGGATATTTTCCGAAGTTTCTTTCAATGAAAGGCAGCACGGCCACCGCGGCATCGCCCACCTGCTGCCAGGCCTGTTCGGCGGCGGTGTCTCCCGGTTTGGGTTTGTAGATCACGTGCAGCACGGGGCCGCCCGGGCGTGTTTTCCGTACGATGTGCTGATAGTCGGGATCGGCGGCCCAAACAAAATCGTGCACATTGGCAGCCGTGAAGCGCCAGGTGCGTTTGGGGCTGTTAACGGGCCTGAGAGCGGTTCCGGGCTGATCATACCCCCAGCCAATGGCGGCGGCATTGGTGAGCACGCCGGTGCCGCCGAGTTTGTAATTGCGGTCGATGGATATACTCACATCAAAATCTCCCCAGACCCCGTAGAATTCGCGGGCTACATAGGGAGTGGGATGCCAGCCTTCATAATCATACTCACAGAGTTTGGGGTACCACTGGCTCATGCTGTACCGTACGCCGGTGTTCGGGTTATCGCGGCCGCTCCGGCGGATCTGCAGGGGCACCTGCGCTTCAAACTCCATTTCGAGCAGTACTTTGGATTTGGGCAGCACGGGCCGGGTGAGGTTTACCTCCAGGATGGTTTCGTGATAGGTAAAGGGCTGCGGTACGCCGTTCATGCGCAGGCTCTTGATTTTCTGGTAGCCGGTTTCTTCGGGCTTCAGTTTGCTGATCCGGTCGCGCACCCGTCCGTCCCAGTCGGGGCGGCCATTGATCAGGTTCTTCCCCAGTTCGCGGCTGCGAACGTCCATGCTGCTGTTGGGCTGAAAGGCGTTGAAGTAGAGATGATAAAAAAGCCGATGCAGGGTATCGGGCGACTGGTTGCTGTATTCCAGCAATTGTTTGCCGGTGAAGCGGTTGGTTTGCACATCCATATCAATCTGCATGGTGTACTTCACCCGTTGCTGCCAGCGGCCGGGCTGGGCAAGCGTTAATGAGGAAGAAAACAATACCAGCAGGAGAAAGGAAAATGTCTTTTGCATGCAGATGGAATTATGCCGGCAAATTTCGTAACCGGCGATGGAAGAAGAATGTTAAATCAGGAAATGATGCGCAGGGAGCGGCGGATGAAGGGGGCTTATACCTGCATTTCGGGAATATCGCCCTCCACCACCAGGCGACCGGCGGTTTTGGCCATGATTTCCTCCACGCTTACCCCAGGAGCCCTTTCCAGCAGCCGGAAACCATTCTCGTTGATGTCGAGTACGGCCAGTTCCGTCACCACCTTTTTCACGCAGCGTTTGCCGGTGAGGGGCAGGGTGCAGGCCGGCAGCAGTTTGGATTCGCCTTTGGGGTTGGTGTGCATCATGGCCACGATGATGTTGCGGGCGCTGGCCACCAGGTCCATAGCGCCGCCCATGCCCTTCACCATTTTTCCCGGAATTTTCCAGTTGGCGATATCGCCCTGGTCGCTCACTTCCATGGCCCCCAGGATGGTGAGGTCTACCTTGCCGGCGCGGATCATGCCGAAACTCAGGGCACTGTCGAAAAAGGAGGAGCCGTCAACCGTGGTGATGGTTTGTTTACCCGCGTTGATGAGGTCCGGATCCTCTTCCCCCTCAAACGGGAAGGGCCCCATCCCGAGCAAACCGTTTTCGCTTTGCAATACCACATGCATGCCAGGAGGAATGTAATTGGCAACCAGGGTAGGAATGCCGATCCCCAGGTTTACATAATAACCGTCGCGGAGTTCGCGGGCGATGCGTTGGGCAATCTGGTTTTTATCAAGCGGCATATGAAAAGGTTCAAAAGGTTTAAATGTTCAAGAAGTTCAAAAGGTTGATTCAGGGAAAGGGCCCGCTGTTCCATGAATGTGTAAAAGGTAAGGTTTAACTGAAAAAATGCTTTTGTATAAACCCCATCATTCATCATCAGTATTCGATCATCTGTTTTACAAGAAAGCGCCCATTTGCCCATTGTTCCATTGGTCCATTGTTGCATTGGCACATTGGTAAATTGGCACATTGGTCCATTAGCCCATTCCTCCTCATCCCCTGCTCTTAACCGTTCTTTGTTCAATCCGTTTCTCGTAATTACTGCCCTGGAAGATGCGGTGCACATAGATGCCGGGGGTATGAATCTGGTTGGGATCCAGGGTACCGGCGGGCACCAGTTCTTCCACTTCGGCGATGGTGATTTTGCCGGCCATGGCCATCAGGGGGTTGAAATTACGGGCAGTGGCCTTGTACACCAGGTTGCCCTGGGTATCCCCTTTCCAGGCTTTCACCAAGGCAAAATCGGCGTCGAAAGCATATTCCATCAGGTATTCCTTGCCGTTGAACACGCGGGTTTCCTTGCCGTCAGCCACTTCGGTGCCCACACCGGCCGGGGTAAAGATGGCCGGCATGCCGTAACCGGCTGCGAGGCAGCGGGTGGCGAGGGTACCCTGCGGAATCAGTTCCACTTCCAGTTCGCCGCTGAGCAGCTGCCGTTCGAATTCGGCATTTTCACCCACATAGGAGGAGATCATTTTTTTCACCTGCTTCTGCTGCAGCATGAGGCCGATGCCAAAATCATCCACGCCGGCGTTGTTGGAGATGCAGGTGAGGTTTTTCACTGCCTTCTGCACGAGGGCGCTGATGCAGTTTTCAGGAATGCCGCAAAGGCCGAATCCACCCAGCATGAGGGTGGCGCCATCGGTAATGTCTGCGGTGGCGGCGACCGCGTCGGGATAAACTTTTTTCATCATGGAGCAATCCGTCATCCGACATCGGCAGGATGTACGTCAGCCGGCAAATTACTGAAAATGGCGCTATAAAGCGGCGTTTTGAAAAGGCCGTTCGTCCCGGGATTTACCGGCAGTTTAGCTCAGTTTTGCTATATTTACCCCCATTATATGTACAAGATCCTGCGTATCCATAACCGGCTGATTGTGGGAGGGCCTTCGCACAACGTAACCCTGCTGACCGCCTATCTGTCACCGGAATTTGAAACGAAGCTGCTGGTGGGGAAAAAAGACCCGGCGGAGAAAGATGCTACCTTCATCGCGGATCAGCTGGGCCTGGTGCCGATAGAGATTTCAGAAATGCGCCGCAGTATCCTGCCCTTCTACGACATCATTGCCTATTTCAGGATCAAGAAAATCATCCGCGAGTACAAACCGGATATCGTGCATACACATGCCAGCAAATCGGGCGCCATCGGCAGGCTGGCGGCCAGGGCCTGCGGGGTACCGCTGGTGGTGCATACCTTTCACGGGCATGTGTTCCATTCCTATTTCAGCCCGTTCATGTCGCGGATAATTGTCCGTTTCGAGCGCTTCTTTGCGCGGCGCACCGATGCCATTATTGCCATCAGCGATTCACAGCGCCATGAACTCACGGAAGTGTATAAGATTGCTCCGCCGGATAAGGTGTTTACCATCCCGCTGGGCTTCAATCTTGATAAGTATTCGGTAGACCAGGACACGAAAAAGATCATTTTCTACAACAAGTACGGATTCGACAATTCAGAAATCATCATCGGGATCATCGGCAGGCTGGTGCCCATCAAGAACCACGACATGTTTCTGGAGGTGGCGGCTATTGTCAAGCAGCGCACCCGGCAACGCATCCGCTTTGCCATCATTGGGGATGGTGAATCCCGCCCCGGTATTGAAAAAAAGTGTGCAGAGCTGGGCCTTTCCTATTCCTATTACATCACCGATCCGAAACAGAAAACCGACATCCTGGTGACCTCCTGGGAAACAGAAATTGACCAGGCGCTGGCGGGACTGGATATTGTGGTGCTCACATCCAACAACGAGGGCACGCCGGTATCCCTGATAGAGGCCCAGTCGGCCTGCAAACCGGTGGTCTCCACCAATGTAGGTGGGGTAGAAGACATTGTGATCCATGGCGAAACCGGCTTCATCACGGAGGTGGGCGATGTGCAGCTTTTTGCTGATTACCTCGTTAAACTGATAGAAGATCCGGCCCTTCGGGAAAAAATGGGCAAGCTGGGCTATGAAAATGTGGTGAAACGGTATTCCAAGCAGCGTTTGATCAATGATATGCGGAACCTGTACCTGAGCTTTTTGGAAAAGAAAAGTAAATCTTCCCTCCGCAGGCAGCAAAAAGAACAAATAGCGGGCTAATACATAAACTGAAATGTCCTGCAATGCGCCCGGCACTACGTCGGGACGCTTCAAGCGGCCTGACGTTTTGGTTTCAGCAACAAATCAAATCCTACAACGGCTCTAAGCAGCGTAAAGAAAGTCAATCTTCGCAGCAACACCTATCGGCCTCGCGGCGGTAATGCTGTCGCGCAATGCCGCCTGTTGTAACGTCGGGACGCTTCAAGCGGCCTGACGGTTTGGTTTCAGCAACAAATCAAATCCTACAACGGCTAAAACCAAAGTAGAGATAGTCAATCTTCGCATCCAAACCTAATAAGGGTCTTACTGCGGTTATGCTGTCGCGCAATGCCGCCTGTTGTAACGTCGGGACGCTTCAAGCGGCCTGACGTTTTGGTTTCAGGCAAGAAATTAAATCCTACTACGGCTCGAAACGCAGAATAAACCGCCAAGCTGCTCAGCAAAACCTTCCGTGTAGGCTGCAGCTATGTTTTCACACAAAGGCAGGAAGGCAGAAAGAGGTGAAGATAAAAGGAAAGCTGATTTACCGGATTGTACCGAGTCTTTTGATGAAGTTGCTGGAAGGGTAACTTAATAAAGCGCTCTTCCTTTTCTGCGAACCCCTTCGCGCCCGCTGCGGTAACCCTTTCCGGTACTTGAGCCTGTTCAAACAGCAGAAACCCCAATTGCACATTGGCAAATTTGCTCATTGGCACATTTGCACATTGGCACATTTGCACATTCCATCGTCTCCGTTAGTGCCATAGTGGTTCTGTTCCAAAAACAAAAAAGCCGCTCATTGCTGAACGGCTTCTTTGAATAAATATGGCGACTACCTACTCTCCCAGTTGGAATACCAGTACCATCGGCCATAAGGGGCTTAACTTCTCTGTTCGGAATGGGAAGAGGTGAACACCCTTGGAATAATCACCATAAGATTTTGAGTTGGGGTCTTTACTGTATCTGGCTGGAGGAGATACCAATCAGCCTTAAAACATATAAAGATGCAACTGTAATAAGATCATATTGGGAAAGTTGTAACTGCAAAAAAGTAAAAAAATAAAGCTAACGGGTAATTAGTACTACTCGGCTTTGATGTCACCACCTTTACACCTGTAGCCTATCAACGTCATAGTCTTTGACGGCCCTTAAAAGTAAACTCATCTTGAAGAAGGTTTCACGCTTAGATGCTTTCAGCGTTTATCCTGGCTGTGCATAGCTACTCTGCATTGCACCTGGCGGCACAACAGATACACCAGCGGCACATACGACCCGGTCCTCTCGTACTAAGGTCATGCCTTCTCAATTTACTAACGCCCATCACAGATAGGGACCGAACTGTCTTGCGACGTTCTGAACCCAGTTCACGTGCCACTTTAATCGGCGAACAGCCGAACCCTTGGGACCTTCTCCAGCCCCAGGATGTGACGAACCGACATCGAGGTGCCAAACCTTACCGTCGATATGAGCTCTTGGGTAAGATCAGCCTGTTATCCCCAGAGTACCTTTTATCCTTTGAGCGACGGCCCTTCCATACAGAACCGCCGGATCACTTTAGCCGACTTTCGTCCCTGATCGACTTGTTAGTCTCACAGTCAAGCTCCCTTATACTAATGCGCTCTGCGTACGATTACCAACCGTACTGAGGGAACCTTTGCAAGCCTCCGTTACTTTTTAGGAGGCGACCACCCCAGTCAAACTACCCACCATGCACTGTTTCCCGTTAGGGATTAGATTCTAAATGTTTAAAGGTTGGTATTTCAACGATGACTCCATGATGCCTGGCGACACCACTTCAAAGTCTCCCAACTATCCTACACATCAAAAATTCAAAATCAATGCAAAGTTGTAGTGAAGGTTCATGGGGTCTTTCCGTCCCGTGACGGGTAACCGGCATCTTCACCGATACTACAATTTCACCGGGCTCGTGGAGGAGACAGTGTTCAACTCATTAGACCATTCGTGCAGGTCGGAACTT
>JAYRPG010000153.1:0-52500 GCA_041911275.1 Ferruginibacter sp. | reverse complement strand
GCCATGGGTTCCATACCCACCACTGTTGTGTCCGCTCCGGTTGGGCGGTGTACGGTCAGCCCCGCCGGAACCACTGCCCCCAGCTGTATTGGGCGGTGTGCGGTCGCCCCCGGAACTGCCGGATCCGCCCGACGTGTTGGGGGGTGTACGGTCACCACCGGAAGAACCACTTCCTCCCGAACCGGTGTTGGTATTTTTAGGCCCCTCCGTTTGAGTTCCGCCACCAGCATCGGTTTTACCCCCGCCAGCATCCGGTTTTCCTCCCCCATCGCCTCCATCCTTGCCCATCACCATGCCTCCGGGGCGGGTGATGCTGCCGGTACCGCCGTTGCCCATCTGGTCAATCCGGGTATTAAAACCACCCTGACTACCGGTATTGCCTCCACCCTGCTGGTTGGCAGTACCTGGTTGCGGCAAAGCGAACCCATTATCCTGGTTTCCACCATTACCACCCGGCTGACCGGGCTGCCCCTGTTTGCCACCACCATTATTCAGTCCAGTCCCCAAGCCGTTGTTTCCACCGGATGCGGCACGGTTTCCACCCAATCCCGGAAAAAGTTCAGATGCGCCATTGTTAACGAGGAAGCCACCACTCAACTGATCCTTTTTCAAACCTGCCAGGCTCTTCATGCCCAGTACTTCATCCCGGATGGAACCATGCGCGCCGATCACTTTCATTTGGATGCGATAGGATTTTGGATCCAGTTTTGACAGTGTGGATTTAACCTGCTGAAATTCCTTTTCAGGAACAGGTTTGGTAAGGGTTGCCCCTATCTGGGCAAATGCCGGCTGGAAATAACAACCAACTGCGAGCAGTATCCCTGCAAGGAGGATTGGTTTCATATGCATATTTTTAACTGATTGAATGAATGAATACTTACCGGTATGGAATCAGGGACCTGTACCCGGAATAGCCCACCAGCGTAAATGAAAAATCAAGATAGGTGGCGTGCACCGGACCGATTAATCCACCTGCAGCATCGCTGGTACGAAATCTGCCCGCCTGGATATAGTTTTCAAAATCCGGATAATTTTTTACGCCAAACGACTGCACCGCTTCACGGGCCATGCTGGCATTATCGGTATAGTCAGTGCAGAGATCACAACCCTTGTGGTGGGAACCCAGGTTGGCCTTTACCTCCAGGGTAAGATCGCCCCGCCGGAAGGAAAGAGAGTCGAAATAAAAAAGTTCATAAGGCCTGTCTTCATTCAGCGGCAACCGGAATAACCTGGCTTTGCCCGGGGTTTTCCGACCAGTTACATCCACATCCCGGTCTGCAATAAAATACCGGTTGATATCATACAGGTTGGCCGGTACCCTGTTTTCCGATTTGGGGATATTGAACACCGTTACCCAACCATTGGCATCCATCCGGCTTTCATCAAATGTTTTACAGACAGACAAGATATTCCCGGATGCATCCTTCTCCACCATCCTGATCTGCACTTTGCCATACATCCGCTTGCAATCGTTGTTGTGTATTTCCGAGAGTATGCCGTTAAAACGCATCCTGACCGCATTCTTTTTCCCGATGCGCAATCCGCAGACCGTGTTGGGAATATTCAGCAAACGGGCATTCCGGGATACTGTGATGTAACCATTATTGCTGCCGCAATTGCCGGAGAGATAGGCGATAACCTCATCCGAACTGAGCTTAACGGAAATGTTGGTCAACGGAAACGGAAGCCCCAGGTTATCCCGGAAAGGAATGCTTTCCACGAACTTTACACTCCTGCCTTTAAAGTCGGGGAATTCGAAAATCTCCGCATAGGGCAGGTTTTCAAACAGGAAACCCTGAATACCGCCATTGTTGATGCGGATATTGGGAATATCGGCAGTGATCTCTGTTTCCACGGGAGAGGAAACCTCGAGCATTTTAATGCGTAATGTAATGTTGTTACTGCGCCTGATGGAGATCCGGTCCGGTGTAAAGGGAAGCTGCAGAGGATACCCGGTGACCGTTTTGGTAAACCGCACCATCTTCCCTTTATAGTCCGGAAGTTCATATACTTCTATCCAGCTGTTCTGCTGATCTGTCAACAGCTTTGTGTTCACCAGCCCGGCACCTGCCGGATGAACGCGCACTTTTGATGGTGATACGGCAGGTTGGGTGCGCACAGGTTGAGGAGACTTAACCTGCGCCGTAACAGAACTCAAACATGTGAAGAAAAATAATAGCGCTATAATCTGTACTTTCTGATTCATGCTAACAGATTTTATGAATGATTATGCATTTTTATCTGCCGGAAGATAAAGGCAGTTCCTGCAGACGGTAAGAGAAATCCACATAGGTCGCATGTGCCGGCCCGGTAAATGAACCGTTTACCCTATAGGGACCAGACTGTACAAAAGGGCGTTCCGGCACATCGTCGCCAACGGGAAATTCCTGAAGCACACCCTCTGTCATTTCTGCTTTCGCGGTATAATCCGTACACAGATCGCAACTTTTGTGGTGCGATCCAATCCTTGCCTGTACCTGTACATACAAACGCCTGTTATAATAAGCTGAACGGCTTACCAGAAATGACTCAGCCGCATCGGTACCGGTGGGTGCCCCATACAATGAGGGCAGCAAATCACCTGCAATTGCCCGATCACGCTCATGCACCCTGTACCGGTTTATATCAAACACCTTTTCAGTAATGCCCGGATCTGTGCTGCGTCTGCTGAAGACATTGACCCAGCCATTCTCATCTGCCTTTCCATATTTATCCCGCGACACCATGACCAGATTGCCTTCTGCATCCTTCTCAACCAACCGGACACGGACAAGACCATACATTCGTCTGCAATCGTTATTATGAATGACCGTAAGTATGCCATTCATTCTCATGATCAGCTCTGACTGACGGTCTAATTGTAGGCCGCAAATACCTGCCTGATTGATGCGCCGCAGTTTACTGGTAACAGGCAAATACCTTACCCCGCTTCCACACTGATAAGCCAATTTTGCGATGGTGCCCTCTCCTCCCAACAGGGCAGAGCCTCCCTGCAGGGAAAAAGGAAGACCGAGTTCCGGCCGGTTCATAATATTCTCTGTAATGACAACACTCCGGCCTCGGAAATCACTTGACTCAAAAAACTCAATAAAAGGGTGGAAAGTGATTTCAATACCTGCTATTCCGGATGGACCTATCAACAATGAGGGCAGATTGGAGCCAACATCAATAACAGCAGAGCTGTTATGTTCCAGTATTCTGACAGCAAGTGCCGGATTCGAACTTCTGCGAACCGAAATTCTTTCCGGTCTGAATGGAAGGGTAACCGGGTATCCGCTCACCGTTCTTGTAAAACGTACCATACGGCCCTTGAAATTCGGCAACTCATATAGCTCCACCCATACTTCCTGTGACCTGAGCCTTTCAGGGCCGGCGACTATTTTCCCGGCTGCAGGAGTTAAGGCAGGTACATTACTTACTTTACCGGGTGCCGTTGTAACCGGAGGTCTGAAATCTGTTGAGGGAGGTGTTTGTGCAGACAAACAGCCTATAGCCAATTGAAATACAACCGTCAGAATTCCTTTTGATAAATGCCATTTCATGTTTCTGGAATTTCTTAATAAGACTGATACAGAGAAGCATCAGGCTGTCCGTCACCGTTAGCATCAAATCCGGACACCTTAATCTTCACTTTCAGGTACCCGTTTGACCCGGTAGTGCCATAATGGTTCATGATATATACAAGCCCATAAGCAGTACGATCTCCCATCTCAGTTTTCACTGCTATTACTTTACCGTCCAGCTTAGTCCGGCTCTCCACTTTCTGTCCGAAACCCCGCACCTGTTTGATCACCGCCATCAGTTGCTTATTGTCCCTGATTTTTTCAAACTGTGCACCGGTGAGGGCTGTCATGGCTACTTCAGACTCATTCACTTCTTCCCAGGTTGCAGGCGGTATGTTGCGGTCTTTATATTTCGGGCCTTTGAAGAAATTGTAGGCAAAGGCGTCATTCTTTACGTAGGCCGGTGTAAGAAATGCGTACATGGGGACCTGTTCGTTAAAAGCGTTGGTAGCGGTGAAGATCAGGTCAACCGATTTGGCATTGCCGGCCGCATCCACTTCATCCATGACGGCACCCCGCATCACATCGATATAGCAGCCATATTTATCGTTACTCTGGCTGCCCAGGTTGGCGCTGCCATCCGTATTGTACGATGGGCTTTCCGCTACCATGGGCACACCGGCGCTGATATCGGCCTGGGTCACATAATTTTCCCGGGCAGGCTCAGTTGATGCCGGGAAATTCTGAGTGACCGCCTGCTCCTGTGCAGCAGGTGCGGGCGCGTTGGGAGTTTCAGCAGCAGTTTCCTGTTGTTGAGCCTTTTTCAGCCGGAAGCGCAGAATAGGTTCGAAAATGCTGATCACCGCCTTCACATTGCTGACGGTTTGCTGAACATTTCCTGCCATCTGCTGCGTTTCATTCAGTACCTGGTTGCTGGCCTCGTTCAGTTCGCGGGATTTCTGGTTTACTTTCTCTGCGGCTTTAACCGCCTTTGATTTACGCGGTTGGTCCTGTGCACTGAGCGAAAGGGACATGAAAACAACCGGCACCAGGAGCATGGAGCATTTTTTCGTGTACATAACTGGGTTATTTTTTATTGACAGGTTGAGTAAGGAATTTCAATATTGACCGCACAGGGTTTCCCGTTGAGTGTATAGCGAACCACCGCGTTTACCCGGCTGTCGGCAGGTGGTGACTGACTCATGGGAGTGGAGAATCCCAGGGACATGCCTTCCGTTTTACCACGGGGGGCTGTGGTAAACGGCGGAACTTCCAACGTTTGTCCGTGCAGGGTTACCGACTGAACCCGGAGCATGCAGTCTGTTTTATTCAGTACGCCCCATTTCAGTACATAGCGACGCTGGGAGCCGCTCACCGGCAGACATTGCATGTTGCCTATGATATCCAGGTCGCCGCTTACGGCGGCCTTTCCTCCTTTCTGCATAAAACAATGGCAGCTGACTGTGTTGCACTGCGGGATTACAAAAAACCGAAGGCTGCGGGAACAATTGCCCTCTTTGCCGGATGCAGCGGAAGCCCTTGCCGTAAGCTGCACTTCGTAACTGCGGCCACAATCGGGGAACACATAACTGATGTCGGGGCGGGCACCGGAAGCTTCATATATTTTCCGGCCTGCAGAATCGGTTACATATAACCGGTAGTAAGCCGTGCAGCCAGCAGTCACCGGCAGCGGAGGCATCTGGAAGCGAACGGGCTGTCCTTGTGCCGGTTTCAGCACTGCTCCCGGTGACAGCACCACACCTATGCGGCCGTAAAATGCTTTCGTTGATTGCAAATGCGTGGCGTTCACCGGCTGACTGAAACAGGTACAGATCCTGCTGTCAACCGAAGGCTGTGCCTGCAGCCATTGAGCGATGATCATTAAAAAAGACAAAAGCGCCTGTCTCATAATAACACTTTAGCCATAGAAAGATGATTTTGAAAACAACACAGAGGTTTCAACGATTGACGTATTCAAACCGGAACTGCCAGGGATTTTCATACCGGCCGTCTGCATTGGTATCCATTTTCAGCAGGCAGTTAGTCAACCGCCCCTGCTGATCCGTTCCATAATCCTCTACCTGGAATTTCAGCACTGTACCCCTGCCTTCCACCAGGGAAGTCTGTTCGCGGAACAAATTGGAATTTCCCCCCAGCACACAACGAAAATCAGTTTGCTCAGGGTAATACAATTCCTGCAGGATATCGGGGAGGTAACTGAACGGATCGGCAACAGGATAAAAACTTAGAGTCGTAACATTCTGATCCCCCCTTCGGAACTGGAGAATATTTTTACGGTCGGCGGTAAGGGTGTACCGGTCTTCTATTCCGATGCGCCCCCTGGAACTTACTTGATTTCTCAGCACCGTCAATCCATCGTACCGGTAGGTCCGGGATCCGCTCTTCACTCCACCCGTATTGTACCAGTCTACCGCGGCGATTTGATTTGCAGCGTTGTAGGTTACCAGGGCATACCGGGATTTCTTTTTCATATCCGGTCTCCGCACTGCATCCTCCACCATCAGGTACACACGACCCAGACTGTCGTAAAAAAGGGATTGCACCGTGCGGTTACCTGCCTGGAAAACAGTTTCAGTACGAATAAGCCGGTTGGAAACATCATACTGAAAAGTCATTTCTCCGGTATTACCGGCCATTTCCAGTGTCATGCGGGAAAGCCTGGGCAACTGGGCAACGGTGAGGTTGCCGGGGCTCAGGGGCGCGATCGATACTTTACTGAAGCCGGGTTTGTTGTCAGGGGCCTTTACAAAAGGAGTGGGTTGCTGTGCCTGCAGACCGAAGGTGAACAGTAAGCAGGCGAGAATAATGAAATGTTTCATGCGGCTGATTTTTGAACCGTTTCAACACGAAGCGGTTGTTTGCGGTGGTGAAATTATCAGCCTTCATGTACCCCGGCAATCCCATATTAATGGCAGAGAAAATCCAGGAGAAAAAGAAGAGAAAAATGAGCGGACACTGTAATCAGCGTTTACCCAACCCTGTTTTGTAGATGGCTTCGGTGGCGCTGTTCACCTGGAGTTTGCGGTAGATTTTCTTGATATGGGAGCGAACGGTTTCCAGCGCGATGTTCAGTTCAGCCGCAATCATCTTGTAGCTGAAGCCCCTGACGAGCAACTGAAGGATTTCAGCTTCCCGTTCAGACAGTCCGCTGTCTTCAGCTGGCACCGGCTGCGGAGGTTTCGGGAACAGTGCCAGCACTTTGCGGGCAATGCTGCCGGTCATGGGTGCGCCGCCCTGCAATACCTCCCGGATGGCGGGTACTATTTGTTCAAAATTCTTCTTCAGCAGGTAGCCGCTGGCACCGGCGCAGATAGCCTGGAATATATGATCATTATCTTCAAACACGGTGAGCATGATCACCGGAAGATCAGGATAACGGCTACGGATACTCGACAGCGCATCGATACCGCTGACACCCGGCATGTCGATATCCATCAGCACCACATCGGGCCGCAGTTGTTCCACATCAGTCAGAACCGTTTGTGCATCGGCAAATGCCGCCAGCAATTCCACTTCCCCCTGCAGGCGAAAAAGCGACTGCAGGCTGCTGCGCAGATTCTCATTGTCTTCATATAACAGCACTTTCAGGGACATGTGTACAAAATTAGTGATGTGCAGTTGCAGGCGCATCCCATGATTATGGGATCGGCAGTTGCAGGGTGACCACTGTGCCGCTTTCGGAGCCGTTAACAGTAAGGGTTCCGCCCATGGCCTCCGCCCGCTGCTGCATGCTGCCGGTGCCTGTTCCGGTATGCTGGGGCTTCTCTTTCCAGGAACCATTATCGGCCACCGTCATGCTGAGCATTCCCGGCGTTATACTGGCGATTGCAATGCGCACCGACTGTGCGCCTGCATGTTTGAGGATATTATGCACCGCTTCTTTAAAGATCAGCAGCAGTTCTTTCCGGTATTCCATAGGGAGGGATTGCCCCAGCAGGGATTCTTCCACCTGGAAGGCGGTTTCAATTTTCTGCGGCTCCAGGGTTTGTCCGATGTATTCCCGCATGCGGCTCACCAGGTTTTCCACTTTATCATTATCCGGGCGTATGGCCCAGACAATATCGCTCATATTCTGCTGGATGTTTTTACTCTGCGCCGCAATATCCCCGAGCATTTGTTTGGCCTGCACCGGATCATGTTCCACTGTTTCACGGGATACCGAGCTGAGAATAAGGATACTGGTGAGGGTGCTTCCAATATCGTCATGCAGATCTTTTGAAATACGGTTGCGCACTTCCAGCAGCCGCTGCTGTTCCTCCAGTTTCTTCCGCAGCTGGTAGCGGTTGAAAAGTAACCCACCAATAAGCAGCAGGGCCAGCGTAAAACCAATAACCCCGTTGCGGATCAGCCTTTCCCGCTCGAGCTGGCGTTGCCTGAGTTTTTTTTCATTCTCTGCGATCTGCAGATTCTGCAGGGATTGCAGCATCTGTTGTTCCGTTTCTTTCGCCAGCAGTTGCTGCTTCTCCAGTTCCTGCCTTTGTTGTTCCAGCTGCAGTGTTTTTAATTGTTCCTGTTGCCGGAGCAGGGTAATCTGATCCTGCTTTCTTTCAGCTTCCAGCTGATTGCCGGCAGCCAATGCCTGCTGCTTTTCCAGTTCCAGCTGTTTGATCTGCTGTTCGGTTTTCAGCCGGCTGATTTCAAAGTCTTTTTTCTCAGTTTCGTACTTTACTTCCAACTCATTGCGGTTGGCAGCCACTTTCTCATTCAGCAGACTGTCTTTATAGAGCACATATTTTTTGTAATCCTCCATGGCAGCCACGTAGTTTTGGCGCCCTGCGTAAAAAGCGGAGCGGGCGGAATACATGTTCTGGAAAAGCGGCTTGTTCTGCAACTGGGCTGCAACAGCGGAAGCCTGCCGGAAATAGTTCTCCGCGGCCGCTGAATCCTTCAGCCTATCACTGATGCCGGCCATTGACAGGTAGCGGTTGCCGATTTTCAGCTGATCACCCATTTCGCGGTAAAGGGAAACAGCTCTTTCCTCAATGGCCAGTGCCTGTTGATATTCCTGGCGCCGGGTGAGCAGGGCAGCCTGGTTCGTCAGCGACTGTGCAAGTATATTTTTCACCCCGGTTTTTTCAGCATTGGATACGGCCAGCTGCTGGTAATGGTAAGCTGAATCCAGCCGGCCTAGCGAAGAAAAGGCAGTGACCAGGTTTCCATAAACAGCCGCCAGCCCCTTCGCATCACCAATGGTTTCCCGCATGGCTGCCGATTGCCTGAACAGGCGGATCGCTTCTTCCTTGTTCCCGGTGCGGTATTGTACAATACCCAGGTTGCCGGTGGTATTGGCAGCTTCTTTTACATCTTTCTCCGCTTCAAAAAGGCGGATCGCCTCCAGGTACTTGCGGGTGGCACTGTCGTATGCACCCTGCCGTTCGAAGATGAAACCCAGGTCGTTGTTAACAACGGCCATATAATGCAGTTCCTTCCGGGCAGCATAACAGGGAAGCGCAGCCGCAAATGAACGGAGCGCCTCGGGATAAGAGGCCTGATCCCGGTAATACTGTCCCTGCTGGTGATGCGCGAGCCCCAGAAGCAGGCTGTCACGCAGCTGAGCGCCGATTATAAATGCTTTTTCGAACAGGGGTTGCACCTTGCTCCCACCCTCCTTTTTAAGTTCCAGGTCGGCCAGTTTGAGCCAGGCAAAGCCCTCACCTCTTCTGATTTTTTTTTGTGTGCTGATGCGGAGGGCTTCCTGCGTGGTGGTTTCGGCTTTACCGAGATTGCCGGCCAGGTCTTCAGCATCCGCACGATCCAGCAATGCCCATACGGCGGCAGAATCAGCGGCCGTATAACCCTGCGCAAGTACCGGTGAAGGAGAAAAGGGGATGGACAGCAACAGGATCACCCATCTGTAAAGCATAGTTGTTCTGGTAAGCATACTTCCTGAGTTACCCTTTTGCTTAAAGTTAGCAAAGGGGCAACGAAAACACCAAAAAGAAAATATCATCAGGGGACTAACCCTTCCGGGTAATGTACTTTTACAAGAAAGAGGCCCTGCGGCGGCACGGAGAAATCGGCCCGGGTGCAGTCGCGGCTTTCGATCACCTGCCGGAAGCCCTCCAGGCTCAGTTTGCCGGTGCCCACGCGCAGCATGGTGCCCACCAGGCCCCGCACCATCCCGCGGAGAAAACGATTGGCTTCCACATGGTATACGAGACAGGCCCCTTCCGCATACCACTCACTGCGGTCAATCCGGCATTCAAAGGTTTTCACCTGCGTGTTGCGCTTGGAGAAACTGGAGAAATCGCGGTATTCCCTGAGCAGGGCGGCCGCAGCCTGCAACTGCTCCAGGTCAAGCGTGTAGGGAAAAAAATAGGCCCGGTCGGCCAGGAAGGGATCCTTGCTCCGGTACACATAATACCGGTACTCGCGCCGGAGCGCGGCAAAACGGCAATGGGCATCATCCGGTACGGGGATGATGCGTTTGATCACGATCTCCGGGGGTAAGATTGCATTCAGGTTATACACCCGGTGCTGCAGCTGTTCCGCCGCAGGCAGTCCTTCCGCATCAAAGTGAAAATAATTGTCGAGGGCGTGTACGCCGGCATCGGTGCGGGATGAACCGGTTAAACTGAAGCGTTGCTTAAACAATACCTGCAGCGCCTGTTCCACCGCCTCCTGGATGGAATGGGCATTGTCCTGCACCTGGAAGCCGGCATAACCCGTGCCCTTATAAGCCAACTGGATAAAATATCTGGACATGGTTCAAAGGCAGCAGGACCTGTTACCGGCGCACCATGGCCCGGAAGCGGTTAATGAAATAAGCATCAGTGAGCTGGTTCTCCAGCGAAGGAAACTGGTGGGAGTCAGACACATGCGGGTAGGCCAGGTCGAAGAAACGGTAGCGCCCGGCGTCCTTCAGGAAAAGCACCCCCAGGTTCTTCACCTGGTCGGTACTGAAACAACGGCTCCTGAACACCTTCTGCGCGGCGGCCAGCATAGCGTCTTCATCCGCAGCGCCGGCCATTTTCTTCCGCAGTTTCAGGAAATCCTCGTCGGTAGCCAGTTCGCGGCAATCCGAATTGATCATCGGCGGCACCGCGTTTACCACACTGTCGGCGCCCGCGGCCGGATGTACTTCCACCGGCAGAAACCGGGGATCCGGCGCAGCGGCTTTGTTGTCCGGCGCCGGGGTGACGGGAGGTTCCACGGCAGTTTCTGGCACATGAACCGGTGTGGTTTTCGTCAGCACGGCCACGGTTGTATCAGGCACCTGAATGGCCTGCGTGTCGGCAGCAGCAGGAACGGCTGCCGGCTCAAGGGGAAGCCAGACTTCAATGGTATCGGTTTGGCCGTTCAGGCCGGAGTCGAGATAAATCAGCCGCTCACCCTGCGCATCCGTATTGCGCTGCAGGATGCGGGGAGGCGCCGGTAAGGCTGGCTTCTCCTGCACAGCCGCTGTTTGCCGGGGCTCCGGCACTACAGCCGGTGCGACAACTGGTTCCGGTGCGGCCGCTGCTGCCGGAGGAGCTGCCTGCACAGCAACCGGTTCCGGCTTCTCCTTTGCCGGCGCCTGCCGGATGCTGGGGTCGTTCACCACTTCGGATAACATCGCAGAAAATTCATCCGTTTTTGCCGGTGCGGCTGCTGGCGCCGCTGCCGTGAGGGCAGCCACGGATTCCAGGGTTTGCAGGTTAAACAGGCTCCAGCCCTTCTCCCCCAGATTGCGGATCAGGTAACCGGCATCCCGGTCGTTGACGGTACAGCGGAAAGCCTGTTCGGGCACTTCCTTACCCGGAAAACCAATCTGCAGACGGTAATCACCATTGCGGAGTTTGGGCAAAATACAATAGCCGGATGCGGCCGAACTGATTACCTGCTTCTCCAGCTTCACATAAAAGGGCTGCCGGTTTTCGGTTTGCAGGTAGATAAAGTGATATTGTTGCGCCCGGGTATTCGCCGGCAACAAGGCCATCAGGAGGTAAATGAAGAGGAACGAGAACTTCCGCATGCCCGTAAGCTTTGCGCACAAATCTAACCATAATAGTTATGGATTTGCCAATTATCATAAAAATGGGCGGAGGGCAGAGGGCAGTGCCTATTTTTGTTCCGCAAAAAAATATGATATGAAGCAAATTTTCTTATGGATGGCCTGCTGGACGATCACCCTTACCGGTTTTGCCCAAACGGCGGAGGAGGCTCCGGATACCTCCTGGAAAAAAATTTACCGGGCCACCCCCACCCTCATCAACGACCTGGTGCACACCAAACTGGATGTAAAGTTTGATTACAGCAAGGCCTGGATGTACGGCAAAGTATGGATAACCCTGAAGCCCCATTTTTACAGCACCGACAGCCTGCAGCTGGATGCGAAAGGGATGGAAATCCGTGAAGTGGCCATGCTGAACGGCGCCACCCGCAAACCCCTCCAATACAGCTACGACAGCCGCCAGCTGCGCATTCAGCTTGGCAGATCGTACAAGGGCGGTGAAAAATACACCGTGTATATTGATTACATCGCCAAGCCCAACGAACTGGAGGTAAAAGGCAGTGCCGCCATCACGGATGCCAAGGGCCTGTACTTCATCAACCCCGACGGCAAGGACCCCAAAAAGCCCATCCAGATCTGGACGCAGGGCGAAACCGAAGCCACTTCGGTATGGTGCCCCACCATCGACCGGCCCAACCAGAAAACCACCCAGGAAACCTATATGACGGTGCCGGCCAAGTACGTAACCCTCAGCAACGGTTTGCTGCTGAGTCAGAAGAAAAATGCCGACGGCACCCGCACCGATTACTGGAAAATGGACCTGCCCCATGCCCCTTACCTGTTCTTTATGGGCGTGGGTGATTTCAGCATCGTGAAAGACCGCTATAAAAACAAGGAAGTGGCTTATTATGTAGAGAAAGAATATGAGAAAGTGGCCCGTGGCATTTTTGGCAACACACCCGAAATGATGCAGTTCTTCTCCAAAAAACTGGGCGTGGAATATCCCTGGTCAAAATATGCCCAGATTGTGGGCCGTGACTATGTGAGCGGCGCCATGGAGAACACCACCGCCACCCTGCACCAGGAAAGCGCTTACCAGAATGCCCGCGAACTCACCGACGGCAACCGCTGGGAAGAAACCATCGCCCATGAACTGTTTCACCAGTGGTTCGGCGATCTGGTAACCACCGAAAGCTGGAGCAACCTCACCCTCAACGAAAGCTTTGCCAACTACAGTGAATACCTGTGGCTGGAATACAAAAAAGGTAAAGATGCCGCTGATGCGCACCACCTGGAAGACATGCAGGGTTACCTGATGCAGCCGGGCAACGATCAGAAAGACCTGGTACGCTATCATTATGCCAGCCAGGAAGAGATGTTCGACGGGGTGAGCTACAACAAAGGCGGGCGTATTCTCCATATGCTCCGCAATTATGTGGGCGACGATGCCTTCTTCAAAGCCCTGAACCTTTACCTCACCACCCAGCAGTTCAAAACCGGTGAAGTGGCCCAGCTCAGACTGGCTTTTGAAGAGGTAACGGGTAAAGACCTGAACTGGTTCTTCAACCAGTGGTATTACGGCAGCGGACACCCGAAACTGAAGATTGACTATGTATTTGATGATGCCGCCGGTAAAGTGAAAGTCATTACCGAGCAAACCCAGAAAGGCGACAAGATCTTCCGCCTGCCCCTGGCCATCGACATCTACACCGGAGCCAGCAAGGAAAGACACGCGGTATGGATCGAAAACAAAAACGATACCTTCAGCTTCAGCTACCGCCAGAAGCCCGACCTGGTGAATGTGGATGCCGATAAAATCCTGCTCGGCGAAAAAACCGACAACAAAACAGCCGAACAGTTCATCCACCAGATCAAATACGCACCGCTTTACCTCGACCGCCGCGAAGCCCTGGAGTACTTTATGAAGAAGGGTATGGAGGAACTTACGCTCGGCCTGAAAGATGCTTATCCCGGCTTACGCCGGATGACCATCGACCGCCTGGGCAAATCCAAATTTGCCAAAGACGCCGCGGTGATTGAGAGCATTGAAAAAATTGCCCATACCGATAAAGACCGAAAAACAAAGGCCGCGGCCATCCGCTTCCTCGCCAAACTGGCTGACGCAAAATATGAGCCCCTGTTCAAACAGGCCATCAGCGATTCCTCCTATTCAGTAGCCGGGGCAGGCCTGGATGGCCTGGAAAAACTGGCGCCTGAAAAGGCTTACGATCTGGCCAAAACCTACAGTAAGGATGCCAAAGGCGCCCTGGGTGAAGCCGTGAACCGGATCATCATCAGCAAAGGATCAGAAGCAGATTTTGACTTTATCAAAAACCGCTTTGATGAAGAACCCGTAAGCCAGGAAAAACTCACAAGCGTGGGACAGTTTGCCGGCTTCCTGGGTAAAATCAGCGATCCTGCCCGGATCAAAAGCGGGGTGGACGCCATCCTCCGCTTCCGGAACGCCATCCCGGAACAGTTCCGCGAATACACCGATCCGATGTTTAAAAACAGCCTAGACAAACTTGGCAAAGCCAAGGGCAGCGAAATCGAGGAATACATCAAGGCGCAGTTCAAATAATACATCCCTGCCGCAAACGAAAAAGGCCCTGCTCAATGCGGGGCCTTTTCCGTTCATACTTCCTGCGGACAGCCAGGTGCGGCTGATGATCCATTGCAGACAAAAAAGCGGTGTTGGCGGGGATAAGGATGCAGGTGAGCAACGGGTGAACACAGGCATCTGCTGCTGATCGCTGCCGGAGGAATGAATGTGTTGTGCCGGGTTGATGTCAGCTCCCTCGAAAATGGAAGCGCCACCCGGCACAGGCCTGGCTGCACCGGAAAAACGGTTCATACATGACGAGGGCCTTGTGATCCCCAAACTGTTCAGCAAGGGCATCGCCCGGGGTTAACCGGAAGCTGAATGAGGCGCAGCAAAACAAGGTAACGTTACCGGGAAAGGAAGGCGCTAGGCATTGAAATGGGAGCAGGATAAGGTGCAAAGCAATAGCCCTGCATAATATTCATGCCCTTCCATTGATCAGAAACGGGGACAGGGAATGCCTTTCACTTCTGTCGGACGGCGGATATAGATGAGCGAGAATTCAGAACCGCCGCGGCTGGCTGTGGCAGCCTTGAGGCCGGAGGTGTTGATGTCGTAACTGGCGCCCACCCGCAGGCCATTGAACTCAATGCCCACATAGGGGATAACGGCGTCGTTTACCCGCATCCAGGAGCCGATGTACACACTGGTGGGGTTGGATTCATCGCCATTGGCCAGTACGGACAAGGCGCCACCCAGCACCAGTTCACTGGCCTTGTTCTGCATCTGGTAAATAGCCGAGGTGAAGATGGAGAGGTTATTACCCACCGGGAACGATCCGCCGCCATGCACCGTCATACGCGAAGCAAGCGTCCAGCTTTTGTCGATGAAGCTGAGGCTGGGTTTATTGATGTGATAAACTGAAAAACCGAGGTAATAGTTATTGGAGCCGTTGGAGGAGCCCGAAAAGAGCACACCGGCATTGATATCAAAATAGTTCTGGGAGGTGCCGTTGGAAAAAACCTCCTGTGTGGGATTGGTAAATCCGTTCTGGGTGAGCTGGTCTTCAAAAGTGAGTTTGTTGCGGTCCAGGATCGCGCTGCTGTAAGTAGTCTGGAAACCCGCGCCAATGGTATTATACCCGTCTTCATCCAGGGCTTTGTGATAACTCAGCGAAATGGAACCATAATTGAGTTTGAGGGCGGCGTCTGCACTCTGGTCGCTCAGTCCGGAAATACCGATACCGAATACATCACCCTGGGGAATTTTACTTTTCAGAATCCCGAAATCAAGGGACGCGCTGGTCGTAACATAGGCCTTGGGAATCGATGGCCATTGATCGCGGTGGTTGGCTGCCAGTCGCCAGCTGCCATCAAATTTCCCCGTAAATGCAGGATTCAGCGTCAGCGGGGAGGCAAAAAACTGTGAAAAGTGCGGGTCCTGTGCCATCAAAGGAGCAGCGGATATTACAACCAACAGCGTTGCCAGAAATTTCTTCATGATAAATCGTTCAGGAAAATAAAGATAAGTAATTGCGGGAAAATGCTGCACCGGGCAGGGGCCATAATTGGTTTGAAGCCCTGAAAAGGTTTAAAATATTTTAATAACCAAAGGATTAAGCATTCCCCCGGGCCAGCGTGCCGAACGGTCTAAGGGCAGCTTCCCAGGTCTTTGGCCGGATCAAGACTGGGTTTTCTGCCCGAATGCCAGGTCGCCCGCATCGCCCAGTCCGGGTACGATATACCCCTTGGCCGTAAGCTCGTCATCAATATCCCCGCACCAGATGGTGGCCATCGGCACTTCCCGCAGCACGTACTCGATACCCACGGTACAGGCGATGGAGCACACGATGTGAATGTCCTTGATGTCGCCCTCATCCTTCAGGTGCTGCACCGCTTTTACCAGCGAAGCACCGGTGGCAATCATCGGATCACTCACAATCACCACTTTGCCATCCAGGTCGGGACAGCTCATGTATTCGAGGCTGATTTCGAATGAGCCATCCGGGTGATGTTTGCGGTAGGCGCTGATGAACGCATTCTCGCCCTTGTCGAAATAATTCAGCAAACCGTAGTGCATGCCCAATCCGGCCCGCAGAATCGTGGCCAGCACCGGCTGGTCGGCCAGTACCTTACAGGAAGCGGTGCCCAGCGGCGTGGTGATGTCCACCTCCTTCCAGGCCAGGGTTTTACTGATTTCGTAGGCGCAGATTTCGCCGATGCGTTCGAGATTGCGGCGGAAACGCATCCGGTCGTTTTGTACCTCCACATTCCGGAGTTCGCTGACCCAGTTGCTGACCAGGGAGTGCTGTTCGCTGAGATTGACTACCATGCATTAAAATTTGTGTATTCAGCCGCCAAATTTGAAATTGCAGCTGCAGACAGGGGCTGTAAAAATAGCCATTTTAAAATAAGTACAATGATTTACAGGGCAATCGGCTGTATGAGCGGCAGTTCACTGGACGGGCTGGATCTCGCGTACACGGAATTTCATGAAACCGGCGGCCGCTGGAGCTATACCATTGAGGCCGCTGCCTGCATCCCCTACTCCGCCGAATGGCGGCAACGGCTGCTGAACGCCCCGGCCCTGTCTGCCGCCGACTACCTGGTGCTGCATGCCGATTACGGGCATTATTTGGGCGAGCAGGTGAACCAGTTTATCCTCGAATACGGGTTGCAGCACAAAGTGCAGCTGGTGGCTTCGCACGGCCATACCGTATTTCATGAACCGGCCCGGCGCATGACCGCCCAGCTGGGCGACGGAGCTGCCCTGGCGGCAGTGACCGGGTTAACGGTAGTGAGCGACCTGCGGGCGATGGATGTGGCCCTCGGCGGACAGGGCGCGCCGATAGTACCCATCGGCGAGCGGCTCCTCTTTCCGGGTTATGCCTGTTTCCTGAACCTGGGCGGCATCGCCAATATTGCCTTTCACCAGGGCGACGACTGTGCTGCCTGGGATGTTTGTCCCGCCAACCGCGTACTGAACCTGCTGGCCGCCACCGTGGGCAAAGCATATGATGAAGGCGGTAAACTCGCCGCCACAGGCAAAGTGCATCCGGCATTGCTCACGAAGCTGAACGACCAGGAATATTACCGTGCCGGCTACCCGAAATCGCTGGACAACCGCTTCGGCACCGATGTGCTGTACCCCATGATCAGGGAAGCCGGTCTTTCTGCCGCCGATGCCCTCTGCACCTATGCAGAACACATCAGCATGCAGGTGGCCCGGGCTGCCCGCCTGCAGCCTGCCGCATCCGGACCGTTGCTGGTTACCGGCGGGGGCGCTTTTAATGATTTTCTGCTGGAACGGATCCGCCATCACCTGGCCCCTGCCGGGCTCATCCCCCAGGTGCCCGATGTGCGCACCGTGCAGTACAAAGAAGCCCTGATCATGGCCCTGATGGGCATCCTACGCTGGCGCGAAGCCGCCAATGTGCTGCCCTCCGTAACGGGCGCCCGGCGGGCAGCCATCAGCGGTGCCGTATGGATGGGTGGATAAGCAGGCGTTGCGGTACCGGATCCGTGATCCCAACCCGCCTGCCCGGCAGACATCCGGTAACCATTCGCTTCCCGATTTCTTCCTAACTTCCGTAAAATGATGATTATGCAGCTGAAACAGGGTTTCCCTTTACTGGCTCTCGTGCTCGTCTTTTCAGCCTGCCGGCAACCGGCTGGCGAAGCAGCGGCGGAGGCAGAAAGCTATGAACAGGCACAGGCCCGGCTGGAAGCCCGGGAAAAGAAAAACCCGGAAAAATTCATCCGGGTAACGGCAAAGAATAAACGCAATCTCATTGGTCAGACGGTCGTCAGGGGAGAGGTCAGCAACCAGGCAAAGATTTGTGTGTACAAAGACATCGCCCTTGAACTTTCCTTTTACAGTAAAACAGGCGTGCTGCTGGAAAAAAATCCTGAGACGGTGTATGAAATCGTAGCCCCCGGTAAAACCGTATCCTTCAAAACCAAATACTTCGCCCCGAAAGACAGCGACAGCGTGGCCATCCGGGTTACCGGCGCCAAAACGCAGTAATGGCACCCGGGGTGGCCAGCCGAAGACAACCCGGAACAGCTATCCTTACAGAAAGGGTAATGCACCCTGCATCTTATTCCATTCCCCCGATAATCACATTGTCATGTGGTTGCCCGGCAATTCCCTCAAAGTACCTTTGTGATGTTTCCGGGAGATGAGCAAGCCGGCCCTGCGGCCCGCCTCGCCACTACCGAAAGTATAGCACCATGAAAAAACAATTCACCAGCGGGTGGCTGCCGCTGCGGCATGTATCCGCCTGTTTGCAGGCCACCTTTTGCACCGGTTCCATCCGGCGGTTCGTCCAGGCCGGCGTCCAGTTCCAGACTGAGCGCTGGCCTGACGCATTTACCGACCCCGCCAGGCATGGGCAATCCTTTACCCCCGGATGTTTCGCACTGATTTCAACAACCATTTACTGATAAAAACAAGCACATGAAAAACAATCATTACCTGTCCGCCGCCGTTATGGCGGCCGCTGCACTCCTCAGTTTTGAAGCCTGCACCAGCTCCGCTACCGGAAAAGACAATGCTCCGGCTTCCAAAGAGGAAAAAATCAAGAAAGGCGCTTATCTCGTACAGGCTGCGGGCTGCGGCGACTGCCACTCTCCCAAAGTCATGACCGCCATGGGTCCGGTACCCGATACCACCCGGCTGCTCTCCGGTCACCGCAGCACGGTTCCGCTGCCGCCGGTTAATGAAGAGGCCATGAAAGCCGGCTGGGCGCTTTTTGCCCCTGAAGGCACGGCCGCGGTTACGCCGGTGGGCATCGCCTACGCTGCCAACCTTACCCCCGATGCCACAGGTCTGGGTGGCTGGACGCTGGATCAGTTCCGCAAGGCCTTTACAGAAGGCAAATGGAAAGGCCTGGACAACAGCCGGCCGCTGCTGCCGCCCATGCCCTGGCAGAACTACCGGAACATGCAGGCGGATGATGTGGCCGCCATATTTGAATACCTGCAATCGCTGCCTCCTGTGCAGAACCAGGTACCGGTATCCACTGTTTTCGCTCATCCCGCACCGTAAGCCTACCCTTTACGGCGCCCATAAAATCAACTGTTATGAACACCCTCCGATTCAATCCCTTTAAACAGATTCACCAGGGCCTGCGGGCGTTGCTGTACGATACGGCACTGAGCATCCAGCATACCCATTTTGATAACCCGGACGAAGCCGCCGTAACCATGGGTAAAGTGAGCCTCGTGCTGCAGCTTTTCCACGGACATGCGGAAGTGGAAGACAGCCGCCTGCTGCCCCTGATCCAGGAGCATGAACCTTCACTGGCTGCCTCTTTTGAATCCGAGCATGATGAAGACGAAGCGCTCGCCGGCAAGCTCGAGGATACCATCCGGCAATACGGCCTATGCAGTACAGCAGCAGAACGATTGCAGTCGGGAACCGAACTGCAGCAGGCTTTTGATGAATTCACCGCCTTCAACCTGCAACACATGAACCGGGAAGAAACCGTTCTCAATGCAGCCCTCTGGCAACACTGCAGCGATGAGGAACTCATGCAGCTGGTACAGAACATTGCTGCCGGCATCCCCCCGGAAAAAAACCAGCACTACAGCCTCTGGATGCTGCGGGGCAACAACAATGAGGAAGTGGCCCGCTGGCTCAATGCGGTAAAATATTCCGCGCCGCCGCAGGTATTTGACAACCTGTACTCACTGGCCGCAGCCGGTTTGGGCAGGGAGCGCCTGAAGAACGTGCTCCGCATCATGAGCTGCTTTGAAGAAGCCCAGGTATAAACCCAATTTCTCCATCCAATCCATCTCAGTATGAAATTCATTACTTCCCTGCTCCTCCTCACCCTGAGCTGCAGCACTCTGTTTGCGCAGGACAGCCTGCGGAGCCGCATCCATCAGCTGGCCCGCCAGTATGCCGTCACCGGTCACCACGGGAGCATCCTGGTAGCCACGGGTGGTAGAATCATCCAGGAAGAAGCTTTCGGCAAGGCCTGCCAGGAAACCGGACAGATCAACAATCTGAATACCCTGTACCTGATCGAAAGCACCGGCAAAATGTTTACCGCCTGTGCGGTGATGCAGCTGGTGGAAAAAAATAAGCTGGACCTGCAGCAAACCCTCGCCCACTATCTTCCGGATACCCGTATCCGTCATGCGGATCAGATGACGCTGCATCACCTGCTGACGCACCAGAGTGGCCTGACCGCCCCCTGGGAAAATGAGCAGTTCGATTTCAGCAAAGACTACAGCCGGAAAGAATGGTGGGATTTTATTGAAAACAACCGGCCGGCCTTCGACACCCCCGGGCGTGGCGTTTACTACAGCACTTCCGCCTATATGGTGCTGGGCGAAATCATTGCCCGCGTAAGCGGGATGCCTTATGAAGCGTATGTGGCCAAAAATATCTTGCACAAAGCAGGTATGCGCAACACCTTCTACCGCATGGATACGGCCAGTTTTTACCGCAACGGGGCTCACCCCTATGCCTGGGTGGGCATGGAACGCTATCACCGCTATCCGCAACGGGCCGTTATCCAGGCCAGCGCCGGCGGTGGCTGGATCAGCTGCCCCCGCGACCTGTTTTATTTCGGCAACGCCCTGCTGAACGGCAAACTGATCCGGCAATCATCCCTGCAAATCATGATGCAGCCCCATATTGAAATGCCCCCGGGTCAGTATGGCTATGCGATGGAGATCTATACCAACCTGATGTATCCCGGTAAAAAAGTGTACGGGCACAACGGCGGTGGCATGGGCTATTCCTGCGACCTGTTCCTGGAGCCCGAATCGCGTACCATCGTGGCCACCTGCATGAACCAGCGGCTGAACAGCCGTTATGTTACCGGCAATTTCATGAAGCTGGTGGCAGGCGCCCAGGCCGACACTCCCCGTTTGGATAAGGGGCGGTTGCTTTTCGACCGGGTACAGGCAGAAGGGATCCCTGCCTTTATGGCCGGTGCCGGCAAAGCGCTGCAGCAGCTCGGCATAGACAGCAGTGACCTGCGTACCCTTTTCAATGTGGCAGACAGTTACGATATTCTCCAGGATAAAACCAGCCAGGAACAATGGCTGCAATTCCTTCCCCGCCTGGCACCCCGCAGCCCGTTTCCGCTGCTGCGCCTCGGCGACCTGTATGTGGAGCAACACAAGAAAGACCAGGCCCGTGCGCTTTACCGGGAGGTACAGCAGAAAGCGGATGTGTTTGATCCTTACTGGGTGAAAGTGGCGAATGACAAAATCGCTGAGCTCGATAAGTAAAGGAATAAACCGATAAGTGGGGGATGCCTTGAAGCCGGAGCGTTCCGGGAGGATCAGTCAAACAATAAGAAAACGTTGTGTACAATCCATAAGGCTGGAGCCTGAACCACAGGTGTTCACCATTGACCGAAATAAAAAGGCCGCAGCAACTGCGGCCTTTTTTACAATCTATTGAATGTGCGATAGCGGTTGATCAGCGGAGTACCTTAACGCGTACGGCATTCAGTCCACGGGGACCCTGCTCCACTTCAAACTGCACCCGCATGTTTTCCTTCACGGGTTCGCTGAGGGCATTGATGTGCACAAAAATACTCTGGCGGGTTTCCGCATCGCGGATGAACCCATATCCCTTACTGTCGTTGAAGAAGGTGATGATACCGGTGCGGATATCATCTTCGGGATTGTGCACATGCTTGGGCACGCCGATCACGATATCCTCCACATTGATTTCTTTTTTCTTACTGGGATCTGGCGGCGTGGAGGTGATGTTGCCGTTCTCATCAATATAAGCAATCATGCTGTCAAGATTGCTGCCGCTCTTGCTCTGCTCTTTGCGTTCGGCCTTGCGCTCGGCTTTTTCTTTTTTACTTTGCGCTTTCTTTTTCTCGCGCTCTTTTTTACTCCAGGAGTCTGCCATTTGTATGAATTTGGTAAAGGGAAGCTGCGCGGCGCTGTTCCTTGTACAGGATGCTTCCATGCAGAACCGTTCCAAAGATAGCAAATTCCGGCGGAGCCGGGCCGAAGGATTTTAATGCACTCGTGTTCAGCTGTTTAAACCCCATCCGGAAATAATTCTGCAGAACCGGAAAGATTACCCTATCTTTGCCCCGTTAATTTGAGTGATCGCAATTCCGTTTTTGTACGAACTATTTGTCCCGCGTATTTATACCGCTGCCTTTTAGCCTCCAAAATCCCATTGCCTTTTTCTCAAGATTTTTTGATCTGAAAAATTTTTTCAGTATGAACATTTATGTTTCCAACTTAAGTTACAACGTACAGGATGATGACTTAAGAGGATTTTTCGAAGAATTCGGCGAAGTTAGCTCCGCCCGTGTGGTAACCGACAAATTCACCCAGCGCAGCCGGGGATTCGGATTTGTTGAAATGCCCGACAACACTGCCGCTGCCAAGGCTATTTCTGCCCTGGATGGCTCTACAGCCGATGGCCGCACCCTCCGCGTGAACGAAGCCCGTCCCCGCGAAGAGCAACCCCAGCGCAAGCGTGATTTTGCTTCCAGGTGGTAAAATGCCTGGTGCAATAGCACCACAAACTTAAAGAGCGGGTCTCCTTCCGGAGACCCGCTCTTTTTTATACCCGATACCCACAGGGCGGGGCCGCGGCGCCCTTACTTTTTGACGCCCTTTGGCGTGGACACCAGTTTCATTTCGCTGATCAGGTGTTTGGCGCCGGCAAACTTGTCAATGATGAAGAGCACATACCGGATATCCACCATGATATTGCGGCAAATGCCGGCGTCGTAATTGATATCGCTCATGGTGCCTTCCCATACCCGGTCAAAATTCAATCCGATGAGGTTACCCCTGGCATCCAGGGCAGGACTGCCGCTGTTGCCGCCGGTGGTATGGTTGGCGGCGATGAAGCACACAGGCTGACGACCGTTGATGCCATAGGGACCAAAATCCTTTTTCCGGTACAGCTCAACCAGTTTTTCCGGAACATCGAACTCGTAATCGCCGGGTTTGTATTTCTCCATCACGCCGTCGAGGTAAGTGTAAAAATGATACTGCACACCGTCGCGCGGGCGATAGGGTTTTACATTGCCGTAGGTTACCCGCAGCGTACCGTTGGCATCCGGATAAAACTGTTTGTCGCGGAATACTTCCAGCTGGGCTTTTACATAACTGCGCTGCAGCTGGTTGAGTTCTGCCTGCAGTTCATTGAGTTTACCGGCCACCTGCCGGGTATAGGTTTGCTGGATATCGGCAAACAACAGATAAGCCGTATCGGCCGTGAGCGTCTCCCCCGTACCGTCATCCTTTTGCAGGGCGGCCTGAAGACGCGCTTCATCGGTGAGGCGCGTGCTCCCGTAAACCGCTGCGGCCAGTGCGCTGAAGGATCCGCCATATTGCCGGAGCATGCCGCGCAGCAACGGAGACACCTGCGCTTCGGGCTGATCCTGCACATATTTTTCCAGCAGCTGTTCAAAGAGGCGCTGATCTACCTGTACACTGTATTCGCGGAAGAGTTCCGTGAGCTTTTCTGCGGCGGCGGCAGCAGCTTTGGTCCGGGCTTCGCTGCCCTTTGCAGCGGCAGCCTGCACGGCTTTGATCTGGGCCGCGATGCTGAACAATTCGATGCGCGGCATGATTTCACTGTAATAATCACGGGCATAGCCATAGGGCTGAAAAGCCGCGTAGGCGCTTTGCAGGCGGCTGCTGAGATTGCCATATCGGGCCGACCAGGCCGGATTGCTGTTCACCAGAGAATCAAAGATTTTTTCCCTTGCTTTCTTTTTGTCTACGGCACCCGAGAGCCGCAAGCCCAGCACTTCGCCCTTCCATTTCTTATAGGCATTTTCCACCGACGCATATTTGGCCGCGTACTGGATGCGGATCTGTTCATTGCTGCGCATGAAGCCATCCATGGTTTTCAGGGCCCGGTCGCGGATGCCGATCCTGGCCGGATCGTTCACCTGCATGATCTGCTCTACCGCGGAAGAATGCAGGTATTGCGTGGTGCGGCCCGGGAAACCAAACACCATGGTAAAGTCGCCTTCCTTTACGCCGTCGAGGGATATGCTGAGCGAGCGGCGGGGAACGTAGGGCACATTATCGGCTGAATAGGGTGCGGGTTTGTTGTCTTTTCCGGCATAGATCCTGAACAGGCTGAAATCGCCGGTATGGCGGGGCCACATCCAGTTGTCGGTATCCTTGCCGAAATTACCGATGGCGGAAGGGGGCGCTCCCACCAGGCGCACATCGCGGTAGGTTTCGGTGACAAAGAGGTAGTATTTGTTGCCTTCAAAAAACGGGCGCACCATTACCTCCTGCCAGCTTTCGCGGGCAGCAGCATCCCTTGCTTTGCGGATATGCTGATCAACCAGCGACTGCCGTTCGTTTTCGGGTATGCCTTCGGGTATGCCGTTCAGCACCGCATCGGTGATGTCATCAATCCGGATGATGAAAGTGGCGGTGAGTCCGGGGTTGGGGAGTTCTTCGGCGTGCGAGGATGCCCAGAAACCGTTGCGGAGATAATTGTTCTGCAGGGTGGTGTGGTTCTGGATGGCATCGAAGCCACAGTGATGATTGGTGAGAATCAGTCCCTGACCGGAAATCACTTCCGCGGTGCAGAAGCCGCCAAAACTCACGATGGCGTCCTTGAGACTGCTTTTGCTGATGCTGTAAATATCTTCGGCATTGATTTTCATGCCCATCTTTTTCATCTGCTTTTCATTCAGGGCAGCCAGTAACTGGGGCAGCCACATGCCTTCATCGGCAAAAACGCGGATGGCGGAAAAGAGCATCCATCCGGCCAGCATCAGGTGTTTTTTCATATTGCAGGTTTCTGTTGTTGAATAAATGATCAGCCTGGTGGTGCCCGCCCGACAGCTGAACAGCCTGTGCGGAACAGCCAGCACCAGCACAAATATCTGTTATCCCGCATTTCCCGGGATACGAACGGCGAATAAATACAGCAGTGGTGATCTCCGTGTACCTGCGGGACCGCTCCTGCTCGGTTCAGCGTTGACCGGCTTCCTGTTTCAACCGGACAACCAGATCGCGGGTAAATGCCTGCGCCCCCTGTGCATTGAAGTGCCGGTAATCCGCAAACCATCCGGGCTGCGCCCGGTAAACCGGATCAGCAAAATAATCCCAGTAGGGTACCGATGCCTCGGCGGCAATCCTGCGGGCGGCTTCCAGGCTGGCATCCGGTGCCGTAACCTGTACCTGGTAAGGCGGGCAGATCACCCTGAGCTCCACGCCGGCCTGCCGGCATTCGCGGATCAAATTGCGGTAGGCCTGCAGCAGCAGGGTATCCAGCGGACGGCCCGCACTGAAATCCATCAGGCGGGCAGGGCCGGTAAATTGCCGCTTCAGGGCCACAAATCCATCCACCCCCACTTCTGCCTGGTTCTTGCCGGCATAGGCCCGAAGCATATCAAGCAGTTTGGAATTATAAGGATAGATGGCCGAGAGCATTTTCAGCGGTTCCCAGGGCGACCGGAGGCACACGGTTTTGCGGATCTCAGGATCTTCCCGGTAATAGGGCAGCAAACGCGAGAGGCGGTCGTAATGCGAGCGGTCCTGGGTAAAGCCTCCGGCATCCACGCAAAGCAGCACCATGCGCGGTGAATAGCGTTGTAACACCGAGCGCAGGATGGCCTCATGGTAAAGCATCGACTGTCCTTCCATGCCGGCATTGTAGGCGGTGCGGCCCAGCTCAGTGCGGATGAGGGCCGGGTCTACCGCATTCAGGCCGCGGGAAGAGCCCAGCACCAGCACTTCTGCCCTGGTGCTGCGGATCACATGGGTGAGCTGCGCGTCAAGCCCCTGTGGCTGGCGGAAGTATGCCTTTTCCAGCAATACACCCAGCAGGCGGTCGGCCACCGCGATGATCAGCAGAAACAGGAGCAGCCTCCGGGCAAATGATATGAGTTGTTGTTTCAGCAAAGCGTGGGTTTAAAACTGAAAATAGATGAACTGCCCCCCATCGTACACCCCCACCAGTAAGATCAGCAGCACGAGCACGGCATACCAGGCCTGGCGCACCAGCGGAAGGCGGTGAAGGGATAATGAAAAACGGTCGGGCAAAAATTCACGCCGGCATTCCACGGCCAGCAGGAAGCCCACGGCAAAAAAAGCATAGAGCAGCATGGTCACACTTTCATCGGCCAGGCTCCCCCCCATGCCGGCCATTTTACGGAAGATGCTGAGGGCCTGGTCAAGATTTTCGGAACGGAAAAAAACCCGCGAAAAGGCGATCAGTGAAAAGGTGATGATGATCTGGAAAAAGGTATCCAGGCGGTGGTGCCGGGGAATGCCCGTGAGCGACCAGCACCAGTGCCGGGGTCGGCGGGTGATATGCCCCAGCACCACATACAACCCGTTGAGCCCGCCCCAGATCACGAAGGTCCAGTTGGCGCCATGCCAGAGGCCGCTGATCAGGAAAACCACCATCAGGTTCACATACATACGGGGAATTTTTACCCGGCTGCCCCCCATGGGGAAATATACATAGTCGCGGAACCAGGTGGAAAGCGAGATGTGCCAGCGGCGCCAGTGGTCGGCGGTGGAACGGGCCAGCAGCGGCCTCCGGAAATTCGTCATCAGGTTGAAGCCCATCACCCGGGCCGCCCCGATGGCGATATCGGTGTAACCGGAAAAATCGCAGTAAATCTGAAACGAAAAAAAGAATGTGGCCAGCAGCAGGGAAACACCGCTGCTCTGTTCATGATAGTTATAGGCACTGTCCACATAAATACCCAGCCGGTCAGCAATCACGAGTTTTTTGAAGAGCCCCCATACCATCAGTTTGAGGCCGCTGAACACGCGGTCGGCATCGAACACATGCAGCTCGCGGAACTGGGGCAGCAGGTTTTGCGGCCTCTCGATGGGGCCGGCCACCAGCTGGGGATAAAACATGACATACAGGGCATAGATCCCGAAATGCTTTTCGGCGGGCTGGTGTCCCCGGTACACTTCGATGGTATAACTCATGGCCTGGAATGTGTGAAAAGAAAGCCCGATGGGCAGCAGGATGGAGAGTGCAGGCAGGGGATTGCTCCCATGCAGCTGCTCCGCCAGCCAGCCGGCATTGCTGTAGAGAAAACCATAGTACTTGAAAAACACGAGTACCCCGATATTGGCCACCAGGCTGATGAGCAGCCATAATTTCCGCCGGGTGCCCTGTGCCCGCTCAATCAGCAAACCGGCCGCATAGTCCACCGCGATGGTAAAGGCGAGGATGAGCAGGTACACCGGCACGAAGGCCATATAAAAATAGCAGCTGGCCAGCAGCAGCCATCCCCACCGCCACTTGTGGGCCAGGGCAAAGTACAGCAGGGTAACGATGCCGAAGAACACCACAAAATGAAAGGAATTGAACAGCATGTACAGATTTTATCGGGTAACTGATCGCCGCAGGATCCCAAACAGTAAAAATAAAGCATGTGCGGGGGAATGCTGACAGGAAAAAGGGGAAATCCTGCTCCGGCTCATTTTTCATCCAGCGCGCCAACCTGTACCTTTAGTGAAACATCTGAAGAACTGATGCCCTACCCCGAATTCATCCATCGTGTGCTGATCGCCCTGCTCTGCGGCTTTGCCATCGGGCTGGAGCGGCAGCTGAACCATAAAAACGCCGGCCTCCGCACCCACAGCCTGGTGGCGGTGGGTTCCGCCATTTTCGTACTCCTGTCGTACGCCCTCGTGAGTGTGCATGGCGGCGATATTACCCGGATTGTGGGACAGATTGTGACCGGCGTGGGTTTTATCTGTGCGGGGGTAATCATGCACCAGGGCACCAGTATCCAGGGTCTGACCACTTCGGTGACCATCTGGTGTACGGCAGCCATCGGCTGCATGGCCGGTGCGGGCGCCTGGCGCGAAGCGCTGGTAGGGGCCCTGCTGGTGGTGCTGATCAATTCGATCCTGCTGCGGGTTGACGACTGGCTGGAAAAGAAAATGAACAAACCCAAACATTAACCGGGCATCAGAAGCTGACGCCCGACATCCCCATTCCCCCACGGCCACGGTTACCCGAAGCCGGCGGCGTACCAAAATTGCGGAGCCGGTACGAGAAGGTGAGCATAAAGTAGCGGGTGAGTACCTGGTTGCGCACATCTTCGATATAACCCTCGGTTACATTCCGGGCGATGCTGCGGTTCTGGCCCAGCAGGTCGAATACCGACAGTTTCAGTTCGCCCGCCTGTTTTTTCAGAAACTTTTTGCCCAGTGCCGCATTCCAGAGCCAGTACTGCTGGTTGAATTCCGCCGTCAAACCACTGAAGCTTTGCCGGGTAACATCCTGTTGCAGGAACCAGCCTTTTTTAGAGAGGAGATTCAGCTGTGCCCCCGCGTTCTGGATGGTAAAGCGGTTGTTGCTCTGGGGCTGCACAGCGTTGCGGGCCAGGTTCCAGTTTATATTATAGGAGAGATTGAAATCGATGTATTCACTGATGTTGCTGGACAGCACTGCTCCACCCGTGTAGGTATAATTATTGGTGAAACTGCTGACATTATTGAGCAGCCCCGGTGTTTTGACGTAATTGAAACCGGCGTTGAAATTGAGGTTGGACTTGAGGCCCTTCACCGGCATGGCATAGGTAACCAGTGAACGCAGGCTCAGGTAGCCGTTGAGGTTCACCGGCCGGGTAAGCTGGGCGCCCTTGTACAACACGATACCGTTGTTCAGCTGGGAGTCGCGCAGGGCCACAAAACTGGCATTGGTGATGTAATGGTTCATCTGCTGCAGGAAGAGGTTGGCAAAGAAGCTGCGGCCCCGGGTGGTATTGGTGTAGGTGTAACGGGCGCTCAGGATATGGGAGGTTTGCTGTTTCAGATCGGGGTTACCGGTGGTGAGGAAGAGCGGGTTGGTATTGTTGATCACTTCCTGGAGCTGCGTAACGGAGGGGGCATTGGTATTGGCCCGGTAAAAGAGACGGATATTGGCCCGGCTGGACAGTTTTTTCCGCCACATCAGGTTGGGCAGCCAGTTGCGGAAGGATTTATCCACGCGGGTGGCTACCGGAAAGGCCTGTTCGCTGCCCAGGTCGGTATGCCGGAAGGAGATACCGGCCGCAAACATATTGTCGCGGTTCCCCAGCCGGTAAGTGATGCCCGCATCCTGGGTGAACACCGTGTTGTCGAAACGGCTGGAGAGCGTGGTGTCGAACAGGCTGTATTTATCCGTCACCGGATCCAGCTGGTTCACTTCCTGGTTGGAACGGTTACGGTTATACGAAGGCGCATAGCTCAGTTGCAGTTGTCCCTGTTTGCCGACGGGCTCGGTGTAGGTAATGTTACTCGACCAGGTGGTGCCGCGTACGAGCTGGGCATTGTTCTGCTGCAGGGTATCATTGAGCACAGTACTGCTGTAAAAGGTATTGGCTGAATTCACGTACAGATCGCCATCGCGGTGATTGGCCGAAAAACCGAGGTTCACCGAGAGGGTACGTCCCCGTTTGGCGAAGGCGTGACGGTACAGCAGGTTGTTGTTGCTGTTGAAGCCCGAGGCATCGTTGCGGGTTTGGCTGGATGAGCGGCTGAGCAGGTCGGTGAGGGTGAAGTACCGCAACCCGTCAACCGTACGCGTGCTGCTGTTATCCTGGAAGCTGAAAGAGGGGGTGAACAGGAAAGAGTTGGAGGAATCGGCCTTGTACTCCATGCGCATGTTGAACCGGTGGTTGAAATTATCGGCATCGGAGAGGTTGGTTTCATCATAAAACTGATCGGCGCTGTTCTGCAGAAAATACTTGACGCTGCTGAGCTGATCGTTATTGGTATTGCTGTTGTTGAAAAAATAACTGGCTGCCACATCAAGCTTCTTTCCCCACTTATCGCTGAAGTTGAGCCCCAGGGCATTGGTGCTGTTGATGCCGCTCTGCTGGCCTACGGTAAAATTGGATGCGCTGCCCACGTTGCCCCCACCCCGGCTGCCGCCACCGCCGCGGTTACCGCCCCGGCTGCCCCCGCCGCTGCCGCTGGTGGTTACACCCAGCAGGTCTTCGTTGCTGAAGTTTTGCTGGTTGATGTTGTTGAACAATCCCGCTACCGACAGGCGGCGGTCGCCATTAAAAAAGCTCACGTTGCCGCCAGCCGCATAGCGGTCTTCCGTGCCATACCCCGCATAAATTCTTCCAAACTGTCCGTTGCGGCTACCGGTTTTCGTCACAATATTGATGGCCTTGGTACTGTTGCCGTCGTCAAAGCCGGTGAACTGGGCCTGGTCGCTGAGGCGGTCGAACACCTGGATCTTATCAATCACTTCGGCGGGCAGGTTGCGGAGTGCTGCCGTGGCATCGTCCCCGAAAAATTCGCGGCCGTCCACCGTTACTTTCCGGACCTGTTCGCCCTGGGCGGTAACGGATCCGGATTTGTCCACGGTGATGCCGGGCATTTTTTTCACCAGGTCTTCCGCATTGGCATCGGGATTGGTTTTGTACTGGCTGGCATTGTACTGCACCGTATCGCCTTTCTGGGATACCGGCGGTGTTTTAGACACCACCGTAACCGTATCCAGGATGGCGCCGGAGCGGCGCATCTGCCTTTCGCCCAGGGGATTGTTCCCGGCGGCCAGCTGCACCGCGAAACGGAGAGTGCGGTAGTCCAGGGCCTCCGCCTGCAGGAGGTAGCTGCCGGGTTCAAGCTGGCGGAAGCTGAAACTGCCGGTACCGGATGATACGGTTTTGCCAACGGTAACGGAGTCGGGTAAACGCAGTAAACTTACCGTTGCGCCTTTCAGCGGCTGACGGTCCTGCTCATCGCTGAGCCGGCCTTCCAGCGACGCCCGCTGGGCCTGAACACCGGATACCGCCCAAAAAAGCAGCGCAGTGAGTGCAAATAATTTATTCATTGTTGCGGTGGAGTTACCCGATTAGACAGGCAGAAACGTAAAGGTAAAAAGGAATCGCCGGGTTTGGGATAAAAGCGGCGGCCGAGGGATAAACGGCGCTGACAGTTGACAGAAAACAGCGATGCAGGCGGCCGGGTTATGGCAGCTCTTCAAACACCCCGGTTTCTTTGTTCTTCCGCACATTGTTCCAGTGGAAGTAACGGCCGTTCATGGCCACATACACTCCCGGAGGCAGGGTTTGCACAAAGGCGAGCGCACTGCCGAGGTTAAATAATCCATCCGAGCTGCCGAACTTGATGGGGATCATGGCGCCCGTGAGCACGATGGTTTTGTTGGGCACCTCCCGGGCAATTACGCGGGCTGTTTCGGCCATGGTATCGGTGCCGTGGGTAATCACGATCTGGGATTCCTCGCAGTGCTGGCACTGGTGCACGATGAGTTCACGATCGTCCTGGGTCATCTCCAGGCTGTCGATCATCATCAGGGTGCGGATCTCCACCTCCACTTTGCAGCGGCCCAGTTCGAGCAGGTCCTGCAGGTGGGTATCCTTGAAATAGAGCTGGCCATTGAGTTCATTGTACTCTTTGTCGAAAGTACCGCCGGTGATGAAGATGCGGATGGCCATGGCAATCGGTTTAGGAAGCGTGAAGGTAATCGAATCCGGGCAGATCATTCCACGGGATGCCGGATAAATCCGAGACTGAGCCCCTGTTCGGCCAGGTAACCGAGCAGCGCATGGATGAAGAGGGTAATGCCGCCCATCTCCATTAATTCCTCGATGCAATAGAGAATACGGTTGTAGAGATGGTTGAGGCCGTATTGCACATAAAAATGCCCTTCCAGCAATTCGAGCCCCAGGGCCCCCGACACATAAATGGCCCCGGAGAGGAAAAACAGTTTACGGGTGGCTGCCGGCAGCCCGCGCACAAAGCGGAGGAAGTAGATCCCGGCCAGCAGGGCAAACAACCCATAGGGGATCACCCAGGCCCAGTAAAAGATGGCAGGGGTATCCGGGCCCAGTCCGGGGCGGACGATACGGGCCACTTCTTCATGCAGCTGCACCATTTCATCCACGCTCATCAGCAAAAAAATAATGGCCAGGGTGAGCCAGTAATGGGCCTGGGGGTTGCGCTGTGCCCGGTGGTGCCGGTAAATCAGCAGAAGGAGCAGCATGCTGAAGGCCAGCAGGCATACCGAAAACCAGGTGGGCACATTGTTCTCCAGGTTGAAGTCGAACCAGCGGATGATATTCTTGGCCGTTCTGGACCCCGAATGGCGGATATGATCCAGCACAAAAGCGGTGAGATGGCCCAGCAGGAGCAGGAAGATGGCCCCAAAAAGAACCCGCGTGATGCGGGTGCTGAGTTGCAGCCTTGCGGTGGAAATATTTTCTGATTGCATAGCTTTTAAGGAAAGGTAAGGGATGCAGGGCCTGACGCCCGTTGACAACGTCCTCCCCTGCTTGCTTTGCCCAATGGCACAGGCGCCCAACGGGGTTATGCCCGATGGCGCCAGACCGGTTTTCAGTATAAACTGTGATCAGCCGGAAATATTGTGCCCGCCGTGTAAAAGCTGCGCCGGCGACCCGGAGGGGGCTGCTCCCTGCCCGGTGGCGGGCTGCTGGCGACGGGCCGGGGACCGCAGCGGATACCCCGGTGAGGCCCTGCGTGCGGAAGTGGCGCCGGAGTAGCAGCGGAGGGCCCTGCCGCTGCTGAAGCCGGCTTTGCTGCCAACGGCCCCGGCTACCTGCTCTTCTCTGCAGCGGGTACAGCCTGCAGCCAGGCAGCGCAACACTTGCCATTACGGATAAAAGCGTTTATATTGGAAAAAAACCGCCATGAAAATCTTCCTGATGGCTGCTGCCGCAGCCCTGGTGATGCACTCCGCGCTGGAGAAACGGGATCAGCAACGTGAAGCCATCCGGCAGGAGGCAGCCCAAAAAGCGGTGGCCAGCCTCAAAAACACGGCGGTGGGCTGCAGCCCGCGGCTGGATCAGATCAATTTTGCCGACAGCGCACAAACCATCCCCCTGCTGCAGGGCTGGGGCAGTTACCGGATGCCGGTGACGCATGCCCGCGACAGCGCTTACGAGTATTTCCAGCAGGGCATCAACCTTTACTATGGATTTCACATCATAGAAGCGCTGGCTTCTTTTGAAAAATGCCTGCAGTTCGATCCGGCATTTGCCATGGGCTACTGGGGCAAGGCCCTGGCCTATGGCCCCAACATCAATGATGTGGGCTACAGCGCCTCCCCCGAAGCCCTCGAAGCCACCCGGAAAGCAAAAGCCTTTTCGGGCTCCTGCAGTGAGGTGGAGAAAGCACTGATTGAAGCGATGCAGGTGCGGTACAGCGAGGATACCCTCAACAGCCGCGAGGCGCTGAACCAGCGTTATGCCGATGCGATGCACCAGGTGCATACGCGTTTCCCTGACCATGCCGATGCGGCAGCTCTCTATGCCGACGCGCTGATGATTCAGCATCCCTGGGATCTGTATGACCGGTATTACCAGCCCAAACCCTGGACGCCCGCCATTGTTGCGGTACTGGAAAAACTGGTGAAGCAGTTTCCGGATCATCCGGGCGCTGCCCACTATTATATTCATGCCGTAGAGGGCTCCACGCAGCCGGAAAAAGCGCTGGCGGTGGCCGACCGCCTGGGCCCCATGATGCCCGGCGTGGCCCACCTGGTGCACATGCCTTCGCATATTTATATCCGTACGGGTCAATACCAGCGCGGCGTGGAAGCCAACCACCAGGCCATCCGCGGCTACCGGCAATACCTGGATGCCTTTCAGCCTTCGGGCGGGAACGCATTTTTGTACCTGATGCATAACCTGCACATGCAGGCGGCCTGCGCCATGATGGACGGGCAATCGGCCACGGCCATGCGCCAGGCCGGTGAACTGCAGCAGCAGATCGGGGACGATTTCCTGGATGCAGGTGGTTACTTCGGGGTATACGGGCAGTACCTGCACCACACTTCCCTGCTGGTGCTCGTGAGGTTCGGACAATGGAAGGCCATCCTGGAAACGCCGGAACTGCCCGGCACCCGGGTGTATGCCGCCCTGCTCCGGCATTTTGCCCGCGGCATGGCCTTTGTCCGCACGCAGCAGATCAACGAGGCCCGGATGGAACTGGATGCCCTGAAGCAACTGCTGACGCATCCGCAACTGCTGGAAAGTCCGGCTGCCTTCAACCCGGGTAAAGCCGGGGCTTTGGTGGCGGAAAGTCTGCTGGCCGGCACCATTGCCGCCGCGACCCAGCAGCCGGCAGCCGCCCGGCGACTTATGGAAGATGCCGTAGACCGCGAGGAGGGCATGCTGTACAACGAACCCCGCGACTGGTTGCTGCCGGCGCGGCAGTACCTGGGGCAGTTTCTCCTGCAAACCGGCGACCTGAAAACGGCTGAACAGGTATTCAGGCAGGACCTTCGGGTGAACCCGGCCAACCTGTGGTCGCTGACCGGACTGCAGCAGGCCCTTCAGCAGCAGGGCCGGAAAGCGGAGGCCGCGAAAGTGCAGCAGGAACTGACCAGGGCCCGCAGCCGTGCGGATGTGCCGGTGAAGGCCCCGGTATTCTGATGGCATTCTTTTCACTGTGTGCAGCGGAAGGGAACAAATCCGCGCAGCCGATGTTTTGTATCTTTACCCATCGGTTGGCATTATGGCGAAAAAGAAAAACACCCTCCCCGTTTCAGATCCTGACACTGATTATATTGAAATATTCGGCGCCCGGGAACACAATCTCAAAAACATTGACCTGCAGATTCCGAAGAACAAACTGGTGGTATTCACCGGGGTGAGCGGAAGCGGCAAGTCTTCACTGGCCTTCGACACCCTGTACAATGAGGGACAGCGCCGGTACATGGAAAGCTTCAGCGCCTATGCCCGGCAGTTTGTGGGCGATATGGAGCGACCAGATGTGGACAAAATCACGGGACTGAGCCCGGTGATTTCGATAGAGCAAAAAACCACCAACAAGAACCCCCGGAGCACGGTGGGCACCATCACCGAGATTTACGATTTTCTGCGGCTGCTCTATGCCCGTGTGGGCGAAGCGTACAGCTACAACACCGGAAAAAAGATGGTGAAGTTCAGCGAGGAGGAAATTGTACAGCAGATTTTTTCGCGCTACCGCAACCGCAAGATCAGTTTACTGGCGCCGCTGGTGCGGGGCCGGAAGGGACATTACCGCGAACTGTTTGAAGAAATCCGCAAGAAGGGATACCTGAAAGTTCGTGTAGACGGCGACGTGATGGACCTCACGCCGAAGATGCAGGTAGACCGGTACAAGATTCATGACATTGAGGTGGTGGTGGACCGGCTGGCGGTTACGCCGGATATGAAACTGCGGCTGAGCCAAAGCGTGCAGAAAACCCTGCAGGTGGGAAAAGGCTTGCTGTTCCTGTTGCTCAACGACGACAACAGCGTGGTGCAGTACAGCAAGCAGCTGATGTGTACCGATACCGGCATCAGTTATGAGGAGCCCTCCCCCAATGCCTTCTCGTTCAACAGTCCCTATGGCGCCTGCCCCACCTGCAAGGGGCTGGGCAGCGTATATACCATCGACCTCGATGCCGTGGTTCCCGATGACAGCCTCAGCGTAAAAGCCGGCGGCATCGCGCCGCTGGGCGAGGAACGCAATGCCAGCGTATTTCAGCAGGTGGTGGGCTTTGCCCGGAAACACAAAATCAACCTGGATAAACCTCTGAAAGAACTCAGCAAGGCCCAGCTGGAGCTGCTGCTTTACGGCGACCAGGGCATTTCGCCCGGGCTGGAGCTGGACATGAATGATGAGGGTATTCCCGATGCCTACACCGGCAGTTATGAGGGCATTGTGCCCATGCTGAAAAGATGGTTCTCCTCCTCGCAGAGCACCGAAGTGCTGCGGGAATGGGTGGAAAAATTCATGCAATTGAAAACCTGCGGCACCTGCAACGGTACGCGGCTGAAGAAGGAAAGCCTGTGGTTCAGGATCGATAACACCAGCATTGCTGAGCTGGGCGAGATGAACCTGGATAAGCTGTCGCAATGGTTTGCCGGGCTGGAGAAACGGCTCAGCAGCAAGCAGAACGCCATTGCCAAAGATGTGCTGAAGGAGATCCGCGAGCGGCTGCAGTTTCTGCTGGATGTGGGCCTCACCTATCTTACCCTCAACCGGCCCACGCGTACCCTCAGCGGCGGTGAGTCGCAGCGGATACGGCTGGCTACGCAGATTGGCTCGCAGCTGCAGGGCATCACCTACATCCTCGATGAGCCGAGCATTGGTTTGCACCAGCGCGACAACCAGCGGCTGATTCATGCCTTGCAGAACCTGCGGGATACCGGCAACAGCGTGCTGGTGGTGGAACACGATAAAGACATCATGCTGGCCAGTGACTACCTCGTGGACATCGGCCCCCGGGCCGGCTTTCACGGAGGCGAGATCGTGGCCATGGGCACGCCGCAGGAAGTGCTGGATGCCGGCACGGAAACGGCCCGGTACCTCAGCGGCGACAAGAAGATACCGGTGCCGGCTGAACGCCGCAAGGGCAACGGGAAGTCCATCACCCTGAGTGGCGTGAGCGGACACAACCTGCGCCAGATCACAGTTTCGTTCCCGCTCGGCAAACTGATTGTGGTCACGGGCGTGAGCGGCAGCGGTAAATCAACCCTGATCAACGAAACCCTCTATCCCCTGCTGAGCAATCACTGTTATCATTCCAAAGCGGTTCCGCTGGCCTATAAAAAAATCACCGGGCTGGAACACATTGACAAGGTGATCGAGATAGACCAGAGCCCCATCGGCCGCACGCCGCGCAGCAACCCGGCCACCTACTGCGGATTTTTTACCGATATCCGCACCCTGTTTGCCTCGGTGCCCGAGGCGAAGATCCGCGGGTACAATGCCGGCCGCTTTTCGTTCAATGTCAAGAGCGGGCGTTGTGATGTATGTGAAGGCGGCGGCATGCGGGTGATTGAGATGAACTTTCTGCCGGATGTGTATGTGCCCTGCGAAAAATGCAATGGCAAACGCTACAACCGCGAAACGCTGGAGATCCGCTACAAAGGCAAATCGATCAGTGATGTTCTGAATATGACGGTGGATGAGGCAGTGGAATTCTTCCAGCCCGTGCCTTATATCTACCGCAAAATCAAAGTGCTGCAGGAAGTGGGCCTGGGTTACATCACCCTTGGCCAGAGTGCGGTTACCCTCAGTGGCGGCGAAGCACAGCGGGTGAAGCTCTCCACCGAACTCGGCAAGAAGGACACGGGCAAAACATTTTACATCCTCGATGAACCCACCACCGGGCTGCACTTCCAGGATATCCAGCACCTGCTGGATGTGCTCAGCAAACTGGTAGACCGGGGCAATACGGTGCTGGTGATTGAACACAATATGGACGTGATCAAGGTGGCGGATCACCTGATCGACATCGGACCGGAGGGCGGCGATGGCGGCGGAGAAGTGCTGTATGAAGGCAGCCCCGAAGGACTGCTGAAGGTGAAGGAAAGCTTTACCGGCCGTTACCTGAAGGCCGAACTGAAGTGAGCCAGATCAAAAAAAATAACCCGGACAAACGTCCGGGTTTTTGTTGACAATAAACAATGGCTGCGCAAGAAGTACAGGTTTAAATGTGGTTTCAGGGGCGACAGGCTGTTTCCAGTCTGCTGTTTGCGGGTTCAGGTACTGTTCCCCTGCGCGCCATCAGCTTTATGGAGTCAGCGATTTTTACCGTGCGGCCCAGTCGCATGCATGCAGTTGCGGTTGCCGGGCAATGTCGGCTCCCCTGGATTTGTTGTAGAACATCACCAGCATGAAGCAGGTAACCAGCACCACCATCTTCATCAGCAGGGGGTTGAAGTGTAAACCGTTTTTCATATCATCGAAAGGTTGGTTGATCAGAAACGTACCGGGCAGCGCACTTTGCTGGCTGCACGGAAACCGCCGCCACCGCCATATCCACCTCCACCGCCATCATTGCCATAGCCTCCTTCACCCAGGCGGATGCCCACCTTAAGCAGCAGGGAAAAATAGGCATCGTTGTTTTTGGGATTGCCCCGCTGGGTGCCGGCCGAATAGCGGCCCACACCGGGTGTTACGATACCGATGGTTTTGTCGCTGATGCGGTAGGCAATGTCGGCATCCGGCGCCGGCAGGTGGTTGTAAAACAGGTTGCCGTCGATGTAGGTGGTGCTGACATCGTCAATATAGTCGGTAAAGGTTTTGCGGTAAAGCAGTTCGAGGCCCAGGTTGAGTTTGTCGCCTACCAGGTATTTGAAACCGGCGCCGAAGGGCAGGTTCATCTGGGTAAGCTTATACGGCTTCCGGTCGGGGTATTCCGGAAAGCCCTGTCCCTCGGTGCGCAGGGGCTGCAGTTCGTGCCAGGTGATGTTGCCGTTCTGGTCGCGGAGCGAACCCTTGGGGTTGAAATTAAAGAGACCGATGCCGCCGAAAACATAGGGGCGGAACCGCGGATCATAATCTTCGTAATTGCGGAAGTAATACTGGATCGGGTAAAATTCAATGGCGGTATAGGCTTCCCAGATATTGCTCTTGAAGTCCATATTGCGCTGTTTGCGCCAGAGTTCGTCCACGCCATGGGTGCTGATGATGCTGTCGATGCCCTCCACATAAGTGAACTGGCCGGCCAGGCGGAAACCCAGCCATTCATTGGGATATACGGTGATGAAGGCGCCCTTCATCAGTTTGGTGAGCTGGTAGTTGAGGTCTTTGATGAAGGTGGTGCCCTTCCCTACTTTTCCGCCGAGGTCACCGAGAAAGAAAGTGGGTCCGAAGTTGAGCCCTGCCTCCACCCGGGCATTGCCGAGCCCCAGCAGGAGGTGCTGTGCCTGCAGCGGCTGCGCCAGGCAGCCTGCCAGCAGCAGCGGCAGGGTCCATTTTTTCAGGAGGGTATGCGCAATTTTTTTCATCCGATTACCGGTTTTTCACGATGTGTGCATCGCCGGCGTGCTCGCCCACGGGGGGGCAGAACAGCCTGTAACCGGTATAAACGGAAAATCAATGAGCTTATTGTAATGGGTGGAGAAGATCAGCCCAGGCGCATGGTAATGTGGGGGATGCCGTCTTCCAGGTAAGGTTCACTCACCTGTACAAATCCGAAGGAAGCGTAAAAATCCCGGAGGTATTGCTGCGCACCGATCAGGATCACCGGATCACCGAAAGTGCGGATACATTGATCAATAGCCCGGCGCATCAGGGCCCGGCCATGACCGCCCCGCCTGCAGGCAGGGTTCGTAATCACCCGGCCGATGCTGGGATGGTCATAGGAAATGCCCGCCGGTAAAATACGGGCATAAGCCACCAGGGTGTCTTGCTGCCATCCGCAGAGATGCAGGGAGGGGTGGTCTTTGTCATCCAGATCCTGGTAGATACACTGCTGCTCCACCACAAATACGGCGCTGCGCAGTTGCAGGATTTGATAAAGGGTTTGCGGGTGCAGTTCGTTAAAGGCGGTACAGGTCCAGTTGAGTTCCATCATGGTTTCGGCAGGTAAGGTAATACATCTTTCCATTCCACCGGACGGCGTTCATCCTCCAGTTCCACCACCACCAGGTAGCCCGAGGCGCCCCCGGCTTCTTTCACGGCATCGGCCAGCAATTGCTGATCGCTGAACTGCCGCAGTCCGGTTTCGGGATCCCATAGTTCGGTGGTGCAGAGGCAGCCGAGGGTGGGCGTCATGGGGTAACAGGGCAACTGCCGGTACCAGGCCGGATCCACGGCGGTTCCATGGGCAATGATTTCCGTGCGGCCGACGGCCCCGGCATACCAGGCTTCATAAAAGGGCGGGTAATCCTGCCAGGCGTCAGGCAGCAGTTGGCGGTATAAGGCTTCATGCCACAAGGTATCGGTACGGCTGCTGTCGCGGAGAAAATGAGCAATGCTGCATTCCACCGGCAAACAAAGCTGCAGGTTGGGGGTGGGACCAATGAAGCTGCTCCGGCTGATGCCGAAACCTTCCAGGCGGAACAGGCCCTGCGGTGTATTGCCGTTGCTGAGGTAGCCCGGCAGGTTGCTGATGCTGCGGGCCAGCTGGGGGATGGCGAGCAACTGCCCTGAAGGCGTATTCACAAATTGCCCGCTGCGGTTACGCAGGATAACCACACCGGGATAATCGCGGTTGGGGCGCTGCAGGCTGAAGAGCACCACCGCACTGTCGGCAAAGGGATGGGCGAATAAGGCAGGGAGTGAGGGACGCGGCGCCACCTTTTCTGTACCGGCCAGGCGCTGTTGAAATGCCTGCAGCACCGCGCTGCCGCTGTCCTGCTGCAAACGGCGGCTGAGGGTATCTTTCAGTTCCTGCTGTACCCGGGTATCGCCGGCCCGGAGGAGGTACTCGCCCGCGATGGCCATAAGTCGGGCATCGGTGGCGGCGCGGAAGAGGCCGCGCTGCTCCGGTTCAAAGCCCCGGGGATAGAGGGCATAAAGCGCTTCTGCATATGCGCGCTGCAGGTCAACCGAACGGTAAGGCATATCCGCAGCCACGCTGTGCAGGCGTTGTTCTGCCCACGGACTGCGGTACTGCAGCAGCTCAAGATTATAGAGGGCATCCCTCCACACTTCTTCGGTGCTGTCGGCCAGGGGCAGCGACAGTCCCCGGTTGATGCCCTGGAGCAGGCTGCGGTGCAGCCGGTCACGCTGCGGCTGACGGGTTTCCCGGAGCACCGGAATGGCCGGAGGCTGGGCCTGTACCCGTTGCGGCAGCAGGCTGCCAAGGGCGATCCCCAGCGCCAGGAAAGGCTTTACACCGCATCGTATGGTACGCAGGAACATCCGTTCAATCAGGGGTTGTGCAGTTGAAGAAAAGCCTGGATGCGGGAGAATGCATCAGCATAGGTAGCATTGTCCCAGTCATCTCCATGTCCTTTACCCGAATATTCCACATAGCTCACGGGCACAGCGGCAGCCTGCAGGCGGTCGCGGAGCGCCTGCGACTGGCTCACCGCATTCACCAGCGGATCGTTGCTGCCCTGCAGGATAATGGTGGGGCAGGCCGTGCTGCTGCTGACATAACTGAGGGGACTCGACTGCTGATACAGATCCGGATGGGAAGCCGGTGTGGCCCCGATGATGGCGGCAATGGTGGTCTGCGGCACGATGCCGGGGTTGTTGTAAAGATCGTTCAGATCGGCAGGTCCAAAAAAGTCGATGACCGTGCGGATTTTAACGGGCGCCGGGTACTTGTAGGCATGCAGCAGGCTGAGGTGCCCGCCGGCACTGGCGCCGCCCAGCGAAAAATTATCGCTGACCACAAAATCAGCGCGGTGGTCGTAAATATATTCAACCGCCTTTTTCACATCCATTTCCTGCGTGGGGAAAGGATTCTGGGGCGGCAGGGATAAGCGGTAGTTGATATTGAACAGCGCATAATCCGGCAGGCGCCTTTTCAGGGTATCGATAAAAGCCGCAAAGTCGCGCTTGTCTCCGGCCGCCCAGGCGCCGCCATGAATCAGGATCAGCACTTTGGTAGCCGCCAGGCTGCGGTTGGCAGGCAGGTAAACATCCATATTCTGCAGCGGATCGGTACCATACGACAGGTTCAGACGGGTGGAGGCGGGAAGGCCGGCATCCGCTGGACTGTCCTTGGTACACGCATAAAAAAACAAGAGACCACAGCACAGTAAGCCGGTGAACCTCAGCCGTAAACCTGTTTGCATCATGCAGGAAATTTAAGGATAATCGCTGAAAGGCCCGTTGCCGGTCAGTAACCGTATTTCTCTTTCCAGCGGCTTTGCAGGAATTTGCGCAATTCTGCTTCCCGGGCATTGTCGCCGGGCGTATAAAACCGGGTGCCGGCCAGCCCTTCAGGCAGGTATTCCTGCGGCGAAAAATTACCGGCATAATCGTGAGAGTATTCGTATCCTTTTTTGTACCCCAGGTCCTTCATCAGCCGGGTGGGCGCATTGCGAAGATGCAATGGCACCGGCAGGTCGCCCTTTTGCTGAACGGCAGCCATGGCGGCGCCGATGGCGGTAGTGGCAGCATTGCTCTTGGAGCTGGAGGCGAGGTAAAGCGCACATTGTGAGAGAATGAGATTGGATTCGGGATAACCGATTTTGCTCACCGCGTCAAAGGTGGCGTTGGCCAGCAGGAGGGCGTTGGGATTGGCATTGCCAATGTCTTCACTGGCCAGTATCAGCAGCCTGCGGGCAATAAACTTTACATCCTCCCCTCCTTCTATCATGCGGGCCAGCCAGTACACCGCCGCATTGGGATCGCTGCCGCGGATGGATTTGATGAAGGCCGAAACGATATCATAATGCTGTTCGCCCTGCTTATCATACATGGCGATGCGCTTCTGGGCGATCTCCATCACTTTCTGATCCGTGATCTCTCCCTCGCCGATGGTTTCCACCACCAGTTCCAGCAGGTTCAGCAACTTACGGGCATCCCCACCCGAAATTTGAATCAGGGCGGTGGTTTCTTTCAGGTTAACCTTCAGCTTTTTGAGTACTTCATCCTCCAGCAGGGCGTGCTGCAGCAATTGGATGAGATCAGCTTCCTCCAGGGGTTTCAGGACGTATACCTGGCACCGGCTCAGTAAGGCGCTATTGACCTCGAAGGAAGGATTTTCTGTGGTGGCGCCAATCAGGGTGATCACGCCTTTTTCCACGGCGCCCAGCAGTGCATCCTGCTGGCCTTTGTTGAAACGGTGGATCTCATCAATGAAGAGAATGGCCCGCTCCTGTTTGCCGGCTTTTTCAATCACTTCCCGAACATCTTTTACGCCGGCAGAAATGGCGCTGAGGGTATAGAAAGGAATATCGAGGGTTTGCGCTATAATATGGGCAATGGTGGTTTTACCCACGCCTGGCGGGCCCCATAAAATCATGGAGGGGATTTTACCATGCTCCATTGCGGTACGTAAAATACTGCCCGCACCCGTGAGGTGCTGTTGCCCGGCCAGTTCATTGAGTGAAACAGGGCGAAGGCGTTCAGCGAGTGGGGGTAAATTCATGGGGTAAATTTACAACTACCTGCCTATATGATTTACTCCACAATTAACGAACCGGTTACCACCAGGTTTTTGTCCGGCTTTACCACAAGCGTGGATTTCCTGGAGATGCGAAGATTACCGTTGAGTATGCAGTCAGTAACAGCCGGATTGATTTCAACATAAATATCATCACCTATTACCGGAGGTGGTACTGCCCCACCCTCCCACATCGCCGGATCATTCCAGTCGCTTCCGGATCCGCTGAAAATATAGGCGCCGGAATAAATATGAATGGAATCGGTTGTTTGGCAACCATTATACCCGGTAGCGGTAACGGTGTACATACCCGGATCGGTAACAGTTCTGGATTGAAATGAATCAGCTGTAAACATCATTACCCGATTATTCCATCCATCCAGCACAAAAAGATTACCGGACTCATCCAGTCCCAAATCAAATGGTGTACGTACCTGATTCATAGCCGCACCAACGCCTTTTTCACCTGCTATTACGACCGCTTCATCTGAAGAGGGGTTATACCGTAAAATGAGGCCTTCACTGTTACTGCGGGATGCCGTGAAATATAAATACCCCTGCTTATCCATTGTCAGCCCATCATAATCATTCGCCAGGCTCCCAAATGCATGCAGCAATTGCCGGGTTTGGGTTGGCAGGTGGTGTTTATATAAATTACCATAAACGGTGAGCACATAAATATGCTCATTACCGTCTCCCACAATACCCATCGGCGGAGTCGCGTATTGATCGCTGATGACAGTGCAGTATACAGATGTTCGCGGCCATAATGTGGTTCGGGTAGCATCTGTAACAAATAAGTCCCGGTCTTTCTGCAACCAGAGATGCCGGGGGGCTGTGAGCTGGCTGTCGCTGATCGCATTACCCTCAATTCCTGTTCTGCCAGCAACTATTACAGGTTGTCCGCTTCCGTTTAAAAAATAACGCCTTACAACATAGCGGTTTTGAACACTGCCGCCACCAACAACATACAGTGAATCTCCAAATCTTGCTATATCCTGCGGACCGTTGCCAAAATAAATAATATGGTCACTGGTATCGCGGCCAACCCACCATTTTTTTACACCCCAGGCATCCGCGGTATAAAATATTCCGCCGCTGTCTACAAAAAGACCCCTGGGATTGGCGAGATTAGCCCTGTTCCCAACAACCGGATTTTTGCCCGCCACCATTTTCCCATATTCCTTCCAGTTATGGGTGGTATCAATAGGCTGATGATTTAACTTCCAGATAATTTGTGGTAATACGCCATCTGCCTGGAGCTGCAGGTTAGCAGGCACGCCAAAGGAGGGTGAAGACTGTAAATGAATCACCGGCTTAGGTCTGATTTTTACCGGCAAATAGCTCTTTTGATAACAGTTGTTTTGCCGGTTGGTGACCCAGCAAAGCAATGAATCGCCATTTTGCAGTTCAGTTGAACTGAAAGGATTTCCTGTGCCCAGCTGCTGCCCGGCAAGCCACCATTGTATAAGCGGGTTGGACCCCGGTTGCGTGATGGAAGCACTCCAATGGGCAATGGTACCTTCACAGGGTGCATTTTCAGATGCACTGATACTCACCGAAGGTGCCAGCGCCCCGGAGAGCAATAATGAACTTTCTGCTGTCGGGCATCCGCTCTGAGCACCAACAGCACTAACTGTAATCAGTTTATCGTTGAAATCATTGGGTACTTCAAACTGAATCTGATTCAATGGTTCCAGACTCCTTATTTCACGTTTTGAAATAAAATACAGTACTCCTGAGCTGTCAACCACAGGCTGAGAGCCTTCACCAACCACAACAGCACTGTTAAGAGATGGAATCCATTTTCGCATTTCAACCCGCAGTGCACTGTTGATCAAATATTCAGAAGTAGTAATGATGGCGCCAGCACCATCCACATACAAGCCGGAGGGGTACGATAACTGGTTTGCTGCAAAACCTTCACCATTGCCACCTGCCACCGTTACACCATCATTGCCAAATAAGGGCCAACGCTGAACGCGATGATTATTCCTGTCGGTCACGTATAAATAATTGACATCATCCAGCCATATTCCGCCTATATTAACTCCAAGCTGATTAGAGCCACTCCCTGTGCTGCTATTAATTGCCCTGGCAGGTACGCCTCCATTTTTACTGCAACGATAAACTCCGGCATTTTGCAAACCGTTATTATCTGCTCCCATATAAATCCAGTTCTGATTCAGCAATAAAAGATATGCCTTTACATTTTTTACAATAGTCACTCCGGTGCCTGAGCCAGGCGGGAACCGGATAATCCTTTCATTCCCATAATCAGCTACATAAATAGTACCATCAGTGTCGATTACAAAATCACGCGGGTCTTTTAAGCGGATATTTGAACTGCCTGTATCCAAAGAACCGATAATAACGGTAAAGTTGCTTTGTCCCGGAACAAACTTCAGTATCCGCGGATACAGCCGGTCCAGAATAAATATTTCCCCGGATTGAGTAATACGGTAAACCTTGGGGTCGAAGTCAGTAGCAATCGGATCAAACCCGCTGAATGTATTTTTGATAACCGATCGGGGCGCCTGTTTCCACAGCTGAGAGGACGTTGCCGGAACAACACCTGAAGCCCAGATTTCTGAAGCCAAGGGGAACTGATAAGTAACTAATGCGGGTGTACAATTGGAACTTGAGCTCAGCAAACCTGCAGGTGGTACTGACCTTGAAGCATTGACCATCATGCTATCCTGTGTAATACAACCGTTGGCCAACTGCAATGCCTCTATTCCAATGATTTCTGTGCCCTGTAAATTCCGCGGCATATAACCCAGGAGGGAACTGGTGACCGTATCTGCGATACCATTCCTTTTCCATGTATACTGCAATTCCCCTGCAGTGAAATTGGTAATATAAGCGTCAAAATACCCGGTGGAGCCCTGACAATAGGATGATTCTCCTCTGATATCCACTTCATGACCTGTGAAGTCTGCGAGTGTGAGCACATTGGAATGCTGTGTACATGCATCAGCATCATACGTAGTGGCAGAATAATTGCCGGCAGTGGAAACACGAAAAGGAACACCAGATTTTAGTTGATGACTTTTTACTGATCTATTAACCACATCACCTACAACAAGGTTGCCGGACTTATCAATAAATAACGGATTAGAAGAATTAGGAGCCGAAGCTACCACAGTGCCTGCAGTCGCACCGGGAGCCCAACGTTGAATAACATCACCCCCGGTCACTTTTCCGGTACAAAAAACATTACTGAACCTGTCAACATATATAAAGGAAGAAGGGCCTATTTGATTGGGTGCCACGCCGGAACCATTCCCTCCTGCAACAGTAACTCCTGCAGCCGCTCCCACCTGCCAGCGCTGAATCCTGTAGTTGGATACATCCGCAATAAAAATATTATTCCCCACCACTGTTACATCCTCCGGATTGGAAAACTGGTTTGCTGCTGAACCCTGTCCATTTCCTCCAGCTACTTTTGTACCGGTAACAGCACCTGGAGCCCAGCGCATGACCCGGTGATTACCCCGGTCTGCTATGAAAAGGTTCCCCGAAGCATCTACAAAAATTCCGTACGGAAAATTAAGTTGGTTATTGGCAGATCCCTGCCCGTTATTACCCGCCACCACTACCCCGGTGGTGGAACCTGCCGGATATTTTACCACACAATGAAGATTTGCAGCCGCTACATACAGGTCGCCAGAGGTATGAAGAAAAAACCGGATGGTCCCACTTAAGTTGGTTAATCCTCCTGCCATACCACCGGGCACCGGCCCGGTAACGGTAATCCCGGTTTCAGCACCGGGAATCCATTTCTTAACAGAACAATCCGGAGTCTGTTGCGCAATGTAAATATTACCCTGCGCATCACCTGCAACATCCCGGATATCCGTTAACAGGTAAGAAGCTACCAGTTGAACGGGAATGGAGTCCCACTGGGCTTCAACCGTACTGATCAAATTATTATTCAGCTTCCATTCGGTTCTGTAGGAAGCCCCATTAGTGGTTAAAGTGGCGGGGATACAGGTACTGCTGGAATGTATTTTAGTAGGACACTGACCATGTGTTGCGCAGGGCAGGAAAATAAACAAAACCCAACCCAATTGAAACAAATGCCGGTGAGTCGCATATCTTAAACTCATACAAAAGTATTACTGGTGATGTAGAATGCCCTCCGCCTGCTTTTCCTTCCTTCATAAATATATATAAAAAAAGGAACATGAATCTGTTCCTTTTGAATGAAAATAAGTTACTGACCAATACCACACGTCCTTATAGTGCTTACTGAACTTATCGTGACGAATGCAGATCAAGCTTAATCTGCAACTCATCCAGTTGCTTGCCGGCCACCGGCGCGGGGGCATCCAGCATCACATCGCGGCCGCTGTTGTTTTTGGGGAAGGCAATGAAATCACGGATGCTTTCGCTGCCGCCAAGGATGGCGCAAAGCCGGTCGAAACCAAAAGCCAGTCCACCGTGCGGGGGCGCGCCGTATTCAAAAGCACCGAGCAGGAAGCCAAATTTCTCCTGCTGCTCGTGTTCATCCATCCCCAGGGCAGCAAACATTTTTTCCTGCAGCTCCCGCTGGAAAATACGGATGGAACCGCCGCCAATCTCGTTGCCGTTCAGCACCAGATCATAGGCATTGGCCTTGATGCCGGCATAGGGATGCTCAAGATATTTATCAAGATCGTCCACCTTCGGACTGTTATTGATCATTACCGGAATATGGTCGGGCTTGGGACTGGTGAAGGGATGGTGACGGGCTACCCACCGGCCGGCGCCTCCGCCGTCCTGGTCTTCGAGGGCAAACTCAAAGAGCGGGAAGTCCACCACCCAGAGCATTTTGAATTCATCCGGCTTCCGCAATCCGAGGCGTTCAGCCATCTCCAGGCGGAGCGTGCTCGCAGCCTTGCGGGTGAGCTCTTCGCGGCCGGCCAGGATCACCACCAGGTCGCCGGCATTCGCCTGGGCAGCAGCGGCAATCGCCTTCAGCCGGTCTTCAGGATAAAATTTATCTACACTGCTCTTGAACGTACCGTCGGCATTGCAGCGGATGTTCACGAGGCCCTGCATCCCGATTTGCGGACGCTTCACCCATTCGGTAAGTTCATCGATTTGTTTGCGGGAATATTCTGCGGCGCCGGGTATGGCCAGGGCCAGCACCGTTTCGGCGTTGTCAAACACCCCAAATCCGGCGCCCTCAATCAACGCCCGGTGATCAGGGTAATCGGGCAGCACATGCGTTGGCTTTTTCAGGTTCAGCAGCTTCATCTCAAAGCGGATATCCGGCTTGTCGTTGCCATAATTCCACAGGGCATCATCGTAGGTCATGCGCTGAACGGGCTCCTGGTATTCGATGCCTTTCACGGTTTTGAAGATGTACTTCACCAGGCCCTCGAACATGGCAAGAATATCCTGCTGTTCCACAAAACTCATCTCGCAGTCGATCTGCGTGAACTCCGGCTGACGGTCGGCGCGCAGGTCTTCATCGCGGAAACACTTTACAATCTGGTAATACCGGTCGTAACCGCTCACCATCAGCAGCTGCTTGAAGGTTTGCGGACTCTGGGGCAGGGCGTAAAACTGACCAGGGTTCATGCGGCTGGGCACGATGAAATCACGGGCGCCCTCGGGCGTGCTCTTAATGAGGAAGGGCGTTTCAATATCCATGAAGCCCTGCTGATGCAGGTAGTCACGCGTGGCGCGGTTAACGGCATAACGCAGTTCAATGTTCTTCTTCACCGCGTTGCGGCGCAGGTCGAGGTAGCGGTACTTCATCCGCAGGTCATCGCCCCCATCGGTGTCGTCCTGGATGGTAAAAGGCGGCACGGCGCTCTTGTTGAGGATGTGGTAAGCCGTTACGGCAATCTCCACCTCACCCGTGGGCAGGTGCGGATTTTTGCTGGTGCGCTCCCGGACCATGCCGGTGGCCTGGAGCACAAATTCGCGACCCAGCGGCTGGCTATCGAGCTGTTCATTCAGGCTTTCCGCAAAAACCAGCTGGGTGATGCCATAACGGTCGCGCAGGTCCACAAAAGTGATGGCGCCGAATTTACGGACCGTCTGCACCCATCCGCTGAGGGTAACGGTTTGGCTGGCATGGGCAAGGCGCAACTCGCCGCAGGTATGAGAACGATACATAATGTAAGATTGAGGTCTGTCTGAAAATGCGGTGAAATCCTTCACCGGTGGCTGAAAACGGCTGCAAATATACGGCGAATGGCCGGTTTGCGGGTGCAGATCAGAGGGTTTCCAGGGCGCCGGGATGACTGGGCCGCCACCAGGCATAATAATACAGGAGGGGCAGCATCCCCAGCACAAAGGGCACCAGGGCCAGGTGTTTGAAAGTAAGCTCCCCCACGAGGCTGAAGCTGTCGAAATGCAGGAATTCACTCACCATCCAGTACGAATTGGCAGTGATCCAGAAGGCGATGGCCAGGTTATGGCAAACCTCGCTCATCAGCTGCCGGGTGCGCCAGGCAATGATGATGGCGATGATCAGCGTCGGGAAAATCATAGCGATACCGAGGGGCCGCCAGATCATGCACCAGCTGATGTCTTTCAGCAGCCAGAACACGATGTGGAGGTTCTCCATTTTGCGGTACCGGAGGGGAATGCTGTAATAAGTATCTGCCATGGTTGTTCTTTTAAAACGGCACAAATGTAATTCAAAGGATCAGGCAGGCACCGTTCTGGCAGCGGTTCTTATTCCGGAACCCTGAAAACCGGGTAGCGCAGGTGTACGGGCTCGTACCAGGGCGAGAGGCGGTATACGAAGTCGAGCTGCGCTGCCGCGTCCGCGGCGAATGCCGGATCGGCTGCCTTGCGCTCTTCCAGCCGGCGGCGGGCCTCAGGATGTTCCGCCAGCCATTTTGCCGCCACTTCTTCCCAGCGGTGATCGCTGTAGCCCTCTTTCTGCTGCAGGATGGCATCGAAAAAATTCCAGGCAAAAAAACTGTCGTCGCCCTCAGGCTCCAGCATTTCCATGAGATAGCGCACGGCGGGCTGCCGGGTGCTGACCAGGTAGTCGCCCTTCAGGATGCGGAGGGTTTCGGTTTGCCGGGCCACCTGCACCCCATAATGTTTGTAATGCCCCTCATAAGCCCGGCTGTAGGTGCGGTAATCGCGGATGCGGGTAACCTCCAGCTGCATCAGGCTGTCGTGCGGCAGCCGGTAGAGCTGCACACCGTTAAGGCGCAGGCGTTCCAGTACCCGCTCCCAGGCCTGGGGCACCACATAAGCCCGGGGGCGGCTCACAGGCTGCTGCGGGGCGAAGTGATGGAAGAAACGGATGTCCCGCAGATAAGGGCGGCTCCGGTCGTAAAAGCGGGTATCCATTCCTGTTACAGCACTCCTGCGGATCCCCGTTTCATATCCCGCGAAGGCCACCATCGACCAGCGGGTAGAATCCACCTTCCAGCTGAGGGGGAAAACAGCCTGCGCCGCCAGGGCCGAACGGGCAGCCCGGCGGCGGGCCAGGAGGCTGTCGCCCTGTGCAGCGGCGGCTTCGGTTAAACACTGCAGAAAATCATAGGTGGCTTTTACCCGGTCGGCAAAGGGTTTCAGCATATGGGTTTCCGGCACCAGCCCGATGGTTTGGAAGAGGGCGGCATAGCCGGAGGAATAACGCGGCGGATCATAAAACATTTCCATCCCCTGGTCAGGGTTGGCGGTTTCAAAATTCACATACGGGCAGATCAGGTGCCCCCGCTCCTTCATCCGCCGGTAGAGTTCGGGCTCCAGCACGGTGCGCACCCATGCGCCCATCGAACCCAGTTTATCATACTGGCTGGTGAGCAGCGTAAAAGTATGCTGGTAATCGGCGCCGTCGCTCACATGATTGTCGACCAGGATATCCGGATCGAGCCAGTGAAAAAGCCGCGTAAAGGAAAGGGCCTCCCGGCTGTCGCATTTGGTAAAGTCGCGGTTGAGATCGAGGTTCTGCGCATTACCGCGGAAGCCATATTCCAGGGGACCGTTCTGGTTGGCCCGCCAGGTGGTACCGCGCTGCAGCATGCCGCCGGTATTGTACACCGGGATGATGGCCAGCACCAGGTTGCGGGGCAGAGCCGTTTTACGGGTAACGATATCCCGGGCCAGCATCATACTGGCGTCGATGCCATCGGGCTCGCCGGGATGGATGCCGTTGTTCACCAGGATCACAGTTTTACCGGCACGGCGCCAGCCAGCCGGGTCAAAGCGCCCATCCGCATCCAGCAGCACCAGGTACAGCGGCTCACCGGAGTCAGTACTGCCCATGGTTTTCAGGAGCAGCTGCGGTGAGCGCTGGTCGAGCATCCGGTACCAGCTGATCAGTTCAGCATAGGTGGTAGTTTCGGCGCCGCCGGAACGTTCAAAACGGCACCGCTGCGCAGCAGCCGGCAGGCAGTAGAGCAGCAGCAGTATGGGCAACAGTACCCGCATGTTTTTTTGCACAAGCTAAATTGAAAGCATGGTCCGGACAAAAAAAAGGCCGGTGCCTTGATCGGACACCGGCCCGGCATTCAATGTCCGTTGGTTCAGCGCTGATCGCGGATATAGCGCATCAGTTCATCCTTCGAACTGCTGTAAGCCAAACATCCGGCTACGGTATAATACTGATCACGTTCGGTGCAGTAATCGTAAAGGTATTTGGCCATGTCCAGTTTACTGCTTTCAAAACTGAAGAGCGGCAACAACTGGCGCACCTGGCTGCTGCTGAGGAGAACGGGTCCCACCGCCTGGCGCACCAGGTTCATGCGGGTCTGGTCATAACTTTCCTGCCGTATGGTTTCCAGCAGCCGGGAAAAATCCGAAGCCTGCATGGCCCTTCCGTTGAAACCTCCCGCTCCCCTGTCCTCATCATCCCGGCCATTCCAGCCCTCATTCCAGCCGTAGAGGGCGTTCAGGGGGCGTTCGTCGAGGAACACCCGGCCAAAGCGGTTGATGATCATATCCACGAAATACCCGGGACGCACATATACATTGCTGTTATACACCAGCCGGTCTTCCTCCCTGCACCGGCCCGGGCGAAAACTGTTAACGGGCAGGTATACCTGCACACGGTGCTGGCCCGGGGTGAGGCGGTCGAGGGTAATGGCCTTGCCGGATACCCGGTAACGGTTGCCATCCACCACCACGCGGGCGTTGTTGCCCGCATAGCTGGTGATGCTGAGCGTGGATAAATAATCAAACGCATAGATGAATGCTGAGCTCAGCAGCGCGAGAGAAAGTGTAAAGATTTTTTTCATAAAATGGTTCCTCCTTAACCCTGCTTTTTCAAACGGCATGCCTGCCCGCCAGAAACGTCCTTAATAATTCGTTAAAGCAGTGATCCCGGAAAGCAACCGCCCGTGTACTCCATTGGTCATATCATAACTGTTCTTGACCGCTGTGTTGTACGGTCGTATCTTGTCATCAAATCCCCGTCATGATCTGTTCATCGTTCCGCCTTCGCGCAGCACTCACCCTGGCCGGCCTTTTGTTTGCGGCAGGCCTCAGCGCACAAAAAGTCCCCTCCCTCAAAGCCCTGTGGCAGAAAGTGGATTCCTGCGAAGCGGCCGGACTCACCCGCTCTGCAGAGCAGACAGTGCAGCGCATTTACCGGGAAGCGATCCGGCTGCAGCAACCGGCCGAAGAACTGAAGAGTTGTCTTTACCTGCTGCGTTACCGGGAGCAATTGCAGGAGGAAGGCGATGAAAAGAACCTGTACTGGCTGGATACCCTCATCCGCACGTCGCGGTCGCCTGCACGGGAAGTGCTGCTGAGCATCCAGGCCGGGGAATACT
>JAYRPG010000152.1:0-6338 GCA_041911275.1 Ferruginibacter sp. | reverse complement strand
ACCTACACGCTGCGCGGACGGAATGAGGGAACCGGCAATATGAGCAGTGTGCTCCTTACTGATACCCTGCCCACCACCATGATTTTTGTGCCTGGTTCCCTGCGGGTGAATGCGGGTCCGGGCGGATTACCGGCTAACCCCACTGATGCGTCCGGCGATGACGTGGCCGATTACAACCCTGCCACCCGGGCGGTGCTGTTCCGGCTCGGAACCGGGGCTACGGCAACCACGGGTGGCGTGCTGGCGCCGGCTGATTCCTTTGAGGTGGAATTTAAAGTACAGTTCAACCCGGTGGCCAACGGTGTTTCTCCCCCAATTGTGAATGTGGCCCGCCTGAGTTCGCGTACCCCCGCCAATGAATACATGGTGGATGATGCCACGGTGTCCATCAATGGCGCTACCGCCCAGCAGATTACCTATACTTTTACCGGTAACGGCAACTGGGATGTGCCCGAAAACTGGGCCAACCACCGGGTACCGCCGATGACCCTGCCGGTGTTCAGCACCATCATTATTGATCATGCTGTGGGGGGGAACTGTATCCTCAACGTTCCGCAGAACCTGGCCACCGGCTCAACGCTGATCATCAACAGCGGCAAGAACCTGGACCTGGGCGGTTCCATCACCAGCCCCAACTGAGTTGGCTCAGGGTTGTTCCCCGGCCTGCACCTGTACCCGGCTGCCAGCGCTGTTGCTGCTGAACTCCGGCGCATAGATGCACTGGATACTGCTGATCCCCCCGCTGAAATCACCCGCATGCACGGTGAGTAAGGGATACTCGAAAACATACTTGCCGCGACGGAGCTGCCCGAAGTAAAAATGGGTGGCCGCATCGCCCGCGCTCTGGTAATATCCCAGTGCCCCCTGGTAGTGGTAACCGCTGAGGGTTTCTGCGGGTTCAAAACAGGCTGCCCGCGTATCCTGCAGGTGTACATATTCCATTTCCCGGTCGGTTTGCAGCACGATGCGTACCCTAACGCGGTCGCCTGTACGCAAGGGGGCAGCGCTGGTCAGGGGCTCGAGGCTGATCCCGGTTTTGCCGTTCACTTCGCGGTAAAGGGTCCGGGTGATGCGCAGGGGGCTGGCCGATGATTTCACCTGGTCCATATCTTCAAAATACTGCCAGTACAGTGCACCCCAGGAAAGGCCGCCTGCCGCAGTATCGGCGGCGTCTACCGTCACCTTTACCTCACCCATGCCGGCCTGCACTTCCTGGCCGGGTAGCCGCACTTTAAAATATCCGGCATCCGCCGCGGTCGCCGGGCTGCTGATCAGCCGGTCGCCCAGCCGAATGTGCACGGCAGGTGCGGGTGCTTCCAGCCGGATTTTTTCGTTGCCGGAAGCTTTTTCGAGCAGGAGGGCATAACAGGCGGCGGCCGTGGCGCGGCTGCTGCGCCAGCGCTGGGTTTGCTTCTGCCGCAGCAACCAGATTTTCAGCTGGTCAACCGCTGCCGCATCGTTGCCGGCTTCCGCAAAGGCTTCGATCAGCAGGGCCTGGCTTTCCACCGGCGCCTGGTACCAGTACCAACCGGCCTGCCGCCAGGCTTTCCAGTACATGCCCATTTCTTCATCATACAGGGCGTTTTCGCGGAGCGAACGCAGGATATCTGCCGCCCGGTTCCGGTCGCCCTCCCGGTGCAGCACCAGGGCGATCATACCCTGTTGCAGGATACCCTGGCTCCGCCAGAACTGACGGGCCTGCTTGTAGTAATAGGCCCGGGCTTTCGCGGTGCCCGGAGTGGGTTTGATGTCCGGGAAAAGGCTGCGCAGGTAGAGGTATTGTATGGCCAGCGGGTTCAGCTGATTTTTCTGGGCCTGGCCCTGCAGCTTCAGCAGCTGCTGGTAGTCGTCCAGCAGCGCCCTGTCTGCATAGGCGATCCCCTGCTCCACCATGCGCTGCAGGGTGGATTGGGCTGCATCATCCAGGGCCGCCCAGGCGCCGGTGCGTTTCAGCTGACCGGCGCCGCTGAGGATATGCTGGGTCATGTACCGGTCGCCGGGGCTGCCCGGCATCCAGCTGAAAGCGCCGTTGGGCAGCTGCAGCGCCGCGAGTTGACGCAGGGCTTCAGCCGTTTGGCTGCGGATGGCGGCGGAATCAAAAAAGCGGCCGATGGCGGCCATCTGTGCGGTTTCGTTTCCGGCTTCCTCCACCCAGGGGGTGGCTTCCAGCAGGGCCAGCTTCAGTTCGGGATTCCGCTCCAGGTTACTGCGCAGGCTGCCGCTGTCGGCTGCCGCCCAGGCCCTGAACTGTTCCCGGATGGCGGGCAGTTGCCGGATGATCTGCGCGGCCACGGCATGCGCAAAGCAACGGTTGAAAAGCTGGTCGGCGGTTTCATCCTTTTGTGCGGCCAGCCAGGGGAGGGCCTGCACCACATACCAGGCGGGGCGGCTGCTGTATTCGGCGGTAAGGGCAAAATGAGTGAGGGTATTGCTCTCCCGGCTGTTCAGGAGGGGGGCAAAGCGGAAGGAACGGGTGCCCGGTCCTTTAACCGTCAACGGCAGGCTGGCGGTGATCAGCTGGCGGTTGCTGCTCACGGGGATGAGGGTTTCTTCCCCGTCAGACAGGCTGCTGGTGCTGGCTTCGAGGCGGCACACCAGGGCACTGCCGAAGCGCAGGGGAACCTCAACAGGAAAGAGCAGCACCGTGCTGCTGCCCGCCGCGGCGGTGAAGTACTGCTGCGGAAAAACATTTTTGAACCAGCCATCCACAGGTTTTCCGGTAACCGCATCCGTTAGTTTAAGGGTTACTGTTCCCGTAAGTTCATCCGGACTCTGGTTCACGATTTTCACCGGCAGTTCCAGCCGGTCGCCTTCCCGGAGCAGCCGTGGCAGGTTGGGCTGCAGCATCAGCGCTTTCCGGGTGGTGATGCGCTGTTCAGCATAGCCCATGGCCAGCTGCCGGTTATGCGCCAGCGTCATCAGTTTCCACTGGGTGAGCGCCTCCGGCAGACGGGCCCTGATCACCACGCTGCCGGCGCTGTCGGTAAACAGCGCGGGATAAAAGAAAGCGGTTTCATTGAAATTTTTACGGATCTGAACGGGCGGCGCAGGGGCTGCAGCGGGGGCGGAGGAATCCGGCTGTGCCTTTTTCAGGCTGGCCGCGTCCATGCCGGGTGCGGGCGCTGCGCTTTTGTCTGCTTCTTTGTCCAATGTTTTCTGCCCCCTGATCCGCATGGTTTGTATGCCATAAGCAACCTCCGCAGTGCGCTGACCGCTTATCAGCTGGTCATAGGTTTTGGGGTAGGGTGCTACGGCAGGTTTCAGCTCGCCGGTATGCACATCCGCACGTTCCTCGCTGAACTGCAGCAGCTGCCATTGCGGGAAAAAGCCAGTGTGCGGCCAGATATCCGGCAGGCTCCAGCCGTGCTGAACAAACTGGTCGAGGCTCGCATCATACATCGTGGCCAGCAGTTCTGCCGTGGCCGGTAATGCTTTTTCACCGCTGACCGTGATCTGCCATTCGGCTTCGGCGCCGGGCTCGAAGCTGCTCCGGAAATGGCTGTAACGGATCTGCAGTTCCCGTTGCGCCCAGGGTACCTCCACCGCCTGGTATTTCGTGTACACGCGGTTGTTATACACCACCAGGTAATCGATCCCGATGCCTCCCCGGTGTGCTTCTGTTACGGTCCATTGCTGCTGCAGGGTTTTGCCTGCGCCGAGCTCCTGTTGCCGGAAGGGCAGGGCACTGTCGCCAAAGCTGAAGCGTTCAATCAGCCAGGCATCCGGGAAGGGGGTTCGCAGCCTGCTGTGCAGGGTGTCGCCCGGATTCACCGTTTTGTCCAGCACCCATTGCAGGGGCAGGGCGGGATCCGGCGTACCGGGATCCCCGATGTACTGGTAACTTTCTGCTGCTACCGGCAGGCCGCCGGCATCTGTGCCTTCGGCTTTCAGGTGGTACCAGCCGGCTTTCCATCCGGCGAGGGGTATTTTCAGCGGTTGATTGCTGCTGTCGCGGCTTTCCCATACCACACCCAGCCGCGGATAATGTTCCACTTGATCTTCATCGGCATACACATCGTCGGGGAAGGCGCGGCGGAAACTGCTGCTGTCCATCACCCACTGATCCGGCACTGCCCAGTATCGCTTCCGGTAAAACTTTCCCGGTGATTGCAATGCGGTGATCTGCAGTCGTACCGGTACGGTCAGCGGTACCTCGTCCAGGTTGCTGCTCTGTACCGTGAGGGTCAGCGAAGGGTCGCCGGTGTTGCCGGGGAGGGCCGTGATACCCAGCTGCAGGCTGCGGTAGCCCAGGGTAACATACAGCTGGCTGCTCTGGGTTTCTCCGTTGATGTCGGTAACCGCGGCATGCACTTCAAAGCGGAACTGCCGGCTGGAATCGGCAGCCTGGTAAGGATCAGGCAGGGCCGGGAAGGGGATGCTGAAAGCGCCCCGGAGGTCTGTGCTGGTAAAGCCCGCTGCCACCGCCGTTTCCTCTTCGGCTCCCGGCGGAAAAATCGTTTTCCGGCCCCGGGTAATGCCTTCCAGCCAGGGCCGGTGCAGGCTCCTTCGGATCACCCGGTAACTCACGCGGGCGCCCCCGAGCGGGTTGCCCGCAAAAGCGGTGGCGGCGCCGGCAATCATAACGGTGTCGTTTAAATGAAAAGCGGCGGCCGGCTTCTGCATTTCCACCCGGAACCGGGGGCGCTTATATGCTTCCACCTGGAAGCCCATCCACCCGTTGGCGGCAGAGTCCTGCAGCTGGAACTGACCGTTCAGCAAATGTTCGGGCAGCCTGAAACTGCCGTTGTAGGAACCATAAGCTCCGGTGCGCACCGGTATCCGGAGGATCACCTGTGCATTGGCGTCACGCACGAGCACCGTACTGCTCAGCTGCTCGGCAGGCTGTGGCCGAAGGGTACGGCTGCCCGCACCCCTGATCACCAGCCCCTTGAAAAACACTGTTTGTCCCGGACGGTAAATGGCGCGGTCGGTAAAGAGGTGGCAGCTCAGCCCCGCTGGCGTTTGTTCGTAAGCGTTATATACCTGGCTGAGCACCTGGTCATCGGTCATCAGTTCCTCGCCTTGCCAGTTCACCTGCAGGTTCAGGTAGCGGTAGCTGCTGCCCGGGGGCAGGATAAAATAGCCCGCTTCATTCGTTTCATAATTGCCCGCCTGAACGCGGTCGTAGCGGTTATTCGTATAGTCGTACCTGTTTTCCCAGGCCTGGATGCGCGCGCCCTTCAGCGGCCGGCCGGTGCGGCGGTGCAGCACAAAAAAGTGCTGCTTGTCGTAAACATAGCTGATGTTGCTCACCCGAACAGGTTGTTTCACGAGGATATTCTTTTCGGTGGAAAAGCCGGGCTGCATGCTCATCAGGAGTACGTAAGTCCCTGCCGGCAGGGCATCTGCCTTGATTTCGGTGCTGTGGGTGCGGTGGTCGCCGGGATCGGGCAGGGGCTGCTGCCAGCTCTTCAGTGGCCTGAGCTGCCGCAGGGCTTCCCAGCGCTGTTCCGGCGGCAGGCGGTCGATCCGGTACTGTTCTGCTGCCGAAACGGCCAGCAGGCGGATGTACAGCCGCGGCACATTTTTATATTCCACCCGGATGCGGAAGGGGTCGCCGGGCAGGTTCACTTTTTCGGCTTCGGTGCCCAGTGTGGGCTGCAGCAGCTGCTGCCGCAATCCCGCTGCCAGGCTGCCGCCTTCTGAGCCCGGGAAACGGCTTTGGGCTTCTTCCAGGAGTTGCAGGGCCTGCGGCAGGAGGGGCGACGCCGGCTTTACCACGGCGTCTGTTTCCACGAGCAGGGTTGCCCGCAGATAGCGGCAGCGGGCAACAGCGGGGTGCTGCGGCCAGGCGTTTTCCAGTTGCAGCAGGGCAAGCCGGTAGTGTTCTTTTTTATCGGGCAGGGTGCTGAACCGGTATGCAAATTCCAGCCGCATCAGGTCTGCATCCAGCAGGGCATCGGGCCGGGAGTCTTTACGGTGAAAGGCCAGTACCTCCTGCAGGGTGCGGAGGGCCTCCAGTTGTACCGATAATGCATTGCTGCCGCTGAAACGGTGCCGGATAAACGCATCCACAGGGGCAAACACAGCGCTGTCGCCCAGCAGGAAATACTCGGCAGGCTGACGGGCTTCGGCATACACTCCGGTGAAAAATTCCAGTGCCCGGTGGGCCAGCAGGTCGTAGAGGGTGGGCCGCAGGTGCCGGGTGTTTTCTCCTTTTTCGAGGATGGCTTCAAAGGCCTCCAGCGGCGCGCGCTGTAAACGCCCGGTGGCGGCTGGATCCAGGGACGCCCGGAACCGGTCGGCAACAGCGCGGTACCATTGCTGCAGATCCCAGGTGCTCACCTCGTTGCTCTCCCCGGCCGGCAAAGGCGTTTGCTGCTGCAGCTTCCAGCGGT
>JAYRPG010000151.1:0-46277 GCA_041911275.1 Ferruginibacter sp. | reverse complement strand
GAAGGGCGTGATGAAGTTTTTGCCCAGTTCGGTGAAAATGTTGTGGGTGAGGTCGTCGTTCACATGTTCCATGTCTTCGATTTCCTGGATCAGCTGGGCGCGGCGGTCAAAATCGGGTTCGTTCACCACTTCCTTGAGTTTTTCGCCCATTTTCACGAGTTCGGCGGCTACATTCTCGAAAAGCTGGAAGAATACCCGGTCTTTGGGGAGAAAGATCTTCAGTACTGAATTGAAACCCATACGGTAAAATTTTGGCAAAATTAGCAGCTATGGCGGGGCAGGGCGCCCGGCCCGGAATGCTTAATGATAAGTTAACATTGACGGGTGGGGGGATCCTCCTGTTATATATTATCTAATAGCATGACTAAAATCATTGTCTATTTTTGAAAATATATAATTTTCGGCGTATTCCTTGCTAAATTTTGTTTTTTGTTTGTTAAGCAGCGCTATTTAACATTTCTTTGTCTTTCGGGAAATGATTTCCGTCAGGAATTCTGTCTCAACTATATTTTGAAAACTAAAATCTGATTATGAGAAAAATTGCACTACTGGCAGTGGTACTGACCCTCTTCAGTACACTTTCCTTTGCTCAGAAAAGGGTGATCAAAGGAACCGTATTGGATGAAAACGGAGCACCGGTTTCATTTGCCACAGTCAACATCAAGGGAAGTAAAATTGGTACTTCAACTGATGAAAATGGAAACTTTTCCATTTCTGTGGAGCCGAACACACAGCTGCAGGTTACTGCTGTGGGCTACAGCACAAAAACCATGGCGGCCAGTGAAGGCATGACAATCAGCCTGAACACCGAAATCAAAACTTTCACCACCGTTACGGTGAGCGCCCTGGGTTTTAAAAAATCCAAGGATCAGTCTGCATTCAGCAACTCCTCTGTAAAAGGGGATGCCGTAATCAAATCCGGTGAGGCCAACCTGATCAACGGTTTGTCCAGCAAGGCTGCCGGTCTGAACATCACCCGTACGGGTGGCGATCCCGGCGCCGGTGCTTACATCCAGATCCGCGGCCAGAGCTCCATCACCGGTAATCTCCAGCCCCTGATTGTGGTGGATGGTGTACCCGTGAGCAACTCTACCCTGGGTTCCGGTGTGGATGGTGTAGCCCAGCAATCCCGTCTGAACGACATCAACCCCAACGATATTGAAGGTTACGAAGTACTGAAAGGCGCTGCTGCTGCTGCCCTCTATGGTACCCGTGCTGCCAACGGGGTGATCATGATCACCACCAAAAAAGGTAAGAACACCGGCGGTAAGGTAAACATCAGCTATACCTCCACTTACTCTGTGGATCAGCTGAACCGCAGCGTTCCCCTGCAGCAGGTTTTCGGCCAGGGTAACAACGGCCGTTACAGCTTCAACTTTGCCCGTTCATGGGGCGATAAAATTGCTGACCGTGCGGGTGGTGATGACACTCCCCTCAACCCCAACGGCGCCTACCTGCTCCTGCCGGACGGCACCAAGCGTTTCCAGCCTGCCAACGGTACGGCTGCCAACCCTCATGGTGGTAAAAACAGCAAAAATGTATACGACCACAGTAAAGACCTGTTCCAGAACGGTCACTACTGGGATAACAACATCAGCTTCTCTGGCGGCGACGACCGCGGTACCTTCTTCCTGAGCCTCGGCAACATGGAGCAGAAAGGTATCCTGAAAGCCGGCAGCGACTTTACCCGTCGTTCCGTGCGTTTCAACTCTGACCGTAAGATGGGTGCCGTGAAAATGTCTGCCGGCCTCGCTTACACCTATACCAGCTCCAACCGCGTACAGCAGGGTTCTAACCTGAACGGTATCTTCCTGGGCGGCCTGCGTTCACCGGCCGATTTCGACAACAGCATTTATGAAGGTACTTATGTGAATGCTGCCGGCGCCCGCTTCCTCAACCGCCAGGTTTCTTACCGCAACAGCATCGGTGCAGCCACCACTTCCGGTTACGACAACCCCTTCTGGGTAATCAACCGCGTTACCAGCAGGGCTGAGGTTCATCGCTTCCTGCCCACGCTCGAGGCTTCCGTGAAAATCAACGACTGGCTGAGCGTAGTAGACCGGATGGGTATCGACTACTATCTCGACTCCCGCAAGGACAACTTCCCGGTACTGGCTTCCGGTACCGCCAACGGTGGTCAGCTGACCCAGCAAACGGTGAGCGAATCCCAGATCACCAACGATATCATGCTGAAAGCTGAGTACAATAAACTGAAAGACATCACCCTGTCTGGTGTACTCGGTTACAACTACAACAACCGCAACTTCGAGAACATCGGTGCTACCGTGCGCAGCTTTATCCTGCCCGACGCGCCCTTCGATCTCGGCAACTCGGCCAAAGATCAGCGCACTCCTTTCAACACCCAGTCTAAAGTACGCGTAAACGGTGCTTACCTGCAGGGTAACATCGGCTACAAGGACATGCTGTTCCTGGATGTTTCCGGTCGTTATGAGCAATACTCTACCGTGAAGAAAGGCTTCTTCTATCCCTCTGCTTCACTCGCTTATGTATTCCGTGGTGCAGCTTATGAAGGCAACAAGAGCCTGCTGTCTTTCGGTAAAGTAAGGGCTTCATTCGGTAAAGTGGGTGTACAGGCTGGTCCTTATGCCTGGGATAACTACTTCTTCCCCGCCGGCGAAGCTGAATCATGGGGTCCTGCACTGGATGCCTCTTCAGCGGTGTATGGCGGTGGTTTTGCCCGCAGTGGTGTACAGGGTAACCCCGGCATCCGTCCGGAAATCAAAACCGAATTTGAAATCGGTACCGATCTCCGTTTCTGGAACGACCGCATCAGCCTGGCCGCTACTTACTACAACAACAAAACCAAAGACGTAATTCTCGCTGTTCAGGTGCCTTCTTCTACCGGCTTCGACAACAAGCAGGGTAATATCGGTACCATCAAGAACAATGGTTTTGAAGTGGAACTGGGCGCCAACTGGGTACGCACCAAAGATCTGCGCGTTACTTCAACCTTCATCTTCTCCCGCAACCGCAACAAGGTGGTGGATATGGGTGAAACCAAGTCTGTATTCCTCGCCGGTTTCACCGGTTCTTCTTCCCGCGCTGTGGAAGGACAGCCTCTCGGTGCACTCTGGGGTGTTGACTTCCTGCGCGACAGCAAAGGCGCCCTGGTACTCGACGCCAACGGCTTCCCCCAGCAGAACTCTGAAGAAGGTGTGATTGGTAACCCCAACCCCGACTGGACCGGTGCCATCAACACCTCTATCTCCTGGAAAGGTCTGAACCTCTCCTTCCTGTTCGACCGCGTTCAGGGTGGTGATGTTTGGAACGGTACCAAAGGTGCACTCTACGACTTCGGTACACACGCTGACATGGGCATCGAATCCACGGCTACCACTGATCTGAAAACCGTTACCGGGGGTACCATTGCTGCCGGCACCACTTTCCGCGGTTTGATCAAGGACTTCGGCGCCGGCCCGGTTGCCCTCACCCAACCCTGGTTCAACGGTGGTCTGGGTTCTGGCTTCGGCCCTGTAGGTTCTCAGTTCGTGGAAGATGGTACCCGCACCCGTCTGCGTGAAGTATCTATCGGTTACACGCTCCGTGGCGACAAATTCCGTCAGAAAACCAAGCTGAACTCAATTGATTTCTCTATTACAGGCAGGAACCTGGCCCTGTGGACCAACTACACTGGTATCGACCCCGAAACCAACCTCACTGGTCCCACCAACGGCCGCGGTCTGGATTATTTCAATAACCCCAGCACCAAGTCCTACTTCTTTACAGTGAAAATCAATTATTAATCTAAAAAAGCACAACAGATATGAAAAAACTAATGAGTATATCGGCAATGGCCCTTGTGCTTTTTGCCTCCTCCTGTAAAAAGCTGGTGGAAGACGTTAACGTCAACCCCAACAGCCCTACTGACGCTCCTTCCAACCTGCTTCTCAATGGCGCCCAGGTTTCCAGCATCGTGCTGTACGAGGGCGACTGGGCCCGCCTGACGGGTATGTGGAGCCAGGCTTTTACCGGCCAGGACCGTCAATATATTGCCCTGAACAGTTATACCACCACGTCTGGTGATTACGACAATACCTGGAGTACTGCTTACCGCGGTGTGATTGCTCCCTGCAAACTGATCATCCAGAAAGAAACGGCTACCAACAACCGTCTCATGATCGGTATCGCCCAGGTGATGCAGGCCCAGGCTTTCGGCACCCTCACGGCACTGTTCGGTGACATTCCGTTCACGGAAGCCGGTGACGCCGCTACCTATCCTGCTCCCAAGTTCGACAAGCAGGCTGATGTGTATGCCGGTGTACAAACCATGCTGGACGAAGCCATCGTCAACCTCACCTCCGGTGTAGGCGTTTCTCCCGGCGCCAAGGACATCTTCTACGGTGGTTCCGCCGCCAAATGGGCAAAAGCTGCACACAGCCTGAAAGCCCGTTTCTACCTGCATACCAAAAACTACACCCAGGCTGCTGCTGAAGCCGCCCTCGGGATTGCTGATGCGAGCGGCGACATGATTGCTCCGCATGGCACGGCTTATGGTGCTGACTTCAACCTCTACTATTCTTTCTGCGTGTATGACCGTGATTCTTACATGTGGGCCGACGATGCTACGGTTCCCCGTCTGCTCGACCCCACTGCTGCTGAATACCGCGGCAACGCCAAAACCAAGGAAGAAGCCCGCTTCAACTACCTCTACACCCCCGGTTTAATCGGATACTCCGGTGTTTATGAGCTGAACATCCTCTGTGATTTCGACTGGGGTGTACCCACTGCCGACAATGGATTCTTTGGTGGCAGCACGCCTTTCCCCCTGGTTACTTTTGCTGAAACCCAGCTCATCCTGGCCGAATCTAAAATCCGCAACAATGACTTCACCGGCGCCCTTACTGCACTCAATGCACACCGCGCTTACCTGAACGGTGGCGGTTACATCGGTTCTGGTTATGCAGCCGGTTATGAAATGGAGTACCTGCCCTACGTAGATGCCGATTTCGAAGCCGGTGGCATGGAAAACTTCGGCGCCAGCAAGAACGACGCCCTGCTGAAGGAAATCCTGGAAGAAAAATATGTAAGCATGACCGGTCAGCTCGAGCAGTTCAACGACCTCCGTCGTACCAAGAACGCTCTCGGCCTCACTCCGACTACCGGCACCAGCTTCCCGCAGCGTTTCTTCTACCCGCAGTCTGAGATCAACACCAACGCCAACACGCCTGTTCAGACCCCGGCCGATCTGTTTGTACCTACTGCAGTTAACCTGTAATTCAGTACATATTTGTTTGATCATAAGCCACCCCCCGGGGTGGCTTATGTTTTTTTTACCCGGGTATGGTACCCGTTCGCATTTCCTTCGGTATTTTCGTAGCGTTGATCTTTGTAACTGCTATGCCGCCCAAGCTTTTATTTTCCCGCGGACTACTGGCTGCCTTGTTCCTGCTGTGCTGCCACAGCCTTAAGGCCCAGTTCCTCATGGATATGCTCGACACCACCAAGGAAGCGGGCAAGGGCTTGCTTGGCATCTATAAGAAATACGATCATCTCCGCATCGGCGGCTACCTGCAACCGCAGTTCCAGGTGGCCGATACCAGCGGGGCCCGCAGTTTTGAAGGGGGTAATTTTTCCCCCCACGTCAATAACCGTTTCATGCTCCGCCGCAGCCGCGTGCGCATCGATTATGCGCACATCTACGATCCGGAGGGACCGGGCGTGCAGATGGTGTTCCAGTTTGATGCCAACGAACGCTCGTTTACCGTGCGGGATATCTGGGGACGCGTATTCGAAAACCGGTACAAAATGTTTGCCTTCACCATCGGTATGTTCGCCCGCCCCTTTGGCTATGAAACCAACCTCAGCAGCGCGGACCGGGAATCGCCGGAACGGGGTCGCATGAACCAGATCCTCATGAAGAGTGAACGCGATCTCGGCGCCATGGTTTCCTTTGATGTGCGCCGGGAGAAACACCCGCTCAAATGGCTCAGGCTCGATCTGGGCCTCTTCAACGGGCAGGGCATCAATGCCGACGGCGATTTTGATAACCACAAGGACCTGATCAGCCGGCTAGCCCTCAAACCCCTTGCCCTGGGCAAAAGAACCACCCTGAGCGCCGGCTTTTCCTGGCTGGAGGGAGGGCTGCGTCAAAACACGCCCTATGTGTTCAATACCCTTACCGCCAATGGCGTAAAGGGCAACCTCATCGATTCTGCCGCCACCAATACCGGGCGCATCTCGCCCCGCCATTACCGCGGCCTGGATGTACAGGTACGAATCAAAAACCGAGTGGGGTACACCGAGTGCCGCGCCGAATACATTACCGGGGTACAATCCGGCACGGCCAACAGTTCAGAAACGCCCGCTGCCCTGCTGCAGGGTACGGATGGCTTTTACCGGCGGCACTTCAACGGCGCCTATTTCTACTTCCTCCATAACCTCTTTTCCACCCGTCACCAGCTGGTGATCAAATACGACTGGTACGATCCCAACACCCGCCTCCGCGGCACCGAAATCGGCGCCCCGGGCAGCAATACCTCCCTGGCGGATGTGAAGTACAGCACCCTGCAGATCGGCTACAATTACGCCGTAACGCCCCTGGTGAAACTCAGCCTTTTCTATGCCCGGGTGCACAACGAAACCACACAACTGCCCGGCGCCACCCGCGATCTGCCGGACAATATCTTTACCTCCCGCCTGCAGTTCCGCTTCTGAGCGGTAACATTCGCTTAATACTGCCGTAATCTTTCCATAACCTGCCGTTCATGCTGGCTTAACACAGGAGCAGTCTCTTTGCATAAAATTTCGTGCATGAGACACTTCTTACCCCTGCTGCTGCTGTTGACCGGATACTGCACCCTGTCGGCCCAGACCCCAACGCGGCAACTGTCGGGCAAAGTGCTGAACGAAAAAAATGAACCCCTCACCGGCGTGAACATCCTCGTTCAACCCGGCAGCAAGCGCATCATGACGGATGCCGAAGGCCGTTATATCATCCAGCTCGACCCCACCGCCCAATACATCCTTACCCTTTCTTTTGTTGGTTTTGAAACCAAATCGGTGGCGGGGGTAGAACTGCAGCGCTCACAGGAAAATGTACTTGATATCGTGATGAAGGAAAGCGCCCGCTCCACCCTCGAAAGCGTCACCATCCGCTCCACCCCCCGCCGCCAGGAAAACACCAATGCCCTCCTTGCTTTTCAGAAGGGTAATGCCGCCGTGTCCAGCGGCCTGGCTGCCGACTTCATCCGCCGCACCCCCGATAAAAATACGGGCGAAGTGCTTCGCCGGGTAAGCGGGGCCTCGATCCAGGATAACAAATACGTGATCATCCGCGGCCTGGCCGACCGCTACAATGCTGCCCTCATTAACGGCGCCGTTTTACCGAGCAGCGAGCCGGATAAAAAAGCGTTTTCCTTTGATGTGATTCCCTCGGCCCTGATCGACAACATCATCATCAGCAAAACCGCCACTCCGGATCTGAGCGGTGAATTTGCCGGCGGTGTGGTGCAGATCAATACCCGCGATATCCCCGCCAGCAACCTGCTCTCAGTCGGGTTCAGCCTGGGATTCAATACCCGGTCAGCCTTCAAAAATTTTCTCAGCAACGAACGGGGCAGCACCGACTTTCTCGGCTTCAGCAACAACCGTGGGTTGCCGGATGCCTATCCCCGCCGCTACCTCGATTACTCCCGGCTCTCCGAGACAGATAAAACTGCCGTTACCCGCTCATTCAGCGACGATGTTTACCGCAAGGTGCAATCCAGGGCCCTGCCGGTGCAAACCTGGAACCTCACCTGGGCCAACGTACACCGCTACAGCAACGGCAGCGCCCTGGGTACCGTGATCGGCATCACCTACCGCCAGTCGAAACTGCTCTATGATAACCAGAAGACGCTCTACGAAAAAGGCGAAAGCGGACAGGCTTTTTTTGATTACAGCGATCAGCAGCATAAATATGGTGTTACCTGGGGCGGCGTGGCCAACATCGCCTGGTCGTACAAAAAACACAAGATCGCGTTCAAGAACCTCTTCAACCAGTTGCTGGAAGACAACTATTACACACGTACCGGCATCAACACCGAAAACCTCCAGGATGTGCAGATGCGCTCATCTGTGCTCAACCAGCGCAGCCTCTATTCCGCCCAGCTGGAGGGTACACACCAGGTTACCTCCCGGAATATCCGTTTGCAGTGGAACCTCAACTTCGCCTTCAACCACAAAAGCCAGCCCGATCTGCGGGTGCAGACCTACGGCAAAACCCTCGGCGTGAACGAACCCTACCGCATCAACCTGCGCGGTAACAATACCAACCGTTTCTTCAGCGGGCTCCGCGATTACATCTTCGGCTACAATGCCTCGGCCACCCTTCCCTTTGAAATCCACAAACGCAAGCAGAGCCTGAAGTTGGGCGGATCCTCCACCATCCGGCTCCGCGATTTCAAGGCCTATATTTTCGGATACACGGAACCGTCAGATCCCTCCCTGCTCACCCTGCCCTACGACCAGATCTTCCGGCACAGCAATATGGGTGGTAATGGCTTTCTGTTGTCGACCGACCTGCAGAATATCCAGGACAAATATTATGGCATCTCCGCGCTTTCAGCCGGCTACCTGATGTTTGATAACAAGATCGGCGAGTCGGTGCGCCTCGTTTGGGGAACCCGCGTGGAATATTTTGAACAGTTTCTCAAGTCCAACACCCCGGGCACCGAAAAAGCCCTGGTGATCAATACGGACAAGCTGGATTTTCTGCCTTCCGCCAATTTCACCTGGAGCCCCAATGCGCAGACCAACCTGCGGCTGGCGGCATCCCGCACTGTTGCCCGCCCGGAATTCAGGGAAGTGGCGCCCTTCACGTTCTTCGACTTTGAGCAGATTGCTTCCACGCAGGGCAACGCCAGCCTGCGCCGCAGCAGCATCCTCAACGGCGATATCCGCTACGAATTTTATCCGGCTGCCGGCGAGCTGCTTTCGGCCGGGGCCTTTTATAAAAAATTCACCGACCCCATTGAGCTGCGCCTCAACAGCGCCAGTGTAGCCACCCGGCGCCAATACCAGTTCCAGAATGCCGAGCAGGCTACCCTCTACGGCGTGGAGCTGGAGTTCAGAAAGCAGCTGTCGTTCCTCAGCAACCAGACTCCCTGGCTCTCCAACCTGTACTTCAATGGTAATTTTTCCCTGATTTTCTCGGAGGTGCTGCTGGGCAACCGGGATGCCGATGGCAACAAACTGCCGGCCACCAAGCGGCCGCTGCAGGGGCAGTCGCCTTACCTGCTGAATGCCGGCTTCCAGTACGACGCCAAATCCGGCACCGGCTTTTCTGTGCTGTACAACCGCATCGGCGAGCGCCTGGTACTGGTGGGCAACGATGACTTCGGGGATATCTACGAAAAGCCCCGCAACCTGGTTGACCTGCAGGTGACCCGCAAGGTGCTGAAGTCGAAAGGCGAACTGCGCCTCACCGTCAGTGACCTCTTCAACCAGCCCTTCGCCAGTTTTGAAAACCGGGACGGCAAAAAATCTTATGATGCCCGCACCGACCGCCAGTTCAGCAGCTTCCGGCCGGGCACCACGTTTACACTCGCTTTCCAGTACAACTTGAATTGATCAACCTTATCGAACTGAATACCTGTAAAACAAAAAGTATGAAAAAAATCCTGGCCATCGCGGTGATCGTTTCAGCAGCCCTCACCGGATGCTTAAAAGTTGAAATTGATGACTCCGTCACCAACAATGGCAGCACCAACAGCGGCACCGGCAGCCTGCAGGACCGTTTCATTGCCAGCAAAACCATCAGTGGTATTGTGAATGAGGTGGTGGAACTGCCCAAGGGCAAATATGTGCTCAAGGGCTATGTGTATGTGAACAACCGCGCCACCATCCGCTTCGCGGCCGGTTCAGTGATTGTAAGCGATACGGTGCAGAAGGGCGCCCTGATCATCGAGCGCAACTCCCGCATCTACGCAGAGGGTACCGCCAATGAGCCCATCATCTTCACCTCCGGCAAGGCCCCCGGCAACCGCAAGCCCGGCGACTGGGGTGGTATCGTGCTGCTGGGCAATGCCCCCACCAACCGGTCCACCACCCCCATCATCGAAGGGGGCATCAACAGTGAATATGGCGGCAGCCTCGCCAACGACAACAGCGGGGTGCTGAAATATGTACGCATTGAATTTGCCGGTATTGCCGCTGATCCCAACTCGGAGATCAACGGGCTCACCCTGGGTGGTGTAGGCAGCGGCACCGTACTGGAGAACATCCAGGTGTCTTACGGCAACGATGATGCTTTTGAATTCTTCGGCGGTACCGTGAATGTAAAGAACATCATTGCCTTTGCCACCGCTGATGACGATTTTGATTTTGACTTTGGCTATACCGGCCGCCTGCAGTTTGGTATCTCCCTCCGCGATCCGCTGTTTGTGGATGGCGGCGATGCCGGCAACGGAATTGAATGCGACAATGATGGTACCGGCACCACAGCCAGTCCCCGCACCCGTCCGCAGCTCAGCAACTTCACCTTCTGCGGCCCCAACAATGCCCCCGGCACCCTGGCCAATCACAACTTCAATACCCGCTGGCGCCGCAGCACGCATTTCGTGCTCCGCAACTCCATCCTGATGGGTTATCAGAAAGCCGGCTTCCAGCTGGAAAGCGATTCCACCGCAGCGGCTTACCTGGATGGCCGCTCCCGTTTCCGGCATAACCTGATGCACGCTGTGGCCGAGCCTTATAAATCCGGTTCTTCACTGATCACCGCGGCTGATATGCGTGCCCGTGCTGAGGGGAGCGACAGCTGCAAAACCTTCAGCAGCTACCAGGATATCCTGCTCGAAAATCCCTTTATCCTCTCCGCCCCCAGCTTCAAACCCCTGCCCGGCAGTCCGGCGATCAATGCCGCCAGCTTCACCGGGCTCAGCGGTTTTACTACCACCAGTTATGTGGGCGCGGTTGATCCCTCCGGCAGCAACTGGATGAATGGCTGGACGAGCTTTACTCCTCAAACCAATGTTTATTAATCAGCATCTTGAAAATATCAGCGGCTGCACCCGGAAGGGTGCAGCCGTTTTAACAGGAAGGCATACACGCATGCAGCGTCGCCTGGCGGCACTTGCACTCCTGGCACTCTTCCTGCTGTCCTGCAACAGCCGGCCTGCAAAGCCTGACGGACCTTCTCCGGGCCGGTCAGTTCCGGTGGCTGACAGCCTGCTGGCGGCAACAGACAGTATGGTGCTGGTGATGTACAACGATCCCTTCAGCGAAGATTCACTCCGCTACAGCCGCTATTACCGACAGATGAGCACCACCCGCACAGCGGATCTTCTCACGCTGCGCCGGCAGCTGCAGCAGCCCGCCGGAAAAAGTGAACGCCCACCAGCCTGCCGCAATGAAGGCAAGATCTGGCTGTTCAGCCGCGGCAAAGTATGGCAAACCGTATACTTCGCCTTTTCGCGCAGCAACTGCCAGCGGGTGTACCTGATTAAAGACGGCTTTTTTTATGATTTTCCTCCGGCGTCCGATATGATCGCGCTGCTCTCGCATACCCGTAACCTGCTGCAGCACAGCGGGGATCAGGGTTTGGGTTCGGGGCGGTAACTGTACACCACTTCATAGGGTTTGCCCACCAGGGAAGGCAGCATTTTCCCCAGGGCCAGGTCGGCGCCCTGCGGCGTGGGCTCGGCTATCGTGTAAGCTTCTCCGTTATACATCACCGGTTTACCGGCCGGCTGGTCCAGTTTCACGGCAACCGTGATGTGCCGGGGATAGGCGAGTACAATCATCGGCAGGCGGTAAATTTCCCGAACGAGGTAAAAGAACAGGGCCGCCCGGTCTTCGCAGTCGCTGTACGGATACAGCAGCGTTTGCTCCGGGCTCAGCCTTTTTTCCCGGCCGTAGAGGGTGGAGTCGTTTTCGAACAGAAAAGCATACCGCGTAAACCGCATCAGGAAATCCACCCCGCGGCGCTGGCTCATGCCGGCTACCTGCTGCCGGAGTGCCGGCATGAGCGAATTGTAGGTGTCGCGGCTCAGCGGAATATTGAAATAGAGTTCATAATTCACCACCGGGTAATTCAGGAAGATCTGCCCGATGTTGGGGTTGAGGAGGATGGTAAAACTGGTTTCCTGTTCATGATATTTGAAGCGCAGTTCTTTTTGTTCCAGCGCATGTCCCGTTTCGGGCAGCCGGTTCACCCGGTATGAAAATGACCGCGCTGCACCGGCATTGTCCAGCTCAATCTCCGGGATCATTTTCCCTGACAGTTCACGGAAGCCGAAGTCGTGGTAATTCAGACAAACATACTGCTGGCCGTTTTTCTCATAAACCGGCAGGTTGAACACCTCCTCATGGGTTTGAATGTACAGCAGCAGCCGCTGTTCATCGGCTTTGAGGGTGGCGTTGTAGCCGCAGCGGGTGAGGAGCAGCCATTTGAATACCGTGTACCGTTCATAATCGGATGCCTTGGGGCAGTATTGCTGGGCGGTTTTGCGGATGAGCTGGTAAAACAGCCAGTCATCCAGCTGCCGGCTTTCTTTGAAACGGAGGAGTGCTTCAGTGAGGGGATGCGGATTCCAGGCCTCCCATTGCCTGACATAAGCCCTGACCAGTTCGGTCGTGTTTTCACGGCTTAACCGGTTGGTATCGGGCAGGGGAGTGGCCACCCGGAAACTGTCGCCGTAAAAATCAAATACCGTTTCGGGGATACCCGTCTGTGCATACAGGCATGAGGAATACATCCAGCACAACAGCACACCGGTTATCATGTTCAGCCTGCTCACTGTATAAAGGTACCGAATTGCGGGGTTCAGCTGCACGCTCTGCCACTGCGTTCGCGGGGATAAACACTCCGCCACCGATAATTTCATGTTTACCTCAGGGCAGAGCCATTAACTTTATGCAATGAAAAACATGTTTACTCCCGTGGTGTTATCCCTGCTGGTACTCTCCTGCAGCCGGCCGGTGAGCGGCATGGAGGAACTCCTCACCGGATCCGACAGTGTGGCGGTGAATGTATTTACCGGAAGCGGTAAAATGGATACCGTGGTGCGGGTGCTGATCTGCCGCGAGCAACCGGTGATCAATGCCCTGGCAAAAGCCATCAGCGCCGCTTCCGCCGAGCGGCAACCCCATTGCGGGGTGGATGGCTCCCTGCATTTCTTTAAGAACAACCAGGTGCTGATGGATGTGTATTACCGCCTGCCCGAAGGGAATTGCCGGCAGTTCAGCTTTACTTACAAGGGCGAACCGCAGGCCTCGAAACTTTCTGACAGTGCTTCAGCGCTGATTACCCGTTTGACCGCCCAGCCGGAAGGCCGCCCCTGACCAGCCGGCAGCCTCTGCCGCAGCAAATGGCTGTGGGGCATGGAGGACAGGCTGCTTCATCCGGAGCAGCTGCTCAATCGCCTGCCGGGTTTGATCCGGGTAATGCACCCGTTCCGGAGGAGGGGCCGAGAGCCACTGTTCCACCACGGGGCGGTGCTTTTTTTTGAGGGAAGGGATCACGGGTACCCCCAGGGCGGCCACGCCCGCCGCATTGCAATGCTGTTCAAACTGATGCTTCATCGGCACCACCAGCAGTTTCTTTCCCAGGTAAAGCGCTTCAGCCGGTGTTTCAAAGCCGGCGCCGCAGAGAATACCCGCAGACCGGGTGAAGCTGCGTGTGAAAGCTCCTGCCTCCACCGGCCGCACCCTGCAGTTCTTTTCCCGGTAACTTTTGCGGCTGTGCTTCGAAAACAGTTCCCATTCCACATCCCTGAAGGTTGACAGCAACCGGATGATTTTTTCATCATCATAAGCGGGGAGGTACACGGTATAATGTCCCTCATTCTTCAGCTCCGCTTCCCGGATGCTGCCGCGGATCACCGGGGTGAAAATATTCTCACCATAGGCATCGAAATGAAACCCCACACCGCCGCTGCAGGGCGCATAATGTTTCAGGACCAGCCGCGCAAACAGGTCATCCCGCGCCGGACGCGGTGCCCGGGGATGCAGCACCGCAAACTGGTGGCTCATGGCCAGGCAGGGTATGTTTTTCAGGCGGCAGGCCCAGGCACTCACCGGTTCAAAATCATTGATCACCAGGTCGTAGGACTCCACCGGCAAATCCCTGATTTCATGCATGAATTTACGGGTGTGCAGCTGCTGAAAGCTGGCATAAAAGTCGATGCCTCCTTTGCGGCCGGCCACAAAGCTCATCCCCTTCAGCCGGTACCGGAGGGGATAGGGCAGATCGATGTCGGATTGCGTGCCGCTGAGCAGGATGTCGGTATCGGCATATTCCCGGAGCACCGGTACAATGTCATGGGCACGGCTCACATGCCCGTTACCGGTGCCCTGGATGGCGTAGAGTATTTTCATGTATCAGGATGCTTTTACAAAATCCTCCATCATCATTTTAAACAACTCGGTGGTGCGCAGATAGGCCGCTTCATCCATATAAAAGGAGCTGTGCAACTGCTGCACCTCACGGTCGTGCTGGTAGTGGTACAGCTGCCATTGCTCCGAACGGTATTCCAGCGCCGTGAGGTTTTCCACCCAGTCGCCTGCATTGAGGTAATGCACCGCGCCGCGCGGCGTGCGGATCTCCCGGCTGCAGGGCTGGTGAATGTGGCCGCACACCACATACTGGTAGCCCTTTTCGATGGCGATATCCGCGGCCGTTTCTTCAAAGCGGTTGATGTACTTCACAGCCGACTTCACGCTGTTTTTGATTTTTTTGGAGAGCGAGATCCGGCCCCGCCCGGCCAGGTGGCTGCAGTAATTCATCAGGGCATTGAGGCTGATGAGCAGGTCGTAGCCGATGGCGCCCAGCTGCGCCACCCATTTGCTGTGCTGCATGGTTACATCAAATACGTCTCCGTGAAATATCCAGCTCCGCGTTTGATTGCTGTGCTGCACCACGAGTTTGTTGACAATATGAAAATTGCCCACACTGAAATTTTCAAACCGCCGCAGCATCTCATCATGGTTGCCGGTGATGTAATACACTTTTACGCCCCGGCTGAGCATGCTGGTGATCTGCTTCACCACCTGCATGTGCGCGGTGGGCCAGTACCGCTTGCTGAATTGCCAGATATCAATGATGTCGCCGTTCAGCACGAGGATCGCGGGGTCGATGGTAGACAGGTAACGGGAGAGTTCAGCCGCCCTGCAGCCATAGGTACCGAGATGCACATCTGAGATCACGGCAATGTCCAGCTTACGTTTTTCCATCATTGGAATTTGACTCAAATTCGGCCTCCCGTATTGCCAAATTGTAAGCACAGCGTTATCAAAATCTGAATTCCACTCCGGGACCCTGCCGGATACCTGCCTGCATTTCGTTAATTTGCAACTGGCGCATGAAACAATCATTTCAAAAAACCGGCTGGTACTGGATTTTATACGGGCTGTTCTGCATAGCCGGGTACACACTGCTGCTGCTGGAGGGAAAAGAACATAGCTTTCTCTGGCTGAACAGTTATCACCGGCCCTGGCTCGACCGCCTCTTTATGTTGTACACCTATGTCGGCGACGGCCTCTTTGCGGTGCTGCTTTCCCTGATCCTGTTTTTTGTGCTGCGGCAACGGAAGATGGGGCTGGTGCTGCTTTTTGCCTATGCCCTCACCGGTATCGTGGCGCAGGTGATCAAACCCCTGGTGGAGGCGCCGCGCCCAGGCAGCTATTTCCGGGAGCACCTGCCGTTTTTCATCGACGCCATCCAGCACCATGGCCGCACCAGTTTTCCCTCCGGTCATACCGTTACCGCTTTTGCCCTCACCACCGTGCTGGCTTTTTACACCCGCAGCCGCTGGCAGCACCTGGTGCTGATCCTGCTGGCCGTGCTGGCCGGCTATTCACGCATTTATCTCTCCCAGCATTTCCTGGAAGATGTGATGGCAGGCTCTCTGATCGGCGTAACCGGTGCGGGCCTCAGTGAGTACTGGTTCAGAAGGGTGGGAGATGAACACCTGGTACTGAAACGCCGCCGCCGGTCTGCGGCAGGCAACGGATCACCGCACTCAACATCATGAACAGCCTGAATTACCGCCGGAAAACCCTGTTGCTGCTGGCGCTTGCCACCCTCTTCAGGATGGGCGTGGCCGCCTTTACCGAACTCGGTAATGATGAAGTGTATTACCGCCTCTATGCGGATCCGCTGCAATGGAATTATTTTGATCATCCGCCGGCGGTGGGCTGGCTCATCCGGCTCAGCACTTTCAACCTGCTGGCCGATTCCGGTTTCTTTATCCGGCTGGGAGCCATTGCCTGCGCCGCCGGAAGCACCTGGCTGATGTACCGGAGCGGCGAAGCCCTGGCGGGTCCGCGGGCTGGCTATTATGCGGCCGCACTCTATACGGCTGCCCTGTACAGCAGCATCATCGCCGGTACGTTTATCCTGCCCGATTCGCCCCAGATGTTGTGCTGGACGGCCGCCCTGCTGCTGCTCATCCGCATTGCCCAGGCCGGGCAGGTGCCGAAAAAGCATCTCCTGCTCTTTGGCCTGGTGGCCGGGCTGGGCATGCTCTGCAAAATCCATACGGTGTTTTTGTGGATGGGCCTGGGCCTGTTCATCCTCCTCTACCGCCGGCACTGGCTGCGGCACGGATCGCTGTATGCCGCAGCGGCACTCACGCTCCTGCTCTTTGTTCCGGTGATCAGCTGGAATATCCGATTCGATTTCATCACCTTCCGTTACCACGGCGAACGGGTGGATGTCAGCAGCGGGGGACTGCGGCTGGATTATTTCGGTGCATTTGCCGCGGGACAGATCCTGTACTGCAACCCGCTGGTTTTTTTCATCCTGCTGCAGGCCCTGCGCAAACGCAGCAGCCTCCTGCGGCATCCCGCGCAGCGGACACTCCTCCTCACCGGTCTGCCGCTGATCATGCTGGCTACCTCCGTATCGTTGTTCCGCGAACTGCTGCCGCACTGGACGGGTCCGGGTTTTGTTACCCTTATGCTGCCCGCCGCGGCAGTGATGGCTGCCCGGGCGGAGTCAACCGGTTGGCGCCCGGTGCTGCTGCGGGCAGCGCTGGTTTTTACGGCTGCAATCATGGTGGCCGGCACGGCTTTCATCAACCTGTTCCCGGGTACCCTGGGCAAACAGGAGCCAGCCCGCAGGGGTTACGGCGATTTTACCCTGGATATGCACGGCTGGCGAAGCTTTGCCCCCGTATTCGACAGTATTTACCGGAGCACCCATCCCGATGGGCGTGTATCCGGTACCGTTATTGTGGCGGATGAATGGTTTCCTGCCGCCCATATTGATTATTACCTGGCCCGGCCCCTGGGCCTGCGGATGCTGGTAACCGGACCTATTGAGAAAACCCACCAGTACCAATGGCTCAACCGCCAGCGCGGTCCTTATCCTGCCCGCGTGGAAGTGTACCTGGTTTCGCCCTCCAACTCGCCGGTACACCCCGAAAACATCAGCTGGCTGCAACCGGCACAACTCCTGCATACGGATACCCTCCGGCAATACCGCAGCGGCGCCTGGGTGCGTGAGTGGGTGGTACAGCGTTATGGAGAAGTGGAACTGCCGGCAGCATTGCGGCCTTAGTCTTTCCGTGCATCGAGGGTGAAACCGAAGGTGGTGCCTACGTCAACCTTGCTGCGAACATGGATGGTTTGGTGATGGGCTTCGATGATGTGCTTGCAGATGGCCAGTCCCAGCCCGCTGCCGCCGGCCCTTCGGCTGCGCGCGGCATCGGTGCGGTAAAACCGTTCAAAGATGCGGCCCAGGTGATCTTCTGCAATGCCGATGCCGTCATCACTGATCTCCACCAGTATTTTCCGGCCTTCCATCTTGTAGGCACTGGCTTCAATTAACCCGTTCTGCTTGCCGTATTTGATCGCATTGTCTACCAGGTTGGTGATCACCTGCCGGATTTTTTCCTTGTCGGCATACACATTCAGCGGCAGTTCACAGCCTTTTTTGATCTGCAGTTTAAGCTGCCGTTCATCGGCCTTCAGCGCCAGGGATTCAAACACTTCACGGATCAGGTCCTGGATCACAAAATTTTCTTTGTACAAAAGCTGTTGGCCGCTTTCCAGCCGCGCAATTTCATCCAGGTCATCCACCAGGTTCACCAGCCGGTCGATATTGCGGGAAGTGCTGTGCAGGAATTTCTGGTTCACCTCCGGGTTGCTGAGCGCGCCCGCCAGTAAAGTATGCACATAGCCCTGGATCGCGAAGATGGGGGTCTTCAGTTCGTGCGACAGGTTCTGCAGAAACTCCTTGCGGTATGCTTCATTCTGCTGCAGCAATTCGATCTCCGCTTTTTTCTGCTGTGCCCAGTCAGTTACATCCTGCTGTACCTCATCAATGCTTTTCTGGGGCAGGATATTTTTATAATAAAATTCTTCCCGCTTGCTGGCCTTGGTTTGGTAAATCAGTTTGTAGATGAGTTTGATTTTGCGGTGCAGGAACTGCTGTACCATGAACAGGATGAGGCCATAGGCGCCCGCGAACACCAGGCAGAAGGAGAGGAGCCCCACCCACCATTCAGGCCGCAGGACAAAGATGCCCACGCTGATAGGCAGGGCCAGGGCCAGGGCTGTGGCGGCCGACAGTTGCTGGGGACTCAGGTTTTTGGAAAGGGGCATAGGCGCGCTGCTCAGTGCAAGTTACAGGGGAATGCGCGGAATTACTGCAGGTCAAATTTATAGCCCACGCCTTTCACCGTGGTGATGCAGTCCAGGTCAAGCTTCTGCCGGATCTTTCGGATGTGCACATCAATGGTGCGGTCGCCCACAATCACCTCGGTGCCCCATACCTGGTTCAGGATTTCGTTGCGCAGAAATACCTTATTGGGTTTGGACGCCAGCAGGGCCAGCAGTTCAAACTCCTTGCGGGCCAGGCTGATGTCGCGGCCCTTGTAGTGGATCATGTATTTTTCCCGGTCAATCACCAGGTCGCCCAGCCGCAGCACGCTGCCGGTTGTTTTGCCGTTGAGGCGCCGGAACAGGGCGTTGACCTTACTGATCAGGATTTTCGGGCTGATGGGCTTGCTGAGGTAATCATCAGCCCCGGTTTCGAGGCCCCGGATTTCAGAACCTTCATCACTCAGTGCCGAGAGGAAAATGATCAGGGTGTCTTTGAATGCCGGCTGGCTGCGCAGGATGTTGCACACTTCCATCCCGTTATTACCGGGCATCATCACATCGAGGATGATCAGCGAAGGCTGATGGAGCCGGGCCTGATCCAGGGCTTCGTCACCATTCTTCGCGGTGATCACTTCGTAACCCTCCTGTTGCAGGTTGTAGCGGATGATTTCGAGGATATCCGGCTCGTCATCCGCGATCAGGATTTTTTTAACATTTGTCATACGGAATGGCTTTGCAAAATTACTGGATCGGCCTTATAGAAAGGGCGTTGGCCCCGGCGGCCCGTATTATGAAATTGTTAACCTGCCGGGGTTCAGCCCCGGCGCCGGCATTGTGTTTGCAGGTATTTAACAGTCAAAGGCTTAATTTTGAAAGATAAGCTTCCGGATGCATGCATAAAATTGTACTCTTTGTTTTTTGGATCATGGTGGGTTTTACAGCTGCGGCGCAGTGTGATGGGGTGAACATCCCCTTCCAGCGCATGCGGTTCCATGACAAAATCCGGGATGAGCTGGACAAATGCGATAAGGCCGACGGACGCGCCGACAGCCTCATCCGGGTGGGCCGCAATGAGGAAATCAACCTGATGGTCACCGATGCCCTCACCCGCCGGATCCGGGAGATCATCTGCTTCATTGAAGCCACGGCATCCCTGCAGAGCAACAACGAGAAGATCCGCCAGCTGGCCTACGTGGAAGACCTGATCCACTCCTTTCGCCTGGCCTGGAAATCCAAAAAACTGAATCCCTCCCTGGCGCCCCTGCTCGTGGAGCAGTTTGACAAAGCCCTTCGGGCCAACCTCGATTCCCAGAGCATCGCCCCTTTTGTACAGGAGGCGCCCTACGAAGTGGGCCGCATCCTGGCGGCTGTTTTTCCTGCCAACCCGGGCTACCCGGAGAGCCAGAAAATACTGTATGTGAAGTATGTAAGCCGTTACCCTTCGGTGATCCTCAGCACCATCCGGCCCTATGTGCATGAACCCTTTGCCGACAGCCTGGTGGTGGTGGCCTGCCGCAACGATCCCAAGCAACTCTATGATTACGCATCCTCCCGCACTTCTCCCGAAGGGAAACTGATCCGCCGCAACACCCACCCGATGGTGCAAACCGTGGCGCGCCTCAGCCAAACCCCCAACGCCCTGCTGTACTATCCTTTTCTCGATGATATCCTCGGCAACCGGCTGCCCATCGACACGCTCCAGGCCATCATCGGCGACGGTGAAAGCACCATGGACACCATCGGTTATTTCAGGCTGCTGGTGAAAACAGAGATCAGTTACCACGAGCGGCTGGTGAAAAAAGACACCCCCATCGCCCTCTTCGGCACCAATGGCCTGCGCGACATGCTGCAGCGGAAAGCCCTGCGCCATTTCATCACCCCCATCAATGAACTGCACGACCAGGCCAACCTGGCCATCCGCATGAAAGCCATCCAGCCCCTCAGCGCTGAAGAACTTTACTTCATGATGGTGATGGGAGAAAACGATATCTATACCTCCAGTTATAAGCACAGCTTCAACCGGCTGGTGCAGCTGATGGGTCCGCAGCCCCGCATGGATAAACTGCTGATGAATGTAAAAATGGATTTCTTCAAGAAGTTCATCAAGATGGCGGCCAATTACAACAAGCTTGATACGATGCTGCGCATGATGCCGCCCGAAAATGCCCTCACCCTGATGCGGGCCTTCGTGTCGAACCTGGATGAAAAGGGCAACCTGGAAGACGCGGTGGATGTGGCCGACAGCTACAGCAGCATCCACGATCCGGAACTGCGCAGCAATATGCTGCGCAACATCAGCGCCAACGAAGAGAAGTGTACCGAGTCAGGTAACCAGAAAGGGAAAGTGATTTACAGCCTGCTGAAACAGATCTTTCTCTCATTCAACGACAACAGCATCGACCTCACCAGCACCCTGGGGATCCCGCCTGTTTTTTCCATCGACTTCCCCTACCTGGCCGACAACAAGGGCAGGGTGATCCAGCAGGTGTTTTTTTATGGTGATGAAGACGGGAAAACCAGTTTCCCCGCCTTTCTGAATTCCTTCTCTCCCCGGGAATGGAAGATCACCCGCCAGAAAGAATGGGTTGAAATCCGCTCCCTGAAAGGCAAGCCGGTTTGGATCTTTGCCAACCTGCCGCTCGACAGCGACCAGAACCTCGACGATACTGCACAGGCCCATCTGCGCACGCACCTGGAAAACCTGGAGCTTCATCCCAGCATCGTGATTCACCGCGGACACAGCTACTGGCTGCCCGGTACCATCAAACGCATGCCCGGCGATGCCAAAATCATCGTGGTGGGCTCCTGCGGGGGGTATAAAAATCTTACCGAAATCCTGGAACTCAATCCCGATGCCCACATCATCTCCACCAAGGAAATCGGCAAGGGGGATATCAACCGCCCGATCCTCAATTACCTGAACCAAACCCTGGCCTCGGGCAAACCGCTGGTGTGGAAGGACATGTGGACCACTTTAACGCGGCTCTTTTACGCCGACAACAATAAGGCCATGATGGAGAGCTGGGATGATTATGTGCCGCCGTACAAAAACCTGGGCGCCATTTTCATCAAGGCGTACAACAAAAAAATGGAAGCCGAATAGCCATTCCCGCAGCCTCCCTGCATTTCTGTTAACTTTGCCCCCATGAGTGATCCGGCACCGGTAAAGAAGGTTTTTGACTTTTCACTGCTGCGCAGGGTATTCCATTTTGCGGCTCCCTACCGCCGGAAATTCTGGATGGCGGTATTCCTGGCCGTACTGCTGGCGGTGATTGCCCCGGTAAGGCCCTGGCTCATCCAGGTTACCATTACCCGCGGCCTCCGGGCTGATCCGCAGGTGCTCTGGCTGCATGGGGCTGCTGCCGTCATCATCGGCATCACCCTGCTGCAGATCGGCCTGCTCCTGCTGGAATCGGCCTGCCGCTTTGCATTCAGTTTTCTCACCGCTGCCCTGGGCCAAAGCGTGGTGCGGGATCTGCGCGTGACCACCTTCCGCAAAATCCTGCACCTCAACCTCGCGCAGTACGATAAAACCCCCATCGGTACCCTCACCACCCGCACCATCAACGATATTGAATCCATCAACGATATTTTCAGCGACGGGCTCATTCCCATCATTGCCGACCTGCTCTCCATCATCGCGGTGCTGTTTTACATGTTCTACATCGACTGGCAGCTCACCCTCATCTGCCTGGCGCCCTTTCCGCTGCTGGTGGTGGCCACCTGGTACTTCAAGGAAAGCGTGAACCGCTCTTTCACCCGGGTACGCAATGCGGTGGCCCAGCTCAATGCCTTTGTGCAGGAACACATCACCGGCATGTTTGTGGTGCAGGCCTTTGCGGCCGACAAGCGTGAGTATGCGAAATTCAGCCGGATCAATGCCGATCACCGCAATGCCAACGTGCGGGCCATTTTTGCTTACTCGGTGTTCTTCCCGGCCGTGGAGCTGATCCTGGCCCTCTCCACCGGCCTGCTGGTGTGGAAAGCCGGGGGACAGGGTACCGAAGACGTGGCCGGCACCATCACCGCGTTCATCCTTTGCCTCAACCTGCTGTTCAGGCCGCTGCGCATGCTGGCCGATAAATTCAATGTGCTGCAGATGGGCATGATTGCCAGCGAACGCGTGTTCAAAGTGCTGGATATTGATGACTCTGCCCGCAACACCGGTACCCTGCAGCCCAGGGTGCTCCGCGGTGAGGTGGCCTTCCGGAACGTGGGCTTTGCCTACCAGCCGGGCAAGGAGGTGCTGAAAGACATTTCCTTCCAGCTGCAGCCCGGTGAAACCCTGGCCATCGTTGGACACACCGGCAGCGGCAAAACCTCCATCATCAGCCTCATCAACCGGCTTTATCATCACCAGCGCGGCCATATCCTCATCGACGGGGCCGATATTGAGGACTATGACCTGTTTTACCTGCGCAGCAAAATTGCGGTGGTGCTGCAGGATGTATTTCTGTTCAGCGGTTCGGTGCTGGATAATGTAACCCTGCACAACCCCTCCATCAGCGAGGCCCGCGTGGTGGAAGCCGCCAAACTGATCGGCATCCATGATTTTATCATGAAACTGCCCGGGGGCTATCATTTCAATGTGATGGAACGCGGGGCCACCCTTTCCCTGGGGCAGCGGCAACTGCTTTCGTTTGTGCGGGCCATCCTCTACCAGCCGTCGATCCTCATCCTCGACGAAGCCACCTCTTCGGTGGATACCGAAACCGAACGGCTCATCCAGCAGGCCATCGACCGCCTGATCGCGGGCCGTACCTCCATCATCATTGCCCACCGCCTCTCCACCATCCGCAAAGCCAGTAAAATCCTGGTACTGGAAAAGGGAGAAGTGAAGGAAGCCGGCACCCACGATGAGCTGATGAGCCGCAGGGGCCACTACTACCAGCTGCACCAGCTGCAGTTTTCCGGCAAGGAACCGGTTCTTTAAGTAATTGAATATGAAATTATTATGAGGCCCTGGCCGGGTAGCCTGCTGCTCAGGCCGGCCGCCGGCTGTCCACCGGATGGGGCACCCGGGTCAGGTGCCTGGACTCCCTGCAGCAGCCCGCCCAAAAATCCCCTTCAAATTATCTTCCCTTCCTTCCGAATTAGGTGCCCAACCCCTATCTTTGCGCCAAATTTGAGAAGAGCTATGTTAGCAAAAGGGATAAAATCTTTACTGGCAGCGGTTTTCAGCGTGATTTTGGTATTGGTGGCCAACCCCCTGACCGCCCAGCATGAAGAACATCCCGCTCCCGGCGGTCACCCCGCGGAAGCACATGCCCCCGAGTCGGAGGGCTTTAACGCCAAAGAGGTGATTTTCGGTCATATCATGGATGCCCATGAGTTCCACTTTGCTGAATACAAGGGCAGCGACGGCCAGCATCACCCCATCACCATCCCCCTTCCGGTGATCCTGTATTCACCCACCAAGGGGGTTTCGGCTTTCATGGCTTCCCGGTTTGAACACGGTCATGCCGAGGTAGACGGGTACCGCCTCAACGCCGATGGTAAAATTGAAGCGGTAGATGGCTCCAAAGTGTACGATTTCTCCCTCACCCGCAACGTGGTGCAGATGATCCTGGCCCTGGCCATCCTCTGCTGGCTGATGCTGAGCGTAGCCAAAACCTACGCCAAAGGACAGGGCGTGCAAACCGCCCCGCGCGGCAAACAGAACCTGGTGGAAGTGCTGGTGACCTTTGTACGCGACGAAGTGGCCAAACCCAATCTGGCCCACAAAACCTATAAGTACTTGCCCTACCTGCTCACGGTATTCTTCTTCATCCTGATCAATAATATTTTCGGCCTCATTCCCGGCACGGCGAATGTTACGGGGAATATTGCTTTTACCGCGGTACTGGGCGTGATCTCCTTCATCGTGATCCTCTTCAGCTCCAACAGCCATTACTGGGGGCATATCTTTAACCCGCCGGGTGTTCCCCTGGGCGTGAAGTTCATCCTGGTGCCGGTGGAATTCCTGAGTGTGTTCATCAAGCCCTTCGCCCTCATCATCCGTTTGTTTGCCAACATGGTGGCCGGGCACATCATCATCATCTGCCTGATTTCGATGATCTTCATCTTCGCCGAAAAAATCGCCACCGGAGCGGGCTGGGGTATCTCTCCCGTATCGCTGGCCTTTACGATATTCATTTATTTCATTGAAGTGCTGGTGGCTTTCCTGCAGGCTTTCATCTTCACCATGCTCACCGCTGTTTTCATCGGTCAGGCTTTTGAAGGCGAACACCACGAAGAAGGCCATGCGGCCCATCATTAATGCGTATTTTTTAACCAAACATAAAATCACAGTTATGGGATTTGTTTTATTAGATGCTCTGGCCAGTGCAGGGGGTGCCATCGGTGCCGGTCTGGCTGCTGTAGGTGCCGGTATCGGTATCGGTCAGATTGGTAAGGGCGCTGTTGAAGCCATCGCCCGCCAGCCGGAAGCTTCCAACGACATTCGTGGCAACATGATCCTCACCGCGGCCCTGGTAGAAGGTGCTGCCCTGTTTGCGATCATCGTGGGCTTCCTCGCCATGGTACTGTAAAAGTTTAGTGTTTAGTGTTTAGGGTTTAGTATTGACTAAACCTCTAAACCTCTAAACCCCTAAACCATTTACTGCATCCAAAGCACAGGGCGGAGGATGCAGTATTTTAAAATTTTTTGTTCCCGGCTGCAGTGCAGAGCCCGGCTCCCGTGGCGTCGCACCCTTCAGCAGGATAACCATACTGAACCGATCATAAATCACTGAATATGCAATTACTGACTCCGGATCTCGGGTTGATTGTTTGGACACTCCTCGCATTTCTCGTGGTGTTTTTCATCCTGAAGAAATTCGCCTGGCCGGCCATCATCAAGGGCCTGCAGGATAGGGAAAACAACATCGCCAACTCCATTGCCACCGCCGAAAAGGTGAAGCTGGAAATGGCGCAGCTGAAAAACGACAATGAGGCCCTCCTGGCCAAGGCCCGCGAAGAAAGGGCGCTGATGCTCAAGGAAGCCAAGGAAACCAAAGACAAAATCATCAACGAGGCGCGTGAAGAAGCCAAGCAGCAGGCGGCTAAAATCATTGCCGATGCCCATGCTTCCATCAGCAACCAGAAAATGGCGGCCTTAACCGAAATCAAAAACCAGGTAGGTACCCTGGTGATCGAAATCAGCGAGAAAGTGCTCCGCCGCGAACTCCAGAACCGCGCCGACCAGGAAGCCTATATCCGCAAGATGGCGGAAGATGCCAAACTGAATTAAGCAGGTGTTGAACGGGTTCCTCCGGGAACCGACGAAATGAACTGAAACATGCACAATCCAAGATTAGCCGGAAGATACGCCAAGAGCCTCCTTGACCTGGCGGCTGAACTGAACCAGGTGGATACGGTATGCGCGGATATGAAAATGCTGCAGCAGCTGGGTAAAACCAATGCCGACTTCAGCGCCATGCTCCGGAGCCCCATCATCAAGCCCAGCGTGAAGGATAAAATCATCGACGCGGTGCTGCGTAACCTGGTGAGCAATACCACTTTTACCTTTATCCGCCTCCTGGTGCGCAAGGGTCGCGAAAGCGTGCTGCCCGAAATTGCCGATGCTTTTGTTGACCAGTTCAACGAGCTGCGCGGCATTCACCGGGTGAAACTCACCACGGCCACGCCCGTAAGCGAGGAACTCAAATCGGCCATCATCCAGAAAATCAAAACCTCCACCCCGATGCAAAACATCGAACTGGAAACCCGGGTGAAGGAAGAACTGGTGGGCGGCTTTACCCTGGAGATGGGCGGATCCTTGGTAGACGCCAGCATCCTCCGTGATCTCAAAGACATCAAGAAACAATTCATGGATAACCAGTATATCCATAAAATCAGGTAATTACCATTAAACATACAATTATGGCAGAGATAAAACCAGACGAAATTTCGGCGATTCTGCGCCAGCAGCTGAGCAACTTCAATGCGGGTACCAGCCTCGAGGAAGTGGGAACCGTATTGCAGGTGGGCGACGGTATCGCCCGCGTATATGGTTTGAACAATGTACGCAGCGGTGAGCTCGTTGAGTTTGAAAACGGGGTAAAAGCCATTGCGCTGAACCTGGAAGAAGACAATGTGGGTGTGGTACTCATGGGCGACAGCAGCGAAATCAAAGAAGGTGACCGCGTAAAGCGTACCGACAAGATCGCGTCTATCCGCGTAGGCGACGGCATGTGCGGCCGCGTGATCAACACCCTCGGCGAACCGATCGACGGTAAGGGTCCCCTCGCTGGCGAATTGTATGAAATGCCGCTGGAACGCAAGGCCCCGGGCGTAATCTTCCGGGAGCCCGTAAAAGAACCGCTGCAAACCGGGATCAAGGCCATCGACGCCATGATTCCCATCGGCCGCGGCCAGCGTGAGCTGATCATCGGCGACCGCCAGACGGGTAAAACCGCCATCGCGATCGACACCATCATCAACCAGAAAGAATTCTATGCTGCCGGTAAACCGGTTTACTGTATCTATGTAGCCATCGGGCAAAAAGCCTCCACCATCGCGGGCATCATGAAGACCCTCGAGGACAACGGCGCCATGGCCTACACCACCATCGTGGCCGCTTCGGCTTCCGATCCGGCTCCGCTGCAGTTCTATGCTCCCTTCGCCGGTGCGGCTATCGGCGAATTCTTCCGCGATACCGGACGTCCTGCCCTGATCATCTATGATGATCTCTCCAAGCAGGCCGTAGCTTACCGCGAAGTGTCGCTGCTGCTGCGTCGTCCGCCCGGCCGTGAAGCTTATCCCGGTGACGTATTCTATCTCCACAGCCGTTTGCTGGAACGCGCCGCTAAAATCATCTCCCGTGATGAGATTGCCCGCCAGATGAACGACCTCCCGGCTACCATCAAGCACCTGGTGAAAGGCGGTGGCTCCCTCACCGCGCTGCCGGTGATCGAAACCCAGGCCGGCGACGTATCGGCTTATATCCCCACCAACGTAATTTCCATCACCGACGGACAGATCTTCCTGGAGTCGAACCTGTTCAACGCCGGTATCCGCCCCGCCATCAACGTAGGTATCTCGGTGAGCCGGGTAGGGGGTAACGCGCAGATCAAGTCGATGAAGAAAGTGGCGGGTACCCTGAAGCTCGACCAGGCCCTGTACCGCGAGCTGGAAGCCTTCGCCAAATTCGGGGGCGACCTGGATGCTGCTACCAAAAACGTAATTGATAAAGGTGCCCGCAACGTAGAAGTGCTCAAGCAGGCCCAGTATACGCCCTATACCGTGGAAAAGCAGGTAGCCATCATCTACCTCGGTACCAACGGATTCCTGAAAGAAGTGGCCGTGAAGAATGTAAAAGCGTTTGAAGAACACTTCCTGATGGAAATGGAAAACAAACTGCCTGAAGTACTCGCCGAGTTCAAGAAAGGCAACCTGCCCGAAGAGGGGCTCAAGAAAATGACCGACCTGGCTGCCGGGATTGCCCCGCAGTACAAATAAGCCGGATCTCTTTTACCGGAAGGCCGTTGCAGGATACACCGCAACGGCCTTTTCTTTTGGTATAGGGCAAGACTTCAGGATGGCGGCGGGCAGTTTTCGGTTATGGGTCAGCGTTATGACATCAAAAAGCCGCAGTCATGGCTGCGGCTTTTTGAATATCCTGAGGTTTTACTTAACGGCTTTCGCGGCCGAAGATGTACCCGATTTTAAGGTTGAAGGTGAAGTAAGAATCGTTGTTCTTGGGATTTCCGCGGATACCGCCTTCTGTTTTACGGAACCAGTTGCTGTTGGCCGGATCGGTATTGGTGCGCTGGTTGCTGGCCAGGTCGATCGCGTTCTGCAGCTGGCTGCCGGTGAAATAGTTGGCAAATACGGTGTTGTCGATGTAGCGGGTGCTCACGTCATCCAGGTAATCCGTATGGAGCGTGCGGTGCAGCAGCTCGGCGCGGAGATTGAAACTGGAGGAGAGCTCATACCGCACACCCAGGCCGATGGGAATGTTGAACTGGGATAATTTGTAAGGTTTCCGGTCGGGGTATTCCGCAAAGCCCTGTCCTTCGGTGCTCAGGGGCTGCAGATCCACCCATTCTCCGTTGCGGCCTTTGGCCTGCGGATTGAAGGTGAAGTAGCCGATGCCCGCAGCGATATAGGGGGAGATGCGCGGGGGATCCTGGTCATCGCGGAGCGACCAGTTAACGAGTGCAAACAGCGGATGGAATTCGGCTATCAGGGAGATTTCAGAAATCTTGCTCCGGAAATTCAGGTTGCGCTGGTAGCGGCCCGAGGTGGTGAGGGCTTCTTTCACCAGGATGCTGTCGTAGGCTTTTACCTGGCCAAAAGTGCCTTCCAGGCGCAGGGCAATCGCTTCCTTGTAAGTGGCGGTTAAATAGATGCTCCCGTTCAGCTGGGTGTTCCCGAAGTTCAGGTCTTTCAGCAGCTTTTTGCCCAGGCCCTTCTTCCCACCGAGATCGGTGAGGCAGTTCATGGCACCGGCCGATACGCCAAACTCAAATACCACCGGGGTATTGTAGGAGTAACTGTCGTAAAAATAATATTGGCCCATCGCTTTCTGACCGGCAGCAGCAAGCAGCAGGAAGGCAGCCAACAGTATGGAAATTCTTTTCATGCAGTATTGCAGATGGTTGATTTCAATATCCAGCCCGCCCACGGGGCAACAAGGTTACAAATTAAGCGATTTTTCCTGAATGGCCGGTCCCTTTTTTGGCTTTGTTTGCATAAAATTTACAGACCGTTTGCAGGCCGCATCCGCTGCAGCGGGGCTGCCGGGCCAGGCAGGTGTACCGGCCATGCAGAATGAGCCAGTGATGCGCCCGGTGCACATACTCGGCCGGGATATGACGGATCAGCTGTTTTTCAGCAGCCAGCGGTGTTTTGGCCCCCCGCGTCAGCCCCAGCCGGGCACTCACCCGGAATACATGGGTGTCTACCGCCATATTGGGCTGCTCATCAATCACGGAAGTGATCACATTGGCCGTTTTGCGTCCCACCCCGGGAAGGGTAACCAGCTGCTCCACGGTCATCGGCACTTCGCCGTTGAACTCCGCCACCAGTTTCTGCGCCATCCCGATCAGGTGTTTGGTTTTGTTGTTGGGATACGAAATACTCCGGATCAGGGCAAACAGTTCGTCGAATTCGGCCCGGCTCAGGCTTTCCGCATCCGGATAGCGTTCAAAAAGCGCCGGTGTGGTGAGGTTCACCCGCTTATCGGTGCACTGGGCCGACAGGATCACCGCCACCAGGAGCTGGAAAGGGTTGTCGTACAGCAATTCGGTTTCCGCGGAAGGGCTGTGTTCCAGGAAGTATGCAATGATTTTACGGTAGCGTTCTGGTGTGGTCATAAAAAAAATCCCCCGGCTGGATGCCGGGGGCAAAATTACCTGGAAAAGTCAGTCAGGGGAAATTACTCGGTACTGATTTCTTTTACCTGCCTGCCTGCATACTGTAAGATAAAGTCAACCGATTTTTTCCGGGGCCGGTAGTCTGCCGTTCCCAGTTGCGAACGGGTTTGCACCAGGGCCTGGTACTCTTCCCGCAGCTGCCAGTCGGTTTGTAATGCGGCCTGGATGGCTGCAGTTTGTTCGGGGGAGGTTTCGCCGTACAGATACTGTATCAGCGCCTCCTGCGTGATGCTGTGCATAGTTTCAAAAGCTTGTTAAGAAATTAATTATCAATTATCCGAAACTATAAACGGCTTCGGGTAATGAATATTGTTTCTTGGGGCTAATTATTTTGATCCGCGGCCGGTTCCTCCACGATGAACAAATCTTCGTTGTCTTTCTTCATCAGGAACTTTTCCCGGGCATATTTTTCAATGGTCCGGGCATTGGTTTTCAGCTGACCCAGCTCCGCCCTGGTTTCATCTATTTTTTTTTGAAGATGTTGTTCGCTGGATTTCAATTCATTATATTTATTCCAGCGACCAATGGCCGAGCCAATGTCTTTTGGATCAAAGAACAGCATCCAAACCAGGAAAAAGATGCCCGCCAGCCAGAACTTGTTCCGCAACCGGCTGAACACCGGCTTCCAGCGGGAAGCGGGGGCAGTTTCCGGGGTCGTTTCCTGTTCCTGGAGGGTGGGTTCCATGTTTTTCCGGGTGATTACTTACCAAATTTAATCCTTCCTTTCGGATATACCGCCGATTCGCCCAGGATTTCTTCGATGCGGATCAGCTGGTTGTATTTGGCCATCCGGTCGGTACGGCTGGCCGAGCCGGTCTTGATCTGACCGCAGTTGAGGGCAACGGCCAGGTCGGCAATGGTGGTATCTTCGGTTTCACCACTGCGGTGGCTCATAATGGTGTTGTAGCCATTGTGCTGGGCCATCGTTACGGCGTTAATGGTTTCGGTAACCGTGCCAATCTGGTTTACTTTAACCAGCAGGGCATTGCCGATCCCTTCCTGGATGCCTCTTTCCAGGCGGGTTACATTGGTTACAAAAAGGTCGTCGCCCACCAGCTGGCACTTGCTGCCGATGGTATCGGTGAGCATTTTCCAGCCTTTCCAGTCGTCTTCGGCCATGCCGTCTTCGATGGAGCAGATGGGGTATTTTTTCACCCAGCCTTCCCAGTACTTCACCAGTTGTTCGCTGGTCATTTCCTTGCCGCTGCTTTTGTGGAACACATACTTTTTCTTCTTGGCATCCCAGAGTTCGCTGTTGGCTGCATCCATGGCAATCATCACCTGGCTGCCGGCTTTGTATCCCGCAGCATGGATGGCGGTGAGCACGGTTTCAATGGCTTCTTCATTGCTCTGGATATTCGGGGCAAAGCCGCCTTCGTCGCCCACATTGGTGCTGTATCCTTTTTTCTTCAGTACGCTCTTGAGGGCATGAAAGATTTCTACGCCCCACTGCAGTCCTTCACTGAACGTGGCGGCGCCTACGGGCATCACCATGAATTCCTGGAAGTCGATTTTGTTATCGGCATGGGCACCGCCGTTCAGGATATTCATCATCGGTACCGGCAGCACTTTGGCATTGGAGCCGCCGATGTAGCGGTACAGCGGAAGGTTGGCTTCGGCAGCGGCGGCTTTGGCAACCGCCATGCTCACGGCCAGCGTGGCATTGGCGCCCAGTTTGCTCTTGTTGGCTGTGCCATCCAGTTTGATGAGGGCGGCATCGATGCCCGTCTGGTCGGCGATATCCCAGCCCAGCAGGTTTTCGGCAATGACGGTATTCACATTGTTCACGGCTTTCAGTACACTCTTGCCGCCATAGTAGTTTTTCTTATTGTCGCGGAGCTCCACGGCTTCATGAATCCCGGTGCTGGCGCCACTCGGCACGGCGGCGCGACCGATTTTTTCGTTTTCAGTCAGTACGTCCACTTCAACGGTGGGATTCCCCCGGCTGTCTAAAATCTGGCGGGCAAAAATCGAGGCGATGTAGCTCATGATGTCTTTTTTTTAATGGTGATGATAAGGGTGGGTGGTCCTGCTTACCCGTTGCGTACCGGTATGCAGGCGTTGATGCAAAGTAACAAAAGAACGCTTAAGCAGCAAGGGATCGGGAAGATGAATTTCGTCAGATGTGTAAAAAATACATATTGTAAAAATCAGCCCGGATGAACCGGATGAAGATCCTGGATAGGGTGGCCACCGCAGGTCAGCGGGCCGTGGTGAGTTCGCGGAAAATATCTTCCAGGCTGCTGCTGCCTTCCTGCAGCGAAAGAATGCTGAGCTGATGATCCAGCGACAACTGGAGCAGGGCTTTTTTAAGGGCTTCCGGATCCTGGGTATGCAGGCGGAAGGCGGAACGGTGCAGGACTTCTGAGCGGGTGGCATGCGGCAGCGTTGCCAGCAGGGCAGGGTCGGGCGCTTCCCGGAACTCAACTGTGATTTCACCGGCTGACTGCATCCGGGCGCGCAGGTTGCTCAGCCGGTCATCGGCCACGAGGTTGCCGCGGTTGATGATGATCACCCGGTCGCAGATGGCTTCCACTTCCTGCAGGATATGGGAGGAGAACAAAACGGTTTTATCGCGCCCCAGCTGGCGGATCACTTCACGGATTTCGATGATCTGGTTGGGGTCGAGGCCTGATGTGGGCTCGTCGAGGATCAGCACTTCAGGCTGGTGGATCAGGGCGGCGGCGATGCCCACCCGCTGTTTGTAGCCCTTGCTGAGCTGACCGATTTTTTTATGGGCTTCCAGGTTGAGCTGAACGGTGTCAATGGCTGTGGACACGGCGGCTTTCACTTCTTTCAGCCGGTGCACGCCCGCAATGAAGCTGAGGTATTCCCGCACATACATGTCGAAATACAGCGGGTTGGCTTCGGGCAGGTAACCGGTTTTGCTCTTGGCCGCCAGGTTGCCGGTACTCACTTTTTCACCGCATACGGTAACCGTACCGGCATCGGCTTCAATATAGCCGGTAATGATCTTCATGGTGGTGCTTTTGCCGGCACCATTGGGACCTAAAAATCCCACCACTTCACCTTTGTTCACGGTGAAACTGAGATCATGAACGGCTTTCTGCGAACCGTAGATTTTGGTGAGGTGACTGACTGTAATCGACATATCGTGTAAGCGGTACTGACAGGAAAAATATCCCGGACACGCAGCGGGATCAGTGCCTGGCTGCTGAATGGCACAGCGCACCGGTGATGTGTTCCCACCTGCAGTGGTCAGGCCTTGGGTTCATTCCGGTTGCCCCGGTCTTCGTTGCGGTTCCGCTGGGGTGGGCGCTGCGGCGCGTTGCCTCCGCGGCCCTGTCCTTGTCCCTGGCCCTTACCGGGTTGTCCGCCGCCTCTTTGTCCGCCGCGCTGATCCGGTCTGCCCCCTCTTTGCTGTGCCGGCGCATTCCCCTGCGGTTTACCGCCGGAGGGTCGGGCGGGTTGTGATCCCTTTTGTTCCTGGCCGCCGCGCGGGCTGCCACCGCCTCTCTGACCACCCTGCTGGCCACCACTCTGCTGGCCTCCGCCTCTTTGTCCGCCCCGCTCCTGTTCACGGCGGCGGCGGCTGGTGCGTTCCAGGCTGCGCAGGCTGATCTGGCCCACCACATCGGCATACACTGGTTCCACTTCCACCGGTTTGCGGCTCACCACTTCCACGGCTTCCAGCTCTTCGGGTTTGATGCCCTGCTGGTTCAGGGATTTGATTTTCTTCACGCGTTCCAGCGTAAGCGGATACTGCTTGGTGCTGTCGGGCAGCGTGTACCACATGAGGTTGCGGAAAATATCTTTTTTCACCAGGAAGGCCCGGCCCCGGGCAATCTCGATGCTTTCGCAGTCGTCCGGGAAATGCTGGAGGGCATCGAGGTAGGTGTCCAGTTCAAAATTGAGACAGCATTTCAGGCGGCCGCACTGGCCGCTGAGTTTGGTTTGGTTGATGCTCAGGTTCTGGTAACGGGCGGCGTTGGTGTTCACGCTCTTGAACTCGCTCAGCCAGGTGCTGCAGCACAGCTCGCGGCCACAACTGCCGATGCCGCCCACTTTTCCGGCTTCCTGGCGGGCGCCAATCTGGCGCATCTCCACCTTTACCTTGAATTCGGAAGCATATAATTTGATGAGTTCACGGAAATCCACCCGGTCGTCGGCGATGTAGAAAAAAGTGGCTTTGCGGCCATCGGCCTGAATATCCACTTCCGCGATCTTCATGTCCAGCTTCAGCTGCCGGGCAATGGCGCGGCTGCGGATCATCACTTCTTTTTCGCGGGCCTTGCTTTCGCGCAGGCGCTGCAGGTCGCTTTCACTGGCGCGGCGCAGCACTTTGCGCATCTCGGCATAATCCTCCTTCACATTGTTCTTCTTCAGCTGCAGCCTCACCAGCTCACCGGTAAGGTTCACGCTGCCTACATCAAAGCCGCTGACACCTTCTACCGTAATCATATCCCCTTTCTCAAAAAAGAGTCCGCTGGTATTCCGGTAAAAGTCTTTGCGGCTGCCGTTATTGAAACTTACTTCAATGACTTTGCAGGTGCTTTCAGGATCGCTGAATGGCAGGTTGGCCAGCCAGTCGAAAACATTCATGCGGTTACAGCTGCCACTGGCGCAGCTGCCATGGCTTTTGCATCCACCGGGCGCCCCGGTACCGCAGGTTCCACATCCCATATATCAATCCAGTTGAATGTTAACAATAATGACCCGGAACCGCCGCCGCCAGGTAGGCATATAGCGGATATTCCGCCGGTGGGCATAAAAGCAGGATGCTGATCCATGGCAAAGGGGTGTCGTACCCGGAATGCTCATTCCAATTTTGAATGAAATGACTGATAATCAACGCTGATTGAACAGGCACAGCGGATCATACGACACAAAAACGGATATGCCGGAGATGGATTGTCTGGGTTGAACAAGCTACTCCTCTCAGCCTCACTGGTTCCTGCACACCTAGGTGGTCAAAATTAATGAATTGTCGGCAATAATGTGGTAGATCCTCACGGTAAGGGCGTGAAAGAGCATTTTGGGATTGGCGTTTCTTTCAATGTAGTAACTGGCCTGGTCCAGTTCACGAATGATGGCCTCCTGCTGCCCCGTTCCGCAAAGCTTGTTGAGCCGGCGGGCAAAATCCAGTTCATTGCCGGGCAGGTGCGCAGATTCCGGAATGAACTGCAGCCGCACTGCCATCTCCAGCAGGTGGGTAAAGTATTTCAGGAACTGCTTCTGGTTTTCCCGGCCCTGCCGGCTGATCTCCTCCACCCACTTTACCTGGCCGGGATAGTTGCGCTTGGCGATGCTGTTCAGCCAGTCGCGTAGGATCTTTTCCCAGTCGTTTTCATCCTGCTGCAGGATCTGCAGGGCTTCCCGGAAATTACCGTCGCAGAGAGCTGCCGCCTGCCGGGCTTTTTCCATGTTGGCACCGGTGCGGAGTTCCAGGGCGGCTTCAATTTCGGTTTGGCTGAGCCGTTGCAGTTTCACCAGCTGGGTCCTGGACAGGATGGTGGGCAGGATGAGCTCGTCGTTTTCCGCCACCAGGATGAACAGGGTATTCGGGGGCGGTTCCTCAATCAGCTTCAGCAGCTTGTTGCCGCTTTTGGCCAGGTATTCCGGCATCCAGATGATGAGCACTTTATAGCCGCTTTCAAAACTCTTCAGGCTGATCTTGCGGGTAATGTCATTGCATTCCTCCGCCGTGATATTGCCTTGCCGGTTTTCGGCCTTGATGAATTGCAGCCAGTCGAATACGGTACCATAAGGATGCTGCAGGATGAACTCCCGCCATTGGGTAATGTAATCGGTACTCAGGGGTTTGTCGCCCGGTTTCTTGGGAATCACCGGGTACGAGAAATGAATATCCGGATGGATCAGTTGCGCGGCTTTCATACAGGCCGGGCAGCTGCCGCAGGAATCAGCGGGAAAGGGTCCGCTCACCGGGGGCTCCGGTTCGCCGAACAGGGAAGGCCCCGCATCCGGCGGACGCAGGCGGGTCTGCACTTTCTCGCAAACGATGTATTGGGCAAAGGCCATGGCCAGCGGCAGGCCTCCGCTGCCTTCCCGCCCCAGGAAAAGCAGGGCATGGCTGAGCCGGTTGTTTTCCACCAGCTGCAGCAGGTGCTCCTTCACAGTTTTCTGCCCGATAACCTGATCGAATTGCATGGCTGCAAATTACAGGAAATACGGATAGGGGGTCAGGGGTGAGGAGTTTAGGGTTTAGAAGTTTAGGGTTTAGGGATGAGTAAGCGTATAGCTTTGAGCAGTTCTCACAGCTTTCCTGTTATTTCCGGGCTCATGGGCGTTACCCGGCTGTCAAAATGCTGCAGCAGCCGGCCCTCTTCGTCCAGCAGGAATTTATTGAAGTTCCAGCTGATCTCCGCATCCATGACTCCGTTTTCGGCTTTGCTGCAGAGCCAGCGGAACAGCGGCGCGGCATCGCTTCCTTTCACCGATACCTTGGCCGCCATCGGGAAGCTCACCCCGTAATTTTTTTTGCAGAAGCTGCTGATGCTTTCATTGCTGCCGGGTTCCTGTCCGCCGAAATTATTGGCAGGAAATCCCACCACCACCAGTTTGTCCTGGTATTTTTTGTACAGGGCTTCCAGGCCTTCATACTGCGGGGTAAAGCCGCATTCCGAAGCGGTGTTCACGATCAGGATTTTCTTTCCCCGGAATGCGGAGAAATCCAGGGTGCCTCCGTCGAGTGCAGGTACCGAAAATCGGTGAATGGAGGCTGCGGGCTGGGGGGTGGAACTGATGGTTTGCATGGTTTTTTCTTCGCGGGCGTATGTGCAGGCACTGCAGAGCAGCACGGCGAGCAGGTATCTGATCATGTTTTTTACCTTCTAACGGACGGCCGCACAGATTGTTCAAAGTTGTTTCTCATAACAGCCCAAGTCGGGGAGTCCCACGTTACGGTTGAGGCCGTCGAGGTCTTCGGTGAGGCTGGTGGCAGTTCCCCGGTCGATACCCGGCGCCTCGGCACTGCGGGTGTGAAAATCGAAATAACGCCGGTTCACGGCGATGCTGTCGAAGCGGGGATTGAGGTTGCGCAGGCAGTTGCTCAGGCTGGCATGGGGCGGGTCGCCGCCACCCCTGAACAGGCAATGGCTGAAGCTGACGTCAAAGGCAGGGGTTCCTTCCCGGTTGATCCGGATCTCATCCTCCACCAGGCCGCCTTCGCCCCAGAAGATGCAATTGCTGAAGCTGGCGCTGAGCGGAAGGATCAGCGGACTGCCATTCACCAGGGCGGCGTTGCCGGCCGTGAGCACGGGGTATTTGTGCTGGAAGTACACCGGGTAGGCGGCAGCCGTGCAGTGGGTAAACCGGTAGTTGCCGCCCAGCTGCAGACTGATGTTGCTGCCGCAGTTGCTGATCAGGGTATTGTCTGCCTCAATACTGCTGTTCACCGCCAGGATGCCCGCATCATAGGCATTGTCGATGATGCACTGGCGCAGCCGGAGTTTGGGCTCAGTGCCCGGCGCCGGGTTTTCCGCCACCACGGCCTGGTAAGCATTGCGGATATGCGTATGGGTGAGTGCGTTGTTCCGGCTGGTTGTCCGGAAATAGATACCGGGCCAGGAGGCCGGCAGGTCGCGGTATTCCGCATCCAGTCTGGCGCCCCTGAACTGTACCGGGGCTGCTGCGGTGCCGTTGCAGCGCAGGGAGCCATCCACCAGCACGGGGGCTGCGGCATGGCAATATACCCGGGTGCCTTCACCCAGGGTAAGGGTGGCCAGGGTATCCACCTGCAGCCGGCCAAGGATCACATAGGGCAACCGGTCGTCCCAGTTCACCTGGCCGCGGATTACCGTGTTGCGCAGGAAGTGGGCATTCTGTCCGAAGGCTTCCAGCTGTACATAACGGGTGTTGCCGTTGAAGCGGATCTCAATGCTGTCTCTGACCAGGAAGGGGAGGTTGTTGAGTCCGGGATCAATGGTAACGGATACAAAAAGGTAAAGGCTGTCACGGGCCGCCAGGGTAATGTTCTCCGCCGAAGGGGCGGGGATGCCGTTGATGTTGAGGGTATAGGCTGAGGCGCTGCCGCCGGCCAGCCGGATGCTGCTGAGCAGGAGGGGCCGGTCATTGCTGTTGCTGACGGTAAACGACTGGGTTACTGAGCCGATGCTGGTGAATACGGTATCGAAACGCAGGGTGTCGGCACTGGTGCCGATCCGGGCAGCCGGGCTGGTGATCAGGTCGTTTTTGCTGCAGCCCGCCGCGGCCAGCAGCAGGAAGGGAACCAGGAGCAACAACTGGGAGTATCCGCGCATCATACTTCAAATGTACTCATTTCAGCGCGGTGGCCAAGGTGGCGATGCTGAGCTTTACCCCGGCTGCACACAGGAGGCTTCGGCCGGCGGCTTCCAGGGTGGCTCCGGTGGTCACCACATCGTCCACCAGCAGCAGGTGTTTCCCTCTCACCTGTTCCGGCTGCAGCAGCACGAAGCTGCCTTCCGCGTTCTCCCAGCGTTCTGTACGGTGTTTACGGGTTTGCGTACTGGTTTTTCGCCCTTTCACCAGGGCCTGCTGCAGGAGCGGGATACCGGTGATTTGTTGCATGCCCTCGCAGAGTACGGCAGCCTGGTTATACCCGCGCTGTTTTTCCCGTGCGGGATGCATGGGCAGCGGCACCAGGGCATCCACCCCGCTGAAGCGCCCACCCGCCACCAGCGTTTCGGCCATCATGGCGCCCAGGTACTGACCGATGGCCCGGTTGCCCTTGTATTTCAGGCTGTGAATCAGCTGCTGGATCACAGTGGATTTGCTGAAATAAAATTCACTGGCGGCCGCCACCAGCGGCAAACGGCCCCAGAATATTTTTTCAGTGGGATTGCCGGCCATCGCGGCATAACCGGTATGCGGCAGCCGGGTAATGCAGCGCGTACAGAGCAGGTGATCACGGGGAAGCATATCCGAACCGCAGCCGGCGCAGAGCTGCGGAAAAAAGAGATGTTCAACGCCTTCGAGGAGTTGTTTTAAGGGGTGCATGCTTAAAGTTACCGGCTTCGCGGAAAAACAGAAAACCGGAACTGTTAAAAAAGATACCGGTATAGTTCTTCCACTTTGGCCAGGGGCACCACCTCAATCTTCTGCCGGCTCCGGCCGCCGCCTGCCGGCGCGCTGGCGAGCTGGTTGTAGCGGCTCACAATGATTTTTTCGAACCCCAGTTTCTCCGCCTCCGCGATGCGCTGGTCGATGCGGTTCACCGCCCTGATCTCACCGCTCAGCCCCACCTCGCCCGCAAAACAGATCCGGGGGTTCAGGGGAATATCCTCATAGCTGCTGAGCAGGGCTGCCACGATGGCGAGGTCGATGGAGGGATCTTCCACTTTGATGCCGCCGGCGATGTTCACAAAAACATCCTTCATCCCGAAGTGGAAGCCACCTCTTTTTTCCAGCACGGCCAGCAGCAGCTGCAGCCTGCGCAGGTCAAATCCGCTGACGGTGCGTTGCGGGGTGCCGTACACGCTTTGGGTAACCAGGGCCTGGCTTTCGATCAGCAGCGGACGGATGCCTTCCAGCGTGGCCGCAATGGCGATGCCGCTCAGGGCCTCTTCCTTCTGGCTGATCAGGATTTCGGAGGGATTGTTCACGGGCCGCATTCCCCCTCCGGTCATTTCATAGATGCCCAGTTCGGCGGTAGAGCCAAAACGGTTTTTAAGGGTACGCAGGATGCGGTAGGTATAATGGCGGTCGCCTTCAAACTGCAGCACGGTATCCACCATGTGCTCCAGAATTTTCGGTCCGGCAATGGTGCCGTCTTTGGTGATGTGGCCGATCACGAACACCGGCGTGCCGGTGGCTTTGGCAAAGCGCTGCAGTTCGGCCGTGGTTTCCCGGATTTGGCTCACACTGCCGGCGCCACTTTCCACGTAGGGCGATTGCAGCGTCTGGATCGAATCCACGATCACCAGCCCGGGCTTCAGTTTTTTGATCTCCTGGAAGATTTGCTGGGTATGGGTTTCGGTGAGCAGGTAAAAATCATCATTGTGTAACCCGAGACGGTCGGCCCGCATCTTGATCTGCTGTTCACTTTCTTCCCCGCTGATGTACAGGGTAACGGTTCCGCTCAGCTGCAAACCCAGTTGCAGGAAGAGGGTGGATTTCCCAATCCCCGGTTCGCCCGCCACCAGCACCAGGCTGCCGCTTACGATGCCGCCACCCAGTACACGGTTCACTTCCGCATCCGGTGTGATGATGCGCTCCTCGGCCGCACTGCTCACGGCATGCAGGGCGATGGTTTTATGTGCTGCCGCCGTGCGGCTTTCTGCCCAGGGGTCTTTATCCGGCTTGCCGCTGCCTTTTACAATCAGTTCTTCCACGAAGCTGTTCCACTGCTGACAGGAAGGACACTTGCCCAGCCACTTGGCGCTCTCATATCCGCACTGCTGACAAAAAAAAGAAGATTTGGTTTTGCTCATGTGTAACCGGTGCGGAGAAAATGCACGCGCCGGATTGCAAGGTAAGTGCCGTGAACGGATCCGGGAAGTGGTTCTTTCTGTTCAGTAAGGATCCTTTTTCCCGGATCGCGTGGCGGAAAAAGGTTGCGCCGGTCCGGTTTTTAAAAAGTAAAAGGGTCGGCATTGCTGCCAACCCTTTGTACTTACTAACCCATTAAATTCTGTTGCTAAATTACTAATTGCCCCCACATAAAAAAATAAAATTTTGCCGATGTTGATAAGTTTTGAAGGGAGGCCGTTACACAGTAAATTCCGAAAACGCCCATTATTAACTTGATTATCAAATCATTAAAGGGTCCATAACGGGGAGGGTGATGCGCATTTATGCACCAGGTTTCCAGATCGGCTCCCGGCGTTGAATTTGGTTTATATTGTAAACCAATTTATATTTGCAACTCATTTATCAGCCATGAAATTCCTCATTTCCATCCTCTTACTCGGTTTTTGCCGGATCTCGGTGGCACAGGTCACCCTGAGTGGCCGGGTGACCGATCCTCGCAACCGCCCCCTGCCGGGCGCCAGCGTGTTGCTCCGCAACAGTTACGACGGGGCCACCACCGATTCGGCCGGCCGGTTTTCCTTTCAAACTGATGAAAAAGGGAACTGGGTGCTCGAGATCACGGCTTCGGGTTACCAGCCATTTACCCTGAACCTGGATTTGTCCGGGCCGGTTGCTCCCCTGCAGGTTGCCCTGAAGGAACAGATTACAGAACTGAAGGCGGTGGTGATTACCGCGGGCAGTTTTGAGGCGAGCGATAAAACCAAGGGTGCCGTACTCAGTTCCATTGATGTGGTCACCACCCCCAGTGCCAACGGCGACCTCACCAGTGCCTTTAAAAGTTTGCCGGGTACGCAGCAGGTGGGTGAAAGCGAGGGTCTTTTTGTCCGCGGAGGCGCAGCCACGGAAAGCAAGATTTATATGGACGGCACCCTGGTCAATAATTTCTTCTACAGCAGCACACCGGGCATTGCTTCCCGGGGCCGCTTCAATCCCTTTCTCTTCAAGGGCACCGTGTTCAGCACCGGCGGATATTCGGCCCTGTACGGTCAGGCGCTGTCTGCAGCGCTCATCCTGGAAAGCATCGACTTGCCGGAGCGCTCTGAAGCCGACCTGGGCATCACCGTGGTGGGCATCGGGGGCGGACTGCAGCAACTGGCCAAAAACAAAAAATCTTCGTGGGGACTATCCTTCAATTATACGCACCTGGGGCTGGCCTTTGCGGTGATTCAGCAACGGCAGGATTATTTCCGGGTGCCGGTGGCCTTTCAGGGCGATGCCAACTTCAGGATCCGCACCCGCAACGGCATGCTGAAATACTATGGCTACTACAGCAGCAATACCGTGGGCTTCCGCACGGCCGACCTGGATTCGCTTACCCTGAAGCAGGCCTTCCGGCTAACGAACCAGAACATGTACCACAACCTCAGCTGGCGCGAACGCTTCGGCAGGGGCTGGCGCCTGCAGGCGGCTGCCAGTTACAGCACCAACCGGGATGATATCCGCAATGAAATGCAGGATGCCGACAACCGCCGCCTGGCCTTTACCGGCTTTTCCACGCTTGCGCTCAAACAGTTTAACCTGCTCTCCCGGAGCCGCTATGCACAGGGGAGGTTCGTGCTTGAGAAAAAGTTTGCGGGACTCAGCGCACTGCGTTTTGGCGCCGATCATTTTTACAGTGATGAACGCGCCACCTATACCCTGTTCAACGCACAGCGTTTTGATGAACGCCTGACCGATCACCTCACCGCGGCCTTTGCCGAAACGGATCTCTACCTCACCAATGCCCTGGCTGCAAAACTGGGATCCCGTCTGGAGTACTCCAGTTTGATGAAGGGCTGGAACCTGGCGCCGCGGGTATCGCTGGCTTACAAAACCGGCGCCAACAGCCAGGCTTCGCTGGCTTACGGCATCTTTTACCAGAGCCCGGAACGCCGCATCCAGCCGGCCCTTCCGGGCCTCGGCTTCGCCAAATCGGTGCATTATATCGGCCAGTATCTGCGGCAAACGCGGGATTATACCTTCCGGGCTGAGGTGTTCTACAAACACTATGCGGATCTCTATAAAACCGCACTCAGCAGCACAGGCAGGGAGGTGGCGGTGAATAATAACGGCAAAGGATATGCGAAAGGAATCGAATTCTTCTGGCGCGACAAAAAATCAATCCGGAATGTGGATTACTGGATTTCCTACTCCTGGCTCGACACCGAACGGGATTACCTCAACTTTCCCTCGCCGGTGCAGCCCTCCTTCGCCACGGCCCATACCGCGGCATTCGTGTTCAAACGTTTTGTGCTGCCCTGGAAAACCGGCTTCAACTTCAGTTATAATTTTGCCACCGGCCGTCCCTATTATCATATCCTGTACAACAGTGCTTCCGGTAAGCATGAGTTCACCGACCGCGGCACCACCATCGCCTATCATAATGTAAGTTTCAGCGTCAATTACCTGCCGAACCTGGGCAGGAAGGATGCCCGCAGTTTTGCCGTGTTCGTGCTCGGGGTGAACAATGTGCTCGGGCAGCGCCAGGTGTTTACCTATCAGTACAGCAGCGACGGTTCCCGCAAGGAACCGGTGGGGCCGCCCAGCCTGCGTTTTGTATTCATCGGCTGTTTCCTCAGTTTTGGAACCGACCGTACCCAGCAGGCCATCAACAATAATCTTTAAACCTCGTCACCTGATTACTCATCTTCAAACCAACGTCATGAAAAAACACCTGTTCTTCCTGCTCACCCTCGCTATGCTGGGCAGTGCTTCCGCGCAATCTGACCGTTATCTCGGCGCCATGAAAAAAAACCTGGCAGCGCTGGATACCGCTTTCCGCTCTCCCGGCAGTCTCCTCAGCCTGGCCAACCAGTTTGAACGCATCGCTCTCGCGGAAAAAAACCAGTGGCTGCCTTTTTATTATGCGGCTTTCTGCCAGGTGAACCTCGGATTCATGGAGCAGGATAAAAGCCGGGTGGATGCGATCGCCGACAAAGCGGATGCGCTGATTGCCCGGGCAGATTCGCTCCAGCCGGGCAATTCTGAAATTTCCTGCATCCGCAGCATGGTGGCCAGCTGCCGCATGATGGTGGATCCCCGGCTGCGCTGGCAGCAATATGGTGAGGCCAGCAACCGCTTGATGGAACTGGCCATGCAGCAGGATAGCAGCAACCCGCGGCCTTATTTACTCCGGGGGCAGGGACTTCGTTATACTCCGGAACAGTTTGGCGGGGGATGCAAAGCAGCCTTGCCCGCCCTGCAGACCGCCCTTGAAAAATTTGCCGCTTTTGTGCCGGCCAGTGAAATTCATCCCGGCTGGGGCCGCCAGATTGCCCAACAGCTGGCCGACGGATGCCAATAAACCAGCCCCCTATCGTAACCATGCCAACACCTGAATTTCATCCCCGCCAGCACCTGGAGCTCATTGACCAGATGATCCGCCAGGCCCGGAACCGGTTTACCGAAAACGGTTTTCTGTACCTGCTCTGGGGCTGGCTCATCCTGGCTTCAGCCCTAGGGCATTACCTGCTCATCCGCTTCCCGCTGTTCGGTCACCCTGAACTGATCTGGAGCTCCTGCGGCATCGCTATGCTGGTGCAGTTCGTTTACCTGTCCCGCAAAGGCAAAACCGAAACGGTGAAAACCTACAGCGATGACATCATCCAGTACATCTGGACGGCCTTCGGCATCAGCCTCTTCCTCATGATGCTGATCACCGCGCGGCACGGCAACTGGCCGCTGATGTATGCCCTGCTGCTGATGCTGTACGGCATACCCACTTTTCTCACGGGGGTGGTGATGCAGTTCCGTCCCCTGAAAACGGGAGGAATCATTTGCTGGATACTCGCGGCGGTTACCGGTTTCATCGAGGGTCCTGAAATCCTGCTGATGGTGGCCCTGGCCGTGATCGCGGCCTGGATCATTCCGGGCTACGGCATGCGCCGCAAATACCAAAAAGAACAAAGCACATGAATCCATCGTCGCCACCGAAGCTGTCTGAAGCGGAAAGTCTGCAGCTGATCAGCGAAATGATCCGCAAAGCCCGGAACAGTTACCTGGATACCGGCGCCGGTCCCCTGCTCTGGGGCGGGGTGATCACCTGCTGCAGCCTGGTGACTTATACCCAAATCCGCTTCGGTTACCGCCTGCCCTTTGACATCTGGTGGCTCACCCTGCTGGCCCTGGTTCCCCAGGCGATCTTTGTGCTGCGTGAAAAGAAAAACGCCCAGGTGCGCAGCCACGAAGAGAACCTGATGGATGCGGTATGGTCCGCATTCGGAATCTCCCTGTTGCTGCTCCTCTTCATCAATGCCGGCATCAGCCGGCAACTGGATGAACAGTTCCGGCAGTACCCGGGTTTTCCGGGAGGAGGGGCGGCACATCCTTATATGGCCTTCAGTACGGCGCACCTCATGCTGCTGTACGGCATCCCTACCGTGATCACCGGCCTCAGCCGCCGTTTCCGGCCGATGCTCATCGGGGGCATCATCTGCTGGATGGCTGCCTGCTGCTCTGTTTTCACCGGCCTGGCCGGCGATATGCTGCTCACCGCGGTATCGGCCATGGCTGCCTGGCTGATTCCTGGCGTAATTTTGCGCATACGATACCTGAAAAACCGAACCGCCCATGTTTCAAGAACTTGATCCCGTGCTGCACGCCCAGCTCCGGCTCGCCGTAATGAGCCTGCTCATCAGTGTGCGGGAAGCGGAGTTTACCTTTCTCAAAGACAAAACCCAGGCCACTGCCGGTAACCTGAGTGTGCAGATCAATAAACTGAAAGAGGCCGGTTATATTGAAGTACTCAAGCGCTTTCACAACAGTTATCCGCAAACGGTTTGCCGCATCACGCCCAAAGGGGTTGACGCCTTTGAGGCCTATGTAAAGGCCCTGCAAACCTATATGCATCCGGGTGCCCCAGAACAGCCCGGGAGCTGATTGCCGCCGCGCCGAACCATTTGAAACGAGCATCGTTATTATTCCGCACTTCAATTTATGCCGGCTATTGTACAGGTGGAGGGTTTAACCCGCAGATTCGGCCGTTTTACCGCGGTGGACAATCTTTCTTTTACGGTGGAAGAAGGGGATGTGTATGGGTTCCTGGGACAGAACGGCGCGGGGAAATCCACCACCATCCGCATGCTCCTCACGCTCATCCGCCCTACATCGGGCAGGATCCGGATTTTTGGTCAGGACCTGTTGCAGCACCGGGCGGCCGTACTCTCCCGTACCGGCGCCATGATTGAACGGCCCGACCTTTACAAATACCTCACGGCTTACGAAAACCTGGCTCTTTTTGCCCGCATGAGCGGCCTCAGGCCCGCACGGCCGCTGCTCATGGGGATGCTGGAACGGGTGGGCCTCACAGATGCGGCCCACAAAAAGGCCGCGTATTTCAGCCAGGGCATGAAACAGCGTTTAGGCATTGCCGTTGCCCTCGTGCACGATCCCCGGCTGATCATCCTGGATGAGCCTACCAACGGGCTGGATCCGCAGGGCATCGCGGACATGCGGCAGCTCATCATCCGCCTCAGCCGCGATGAAGGCCGTACCGTGATCATCTCTTCGCACCTGCTCAGTGAAGTGGAACAGATGGCCAACCGCATGCTCATTATTCACCGGGGCCGCAAAGTGGTGGAGGGCGAAGTGGCCCGCCTCCTCGACCCGGCCCATACCCTGGTGGAACTGGATACCACGGATGACCGGGATACCCTGGAGAAACTGCGCACCTCGGCCTGGGCCGCCTGGCTGCAGCCCGGCAACAGCCCGCGCCTGATGATGGACCGGCGCCAGGTGCCTGAACTGGTGCGCTTTCTGGTAGATGCCGGCGTTTCACTCTGCTCCGTTCAGGCCAGTCACTCCCTCGAAAATTATTTTCTTTCACTCACAACCGCGAATGATCATGTGGACCCTGCTGAGCATCGAACTCTTAAAGATTTCGCGGCGCCCCCGCACCAATAT
>JAYRPG010000150.1:0-14389 GCA_041911275.1 Ferruginibacter sp. | reverse complement strand
CTGCTACCGGCAGCACCCACTGCCAGTGGAAAAAGATCAGCGCAGCCGCCAGGGTGGGGAAGTAGAGGAAATGGGTGGCTGCATAGAGTCCCAGCAGCAGCTGGTGTGCCGGCCGGTAATACTTGCCGGTGCTGTAATGCCGGTTTTTCTGGCGGATCCACTGCTTCCAGCTGCGGGGCGGTTCACTCAGCGTGAAAGATTCCTTGGACAGACAGATCCGGGTATTGTGGCGGGTAGCGGCCTTATTGATGAACAGGTCGTCATCACCGCTGGGAATTTTATGATGGGCAGAGAAACCCTTGTGCCGGAAGAAAAGGGATTTCTGGTAGCTGAGGTTGCGGCCCACGCCCATGTACGGCATGCCGGCGAGGGCATAGCTGAAATACTGCAGGGCGGTATGCAGGGTTTCCCAGCGGATCAGTTTGTTGAGCAGGCCGGGCTTTTTGAAATAGGCGCCGTAACCCAGTACGATCTCCGTTTTGTCGTCATAAGCAGCCTGCATCTGTTCGATCCAGTATTCGGAAGCGGGCACACAATCGGCATCCGTAAGCAGCAGGATCTCATAGCGCGCCGCTTTGATGCCCATGCTGAGCGGAAATTTTTTACCCGGGATCAGTTTGGCCTCCTGCTTCAGCTCTACAATGCGCAGCTGTTTGAATTGTTTCTGCAGTTCTTCGAGCAGGTATTTGCTGTCGTCAAAAGAGTTGTCGTTCACCACAATCACCTCGTGGGTGGTGCGGTATTGCTGCACCAGGGCGCCCGGCAGGTTTTTGGCCAGGTTGGCCGCTTCATCACGGGCACAGATCACCACGGAAACCGGGTGCGTTTGCATGATGTCTTTGGGCTTTGCCTGATGCAGGGCCAGCCGCAGGAAAAAGAACAGGTAGTAACCCATCTGGATAGAGGCTACCCCGCAAAATACCAGGAAGATGATGCCCTGCCAGTGATTCAAAAACAGATCCAGGTTCATGGCTGCAAATGTAAGGCATTGCCATCAGCAGCCTCCGCGGGCTTTTCAACAAACCGGGGGAATCACCTGCCGCGCAGCAATGCCCTGCAGATGGCGCTGAAACGGTATCTTTGCAGGCCCGCCGTTACCGGCGGCCTTATTAATTTTATGGCGGCACTTCGTTTTGCATTAGAGCACCAGGATCAGCAAACCCGGGCCCGCACCGGACTGATCACCACCGATCACGGTGAAATCCGTACGCCCATCTTCATGCCCGTTGGTACGGTGGGCAGCGTGAAAGCCGTAACCCAGCAGCAGTTGCTGGGGGATGTGCAGGCCCAGATCATCCTGGGCAACACCTATCACCTGTACCTGCGGCCCGGACTGGAAACCCTGCAGGCTGCCGGCGGATTGCACCGGTTCAATGGCTGGCCGCGGCCCATCCTCACCGACAGTGGCGGCTACCAGGTTTTTTCGCTGGCCAACAACCGGAAGATCAACGAGGAGGGCGTGATGTTTCAGTCGCATATCGACGGCAGCAAGCACCTGTTTACGCCCGAACGGGTAATGGATATCCAGCGGGTGATCGGTGGCGACATCATCATGGCCTTCGATGAATGTCCGCCCTATCCCAGCGATTACACTTATGCCCGCAAAAGCATGGAACTCACCCACCGATGGCTGGGCCGCTGCGTGCAGCGCCTGGGTGAAACACCTGACCTGTACGGCTACACGCAAAATCTTTTCCCCATCGTGCAGGGCGGTACCTACCGCGATCTGCGCACCGCCTCCGCACAGCACATCGCTTCGCTGGATGCCACCGGCAACGCGATCGGCGGACTGAGTGTGGGGGAACCCACCGAGGTGATGTATGAATATACCGCCCTTTGCTGCGAGCTGCTGCCCGCCGGCAAACCCCGTTACCTGATGGGGGTGGGCACGCCCTGGAACATCCTGGAGTGTATCGCCCTGGGCGTGGATATGTTTGACTGTGTGATGCCCACCCGTAATGGCCGGAATGCCATGCTCTTTACCTCGCAGGGGGTGATCAACATCGACAATAAAAAATGGGAACGTGATTTTTCGCCGATTGATGCGGGAATTGATGCGGAGATCAGTCATTATTACAGCAAGGCCTACCTCCGTCACCTGATCAAATCCAAAGAAATACTCGGCTTAACCCTGGCGAGCGTGCACAACCTGGCCTTCTACCTCTGGCTGGTACGCCAGGCCCGTGCACACATCGAAGCCGGGGATTTTGCGGCCTGGAAAAATGAAATGGTGCCCCGCCTGCAGCAGCGTTTATAATGGCGGCGGGTTTTCCGGGCCTGTGGCACAATAATTGGGTACCAAAAAAGGTTTTATTTTTATGGGCCTTCCGTTGCCTCCGCACCGGAAAGCCTGATTGTAAACTTAAACCCCGGAAATCAGACATGCGTACATTCATCAGTTTCCTCCTCACCGGCCTGCTGCCCCTGTCGCTGCTGGCCCAGCAACCTGCCGAATCCCTGAATCTGCCCAAAGACGCGCCGGTGGATGTCACCATCGTGGATGCCAAAACCAAAAGGCCCCTCAATAATGAGATCGTGGTGTTTAAGAGTCAGCTGAACGGCCGTGAATACCAGGGCCTTTCCGATGACCAGGGTAAATTCTCCGTGCGTTTACCGGCTGGGGCCAAATATGAGGTGTTTGTGCTCGGGTTTAAAGATTCAACCAGTTACAATATCCTGGATATCCCTGCCCTCAAGGGCGCCAACTCGTACTATAAAAATGCTTTCAAACAACTGATCGAGTTTGAAGCGCCGGCATCTTTCGTGCTGGAGAACTGCACATTCGAAACCGGCAAGGCCGAACTCAAACCCGAGGCCTATGCGGTGCTCGATGAACTGGTGGAATACCTCAACCGGAAAGATGATGAGCGCATTGAAGTAGGCGGTCATACGGATAATGTGGGTAAGCCCGAAGCCAATATGCTGCTCTCCACCAACCGGGCCAATACCGTACGGGCCTACCTCCTGATGAAGGGCATCGCCCCCGAGCGGGTAACCGCAAAAGGGTATGGCATGACGGAACCCATCGCCGAAAACGACACCGCAGAAGGCCGGGCCCTCAACCGGCGCACCGAGGTGAAAATCCTGTAAAATTCCCCAACCCCCGGCAACGGGGGTTTTTCATGACCCTTTAACAGCAACCGCCTCCGGGCATTCAGCATTTTCAGTTAGCTTTGCCGCCTAGGGCATGAAGAAAATAGACCGGTACATACTGAAGAAATTCCTGTTCACCTTCTTCTTCTGCATCCTGCTGATGACCTTGATTGTGGTGGTGGTGGACATCAGCGAAAAAACGGATGACTTTGTCAAAACCGGTTTGCCGGCCTGGAAGATATTCGTGGATTATTACGGGGGCTTCATCCCCCGGATCGACGCCATGCTCTTTCCCCTCTTTGTATTCATCGCGGTGATTTTTTTTACCTCCCGCATGGCCGACCGTTCCGAGATCATCGCCATCCTCAGCAGCGGGGTGAGTTTCCGGCGCTTTCTGCTTCCTTACTGGGTGGGCGGCCTCTTCCTGGCCCTGCTGCTCTGGGGTGGTTATCATTATGTGCTGCCGCTGGCCAACACCCGCTGGAGTAATTTTGAATCGAAGTACATTCCCAGCTCGCTCGATTATGCCCGCACTTTTTCCGGGCGAAACTATTATTTCCGCATCGACACCAACACCTATGCCGGCATTCGTTATTTCGACACCACCTCGAAATCAGGCGGTGGTTTTTTTGTGCAGCGCATCCAGCAGCACCGGATGGTGTACAACCTGCGGAGTGATGCCATCAGCTGGGATACGGCAGTGCAGAAATGGCGGCTCAACGGCGTTACGGAACGTTTTTTAACCGGCGACCGGGAAGAGATCCGGCGCAGCAACCAGCAAACGGTGGCCTACAATTTTAAGCCAAGGGATCTGCGCAAGGATGATTTCCTGAAAGACCGCCTCACCACGGCCGAACTGAATGAAGCCATCCGTATGCAGCGGCTCCGGGGATCAGAGGGCATCAACGACCTGCTGGTGGAACGCCACAACCGCGACGCTATCCCGGCATCGGTGGTGATCCTGACCCTCATCGGCGGCATCCTTTCGTCGCGGAAGGTGAGGGGAGGCAGTGGTTTTCACCTGGCCCTGGGGGTAGTGCTCAGCGTTACGTACATCCTGCTCAGCCGGATGTCGGTGGTGTTTGCCACCAAGGGCAATTTTACACCGGTACTGGCCGCCTGGCTGCCCAATATCTGTTTCGGACTCCTGGCTTATTACCTCTACCGGCAGGCGGTGAAGTAAGCCCGGTAAGGCGGTGTTTTGAGCCGGTATCTTTTGCCCAATCACGGCTCTGGTTAAAATCAGTTATCTTTTCGCTCATGATGGTTGTTCTTCGCCGGATGGTTGGGGTTTTGCTGGGGCTCACGGGCATGATGCCGGCTGTGGCGCAGCGTGAGTTGTTGTTTGCCCGCGATCCTGCCGCCATCCGTTCGGATGAAATCCGCATCACCCATTACAACCTGCCGGCCATTCCTTCGCGTTACGCGACGCTGCGATTCGTGGATGTGCGACCGGTAAGGGCATTCTGCGGGTTTATCCGCCCCGCGCTGCAACTACCCGCCCGCAAACTGGCAACACCTCCCGGCCTGGAGGAACAGCTCAGCCGGGCCATTCCCATCCGGAAAGACAGTGCCTCGCTGCCGGATACCCTGCTGGTGGTGCTCAAGAATTTCTGGTTATACCGCTCCCTCACAGATGATCACCTCATGTATTGCCGGGTGCATGCCTTGTTTTTCAGCAGCCGGGGCGATTCGGTGCGGTATTATGCCAAAGCGGACACCCTGCTGCAGCGCAGGGCGGTGGTGCGCTATGAATACAGGGAGCTGCCTGCCCTGTTTCTGGAAGACCTGATGAAATGCCTGCCGCCGCAGCCCGAACCGGTTAAGCGCCTGCTCTCCCGTGAACAGTTTCAGCAGCAGGCCACCAACTGGCTGCAGCCGCCCGTGCTGGCCGGAAAGCCGGATGGCTGGTACCTGAGTTTCGGTGATTTTATGAAGGGGCGCCTCCTGCCCGCCGATTTTGTGATGCGGGAATTCGGCGAGGATTACCTCCTGCATTTCGGCGACGAGGAGCAGCGCAACCGGTACAGCGGAAAAATATGGGGGGCCCTGTTCAAGGGCGGGCTTTACCTCCGGAACGGCCGTCATTTCGGCCGGGCATTTCCGGCAGAGCAATCTTACTTCCTGCTGAACAATATCCGCAACCAGGATGGCGAATTCGGGTATAGCTATCCGTTATTGCTTAATATGGAGAACGGCCGGCTGGAATGATCAGCCTTTTACAATTTTCTGGTAGCTGGTGGCAATGCCCTTGATCAGGGAAGAACTGAAGCCCTGGTGTTCCATCTCATTCAGGCCGGCGATGGTGCAGCCTTTCGGGGTGGTCACCTTGTCGATCTCCTGTTCAGGATGGCTGCCCTTTTGCAGCAGCAGCTCGGCTGCGCCCTTCACGGTTTGTGCTGCGATGAGGTTGGCGGTAACGGCATCAAAGCCAATTTCGATGCCGCCCTGGATGTTGGCGCGGATATAGCGCATGGCATAGGCGGTGCCGCAGGCTCCCAGCACGGTAGCGGCATCCATCAGTTTTTCATCAATTACGGCCACTTTGCCCACCGTTTCAAACAAACCCTTCACCCGCTCAATCTGTCCCGCGCCGGCATGACTGAAACTGAGGCAGGTCATGCTTTCCTGGATGGCAATGGCGGTGTTGGGCATCGCCCGGCACACCGGTATTTTCTTTTTGAGGATGTCCAGCATATCGCTGATGAGCACACCGGTTACCACCGACACCAGGATGTGGGCGGGGGTGAGTTCACGCCGTACCGCCTGCAGCACTTCACTCACCTGGAAAGGTTTGATGGCCAGCACCACGAGCCCGCTGTTGCGGATGGCGGCGGCATTGTCGCTGGTGACGGTTACCCCCTTCCTGGCCAGTGCCTGCAGGGTGGCTGTGTTTCTTTTGGTAACGGTGAGGTCGCCAGGCTTGCAGAACCGGCTTTTGATGAGTCCCTCTGCGATGGCGGTGCCCAGGTTGCCGCCGCCTATGATGGCGATACGTGTATTCATGTTGGTGGTTTAAAGCGCGCTCAGGGCCTGCTCGCCCTCGTGGCCCGAAAGCAGGTTGCTGATGGCATCGTTATACAGTTGTTTCCAGTGGCGGATATCTCCCCAGTTTTCCCCGTTTATTTCCACGACGCCGCTGCTCACTGCGCCTATAACGGTAAAGGGTACCTGCATTTGTTCCAGGAGCTTGGTGCAGGCTTCCAGTTGCCCGGGTTCTGCCGATGCCACCACGCGGCTCTGCGCTTCGCCGAAGAGCCAGGCATCGGGCCGGATGCCGGATTCCAGGCTGACGCTGAAACCCAGGTTGCGGTGGAATCCGCTTTCCGCCAGGGCAATCCAGAGTCCGCCTTCGCTCACATCGTGCGCCGACCGGATCAGCCCTTGCGCAATCAAAGCTTTCACAGCCTGCTGCAGGGCATATTCTTCTTCCAGGTCAAAATGCGGTGCCGGGCTGAACGCCACGCCCTGCAGCTGGTGCAGGTATTCGGAACCCTGGATATCGTTGCGGCTGCGCCCGATCAGCAGGATGGGGTCGCCGGCCGTTTTGAAGTCGAGGGTCATCCTGGATGCCACGGAAGGCAGCAGGCCCACCATGCCGATGGTGGGGGTGGGGTACACCGGTCCGTCGGGCGACTGGTTATAGAAACTCACATTGCCGCCGGTTACCGGCGTATCGAAACGGCGGCAGGCATCGCCCATGCCGCGGATGGCCTGTACAAACTGGTAGTACACTTCCGGGTCATAGGGGTTGCCGAAATTCAGGCAGTTGGTGATGCCCAGCGGCTCCCCGCCGCTGCACACGATATTGCGGGCGGCTTCGGCTACGGCCATCTGCGCGCCCCGGTAAGGATCGGCAAATACATACCGGCTGTTGCAGTCGGTGGTAAGCGCCAGGGCTTTGCCGGTGGGTTTGGCCAGTACCACGGCGGCATCGCTCGGGGCATTGGTGCTGCTGTTGCCGGTGCCCACCATGCTGTCGTACTGTTCGAACACCCAGCGTTTGGAGGCAATGTTGGGCAGGGCCGTGAGTAGTTCAGCCACGGCTTTCAGATCGGCCGGTACCGGGATGGATGCGGCATCAAAACGCCGAATCTGTTCCAGGTAGCGCGGCTCGCGGTACTCCCGTTCGTATTGCGGGGCGCCGCCGCCCAGCACAAGGGCTTCGGCAGGAACAGCGGCTTCCAGTTTGCCCTCCATATAAAATTCCAGGATACCCGTCTCCGTTACCTCGCCGATGCGGCTGCAGGGGAGGTCCCATTTTTCAAAAATCCGGATCACTTCCGCTTCGCGGCCCTGCTTCACCACCATCAGCATTCTTTCCTGGCTTTCACTCAGCAGCAGTTCCCAGGCTTTCATATTGGGCTGCCGCATCGGCACCTGGTCCAGGTGGATGCGCATGCCCGCGCCGCCTTTGGCACTCATTTCAGCGGTGGAACAGATGATGCCGGCTGCGCCCATATCCTGCATGCCGATGAGGGCGCCGGTGCTGATCACTTCGAGGCAGGCTTCCAGCAGTTTCTTTTCCTGGAAGGGATCGCCCACCTGTACGGCGGGCAGGTCTTCCGCACTGTCTTCGGTGATGTTGGCCGAAGCGAAAGAGGCTCCGCCGATCCCGTCCTTCCCGGTGGCACTGCCCACAAAGAAAACCGGGTTACCGGCACCGTGAGCCGTGGCCGAAATGGTGGCCCCGTTCTGTACGATGCCCACGCTCATGGCATTCACGAGGGGGTTGGTATGGTAGCAGGGGTCAAAATAAATTTCGCCGCCCACCGTGGGCACGCCGAAGCAGTTGCCGTAATGCCCGATGCCATGCACCACGCCGGCCAGCAGGTGCTGCGATTTGTTTTCTGTGAGGGCGCCGAAGCGCAGGGAGTTGAGCGCCGCTACGGGCCGGGCGCCCATGGTGAAGATATCGCGGTGAATGCCGCCCACACCGGTGGCCGCGCCCTGGAAGGGCTCGATGGCACTGGGGTGATTATGGCTTTCAATTTTAAACACCACGCCATAGCCATCGCCGATGTCCATCAGGCCGGCATTTTCCTCACCGGCCTTCACCAGCATTTTTTTGCCTTCACGCGGCAGGGTCTTCAGCCAGCGGATGGAATTTTTATAACTGCAGTGTTCGCTCCACATGGCGCTGAAGCAGCAGAGTTCATTGAAATTGGGGAGCCGGCCGAGCTTTTCCCTGATCAGGTTGAACTCTTCTTCCGTAAGGCGCAGGTCCCTGGCCGTTTGGGCGGTGATTTCCATAAATGGGGGGTATATCGTTGCGAAAGTACAACCTCACCCTGAATTCGGGGGCGCATTCAACGCCTTATTTTAATTATCTTACCCCGCAAAGCAAATCAATTGGATTACCTGATTTTTGCCGGCTGGCTGCTGTTTCTGGGCTGGGTGCTCACGCGGGTACCCTTTGTGCGGGCCATGGGTTTGCCGGCCGGGTGGATCCTCCTGCTGTTCGGCATCAAAGTGGCTGCCGGGGTGGGGTATGGATGGTTTACCCACAGCGACCCTTCCACCGATACCTGGCGGTATCATACGGAGGGCCTGCTGGAGTACCAGCTGCTTTTCAGCAATCCGGGTACCTACCTCCGGAACCTGTTTGATACCGGGTATGCTGATGGTTATGGCGGCATGCTGCGTGCGGAGGGCTCTTACTGGAACGATCTCCGGGCCAACCTGATGTTCAAGCTGGTTTCCGTGCTGCATCTCTTCAGCGGCGGCCGGTATTATGTGAATGTGGTACTGTACAATTTCCTGGTTTTTTTCGGATATGCGGCCCTGTTCAGGTATTTCCGGCAGGTTTTCCGGATCGGTCAGCTGCCCTTGCTGTTCCTGGTTTTCCTGCTGCCCTCCCTGCTCCTGTACGGCAGCGCGCTGCATAAGGAAGGCCTGATCCTGGCCCTGCTGGGTGCTTTGTGTTACCAGGTGGAAGCGTGTTGGCGAAACCGGCAGGTTCACCGCCTGGTGCTGGTGCTGCTCTTTCTGCTGATCATCTTCCTCTTCCGGCCTTATGTGGTGGCGGCCCTGTTGCCGGCCCTGGCGGGCTGCATGCTTGCGGGGCGCTTCCCGGCTCTCCGCCCTTCAGCCTGGTATGCGGCTGTTTATGCGGCCGGCATCCTGTTGTTTTTCCTGCTTCCTTATTGCAGTGCCCATCTGGATCTGCCCCGGGCTGTGGTGGAGAAGCAGGCGGCCTTCCTGGCGCTTGGGGAGGCGCGTACCTCCATGCCGGTGGCGCCGCTGCAACCCACCGCAACGGGTTTCCTGACCGCCTTTCCCCAGGCTGCGGCTGCCGTTTTTTTGCGGCCCTGGCCGATGGATGTCCGGATGAGTGCCCTGCTGATGCCGCATATTGCCGAATGGCTGCTCTATACTTTCCTGCTGATCGGCCGCTGGCGCTTTCCGCGCCGCGGCGGCTGCCGGCTGCCCGCTTTTTGTTTGATGGGACTGGTTTTTGCAGTCGGCCTGTGCCTGATGATCGGATACACGGTACCGGTACTGGGCGCCATCATCCGTTACCGGGCCCTTTGCCTGCCCTTCCTGCTGGCCCCGGTTCTGGCCGGAACCGATTGGAAATCAGGAGGCCGTTTCTTTAAAATTATAAAATGATATAATATTAATTTTTTATTCGGTTTTCCTCATTATTTACGGATTGGTCCTGAAATAATTGATTTATTTTAATTTTTTATGCTATTTTGCAGCACTAAAAAAATTAAAACATGCAATCTTTACGTTTCAAGGCAATCGACAATCTGGCTTCGTACAAGGATGTTAATGTAAAAGGTTCCGCGAAAGTGACGGGTATTTTCGGTGAAAACGTATTCACCCTCAAAACCGCCCGCCAGTACCTCAGCGATGAGGCTTATAAAAGTCTGGCGGCTTCCATCAAGAGCGGCAAAAAGATCGACCGCTCCATGGGCAACCAGATTGCCAACGGGCTCCGTGCCTGGGCAGAAAGTAAAGGGGTTACACATTATACGCACTGGTTTCAGCCGCTGACAGATTTATCCGCTGAAAAGCACGATTCTTTTTTCACCCTGAAAGGCGACGGCACCCCGATCGAGGAATTTGAAGGTGCGTCCCTGATTCAGCAGGAGCCGGATGCCTCTTCCTTTCCTTCCGGCGGTTTGCGGGCCACGTTTGAGGCGCGCGGCTACACCGGCTGGGATCCGTCTTCCCCGCCCTTTATTGTGGAAATCGGCAACGGCAAAACCCTCTGCATTCCCACCATCTTTGTTTCCTATACCGGCGAATCACTGGATGCCAAAACCCCGCTGATCAAGGCGCTGGTGGCGCTGGACAAAGCCGCTGTGGACGTTTGTCAGTACTTTGATAAAAATGTTACCAAGGTTACCGCCACGCTGGGCTGGGAGCAGGAGTACTTCCTGATTGATGCCGGCCTGGCCAATGCCCGTCCGGATATCGTCATGACCGGCCGCACGGTTTTCGGGCATGCGCCGGCCAAGGGGCAGCAGCTGGAAGACCATTATTTCGGCGCCATCCCGGAAAGGATTTATGCCTACATGCGGGATTTTGAGGAAGAATCCTATAAACTGGGGATCCCCTTGCGCACCCGGCACAATGAAGTGGCCCCCTGCCAGTTTGAATGCGCCCCGATCTTTGAAGAAGCCAACCTGGCCGTGGATCACAATACCCTGCTCATGGATGTGATGAACCGCGTGGCCAAGCGGCATAACCTGAAAGTGTTGCTGCACGAAAAGCCTTTTGCCGGCATCAACGGCAGTGGTAAGCACAACAACTGGAGCATTGCCACGGATACCGGCGTAAACCTGCTGGCCCCCGGCAAAACCCCGAAGACCAACCTGATGTTCCTTACCTTCTTTGTGAACACCATCAAGGCCGTGCACGATTATGCCGATCTGCTGCGTGCTTCCATCGCCAGCGCCGGTAACGATCACCGCCTCGGGGCCAACGAAGCTCCCCCCGCCATCATCTCCATCTTTATCGGCAAATACCTCTCTGATGTATTGAACCAGGTGGAAACACGGGTGGGCGATAAATTTGATGAGCAGGATGAAGCCATGCTGAAACTGGATATCCATAAAACGATTCCGGAACTGATGCTGGACAATACCGACCGTAACCGTACTTCCCCCTTTGCCTTCACCGGCAACAAATTTGAATTCCGCGCGGTGGGATCGGCCGCCAACTGTGCCAACGCGATGACGGTACTCAACACCATCGTGGCCGAAACCCTGAAGCAGTTCAAGAAAGAGGTGGATACCCATATCGAGAAAGGGGAGAAGAAAGAAATCGCCATCATGCATGTGATCCAGAAATACATCGTGGAGAGCAAGGCGGTATTGTTTGAAGGCGATGGCTACAGTGAGGAATGGGCCGCGGAAGCCGCCCGCCGCGGTTTGCCGAATGTAAAAACCACCCCGCTGGCACTCGATGCCTACATCACCGAAAAATCAAAGCAGCTCTTCGGGGCCAACGAAGTGTACAACCATGCCGAACTGGAGGCCCGCCATGAAATTATGCTCGAAGCCTACATCAAAAAAGTACAGATCGAAGCCCGGATCATGGGGGAACTGGCAACTTCCGTTATCCTGCCTTCAGCCATCAAATACCAGAATGTACTGCTCAGCAATATCCAGGGACTGAAAGCCTCCGGCCTGGATGAGTCGGCTTACAGCAGCCAGCTGGCCATCCTGAAAGACATCAGCAAACACATCAATGCTATGAGCGATGGGGTGCGGCAGATGATTGAGGAAAGGAAGAAGGCCAACGATATCACCGATACCCGTGAACGGGCCATCGCCTACTGTGATAACGTTAAGGGCAGATACTTTGATCTGATCCGTTATCATGTGGACAAACTGGAGCTGGTGCTGGATGATGCCTACTGGCAGCTGCCCAAATACAGGGAAATGCTCTTCCTCCGCTGATACCTTATTCCGGCCTTCGGCCGGTGCACATAGCTGGCAAGCAATCGTAAATTACCCGGTTCACGCAGGTGGCCGGGTTTTTTTTTATGGCCGCAGCAGGTCCGTTTGTCCGGTTTTTGCTGTTGGGTACAGTTTCCGGAAAATAAACAGCTTCCGGAAGCGTTCTAAAGCGGGGAAAATGCCTTCGGGGCAAATCCCTGCGTGTTCGGATATTCCCTACTATTGTTTTTTGCTTGTGTATCCGGATGCGGTTTCGGTAATCAATCGAACACCTATTACGATGAAACCCATCAGTTTCGCTGCGTTTCCGCAGCGTACCCTTTTTTCTTGTGTCCCGGCAGGGCGCCTGCGCCAAGCACTTCAACAGCTCATGTTGACTGGGGCCTTTCTTCTTCTTTTTACTGATCTGCTCCATGCACAGAGTACCGGTGATTACCGAACCCGTACGGGCGCAACCGGCAGCTGGTTCGGTACCAATATCTGGCAAAGATTTTCAAGAGGAAACTGGAGAAATGTAAGAACATCGCCCTCCTCGGCCGACGGTGCCATAGAAGTGAGGACTGATGCGGTGCTCACCGTTGATAATCAGTTGCAGGTAGATCAGTTGACGGTGAATGGTTCACTCCAGGTTACCAACAGCGGCACCAATTCTTCCTTTGTCATCAATAACGGCAATGGTACCGATCTGATCGTGAACGGTACGCTCATTTTCTCAGCCACCGGAAATAACGCCAACTTTACAGTAAACAGTGGTGCAACATGGTCACTGGCATCCGGGGCAACCTACGTGCACAATTCTGCCCGATCGGTTACCGCTGCGCTGAATGCGGTGACGCTTAGTCCCACCAGTAATTTCATTTACCGCGGCAATGCCACACTTTCTCCCTCCGTGGGGCTTTCCGGCCGTACCTACGGTAACCTGGCTTTCGAAAGCAGTTCGGGTACCCTGAACTATGCCATCGGGGGCAGTGCGGCATTGAATGTGCAGGGGAATTTCACCATCGGCGCGTCGGGCACGGTGAACCTGAACCTCTCCACCTTTACCGGGAACATCAATGTGGCCGGAACCACTACGGTGGCTGCCGGCAGCAGCTTTACCACCAATTCCACCGGGGTCATGAATACCGGCCATATGGCGGTAAACGGTACCCTCACCCTCAGCAGCAATGTAAACGCCAGCGGGAACTGGATTAATGGCAGTACGGCCGTGCAGAACAACGGCACCCGTACAGTGATCTTCAACAGCAGCGGCGATCAGCAGATCAACCGGGCCGGCGGTGGAATGGTAAACTTCGGTAATGTGGTCATCAACAAAACATCGGGTAATGTAAGCCTCGCGGCCAATGTTACCATAACGGGAGGCCTTACCCTCACTGCCGGAAAGCTCAGCCTTGGCAATAATACCCTCACCCTCAATGGCGCGGTGAGCCGTGCTGCTGGATTCCTCGCGGGCTCTCCTGCAGCCGGGCTGATTATTGCGGGTAATGCCGGCAGCCTTCATTTCAGTAGCAGCGGCACAGAATCCTGCCTCAAAACCTTCACGGTTAACAATGGCGCTTCTGCCACCCTGGCCACCCCTTTGCAAATCGCCGCGGGAACTGTTCCCGGCGACGAAGGCGTACTCACGGTAACGGGTACCGGTGTGTTGAACACGGGGGGGAATCTTACTTTAAAATCCACTGCCAGCGGCACTGCCCGTGTAGCCGCCGGTCGTACAACCGGTGGGTACATCAGTGGCAACGTAACGGTGGAACGTTATATCCCGCAGAACGCCGCCAAATCCTGGCGCCTGCTGGCCTCCACCACTACGGGGCAAACCATCAGGCAGGCCTGGCAGGAGAATCAAACAGGTTTCAATGCCAACAGCCAGCCGGGTTACGGGATCATGATACCCGGAAGAAAGTCGGTGTTCAATACCCTTTCCAATGCGCAGGCAGCAGGCTTTGATACCCTGTCGCCCGGGCATGCTTTATTCAGTTATGACCCGGTTACGGATAACCTGGTACCGGTGGCCAATACCCAAACCACCGCGCTGGCTTCGCAGCACGGGTACTTTATTTTCATTCGCGGTGACCGGGGCCCCAACCAGTTTGGCGCCGGCGCCCCCTCGACTGCCACCACACTGCGCAGTACGGGCGCCCTGTTTCAGGGTGATCAGCCGGCAGTAAGCGTTCCGGCCGGGCGCTATGCACTGGTGCGCAATCCATTTGCCTCGCGGATTGATATGCGCAATATTGTGCGTACCGGCGGACTGGTGGATGCCTACCAGGTATGGGATCCGAAATTGAGTGGCGTTTATGGTGCAGGCGGTTACCAAACCTTTACCAAGAATACAGGAACAGGTAACTACGAGGTATCGCCGGGCGGCGGCAGCTATGGCG